>JAVKCN010000053.1:0-176459 GCA_040222715.1 Cyclobacteriaceae bacterium | reverse complement strand
GGCCGGCATTCCGGTGGCCGGCATTCCGGTGGCCGGCATTCCGGTGGCCGGCATTCCGGTGGCCGGCATTCCGGTGGCCGGCATTCCGGTGGCCGGCATTCCGGTGGCCGGCATTCCGGTGGCCGGCATTCCGGTGGCCGGCGATCCAGGGGATAATGGTTCTTTGACATATACTATCAGCTTGGGGCCGGGAGCCTGGGGCGAGGTGTACTCCATGCACCTCGCACCTAGCTCCCCACCCGAGTTATTCGTTTCGTAAACTGTCTACGGGATTAGCCAAGGCGGCTTTCACGCTTTGGAACCCTACTGTCAGCATAGCAATTATCAAAGCTAGCACTCCCGCCAGGGCGAACATCCACCAAGAGAGTTCGATATGATAATCAATCTCGTTTAACATCTGCTGCATAGCCCAGCCCGCGACGGGTGCAGCCAGGATAAAGGCCCACAGCACCGGTTGAAAAAAATCGTGGGAGAGCGAAAAGCTGATATGTGGTACGGTAGCTCCCAACACCTTACGGATGCCAATCTCCTTCTTACGCTGCTCTGCCACAAAAGCCGAAAGTCCTACTAGTCCCAGGCAGGCAATAAAGATCGCCAGCCCACTAAATAGGGTTGCCATCTGCCCACCCGCCTGCATTTCATCGAAGTTACGCTGATATTCATCTTTTGTAAAGTGGAATTCAACAGGGTAGTCAGGATTATGCGTTTTGACGACCTGCTCAATCTGCGCTAAACGATCCCGCCACTGCTGATCATTCTGGAAGCGCACGAAAAAGTGGTTCAGATTACCTTTGCGGAAAAAAACTACCATTGGATGCGGGTCAACGGTTGGGCTGTTATAGATGAAGTCTTTGACTACCCCAATTACGGTATTGTTATCCCCTACCATTGTGCCAACCGGATCTTCCAGGCCCATTCGTTCTACCGCCGCTTCGTTAAGCAGACAGGCTGAGGAATCACTGCTATAAGCCGTACTGAAATCTCGCCCTTCTATCAGGCTCAGCCCGGCGGTTTCCACCCAGTCGTAGTTTACCCAGGTAACAGTAATACCGAAATCCTGATCGGGAGTTTTTCCCGGCCATTGAAAACCAGTGAGGCCTCCACCCATTCGCAGCAGGTTATCCGTTCCGGCCGATACGCTGCTGACACCAGGTAGTTGGAGCAGATCATGCTTGACCAGGTCAAACCGCTGACTCATATCACCCTGGGCGGTAATCTCAATGAGGTTCTCCTGATCGTACCCCAGGGGGCGATGCTGAATGTACTCTAGTTGGGTAAAAATAACAATGGTGGTGATGATGAAGAAGATAGAAATGAAGAACTGAAAGCTGACCAGCCCTTTTCGCAACCAAGCTGCCTTTCTGCCAGTAGCGATCACGCCTTTCAGTACCCGCACGGGCTGAAACGCGCTTAGAAAGAAGGCCGGATAACTGCCCGCCACTAACCCGGTAATCAAGCCGAGCCCCAGCAGCATAGACCAGATCTGCCAGTTGGAAAAGTTAAACTCCAAACTTCCTCTGATTAGCTGATTATAAGCGGGTAGCGTCAGGTTAACAATTAGTATGCTCAATGCCAGTCCCAGGAATGTCATCACCATGGCTTCACTCAGAAATTGGCCGATAATCAGCCGACGCTGGGCGCCCATCACCTTACGCACACCCACTTCCCGCGCTCTCCGTTCCGAACGAGCGGTAGCCAGGTTCATGAAGTTAATACAGGCAATCAGCACAATGAAAAAACAGAGGCTGCCCAGCATGATGACCATTGCAATTTTTCCGCCACCATCCGGCTTACCATCTTTAAAGGAGCTGAACAGGTGCATATTGGCCAAGGGATAAGCGAATAACTCCATCTCTTCACCGTCTAACTTAGGATTGAGAAGCCCCGCTACTTTGCCATTGAGTTGATCCAGGTCGGTATTGGGTTGAAGCTGGACCCAGGTTAAAAAGGAGTTATTGTCCCACTTGAGTTCGCTTTCCTGCTCGAGTAGCCGGAAAGGCAACACCACGTCAAAGCGAAGGGTGCTGTTAGACGGTGCATCGCGAATTATGGCAGCCACCTGAAGGTCATGGGTATTGTTCAGGCGTACCATCTTACCCAGGGGTTCCTCTTCATCGAACCAGTTTCGTGCGGTGCTTTCGGTGATGATCAGCGAACCGGGATCCCGCAGGGCCGCTACCGGATCTCCGGCAATCGCCGGAAACGTCATCATGTTGAAGAAATCCGGTTCGGCGTATAGGCCTGAGGCGTAAGTGGTTTCTTCCCCCAGGCTGAATAGCTTTTCTCCACCTCCACCAGTACAACTGGCATATTTTATTTCCGGGAATTGCTCACGCAGGGCTGCCGATAAAGGGGCCGGGGTAGCATCGCCCGTACGGAGCTTTCCTCCCAGCATCTGGTTCCTCATCATCAGGTGAATATCCGAAAGGTTCTGGTGGAATTTATCGTAGCTGATTTCATGGTTGAGCCACAGCAGCAGGAGAATACCGCAGGCCAGTCCCACCGCCAGCCCGGTGATATTGAGAAAGGAATAGAGGCGGTGGATGAACAGGTTGCGCCAGGCAATGGTGAGGTAGTTCCTGATCATATCCACGGTGACCATCGGGGACGACATTGTTTTCTTTCGCATGGTATTGGGTCTAAAAAATTTGAGGGTATGAAAAACATATAACCTGTTCGCTTTCCGTGCTCCGTATTCCTGAACCCACCCTCCGTACAGCTCGTACAAATCGCCCTGCACCTCTTCCAGCAGATGCGGAGCACAGAAGCTCTCCAGCAGTCGGTCGGCCCAGCGAGGGGGATGAGGTTTATGAGGATGATTATCCATTATGGCACTCGTTGGTATTAGTGGTTCAGTATCTTCATTAGATGGATGACGTCTTTTATCAAGCTTCGTCAGGAAGCACCGAAACGCTGCCTCCTTTTCGGTTTGATACATCGCCCAACGCGAAATCTTTCGTCGTGTAGTGATGTCGGCTTACCCCATTTTCCATTGCAGTGCCTGCGTGGGTATTTGCCGCCATAATTGCTCACGCGTCTCCTGAATGTCGTGTAGGATGCGGCTACCCGCCGGGGTCACAGTGAAGAAGCGCTTGCGCCGGCCGCCCCGTTCGGCTGTGGCCCCTCCCATTCGGGAGTTGACAAAGCCCTTTTCTGAGAGTCGGTGCAGGGTGGCATGCACAGCGCTGATGCTGATATTGCGTTCTGTCTGAGCTTTGATCTCCTGGGTAATGGCTACTCCGTAGGCTTCATCGTAGAGTAGGGCTACGGTAAGCAGTACCACTTCTTCCAGTTCGCCGATATAAGTCTTTCGCATGGTCAGGTAATTAATTCATATTCTGTAGAACAAACCCTTTACCAAACCTCAGGGCAGCTTCCAGAGGGTGTTCGTATGATAAATTGTGTTCGTATTCGGTCAATGATTGTCCGCTGGTGGACAGGGGCAGCGCCTTTCTTCTGACAAGACCAACTCTCGCCTCTTTACCCTTTCCGCCAGATTCCTACGCCTGTACCATTTCTCGTGTTTCTGACATGTATTGAACTTACTTTACCTTCAAATTTACAGAGGATGAATTTTTTACTAAAAAGCACAGCGTATGGACTATTATCTAGCCGATAATCCCTTAACGCCCGACCCAAACGACTTTCGTGGAGTGGTAGTGACCAAGGGAACAAAGACCCGTGCTGATATTGTAGCGGGTATAGTGAAAGACAATGCAGGGCTTTCGGAGTCTGAGCTTTTAGCTGCGTTCCAGACTGAAAAGAAGGTGATATGCGAGTTTGTAGAAGAAGGTTATAGCATCAATACGGAATTATTCTCACTGGGACCCAATATGCGGGGAGTATTTCACAACATTCGTGAGACGTATAACCCTGAAAAGCATGAACTGCGGCTAAGCTTTTTGCCTAGTAAGGTTTTGCGGGAAGCGGTAAAGCGAATTGTATTGCGGAAAGTAGCCGCCAATAATACGGGGCCAAAGATAGCGGTGGTAGAGGATGTGGTAAGTGGTACGAACAATGAAGTGATTACGCCGGGTAAATCGGCTCGTATTTTTGGGGATAAGCTTAGCTTTAATGCTCAGGATGAGGAACAAGGGGTATTTTTTCTCAATGAGAAGGGCGACTCTATCCGTGTAAACGAATACATTGACCAGGGCAGTAAGCGGATTTTTATCGGCATGCCGGATACGCTGGTCGTTGGAAATTACACCTTAGAGGTACGTGCCAAGACTCGGGCCGGAGAGCTGCGAAGTGGGCAGCTAGATACATTATTGGTCGTCGCTTAGTTAAAAGAAGCAACAACAGCCCGAAGGCTTTCGCTACTGCGGAAGCCTTTTTTTATGGGCTCAATCTAATAAACGTAGATATTTCCGAAGTAAAGGTGTTCTTTCTTCCAAGAAGAGTTTTTATTCTAAGAGGGTGTGCAGAGGATACTACGGGAGTGAGTCTTCTCTGTCATCCGAACAATCCATCTTGCTCAGGTTGCTGGTCTGGGCGGCCCCCGTAAGGAAAGTGCCCTCGAATATGCTCGACAGAAAGCTCAGTCCTTTTCTTAACTTTTTTAAATGCAAGTGTGAACATGATACTGAAATTACCTATGTAATATTTTCGTACCAAAGTATGATTTACGCCTCTAAATTCAGCAAAGCATTAACCAAGCCTACACACTTTTTCATGCCAGATTAATAAATTTATGGCAGACCTGCTGGTGGATTATGCGTACCTTGCCAAAGCAAAGTGGCTGAAAACGGGGCTTTTTTAAGGAATAGGAAGTGTTTGAGAGTGAAAAAAGATTGCCAGTCGCCCAGTGCCTTAAAGTTCTGTCTGTATGCATAGAGTAAGTGTTTCAGGAATCATTACGTATCCAGTAAAGTCATTAGCCGGAGTTTCATTACCAGAAAGCGAAGTATTGCGGACGGGTCTCCGGCTGGATCGTTGCTGGGCGGTCGTGAACTCAGATGGAGAGATTATTACCGGACGGGAGCACCCCAAGCTGCTGGGCATCTCAATAGAGGTACAGGAGACTTTTTTGCAGTTAACAGCTCCCGATGGACAACTGTATCAGCTTACCCTCTACCCTGCCGGTGAAGAAATGGTGGAGATCCGGCTATTTAAGAGAATAGTTCGTGGAATTTCTCTGGGAAGCGAAGCGGCTCATTGGTTTTCGAATTATCTGGGAGTGCCCTGTAGCCTGGTAATGCTCGGCGAACAGGGCCGGGAGATGCAGGCAAAATACGGTGGAAAGGAGGGCGACATCGTGAGCTATGCAGATACCTCCCCATTGCATGTAGTCTCGGAAGAATCTCTGGCGGAGTTAAATACCCGCCTCGCTTCCCCGGTACTAATGCATCGCTTCCGCCCTAATATTGTGGTGCAGGGGTGCCAGCCCTACGAGGAAGACCAGTGGAAGTATATCCGCATTGGCGACTGTGAGTTTGAGGTGAACGAGCACTGCAAACGCTGTGTATTCACCACCATTGATCCGGTGTTGCAGCAAAAAGATGAACAGCAGGAACCCCTGCGCACTTTATCAGCTTACCGAAAAAACGCGGCCGGAGCCGTGACTTTCGGAGTCAATCTCATTCCCAGGAAACTGGGAACGCTTCAGGTGGGACAGAAAATAGAGGTGCTTACCGAGCGAACCTGGTAGTATTTTGGGTAGGTGACTTCTCGGGCTTACCGGATACTAACCCCTACCTATATCCATGAAAAAAGAAAATGCAATCATCATCGGAAGCAGCATAGCCGGTCTGCTCGCTGCCCGGGTCTGTGCCGATCATTTTGATCAGGTAATCATCCTGGAGAAAGACAAAATCTCTCCCGAACCAGCCCATCGTAAAGGCGTGCCTCAGGATCATCAAGTGCATGTGTTGCTATCTAAAGGGTACGAAGTCATTCGTCAACTATTTCCCGGCATCATAGAACGGCTACAGGATCGGGGAGGTATTACCGGAGACTTAGGCTTGCTTTTGAAATGGTACAGCCAAGGGGGTTACCGCCCCCAATGCGAAACCGGTCTTCACACCGTGATGACAAGCCGCCCGTTGTTAGAGAACACCCTTCGGCAGATGCTGCTGGAAAAGAAGCAAGTAAGCTTGATAGACCAAGCCAGGATCACTGGGTTACTGCACGAAGGAAATACCGTGGTGGGAGTGCAGACGGAAGAGGGAAAATATTATTCTAACCTGCTCATAGATACCCGGGGCATTGGCTCACGGCTTGCTCCAGAGTTGGAAAAGATGGGATACTCGGCTCCGGAAGTGGAGAAAGTGCAGGTGAATGTGACCTATACTTCTTGTGTCTTCCCCCGCGCGACAGACTTTTACAACGTAATCAATATCAACTCCAACCCGCCCCATAATTCCAAAAGCGGTACTATCCAGCCAATTGAAGACGGGAAAATGATTGTTATTGTCAACGGTCGGTCCAGGGATGCAGCGCCCAAAGACCTTAGCAGTTTCAAAGAGTATACTCAGGCACTGGACAGCCCTCTGGTGTATCAGCACATCCGGGATCTGGAGCCAGTCAGTGGGCTGTTTACCTACCGTATTCCGTATGTGCGCTGGATTCATTTTGAGCGTTTATCCGCTTTTCCCGAGGGTATCTTACCGCTGGGCGATGCTATCTGCCGGTTGAATCCAGTCTATGGGCAGGGTATGAGTTCGGCGGCCATTCAGGCGGAGATACTTGATAAGATGTTACGAAAAAGGGAGACTGAACCGATCTGGAAACCTTTCTTCCACGAAGTGGCCAGGGAGATAAAAACTCCCTGGGAGCTGACCGTAGCCGAAGACTTTAAGTTCCCGGAAACTGAGGGCGTTCCCCCCAAGACACCAGCACTGCTCGCAAAATATTTCACCAAACTCAACCGAGTAATGAACGGAGAGCCGGTAATCTACAAAGCATTCGCAAGGGTATTGAATATGGTGAGCCCGCCTACGGTACTGTTCTACCCAAATATTGTTTGGCGGGTGATCAAAGCCCGGTGATAAGCATAGTTCCAGAGGGTATCGCGGCTATTCTCTTTCTTATTGGCTGGTCCCCTCACGCAGTAAGTCTATCGGGTTAGTCATTTTGTTAGGAATACTGTATCGTAATTTTTCGCCCCGTCTCGGCGGCTTGCAGAATGGCGGCGATCAACTGCATATCTTTCAGCCCTTCTTCCCCGGAGGCGAGCGGTTCTTCCTTTTTGCGAATGCTTTGCACAAATGAATCCATCTGCTGTACCTGCTGGTATTGCGGTCCCTCAATATTCATGGGGCCTTCTATCGTTAATCCCTGAGCACCGGTCGCATTGAAGGCGGGTTCCAGCTTATACCAGCCTCGTTCACAGGCGGCATACAGTCGGTCAATATAAGAGGAGTAGGTCGTGCTGGAGTGCGCGATGATGCCATTGGGAAATTCGAACTGCCAGAACACCGTCTCGTGAATATCGACAAAGTGTTCGGTATCAAAGGTAAAGGCCTGAGCCGTCACCCGGATCGGGTCCTGGCCTACCGTGCGTCGGGCTCCCTGGATGGCGTACACTCCCAGGTCCATAATGGCCCCACCTCCGCCGATCTTCAGGTCCAGCCGCCATGATGAGGGGGCAGGGCGGGTAAATCCCAAGCCTGATTCAATCACTTTCAGCGGACCGTAGACCTGCTCCTGCGCCAGTCGCCGCATTTCCAGGTGGTGGGGTTCAAAATACAGCCGATAGCCCACCGAAAGTTGCACACTGTTTTCCTGGCAGGCCTGTATCATTTGTTTAGCTTCGGCCACATTCATGGCCATTGGCTTTTCGCAGATGACGTGTTTCCCGGTTTTGGCGGCCCGGATGGTGTACTCAGCGTGCATGAAGTTAGGAAGTACAATGTAGATGATGTCAATATCAGGATTGTCAGCAATGCGATCGAAGGTGTCGTAGTTGTACACATTCTTTTTCGGGATGTTATACTCCTTCATCCATTTTTCTTCTTTCTCTGGGGTGCCGGTAACGATGCCCGCCAGATAGCAATGCTGGGTATGCTGCAAGGCCGGACCTAACTGGTGGGTACTGTAATTACCCAGGCCAACCAGGGCAATGCCCATCTTTTTTTCCGGCGGATACGCGGTCGTTATTAGCGATGGAGTCAGCAAAGCTCCGGCACCCAGGGCGGTTTGGGTCAGAAAGTGTCGTCGGGAGGAGGAAGCAGCCATCAGAAATCGTGGTTATCGGTTGAGTGCTTTTTCGGTGTGTCTGTTTCACCGAAGCCTTACTCCGGTTAGCAGAAGTGGTTATTTCATGTGAAAGACCTCAGCCAGTGGTGTGCTAACGGGAGAATTATCTTCATGGGTTTCCATGATGTCTTTCATGTAGGCCCACCATTTCTTCATAACCGTCTCCTGAGGTAAGTGGTCTCTCCGGGCATTTTCCGCAATTACATAAGTGGCAAATAGCGTATGGGTTTCAGGGTCGAGGAAGATATGGTAATCGCTGATACCGCTTTGGTGCAATAGTTCCACCAGTTCCGGCCAGATGGCATCGTGCCTTTTCTGGTATTCTTTCTCATATCCCGAAAGCAATTGCATTTTAAATGCGACTCTTTTCATAAGCATTAGAAGGTTGAAGTACTGAAGGTACGAAGATATAAAGAGATTGGCGTCTTCCCAGCATAAGTCTCTGAGGTATTAGCGGGCTTTTATTCTGGTGGAGGGCCTACCTTCCAGTGATCTGTCCAATCCGGATTATCAATGACCCATTGGTCAAACCCATAACCGTGGGTATCGCCTGCCACAGCGCTGTCAAAGTCAAAGAGGTAATTGAAAAGGGCGTGATACACTCTGTTTTGAGCATCGTCCTGGTAACGAACGCGTAGCCCTTCAATAAACATCTGGTGAATAAAGTGCGGTACAAAGCGATAACCTTCAAACGTTTTTTCAACATTTTCTCTTAAGACGGTGAAGTCGTGTGCATAAGTAGCCTGTGGCGATATGATTGTTCGGTTCGTTTGGCGATAATATCTGTCACTTTCTTTCAGAGCAATTTTATCCATTCCGTAAATAGTATAGAATGGGCCGATAATGCTGAGTGCAACGTGCAATTCCTTCGAGATGATATAATCATCGATTTCTCGAGTAGCAATTTCCACAAAGGCACTTAAAGAAGGCGCTTGTCCGTAGGTTGTACCAGCGATGTTAACATTCAATTCCTTTTCACATTGTTCACGAAAGGCGTCCCATGTTTGGCTGAGGTCAGATTTTTGATGGAGGGTAGTTTCCACCAAGGCTTCAAGCCTCTTTATCCCGGGGTACTGAAAGTAGATACTATGCTCGGTTCTTTCAAGCCCAATGGGATAATACGCTTTAATAGCCTCATAGATTGGCCAGAAATCATAGCGATCGGTTCTGAATGTAAATATGGGTTCCATTGACAATAAGCTGTTTATCGGACAGAATGCAAAATTGAATGTATAGCAAACGGTTGCAACTCAAAACCTAACTTCCGGGAAGAAAGTGATTTATCTTTGCCCAAAATTACTACGCAATTATATCATTGATTACCTGTCCGTGTACGTCGGTCAGTCGGTAGCGCCGTCCCTGGTGTTTGAAGGTGAATCGCTCATGGTCTACTCCCATAAGATGCATCAGGGTGGCCTGAAAGTCGTGTACGTGTACGGGGTTTTTCACGATATTATAGCCAAACTCACAGGTTTCTCCGTAGCTGAAACCTTTCTTCACTCCGCCGCCGGCCATCCAGATGGTAAAGCATCGGGGGTGGTGGTCACGTCCGTAGCTTTCTTTGGTAAGTCGTCCCTGAGAGTAATTGGTTCGCCCAAATTCTCCACCCCAGATCACCAACGTATCGTCCAGCAAGCCGCGCTGCTTCAGATCCATGACTAATGCAGCAGATGACTGATCCACACTTTTGGACATGATCTGAATATCATTGGGCAGGTTACCGTGCTGGTCCCAGCCCTGGTGGTAGAGCTGTACAAATTTAACGTCTTTCTCAATCAGGCGGCGGGCCAGCAGACAGTTGGCAGCAAAGGTGCCGGGCTTACGCGATTCTTCGCCGTACATATCATAAATGTAGTCCGGTTCGTGGGAGATGTCCATCGTGTCCGGTACGGAGGCCTGCATGCGATAGGCCATTTCGTACTGGGCTATACGTGAGTTAATTTCCGGGTCCAGCACCTTTTCGTACTGAATATCGTGCAATTCTTTCAGGTAATCCAGCATACGCCGGCGGCTGGTTTTCTGCATACCCGCCGGATCGTTCAGGTACAATACCGGATCTTTCCCAGAGCGAAACTGCACTCCCTGGTGCAATGATGGCAGAAAGCCACTTCCCCACAGTTTGGCATACAGTGGTTGTCCCCCTTCCCTACCACGCGATAACAACACACAGAATGAAGGCAGATTTTCATTATCACTACCCAGTCCGTAGCTAATCCATGAGCCGATGGACGGGCGACCATTTTGCTGGGAGCCGGTCTGGAAAAAGGTGATGGCCGGGTCGTGGTTAATGGCTTCGGTATGCATGGATTTGATGAAACAGAGTTCATCCACAATCTTAGCCGTATGGGGCATCAGTTCGCTCACCCAGGCTCCGCTATTGCCGTGCTGGGCGAAGTCAAATACGGAACCCGCCAGGGGAAACGACTTCTGACCGGCCGTCATCCCGGTGAGGCGTTGCCCTCCCCGCACCGAATCGGGCAGTTCTTCCCCTACCCGCTCGGCCAGCGTGGGTTTATAATCAAAGGTTTCCAGTTGAGACGGACCGCCACTTTGGAAAAGGTAAATTACCCGTTTGGCTTTGGGAGCAAAGTGAAGGCCGTCGATCACACCGCCGGTTCCACCCGTGATGGAAGGTGACTTACCAAATAGTTTGGCGGGATTTAGTAATGAAGCCAGCGCCACACTGCCCAGCCCCAGGGTCGTTTTGTTCAGAAAATCCCGTCGATCAATATGTTGGTTATGAAGAAGTTTCATGGCTCGATAGTTCTATTGTTCAATGGCTAATAAGATTATGACTTAAGAGCAAGGTTGGTATATTTAATGAGTTGATTAATTAGTTTTGGTAACGATTCCAGTTCTTTAAAAAAAGTATCATAAGTAACTTGATCTATTAGTGATCTTACTCTTGACTTTTCGTTCCAGTCTAAAGCTTCCTTTAACGACCCGCTGGCATACCGATAAAACTTGATTTTGTCTTTTTTATGATACCTTCCAAACCCCTCAGCAATATTTGCTGATATGCTGTCTGCCGCATTTACAAACTGTTTTCCGACTGTATCTTTAGCAAAATAATCCCAACGGGTAACTTCATTCCAGATTAAGTTGCTGAGATGGAAAGCAACTTTATAAGCATCAATATTACTCAACTTCAAGTATTTTTCTTTACCAATTTCCATATCCAGTCTCTTTTTAACAATCTAACAATTGAACCATTGAGCACTACAACTATCGCTTATAAACCGCTTCATCGTAGTTTACCAGGGTATTCGCGATGACTGTCAGGGCCGCTAGTTGGTCGGTAGGGATGGACGCATCATGGGGCGATTCTCCCACCCGGAGCAAGCTGTCGGCACTGGCCGGAGCGGTTTCAAAAGCTGTTTTCTCTTCCTGATACAATCGCTCTAATAATGCCAGCTCCTGCGAATCGGGTTCGCGACTGGTTAGGGCCCGGAAACCAAAGCGGAGCTGTTCGTCCAGTTTTGTTCCACCTTCCTTCACCATCCGCTCGGCCAGCAGGCGCGCCGCTTCTACGTACTGGGGATCGTTCAACAGCACCAAAGCTTGCAGCGGAGTATTGGTCTTTTGCCGTTTCACCGTGCAAAGGTATTTTTCCGAGGCATCAAAACTCACCATAGAAGGCGGCGGTGAACTGCGTTTCCAGATGGTATACAGGCCTCGTCGGTACAGGTCGTCGCCAGTATCCGGTATGTACTTAGTAGCATTACGGGTAGCCAGTGCTTCCCATAGCCCTTCCGGCTGATAAGGTTTTACACTAGGTCCACCAATAGAATCATTGAGCAGCCCGCTGACAGCCAAGGCATTGTCACGGATCATCTCGACCGGCATACGGTAACTGGGACCACGCGCCAGCCAGACATTTTCGGCATCTTTCTCCCGCAGTTCGGGGGTTGCTACGGACGATTGCTGGTAGGTAGCCGAGGTGACTAACATCCGCAAAAATGCCTTCACATCCCACCCGGATTCCCGGAAGCGGATCGCCAGCCAATCCAGCAATTCGGGGTGGGAAGGCAGTTCGCCCTGGTTACCAAAGTCATCGGAGGTTTTTACCAACCCCCGTCCGAAGAGCATCTGCCAGTAGCGGTTCACTACCACCCGGGCCGTCAGAGGATTATCTTCATGAACTAACCATTGGGCTAAGCCCAGGCGGTTCTTAGGCAAACTATCAGGAAACTCCAGCACACTGGTGGGCGTAGTCGGATATACTCGCTTGGTAGGTGCATCGTACACACCCCGATCCAGTATAAATGTCGGGCGCGGCTCGTTTAATTCACCCATCACCATGACTTCGGGTAAGGCACTTAATACTTCGTTCTCCTGGCCTCGTAAACGGGTAAGCTGAGAGAAAGACTCCTGATACGACCGATCGTTGTTTTGAAGATAATAATCCAATAAGTCCTCATGGTTCTCCGACTCCAGGAAAGCCAGCACCGGGTCCTGATCGCCGTACAGTTTTGCCACTTCTACCGCGCTTAGTTTTTGGTCAAATACCCGAAACTCATCGGCTACGGCTCCGTCGAGGGTTTCTTCAAAACGCTTACCGATTCGCAGATTCGTCGGGTTGCCCCAGGTTTCCTTATCTTTTCCGTATGTAAGAATACTTCGCTTGAGGTGATCCGTGATCACTTCACGACGCATAGGTTCGCCATTCATATAGATAATTAAACCGCTGGCCTGGCTGGAACCATCGTACGCCATCACCAGATGGCTCCATTCGCCCACGGGCACTTTGTCTAACGTTCGGATTTCAATACTATTGGCGGGCCAGGTGTGGTTCAGGCTGGCCGAGATGGTGCCGTCGGTACGGAGCGTAAAGTCATACCCCCGGTTTCCGTTATACAACCCACCTGATTTGGAAAATATGGGTCCTTCCAGGCTGTCTTTAAGGGGTTTGAACCACAGGCTGATGGTAAACGGCTCGTTTCGTTCGAAGTAGCCAATCTTTTCACCCAAGTCTACATAACTATCTCCGACAAGATGCAAAGCCTTTCCGGTCTTCCCTTCCACTATTTCGGGCTCTTTGTCCTGCTGGTTTACCACCATGTCGGCCGGGAGCTTTTTATTGGCCAGATTACGGAACTTGTTATTTATCGGGTTGTCCAGCGGGTAGTGTCCCACTTCGTGCGTGAGCGTCACCTGACGGGCTGCGGGATTGGCTTGCGCCTGTTCCAGCCACTGGGTAAACCGCTTCTGATATTCCTCCTGCTCAATATCTACCTTTGCTTCCTGCTCCTGAATTTTCTCCTGTAAAAAGGCTAGCTTCTCGTCAGTTTCCTCATCAGTCAGCATTACGGTGGGGCTGGCTTCGCCCATGTAGGGGATCTGCCCGGCTTCGTTGATGCTGTTGAAGAAGGCATAGAGAGAGTAGTATTCCTGCTGAGAGATGGGGTCGTATTTATGATCGTGACAGCGAGCGCACTCAACCGTCAACCCCAAAAAGGCTTTGCCCAGGGTATTGGCCCGGTCGGCTACATACTCTACCCGATATTCTTCAGAAACAATACCGCCTTCCTGACTTTGCAGATGGTTGCGGTTGAAACCACTGGCCAGCTTTTGCTCCTGGGTAGCCTCGGGCAGCATATCTCCGGCCAGTTGCCAGGTAATAAACTGATCGTAAGGCATATTCTCATTGAACGACTCAATCACCCAATCGCGCCAGGGCCACATATTACGCATACCGTCATCCTGATAACCGTGGCTATCGGCATAACGAGCTACGTCCAGCCATTCGGCCGCCATACGCTCTCCGTAGCGAGGAGATTGCAGCAGGCGATCTACCAGTTTTTCGTAAGCATCAGGTGACGTGTCGGCCAGAAAACCGTCTACTTCCTGCACAGTAGGAGGCAAGCCGGTCAGGTCAAAAGTAACCCGGCGGATGAGCTTTTCTTTGTTAGCTCGTTCGGCGGGGGATAGTTCTTTTTGTTCGAGGGTCGCTAATATAAAACGATCCACCTCATTGTTCGGCCAGTTGGTTTGCCGGACTTCGGGCACTTCAGGTTTTTTGGGTTGAATGAACGACCAGTGCGGTTCGTAATTCGCGCCCTGCTCAATCCAGCGCGTCAGCACTGCTTTTTCGTATTCGGTAAGCGAAAGGTTCGATTCGGGCGGAGGCATCTGGACTTCGGGGTCGTCCGAAAATATGCGGCTGACCAGGGCGCTTTTGTGCGAATTTCCAGGGATGATTGCATGTTCGCCACTTTCCAGTTCCGAGAAAGCCAGTGTTTCGTCACTCAGGCTGAGTCCGGCCTCAATGGCGGCTTTATCGGGCCCATGACAGGCAAAACAGCGGTCGGAAAGAATGGGTTTGACATGAAAATTATAGCTGATCTGATCGGGTAGTTGCGTTTCTATCTCGGGTGAGAAATCGACGCTCCGCTGGCAGATTGCGAAAATCCAAACTACCGCACACAGTGCCAGACTTTTGTTCATAAGAAGAGTTGTTGTATTGACCTGATAAGTTACAAAAATGTCAGGATATTTACACCTTTAACTTGCCTCGGTAGATATGAGTTCCTCTTGACCCAGCCATGAGAGGCTCAGCAATGTCAATCCTACATCTGGCTAAACCCGGGTGTATCGGCGGCGGCGAATATAAAACTTCACCACTCCAAACAGGCCAATCAGTAGTAACGGCAGCAACAGGTTGATCAACTGCCATTTGGTGGCCTCTGCCTGTACTTTTACCTGATCCAGGGAGCGAAGCCTTACTTCTTTGGTACGGGACTGGATCAGCCCGCTTTCATCTACCAGATAGGCCAGGGCATTCATGACAAAATCCTGGTTGGCGAAAGTACGTTCGGTAAACGGATCGAAACCCAGCGGCAGCGGTCGGTTGTTTTGCGGATCAAGTTCATTGCGCACCACGTCACCGTCGGATACCACCAGCATTTGCGTGGGCATACTTTCCGGGTGGAAATTACCGGTGGGTACGCCCCCCGGCAGGATACGGTTCTTGAAAACGGAAGTGAACGTTCCTTCCAGTAAATACGCAACCGCCTGAGGGCCTTCCTGAAAACGCGCTGGCTCCGGAGCCTGCCGCAGTTCATTTAAATCCACGACAATAGGCGTGCTCAGTACCCGTGAATACTGGGAAGTATATATGAGGGGAGTTTTGGTGATTTTGGGAGTGGAGATGGTATCTATTGTACTTACAAAGCGCAGATAAACAGCATCCAGGTTGCGTACCATCGGGTGGGGGGCGTAGTTATTCGCTACCGGGAAGAATGGCCAGGGCAATAACCGGATCTGGGGCTGGTCACCCATATTTCCGACCACAATCGGGTACTGCCCCGACTCAATATCCTGGACCAAGGTGGGGTTGATTCGCACGCCATAACGAAACAGCATATCATCCAGTCCGGTTGTCATGGGGAATGCGAAAGAACCCTCGCTTCCCAGGCTATCCATATCGATCTGGAGTGCATCCAGGAAAAACAGGGCTTTCCCCCCGCGCATCAGGTACTGATCAAGTTTATACTGATCTTCGCGGCTGAAGGCTTCCTGAGGTTTGGCAATGATCACGGCATCTACCGGAGCAATTTCTTCGGACTGTGGTAAAAACAGTTCATATACATCATAGGTCTTGGAGAGCGCGTCAATCAGGCTACCCATCTCTACCGAAGGCAGTTCGCCGTGGCCCCGCATGATGGCAATCTGCTTTCGGCCACTGGCCGTAACCTGCCGGATAGCCGAAGCCAGTTCATACTCTACTCCTTCAATGGACTGGTTAAGTTGCTGTGCCGCCGAGGCTCCCTTATCACCCTTCAGCAACATGACTCCCGCTTCCTGATTCCCGGAGCGTACGATGGCTCCCGGCACGATGGTCCGCTGGATACGGCTGCCGTTTTCTTCGTCAAACACTCGGGTGATTTCAATGCCCAGGCTATCGAGGGTAAAGAAAAATGCATTGCGCTGTGCTGAACTCACGCTGGTCAGCGGGTCTACAAAACGGAAGCGAAGACGGCCTCCGGCATACGCCTGGAAATCGTCCAGTGTTTCCTCCACGCTGCGTTGCAGGCGTTGAAATCCGGGCGGCAGTTCGCCCTCCAGATATACCGTGACTTCCACATCCTGCTCCAAGCCTTCCAATACGTTTTTGGTAGCTTCCGATAAACTATAACGGTTCTCTTCGGTGAGATCCAGGCGGAAAAAGTAGTTCTGTGCCAGTACGTTCAGGAAGAACAAGGCCACCACGCCCAATCCTAGCTTGGAGATGTCGCGCCAGAAAACCTTACGCTCACGTTGTACCGGTACTGGATTAGCCGACATTATTGCAGAATGTTTGAGTGATTGGCAAGTGTAAATAATGGTAGATCCATACGCTGACAGCTTTGCTTTGCCCTGATATTTCTATTCATAGCCCCCTTCATTTTTACTCAAAAAAACCTGTTTCAATCAAAATTTTCATAGTAGTAACTTCTTCTGTCATTCATCATTCATTTTTCACCACTTTCTACTATTCAGCACCAGTTGCGTCAACAGTAACATTAAGGCTGTGACAGTAACAAAATACAAGAGATTTCGGGAGTCAATCAGGCCTCGACTCATGGCATCGTAATGGTATAATATGCCTAGTTTTTCTACCAGCAGAGCCGAGTTCTCCCATACTTGCAAACCAGCCAGTGAACTGAATCCGGTGTAGAGAAAGAAACAGAGAAACACCGCCAGAATGAACGCAATCACCTGGTTTTCGGTGAGTGAGGAGGCAAAGATGCCGATGGCAGTAAACACTCCTCCTAATAAAATTAACCCAATGTACGATCCGGCAATACCCGCCGAATCCAGATTGCCCACCGGGTTACCCAGTTGATACACGGAGACATAATAAATGAGCGTAGGCAGTAGCGCAAATACAACGATGGTCCAGGCGGCAAAGTATTTTCCCAGGATCAGTTGCAGGTCAGTGACCGGCTGGGTGAGGATCAGCTCCATCGTGCCGGCTTTCCTTTCTTCAGCAAAGCTGCGCATGGTAATGGCTGGGATCAGGAACATGAATACGTAAGGCCCCAAAGTAAAAAGGGTAGACAGATCAGCAAAACCATAAGTTAATACGCTGGTATCGGGAAATACCCACATCAGCAGCCCGGTGCCAGTCAGAAATACCGCCATCACGATGTAGGCGATGAGCGAGTTGAGATAGCTGTTTACTTCTTTCCGGTAGATGGCCAACATAGTGTCAGGAGGGATTTTCTTGCGTTACGGTTAAACTCCGAAAAATTTCTTCCAACGAAGCTCCATGCCCCGGTCGCTCTTCCCGGGATATCTGTTGCATGCCGATGAGTACGTGCTGTTGTTCACAGGCAAATCTAAAAACCGCCGGGCGAATATCCTCTTGTCCGGCAGTAGCTTCCAGTTCGTAAGTTGCTCCGTGCTTTTTTTCAACACGACCTAGGGTGAGGGACGTACGTAATAGCATTTCATCAATGGGATGGGTAAAGATGGCTTCTACGCGTTGCACCTCTTCTTTCTGCTTGCTCTCGCCTCGCTGTAACGTCGCCAGGTCGCTGTCAATCACAATATTACCCCGGTTGATGATGATGACCCGGTCGCAAAGCGCCTGCACTTCCTGCATAATATGGGTAGAAAAGATGACCGTTTTCTCCTGACTGATTTTTTTGATCAGTGCCCGGATTTCCGAAAGCTGATTGGGATCTAATCCCGTGGTCGGCTCATCCAGGATCAGCACCTGCGGATCATGAATTAGTGCCTGGGCCAGCCCTACCCGTTGCCGGTAGCCTTTGGAAAGGGCCCCGATCTTCTTCCGTTGCTCCGGCATCAGTCCGCATAACGTAATTATTTCACCCACTCTGGTTTTTAGCTTTTCTCCCCGGAGGCCATACAGCGATCCGATAAACTGTAAGTACTCATGCACATACATGTCCAGATAGAGCGGGTTGTGCTCAGGCAGGTACCCCAGACAGCGGCGTACCGCTACCGAGTCATCTTCTACATCATGGTTACACACCTGGATGGTTCCCTGGGTGGGGGGCAAATAGCCGGTAGCAATTTTCATGGTGGTGGACTTACCGGCCCCGTTGGGCCCCAGAAATCCTACAATCTCACCCGGATGCGCAGCAAAGGATATCTGATTCACCGCTACCTGTGAACCGTAGGTCTTTGTCAGATTTTCAATCACAAGCGACATACACGGATGGTTGTTAGGTTACTGGAGCTGAAACCTTCGGGGTGAGGCTCTTGCCTGATAAGACCATTCTTTACTAGTTTATGGACAATATACACACCGCTTCGTTTCCGATACCCACTTAAAAGCGGTAAGTTGGGAGGTTAGAGAAGGAATTGCAAGTGAAAAAAGGGCTTATTTCTTACTTGTCGGTTAAGAAAGAGAATGCTTCGCGTTGCAATCAGGGTAGCGATGCGCCGGTTGCTAAAATATCGGCTGCCACATCTAAGCTATTAACGAGTATTTTTCGGTCTCACAATCCACCCTTCAGGGCAGCTTTTTAGCCATTTATACATCTGTGGGTAGATATCAATTTGCCTGATGCGATTGGCCGTTTGATTCAACTTCCTGAAGCGGTTCCGGAGACTGCATTGGGTGATGATGCCCGTTTTTGCTTTGCTCCATCTGTCGGGGGTGTTTAACCGGCACAACTACCGAGCTTTTGGCCATGCTAAGTAGTTTCTGTTCGAAGTGGTTTTTCACCAAAAATAAAACGATCAGAATGAGTAGATAGAATCCGGTAACGATCAGAAACCCCAGGTAAGAGCTGTCCAGCGCATCATTGAGCAATAAGCCAACCGTAATGCTCAGAAATACGAGTACGAATAATGAAACCAGTCCGATCGCAGCAAAAATAACAAGCTTCGATACAATCTCAGTGACTTTCTCCTGCGCACTACTTTTAAGCCTTTCTATTTCCATCCGGATGTAATAGGCAGGATGATTTACGACGTCTATATATTTGGCAATAGCCTTTGGTATTTTCATAAATAGATTAGGTTACCCTCCCAATTACTACTAATCAGGGAGGGTAAGTGTTTGAAATAAAGGCTACTTATTGTACCGGTTATCAGGAAAAATGGCGCGCCGGAATTTATTGTTCGGCGGTAGGCACAGGAGTTGGCTTGGGCCTGAATGTAGCCTGTCCATTGACGATTTTACCATGAATTCCTTCCAGTGGAATATTGATTAACGAGATCTGCACCCCACGTTCCTCGGCCACATCGTGAAACTCGTATATGGCCTCAATCACATCATAATCAATAAATTTGGTATTATCCCCGTAGATTTCCACCACTGATCCCGAGGGAAGCTGATCCAGGGCTTTGGCCAGGCTCGCTTTGTTCAGGAAAGAAACATGCTCACTCAGGTGGATCTCATAATGGGCGTGGGTATCCTTGCTTTGTGTAACAAATGAGAAGGGCGTATTGTAGTTAGCTCGCAGAATATAGTAAAACCCTACCGCCATACCAATGGAAATGCCCACCAGCAAATCGGTAAACAAAATAGCCACTACCGTAACAATGAACGGGATGAACTGATCAAAACCCAGTTTCCATTGTTTTTTAAACAATATGGGCTTGGTCAGTTTGTACCCTACATGCAGTAATACGGCGGCCAAAGCGGCCAGCGGAATCATATTTAATATTCCCGGTATCAGGAGCGCACAGACCAGTAACAGTACTCCATGATAAAAAGCCGACATTTTTGTTTTCCCTCCGGCACCAATATTTGCGGTACTTCGCACAATTACTGCGGTCATCGGGATACCCCCGATCAGCCCGGCAATCATGTTACCAATGCCCTGCGCTCGTAATTCCCGGTTGAGGGGAGTGCGGTGCTTTTCGGGATCAAGCTTATCGGTGGCTTCAACACTTAATAAAGTCTCAATACTGGCAATAATGGCAATGGTAATTGCTGTGCGGAAGATATTTATATTGAAGAACTGTGAGAAGTCCGGAAAGGCTAACTCCCGTTGCATGTCGCCAAAACTGCCGATGATGGGTAACTGCACCAGGTGTTCAGTTTGAATAACCATCTCGGGAGCCACAGCCAGATAAAGCTGGTTCAGACCAATACCGGCAAAAACAGCTACTAATGCCCCAGGAACAATCGAGAGCGGAGTCTTCTGCACAAAAGGCCGCGACCAGAGTATGATCAGGGCCAGCGAAACTACTCCGACAATGAGTGCGCCCCAGCGAACATTACTGAAGGCATACAGAATCTCCGAAAAGGTATTGCGACCGTCAGACTGGAAGAAAGCAATATCCCCGAAGAAATCCTGATCGATGCCCAGAAAGTGGGGGATTTGCTTCAGGATCAGAATAAGGCCAATAGCCGCCAGCATGCCTCGAATCACCGAAGACGGAAAATAATGCCCGATCACTCCGGCTTTTACTACTCCTAATAAAAACTGCAATGCTCCGGCTAAAATAACCGCACATAAAAAGCCTTCAAACGAGCCGATTGCCTCGATGCCATCCAGTACAATAATGGTTAGTCCTGCGGCTGGCCCGCTGACGGCCAGGGTAGAGCCACTTAACAAAGCGACCACCAGCCCCCCCACGATACCGGTTACCAAACCAGACAACAAAGGAGCACCCGAGGCCAGGGCAATCCCCAGACATAATGGAAGCGCTACCAGAAATACCACCAGCGATGCCGGTATGTCATCTTTTAGGTGTTTAGTGAAATTACGGTTATTCATTTCCATAGAAAGCGTATTATGCAAATAGTAAGCTAAGGGTGTCGAAATAAAATTAGCAATCAGAGAATAAGCAGGTCATTGTTTGGCTCAGGAGTGCACCATACCTCTTTTAAAGTACAGTACCTTGATTGAAAAGAGCCATTTTACCATATGTTAAACAGTAACTTACGCTGAACCTGTCTTACATCCTGTATAAGAAACAGAAGAAGTACGGGGGGAAAGAATTAACTTCAGGAAAATATTACGTACAATGTAGATAGGGAAATATGCACATCTCTACGGATAGATACTACGAACATAAAGGAACAGAGTTTTGCAAATACGTAGCTTACCGCTAAAGTTTTTTCTTTTCGCTGACATTAACCACTAATCGGCAAGACTTTACCGGACTGTTTGTATTATCACACGCTTAAAAGGGATTATTCTCGCATTTTGTCGGCATGATAGTGAAGGTAAGGCCTCCTCGGTAAATACAATTCAGCCGCCTCTGTCAAACAAACATTAATTCGATGATCAGGTTGGGGTAGGCTGGTGTATCTATTACGCAACAATACTTTGGTTCTTCCAACGGGTTATCTTAATTTAGCCTCGCGAAAATCCAAATGACACAAGCGTGCAATACGACATTACTATCATTGGCGGGGGCATTGTAGGATTAGCTACAGCCCTCAAAATCAAAGAACAACAACCTCACCTGAAACTCGCGGTACTGGACAAGGAGAAGAAAGTAGCGGCTCACCAAACCGGGCACAACAGCGGAGTGATCCACTCGGGTATCTATTATAAACCGGGAAGCCTGAAGGCAACAAATTGTGTGGGAGGTTACAATATGCTTCTTGAGTTTTGCGATCAACACGAAATCCCTTATGAGCTGTGCGGAAAAGTGATTGTTGCCACCAGTCAGCAGGAGGTACCCCAACTGGATAAAATTCAGGAGCGGGGAGTAGCCAATGGGCTTACCGGCCTGAAGCGTCTGAATCAGGCTGAGCTTGCCGAATACGAGCCCCATGTCAATGGACTGGAAGGCATCTTCGTCCCCCAAACCGGTATTATTGATTACACGACCGTTAGCCAGAAATATGCCGAGGTCATGCAGCAAAAGGATGGGGAGCTGTTCCTAGACCGAAAAGTGCTGGACATCCGCACCCATACCGGAGGCAGTACCATCATTACCAACCACGGTACCTTTACCACACGGGTACTCGTAAACTGTGCCGGGTTGTATTGCGATAAAATTGCCCGCATGATGCGCTCTGACGTCAACGTGAAGATCGTGCCCTTCCGGGGTGAATACTATGAACTGAAAGAAGACAAGCAGTATCTGGTGAAAAACCTGATCTATCCGGTGCCCGACCCGAATTTCCCGTTCCTGGGAGTACACTTCACCCGTATGATTCAGGGAGGAATTGAAGCCGGGCCTAATGCCGTGCTGGCTTTCCAGCGAGAAGGATATACCAAATCGGATATCAATTTGCGGGAGCTGTCCGAAACGCTGCGCTGGCCCGGGTTCCAGAAAGTAGCCCGTAAATACTGGCAAACCGGACTGGGCGAAATGTACCGATCCTTCTCCAAGGCTGCGTTTACCAAAGCCTTACAGCATCTGATCCCAGATATCCGGGAAGAGGATTTAACTCCTGCCGAAGCGGGGGTGCGGGCCCAGGCCTGCGATAAAGAAGGAGGGCTGCTGGATGACTTTAAGATTCTGGAAGATGAATACGCGGTGCATGTATTGAACGCACCTTCCCCCGCGGCCACCTCGTCACTCTCCATTGGCAAAGCCGTATCAGAACTGGTTTTACAAAGATTTAATCAGAAGAAAGCAACTTTTTCTAACTAGTCAGCGTAACTTTAGAGTAATGAAAAGTTTTGCATCTGTAAACTTCTGTTGTTGTCCTGACGCGTGTTGCTGTACCAAACATAGTGCACAAGATAGGACCGGTATGCAAACATGATTTAAGAAAAATATCCTCCAACGGTTGAACCCTTCTTGTGCTATCACAGGAAGGGTTTTTTTATGATATACCCGTAACAATATGATTGACCTTTCCATTGCCGCTTCTACAACCCTGAATGAGCGCATTGAGCAGCTAGCGCCCTTCATCGGAAACACTCCGCTTTTTCCCATCAGTCGGGTGTACCAGAAGCCTGGAGTGAAAATTTTTGCCAAGCTGGAGTGGTACCAATTAGGAGCCAGCGTGAAAGCGCGTCCGGCGTATCAGATCATTCGCGAGGCCATCCGTAGCGGTAAACTTACCGAAGGGATGCGACTGATCGATGCGTCTAGTGGGAATACGGCCATTGCCTACGCGGCCATCGGCGCGGCTGCCGGAGTACCGGTCACCATCTGTATTCCTGAAAATGCCTCCAAAGAGCGAAAGCAGATCTTACAATCTTACGGGGCCCAGGTGATCTACACACCAGCCACGGGAGAAATGAACGAAGCTCAGGATCGGGCCCGAGCACTGGCGGAAGAAAAACCGGACCATTACTACTATGCTGATCAGTACGCTAACCCAAACAACTGGCGGGCGCATTATCTGACGACTGCCGAAGAGATCTTTGCTCAGACGCATACCGAAATCACCCACTTTGTGGCGGGATTGGGGACTACCGGAACGTTTATGGGCACTACCCGAAGGCTCAAAGAAATTAACCCGGCGATACAGTGCATCTCACTTCAACCCAATGCGGCATTTCACGGGCTGGAAGGCTGGAAGCACCTGGAAACGGCGCGCGTACCCAAAATATACGATGGCCGGGTAGCCGATGAAAATCGGGAGGTGGATACGCTGGAAGCACACGCATTGCTGAAGCGGGTTGCCCGGGAAGAAGGCTTGCTGCTTAGTCCGTCGGCTGCGGCAAACCTGCTGGGAGCCATCCAGCTTGCGGATGAGATAGACGAAGGGGTAATTGTGACTACCTTCGCGGATTCGGCCGATAAATACAGTGAAGTGATGGAAACCATTTTCAACTAAGCAGTTATGACCCTGAAAATTTCAGAAGAAGCGGCTCGGGTGATGCAGCGCGATGCCGAAACCGCGTATCCCAACGAATGCTGCGGCTTTTTTTACGGGCAAGAGGTAGGCGACCGCTTCGTTCAGGAGGCGGTGCCAGTGCAAAACAACCAAGAGGGCGACCAACGCCGTCGTTTCGAAATTTCCCCACTCGATTATATGAAAGCGGAACGTTACGCTACCGAAAAGGGAATTGATCTGTTAGGGGTCTACCATTCTCACCCCGACCATCCGGCCCGCCCTTCCGAACACGATTTAAAGCAGGCGGTTCCCTACTTTTCGTACATCATTTATTCAATACAACAGGGGAAGATGACCCGGGTTACGTCATGGCGTTTGAAAGAGGAAGAAAAGGCTTTTGAAGAAGAAGAGATAGGATAAGGGAAGGTGGAGGCAGGCTGATAGGGCTGGGCGCCGGGAGCAAGGAGCGTGGGGTAGTAGAGAGTGCAGTGAGAAGCCCGAAGTCAACAATCACTAGAACAATTATAACACCAGAAAATACAAATACTGAATACAATCAGCAATCGAACCATTTAGTAATTAACAAATAAAATCATGGCAAAAGTGATCATACCTACTCCGCTTCGCAAATTCACGGACAACCAGGCGAGCGTTGAGACACAGCGAGATACCGTACTGGGTTCTATCCAGTCGCTCACCGAGCAATACCCTGATTTAAAGCAACACGTCTTCGATGAGCAGGGCAGCATCCGCAGCTTTGTGCGCATTTATGTGGGCGACGAAGATATTAAGTCGCTCAAGAACGAGCAGACCGAAGTACAGGAAAATACCGTTATCAGTATCATCCCCGCCATTGCCGGAGGAAAACGTTGAATGAGTGAATATTTCATGATTTACTCATTCCATGATTAACTAAAAAACCATGAGCAACGATATTACATTTTCGAAAGCGGAGCTGGAACGTTACAGCCGTCACCTGATTATCCCTGAGTTTAATATTGAGGGACAACGCAAACTGAAAGCGGCCAAAGTGCTGGTGGTCGGAACAGGGGGGTTGGGAGCACCGCTGTTATCATACCTGGTGGCCGCCGGAGTAGGCAATATTGGGATTGTAGATTTTGATACGGTAGATGATAGTAATTTGCAAAGGCAGATTCTGTTCACCGTAGACGATGTGGGCCGCCCGAAAGTAGAAGCGGCTGCCGAACGCCTTCGCAAGCAAAACCCCTACGTGAATATCAAGACATACAATATGGCGCTTACGTCGGCGAATGCACTGGACATCATCCAGGACTATGATGTGGTGGCCGATGGCACGGATAACTTTCCGACCCGCTATCTGGTGAACGATGCCTGTGTGTTGCTGAACAAGGTCAATGTGTATGCGTCCATCTTCCGCTTTGAAGGACAGGCTTCCGTGTTTAATTATACGGACCAGGATGGAAAAACCGGGCCGAACTACCGCGATTTATTTCCCAGTCCGCCCCCTCCGGGCCTGGTGCCCAGTTGCGCCGAAGGTGGGGTGATTGGCGTGCTTCCCGGCATTCTGGGCAGTTTGCAGGCCAACGAGGTCATCAAGGTGATTACCGGCGTGGGCGACACGCTCTCCAACCGGCTCTTTTTGTTTGATGCCCTTACCTTCGAAACCCGCACCCTGAAAATTCACCGCGACCCGGCCAATCCGCTCAACGGAGAAAACCCCACCCAAACCGAGCTGATTGACTACGACCAGTTCTGCGGTATTCCGGCTCAGGATGAAAAGGCACAGGTAAAAGAACTGAGTGTGCAGGATTTGTACACATTAATCCAGGATAAAAAGGATTTTCAACTGGTAGACGTCCGCGAGCCCTACGAGTATGATATTGCCAACCTGGGAGGAGAGCTGATTCCCCTGAACCAGGTAGAAGAACAGGTGAGCAAAATTGCCTCGGACAAGCAGGTGGTGATACATTGCCGCAGTGGTAAGCGCAGCGGGCAGGCCATTGAGCAACTGGAGAAAAAATACGGCTTCACGAATCTCTATAATCTTAAAGGGGGAATTCTTGCCTGGGCAGATGAGATTGATGACTCGGTAGCGAAGTACTAGAGTGGCGGTTGCGGGAGGCAGGATGCAGTCACGGTTTTCCGCATCTTGCCTCCTGCTAACCACCTACCGCACTTATTTTCCACACCTTCAACGGATCTGTCGTTTCCTGTAACAGTTGCCGATGCGTTCGGAGCAGTACCGGATGGCGTTCCTCCGGAATGAGCTCCGCCAGCGGGGCTAAGGCGAATCGGCGGTTCTGGATTTCGGGATGCGGTAGTGTGAGGGTGGGCGTTCTGACCAGGCGAGGGCCGTAGTACAGCAGATCAATATCAATGAGGCGCTCCCGCCATTTTCCGATCTTCACTTTCCCAATTTTCCGTTCAATTTCCTGCAAGATGCCCAGCAGCGGTTCGTGCGATACCGTGGTGGACAGTTGCACTACCTGATTTAAAAACAATGGCTGGCTTTCCACTCCCCAGGCTTCCGTCTCATACACGGCGGAAGCGGCGATGATGCTCCCGGCCTCCTGCGACAGGTACTGACGAGCGAGCGACAGGTTATCCAGGCGCGAACCCAGGTTGCTTCCTAACAATATATAAATACCCGATACAACGCCCACGCTACATTAATTTTATCGTTATCTGCGAAGTGTAAAGATACGCGGAGTTGTGGACAATCGTTTTTTTCGGTAAGTCAAATTTACCTCCGGCCCGGAATTTTGCTGACGACCGGGGAAGGTAATAGGAAGCCGAAGGCCGGGGCCCGCACGGCTTCCGGTAACGCGTACAGGTTAACCGCCGGGCCATATTCCCGTAGGGTATTCCAACCGGGATTATTGTTTTTTTAGTACCTTTCGGTTCCTAAAAGATAGCATGACTGAAACTTTGCGGCATTATTGCAGTTCTTTCATTCTATCTTGCTTGTAGTCAAACACTTATATGCCATGAGATTTTTACGCAATGTATTAGCGACCCTGGTCGGGTTAATCGTGTTTTTCGGGTTGATCTTTATCATTTTTGCCGGCATTTTTGCCTCGGCTACCCAGGAACCGGAAGTAGAAGTAGACGAAAACTCCGTGCTACGCATCGAATTAAACAAACCCATTGTAGAGCGCGATCCCGAAGACCCCTTCAGTGATCTTCCTTTTCCCGGCTTTAACAATGAGGTTCTTGGACTTCTTGAAATAAAAGAAGCCATCCAGGCCGCCAAAGAAGATGATAATATCGCGGGAATTTATCTGGATGCGGGTACTTCTCCCGGTGGATTTGCCAGCCTGCAAGAGATCAAGAACGAACTGAACAGTTTTAAGGAGTCGGGTAAATTCATTATCTCCTACAGCGATTTTCTGTCGGAGCGGGCCTATTATGTGGCTTCGGTGGCTGACGAACTGTACATCCACCCGGATTGGGGTGCAGTAGAATTTAACGGTTTCATGATTGAAACGGTGTTCTTCAAGAATACCCTGGAAAAGATCGGCATTGAGCCGGAAATATTTCGGGTAGGAGATTTTAAAAGCGCAATTGAGCCTTTTATCCGTACCGACATGAGCGAGGCCAGCCGCCTCCAGACCGAATCTTTTTTGAACTCTATCTACGACACCTACATAGACGGCATCGCGGAGTCAACCTCCCTATCCCGGGAGGCATTGCTGAGCCTGGCCGATTCTATGAAGGTACGCGAGCCGCAGGATGCCGTAGAGAGCGGCCTGGTGACCGGACTCAAATACCCTGACGAAGTGCTTGACCTGCTGCGGGAAAAATTAGGCATTGAGGAAGAAGGAGACGACGATGATGATGATGATGAGATTGATTTTATCTCGCTGGAAAAGTATACCCGGGCCATCAAAGCCAAGAGCCCGGAGTACTCTCGCAACCGGGTAGCCGTGATTGTGGCCTCCGGTAACATTGTGGATGGTGAGGGCGACGACAATTCTATTGGCGGAGATACCTACGCCAAAGAAATCCGCAAGGCCCGGGAAGATGATAACGTGAAGGCGATTGTCATTCGTATTAATTCAGGGGGGGGCAGTGCTTTGGCTTCCGATAAAATGTGGCGGGAGATACAACTGGCCAAAGCGGAGAAACCCGTCATTGCTTCCATGTCTGACGTAGCAGCTTCAGGCGGCTATTATATGGCCATGGGTTGCGACACCATTGTGGCCCATCCGAACACCATCACTGGCTCTATCGGTATTTTCAGCCTGATGTTTAACATGCAGGAGCTGATCAATAAACTGGGAGTGACCACTGATATTGTACAGACCAGCGAGTTTGCTGATATCTTTTCTCCCACCAAACCCATGTCGGAGGCGGAGCGGCGTATCCTGCAAACCAATGTTGAGCAGGGCTACGAAACCTTCACCCGTAAGGCCGCCGAAGGGCGTGACATGCCGCAGGATCAGTTAAAATCAATTGCCTCCGGGCGGGTATGGAGCGGCGTAGAGGCCAAAGAACGCAACCTGGTAGATGTACTGGGCGGCCTTGATACGGCGATTGCCATTGCGGTGAGGAATGCCGAACTGGAAGAGGATGACTATCGGGTAAAGTATTATCCCGAGAAGAAAACCTTCCTGGAAGAACTCATGAAAGAATTGAATCAGGAGGTAAGCACTTTTGTGCTGAAGCGGGAGTTAGGCGATGCTTACCCATACGTACAGCAAATTCGTCAGTTGCAGCAAATGAAGGGCGTGCAGGCCCGCATGCCCTACGATATTGTGATCAAGTAATCTCCTCCTAAAAAAGGATAAAAGGCGAAGGAGTTGAGCTTCTTCGCCTTTTTTATGAGCTGATCATAGTTCCCGGCTACCGTGCTCAAGTTCTTTTTTCCTCCCTACCCCCTCAGAGTTCCTTTCAGGTAACTCTGAGTAAGGAAGAAAGCTTGCCACATATTTTTACGCTCTTCCACCCCTTCTCCCTCAGAGTCACTCGAAGAGGATCCAAAATAAGATGACAAAACTGCTTTATGGGAAAGATTTTTTGCCATTAATCTAGTTTGGAGGGCTTTACAACGCTAAGTATATTGCGGATACACGAAATATATACGCGGGGCGCCCCACGCCTTATGGCGTATACCCACTCGTTAGTCAGAATTAGAAAATCAGAAAATGAAAATCAGAAATTTATTATCATTCATATTATTGACACTTTTCATCTTCGTGAGTTGTAGTGAGAAGAAAGAAACCCAGGTTGAGGAAATATCTATTGAGCAAATAAATCCTGAATTGGAAAAACAAGCCATTTTGAAAAGATTGAACAACGAAACAAAAGATGCTTTTCAAAGAGATTACGAAGCTTGGACTAAAAATTGGGTTCATGACCCCAACATTTCAAAAGTTTACGTGGACTTTACTGACAGTACTTTTTCAGAGTCAGTCGGATGGAAAAAGATAAGCCAGTTCGTCAAAACATTCATAGAGGAACATCCTCAACCCGAACCAGTTCCTGAACTGTTGAACGAAATAACTGTACGCCTCTACGGAAATGGAGCCTGGGTTACTTATGAGCAACAGGACTCAATTCGAGGGCTAAAACGCGAAACAAGACTTATGGAGAAAGTAAATGGTGAATGGAAAATTGCAGGAATGCAAACAACTATCTATGGATTTGACAAGGACTAAAAAAATAAAACCAGTTGCCAACATGGTATATAATTAATTGCGGTCGGAAATTCAAAAAGTAAAGTTTCTGCAATCAATTATCTTAGCGTACGGGCGGACATTTTCCGTTGGAAAAGTCCGCAACTAATCATACACTAGACCATTATAAGCCATTTGAAAGGAACCAGAGGCAAAATCAAATAATGGAATATTCAGAAGTAAACAGATTATCTCGGTTAGCAGCGATTTTAATTCAAATACAGACAAAGAGAATTGTCACAGCTTCTGAATTATCCCAAAAATTCCAGGTTAGTAAAAGGACCATTTACCGTGACATTAAAGCACTGGAGAATGCAGGTGTCCCTATCTTGACCGAAGAAGGAAAAGGCTATGCATTAATGGATGGATATAAGGTTCCACCAGTGATGTTTACTGAAAAACAGGCAAATGCTTTGATACTTGCAGAACAGCTGGTGTTAAAAAACAAAGATGCCTCGTTTGTTAAGGATTATACGGAAGCAATTGATAAAATAAAATCAATTCTCAGATACACCATCAAAGACAAAGCCAATATACTTGCTGAAAGAACCCAATATAACGAAGTCATAAATCAAGAGCGGAACAGTAATAATCTATCAGATATCCAATATGCACTTACCAATCACCAACTTGTCAAGATAAAGTATAAAAATAAGGATGATGCTGAAACTAAAAGGTTGATAGAGCCATTTGCACTGTTGAGCACAGAGAATTGGTATTTGATTGCATGGTGTCGTTTACGCAAGGAATTTCGATTTTTTCGATTGGACAGAATCCAAAGAATAGAGGTTCAAGCTGAAAACTTTGAACCTCATAATATGACTTTACAAGAGTATTTTGACAGATACCACTAATTCATTTTGACCCTTGACATAGGGCTGTCACAGACCGGCTTTACGTTTGTATCCAATTAAAACTTTTAAAAAAAAAGAATGACAAACGTAATGAACACAAGTCTAAATTCAATCGAATTTTCAGAGCCCACAATGATTCCAGTCAATGGTGTTGAACTCGAAGTATTTGAAGCAGGCATACAAAATGCAGGTAAACCTATCGTACTTTGCCATGGATTTCCCGAGCACGCGTTTTCCTGGCGGTATCAAATCCCAGCACTTGTCACAGCTGGTTACCATGTCATTGTTCCAAACCAAAGAGGTTATGGAAACTCATCTTGTCCGACCGAGGTAGCTGATTATGACATAGAATGTTTAACAGGTGACTTGGTAGCATTACTCGATTACTATGGATATCAAGATGCTATTTTCGTGGGTCATGATTGGGGTGCAAATGTGGTTTGGAATCTTGCTCTGTTGCATCCGGAGCGGGTAAATAAAGTGATAAACCTGGCTCTACCTTATCAAGAGAGAGGGGAAAAACCCTGGATCGAGTTTATGGAAGAAGTATTTGGTGGGGACTTCTATTTTGTTCACTTTAACAGACAACCCGGGGTGGCAGATGCTATATTGGAAGGAAATACATCTCAGTTTCTTCGCAATCTGTTTCGCAAGAATGTACCTCCTGCACCGCCAGAGCCGGGAATGTTAATGATTAATCTTGCCAGAGCAGATAAACCACTTGGCGAGCCCATAATGAATGAGAAAGAACTGTCTGTTTTCGTTTCCGCTTTCGAGTCATCAGGGTTTACAGGGAGTATAAATTGGTACAGAAACCTTGACCGCAATTGGCATTTATTGGCAGAAGTGAAACCAATCATTCTACAACCGACTTTGATGATATATGGTGATCGGGATTTGATTCCAAAGTCTCAAAGTTTAAAAGATTTTGCACCAAATTTAGATGTGATTAGCTTAGATTGTGGTCATTGGATTCAGCAAGAAAAGCCAGAGGAAGCGAATCAGGCCATGTTAAAATGGTTAGGGAAACAGGATAGCTAACAATGCAATAGCAATATGTAGTCCTGAAAACCGAACAGATTTTTGCTCAGAGTTCTCTTCGAGTAACTCTGAGTGGGAATAAACAGTCTGTTTGGCTGGTTTATTACCACTCTGGATTCCTCCTCAGAGTTACCTTTGCTCAAAGTTCTCTCTCTACCCCCTCAGAGTTACCTGTAAGGAACTCTGAGGTACCTACAAGTGATAACACTCCACCTCCTTTACTGCGCTCAGAGTTCTCTTCGAGTAACTCTGAGTGGGGAAGGCGCCCGGTAACTCTCTCCCCCCTCAGAGTTACCTGCAAGGAACTCTCTACCCCCTCAGAGTTACCTGTAAGGAACTCTGAGGTACCTACAAGCACCTGAATCGCCCCTTCCTTCAAGAAACTCTCTCCCCCCTCAGAGTTACCTGCAAGGAACTCTGAGGTACTACAAGCACCTGAGGCACACACAAGCAATAACACTCATCAAGCTGACGCCCACAAGCACCAGCCAGTACCTAGGCTTCGGTATCTTCGGAGGCAACGGGAGTGGTTTCGGGGGTGCTTTTCCGGCGGTTGACCATCTCATTGAAGTGCGTAATGTTCTCGTTGAGGTGGTCAATCAGGAGTTGGTATTCGTTGGAGGGGGTTAGGGTGGCGTGGGCCTCCAGGTGCCTGAGCAGGGTGCGGTAGGCATCGGTGGTTTGGCGCATCTGCTCGCGGGTGCTTTGTACCTCGGCCTGACTGGCTTCCTCCAGCCGCTGGATAAACAGCTTTTCAAATTCCTGATTAGCCCGCTTCATGTCTTTCACCACATCTTCCAGGTGCAGGGCCTGCAATGCACTGATGCACTCGGGTTTTGTTTGTAACTCGTGCAGCAGTTGTTTCAGCGTAGCGGTTTCAGCACTGTAGTTGAGGCTATACAGGCGGTTGCCGTACCGATCTATGCAGGCCAGCACCTGTTGCCCGGCCTCTCGCTGGGTAGCCTTGGGGTGGCGGGTGTATCCCTCGCTAATGGTACGCAAACAGATAATGGTCTGATCGCGCTGCTCATCTAGCTGAATGAGCTGGGGGGTCAGGTTATGCGTACCGGGCTGCTGGTACGATACCTCCATTTGCTGGTATAGCTGATTCAGTTGCTGGTATTGCGCTTTTACCTGTAGTGCCTCAGGCCCATGCTGGCTGACGATCATCAGCGTATTGCGGATAAACTGCATGAACTCTTTGGTGCGGTAATTAAATACGTGGGCAGATATAAACATAAGAATAGGGTTTAAAAGTAACTCAGTAAATAGATATCAGGGTCTTGAAATGAGCGTAGCGCACACTCACCCTCTCAGCTTGCTAAAGCTTTTATATAATAACACCTAAGTATTAATACACACAAAGTAAATAGCTGTGTTGCCAAAAGAAAAGGTATTTCCTGAGGAAATAGTACACCCAAAACAAAGAACAGAAACTACCATAACCCACTTGCCCGGCTGAAACCGACAAATTGCCTCCTTCTCTCCTACGTACCCAGGTGCTGACAGTGTCAGCAAGCTTGCTGCACTACTTGAAGGCTTCCTGACAGCGTCAGCAGCCTTGCTGGAACACTTGACGGCTTCCTGACAGCGTCAGCGAGCTTGCTGGAACACTTGATAGCTTCCTGACAGCGTCAGCGAGCTTGCTGCACTACTTGATAGCTTCCTGACGCTGTCAGAAAATTATCCTGCTCTCTAGAAGGCGCAGCTCCGGCAAAAGCAGACCAACCATGCTGAATACTCCTCAAAACCAGCAGAAATGCCACAAAACTAACATGGGAATATCCTCCAAGCCAAGATGACAAAACTGCTCTAATTAGTTTTGAAGGTCTCGACGCTATCCATATATTGCGTATATCCAAAATATATATGCCATATGGTGTATACACACTCGTTGGGCACAATATAAATGACGAACTATGAGCTTAGAAGACGAAATCGTTGAAAGGAGAAACGAAATAAGGACAGATGATTTATCAATGTCAATTGGTGAATGGCAGAGCCTATACGAAAACTCAGAAATTGATATTCATCCTGAATTCCAAAGATTTTATAGATGGTCCCCAAACCAGAAAAGTAATCTAATCGAATCTATCTTGCTTGGTATTCCCATTCCCCCAATTTTCGTAAGTCAGCGAAAAGACGGAGTATGGGACGTTGTGGATGGTCTGCAAAGGTTGTCAACATTATACGAGTTCTTCGGAATTTTAAAAGACGAGAATAGAAAGGTCAAACCTCCTTTAATACTTGAGAAAACTAAGTACCTACCAGCTCTAGAAGGAAAAAAGTGGAATGATGAAGCCGATCAGGAAAATTCTCTGAATCAGGAACAACGCCTACTTATTAAAAGGTCAAAGCTTAGTGTTAGCATTATTCTTCGTGAAAGTGATGACAAAGCGAAATTTGAATTGTTCCAACGGTTGAATACTGGAGGTTCAGATTTGACACCGCAAGAAGTTCGAAATTGTATACTAGTTATGATTGATAAAGAATCATTTCTATGGTTAAAAGAGTTATCAGGATATCCGAATTTTAAAGATGCCATATCATTAAGTGACAAAAACTCTGATGAACAATACGACATTGAACTCGCACTCAGGTTTTTAATTTTCGCCACATTAGAATTAGAGGAATTCGATCGATCGAAAGATGTGGGGCAATTTATAACAGAAAGAATGATTACACTATTTACTGATGGGTTTGATAGGGATTTAGCTAAAAACAGATTTGAATCTACATTTGATCATATTACAAATTCGATTGGCGAAAATGCTTTCAGGAGATACACGAATGACACATACAAAGGTGGGTTTCTACTGTCTCCATTTGAGGTAATTGCATACGGCCTTGGATATAATTACCCAGATTTTCCATCACAAGAAGATACAAGGTTTAGCGCACAACAGCTTTTTGCAGATCCAACTTATGTCAAGTGGTCTGGTTCAGGAATCAGAGCCAATTCAAGATTACCCCATCTTCTCCCCTTAGGAAGAGAAAAGTTTTCGAAGTAAAATATGATTCGGACACTTGATGACTTAAGTAGAAATTTATCTGACCAACTTGCTTGGCGCAAAAAGGAATTGTCAGAAATCAAATATTTAGTTGAATCAAAAGCAATTGCTCAACACAAAAAAAACGTGTTTTTGAGATCTTCAGTTGCCATGATTTATGCTCATTGGGAAGGGTTCTTGAAATTATCAGGAAGTTATTATCTAGAGTACGTCTACAATCAAAGATTGAAAAACTCGGATCTATCAAAGAACTTTCTCACTATGTCTCTCAGTTCTTTCGCAAACATCTTTGATAACACAAAAAAATACTCACACTATGGTAGCGTTATCGATTTTTTTGATAATGAATTGAACTCTAGATCAAAAATACCTTACAAATCAACAATAGATACCGAATCAAATTTGTCATCTAAGGTACTTAGGGAAATTGTTTGGTGCTTGGGATTGTCTTATCAACCTTTTGAAATAAAAGAAAAAATAATTGACAATAAACTCTTAGCGAAAAGAAATCATATTGCTCATGGTGAATATTTAGATGTCGAACCCGAGGATATTATTGAATTAAGAAATGAAATTCTAGCGTTGATGATAAACTTTAAAAACCAAATAGAAAACGCTGCTCTTCTAAAAAATTACATTAAAATAAGAAATACTGTGCCCAACAACACCTAAAGCTAATGCGGTCATTTCGTCTCCTTCAGACACAGATACGGTTGAAGATGACGATTTCGGTTCTTTAGGAATTTCAGGAAGGCCGCACTAGCTTTAGCCAAACCGTTATGTCTCACCTGTGAAGGAAAAGAAATCGAACCTAAATGAAAACAAAAAACAAAGCTTCAGAATGGGTGAAGAAAAACTATACATGGTTCTTTAGTGGTCTAGGAGTTTTCATTCTAACTCTTATTACAAGTGCGATCATAGCCATTGTAAATAATGATTCAATCTCAATATATTGGAATGAGCAAATTGCTCTTACAAGGCTTCTGGGAATAGTGTCAATCCTATCAATACTCTTAATATCAATTCTCTTCTCGATAATTTGGACTAGATACAAGCTAAGGACGCTAAAGACGGAGGTCTCTTCACTAATTGCAAAAGACACTTTTATTGATGATCTCGTAGAAATCCCAAATATCAAAGCCCTTGATCATAAGTACTTGGAAGCTGTGAATCTTGCCAAGGATCAACCTACTTACACTCCCTTAACACTAATGCTTCTAGACATTGACAACTTTAAAAAATTTAATGATGAGTATAACTATGATACTGGAAATTACATTCTTCAACAATTCATAAAGTTGATGAAATCAAATATAAGAGGTGTTGATGATTCTATAATTAGATATCAAAATGGTGATGAATTTCTCGTCATTGCCAATAAGACTACTGGAAGAAATGGCGAAAAATTTGCAGAGCGCTTGAGAAAAATAACTGAGGAAGAAAACTTTAAAATTCTGGATACCGAAAAGATTGATTCAATAACAATTAGTATCGGAGTTACTGAGGTAGATTTAGAAGATGACTCACTTCAATCTTGTAAAAAAAGACTTGAAAATGCCCTGAAAACAGCTAAAGAGAAGGGTAAAAATCGAATTTGTCTACTGAATAAAGAAACATAACAGGCACTATCATCCATAAGCTTACTGAGCTATTTGCAAATGCTAGTGCGTTAAGATACTTTAGTAGATTTTTGAATAGTCTAGCTTATGGATGATAGTTAGGTGTTAAGGCAAATTAGAAAGCAAAATTAATAGTAGCCACCACATTACAACTAATATGGCGGCTAATCAACAAGTATCTTTATTCTTCACCGGCATCTACCGTGGCCTGCTCTTCGCTGGCGGTGAGTTTTAGAATGATGTCGGGTTCGTTCATCACTACGTAAATCGCACCGTCGGGGCCGGGGGCTACATCGCGTACGCGGCCTACGTTTTTCATAATCACTTCGTCGTGCATCACGCGGTTGTCTACCACCGAGAGCAGGCGCACTTCCTCGTAGGCCAGGGCCCCTACCAATAGTTTGTTTTCCCACCTGGCGAACTCATTGCCTTGGTAAAACTCAATGCCGCACACCGCAATGGAGGGTTTCCAGTACTTAATGGGCTGCTCCATGCCTTCTTTCTGGGTAATATCGGTAATGGAGGTGCCGTTGTAGTTGCGTCCGTAAGTGATGACCGGCCAGCCGTAGTTGGCTCCGGCTTTCACGATGTTTACCTCGTCGCCACCCATCGGGCCATGCTCGGTTTCCCATACCTGCCCGGTTTGGGGGTGCACCGCCAGCCCCTGCGGGTTGCGGTTGCCGTACGTAAAGATGGAAGGGATGGCATCTGGTTCGTTGACAAAAGGGTTATCTTCCGGAATGCTACCATCGCGGTTGATGCGGTGTATTTTGCCATTGGGGCGCGTAATATCCTGCGCCTGGTCCTGCTGCCCCCGTTCACCAATACTGAAGTACAGGTGCCCTTCGGGATCGAAGACGATGCGATCGCCGTAGTGGTGGCGGGTGGTAATGTACAGCTCATGGGGAGCCTCAAATATGACTTCTTCGTCTACCCACTGGTTGTCTTCAATCTTGCCCCGAACGAGCTTGGTCATGGCGCCCGCCGTTTCGGCAGTATCACTCTCCAGCTTATGGCTGAACGAGAGATAGACCCATCCATTCTGGTCGTATTCAGGATCTACAGCTACATCCAGCAGACCGCCCTGCCCTTCGGCCAGTACTTCCGGAGTGCCCTGCACGGCGTCCTGTAATTCCCCGTTCGCAATCATGCGTAACTGGCCGGAGCGCTCGGTCACCAGCATATGGCTATCATCCACAAAGGCAATGGCCCAGGGAATAGACAGTCCTTCGGCAAATACTTCTACATCTACGTTATAGTCCAGCGTTTGGAGTTGGTTGGGGATGCTGTCATTGCTGGCCATGGCACCTTGTTCAGCTTCCAGAATGTAATCCAGAATGCTGCCGACCTGGTCTTCATCCAGGACTTTATCGAAAGCAGGCATACCTACCTGGGCAATGCCGAATCGGATATTTCGGGTAATCTGCCCTTTGCCGGAGCCATGCTTCCATTGCCCGTCCAGGAAACTCGAGCCGTTGCCTCCCATCAGGTCTTCTCCGTGGCAGGAGGCACAATAGGTCTGATAAAGTTCGTTTCCCCCTTGCGCCAGCGCCAGATGGGTTGCAAAAAAAAGAACGAGGCTGACAGTGAGAGGTGCGTACTTGTTCCGCATGATTCGTGTGTAGGTTAGGATATAAACGGGTTCAATCTACAAAAATATTGACGATTTAGTGCTATTGCCGGGAAAAGGGAACGTAGGAACACACTTCCGTTGAAGCAAACTACTGTACCGGAGGTTGCGTATTGGTGGTATCTGTTTCCATTACCCGGCCATCTACCACAAACGAAATTCCCTGCTGCGATGTAGTTCCGATCATCACAGATTGAATGATGGGTTTCATGCGCGGGTGGTCACTGGCCCAGTGCACGATAAAATTGGCACCGGCTCCGCCTTCTGCTTCGGTATTTTCTACGACAAATTCTACCGAAGACAATGGGCCGATCACGATGGTTTGGGAGAGGTACGCCCGTTGCATGACCCCTTCGGAATTATAGTAATCCACCTGGTCTACGTACATGGAGTCGCGTACGCTGGTATTGCGGATACTCAAGGTAGCCGTGAGCAAAAAACGTTGCTCGCCACTTTGGTGGTAAATATCCGAATACACCGGCACGTATACGTTTTCCTGTTTGGCCAGCCCTTCGGTACTGTGCTCTACATAATGATAGTTTCGGCTGGGCATTAGCTTTCTTTCCTGCCGGGCCGGGTTTTCACACCCGAGAGAAGTCAACCCGCCAAGAGCAGATAAAATCACCCACTGCCATTTACTATTGATTGCTGAAAATATCTGGAGCATAAGCAAATATAATTGAGATCATTACTTCTGAGGGCATTCGTAACACAACCCTTATGCGATCGCCTCCTATTCCTGACCTGTGTACTAATTTACCGAAGTTTAAATCAAACTTATTCAAAACCACGGTGGGTCGTATCGTTTTAGGGATAAATTTTTGATAAGCCCTGTAAAATGAAAAGACCGTTACGTTTGAGAATCCTGATCTGCTTTTTTCTTACGTGTAGAGAAAGGGCGGTTATTTCTTTTTGGCTTATTTTTCGAGTAAGATCATTCGGGAAAATTTATACTGTTTTAAAATCAGGCATCATGGCATATGTAAAGAAGAATATTATTACGGAAGGTTTAAGCGGTAAACTAGGGGATGCTATTGTGTTTCGTCAGCGCGGTGGGAAGACCATTGTATCGGTAAAGCCTACCATGCCACAAGAACGGTCAGAAGCTCAAAAGCTCCATGCTGAACGTTTTCGCCGGGCGGCCCAATATGCTAAAAAAGCCATTCAGGATGCCGAAGTAAAAGCGCTTTACCAAAGTCGGACGAAAGAGGGGCAAAGTGCCTACAATATAGCTTTGGGCGATTATCTCAACGCCCCGGAAATTGGTGGTATTGACCTGAGCCAGTATAATGGTAAAAAAGGAAGTTCCTTACGGGCAGTAGTCACCGATGATCTGATGGTTTCGGAGGTGCATGTGGCTGTCTACGATGAAAAAGGTACTTTGCTGGAAGAAGGACTTGCCTTCCCGGCTGATGACACCAACGACTGGGTATACACGGTGCAACGCAGCGATGCTACTCCCGATGGCAACCGGCTGGTTATCCGGGCAAAGGATCTGGCAGGCAATGCGACGGAGCAGGAAAAAATTCTGAAATAGGCGGATACCACCCAAAACACTTATCTTAACATCTCAGCTATTATTCAATGCTATGCTTCGGAAGAGGAAACCGCTTTCGCCGCCACCAGCTGTTGTTCCAGCTCCTGAATCCGTTGGGCATACGCAAGTTCTATTCGCTGCCATTCTTCCTGGGTGGCTTTAAGTTCTTCCAGGTTCAGTTTCATGGCTTCTTCATTGCTTTGCAGCTCCAGTGCTTGCTCCTTAGATTGTTCTAACAGAGATTGCGTGGTTGCTGCAACCCGATAATTGGAAATGGCGGACGCAATACTCTCCCCAATTTTCTCTAAAAATTTAATCTGGTAGTCTTCCAGCAACTGAAAAGAAGCCATTTCCAGAATACCCTCTATACGACCGTTTACTTTCAACGGAACGATCACCAGAAAGCGAGGAGTTGACTTTCCCAGGCCAGAGGTAATGCGTACGTAGTCAGAAGGAACCTCCTTCAAAAGTATGGGTTCTTTTTCCAGATATGCCTGTCCCACGAGCCCCTGTCCAATAATGACGCGTTGTTCCAAATGTTTCTTTCGCTCATAAGCAAAGCAGGTGACCAGTTTCAGGTAAGCCTCTTCTTCCTCCTCTTCAGTCAGTACAAACAGGGCGCCCTGGTTAGCCGAAAGGTAGCGTACCAAACCCGAAATGAGGTCGTCATATACATCCGGAAGATAGTGATGCTTTCGTAGGAGTTCGGTAAAGCGGGCGAGTCCGGTGGCGGTCCAGTTGCGTTTTTCGTCTTCCTGTCGGGCTTCCTTTACTTCTTCAAGTGTATGGTGTAGCTGCTGCTGGGTTTCTTTCATTTCCTGCTGTTGTAATTTCAACGCATCTACGGCTTGTTGTCCCTGCCGATATGTTTGACGGACTCCGTACACTTGCAGGTATTGCGTTCCCGCGGCCACGAAGAAACTGACAACCATAAGGTAGAAGTGTTGTACTGCATCAATGGGGAAACCGTAGTTTGGGTCATATAACACCGGATTTAACCAGCGGTAACTACAGATCAGCAGTAAATCGACAGCAAGAACCAGCATAATCATGCGCAGTTCGGTAAAATGAAAAAGCACAAATGCCAGCGGGAGCAGTGCCAGGCTTAAGGCAACAACGCCCGGTGAAGGAGGGGCATTTGGCGGGAGAGCGATTGCATGGATATAGCTGCACATCAGGATACCCAAAATTGCCGTGAGAAAGCGGGAAAGACTATGAACGTGCAGTGCATTAAACACGATAAAGGTTCCGTACAAAGCTGCAGTTATAATATTCAGTGAAAATATAGAAGGGGTAGCCCAGGTAGTGGGCATTACCAAAAAACAGGTAATCATCATCAGCAAGTTTATCCTATTTGCAAGAATAACCTTCGCCCTGATATCTTCTGAAAGTTCAGGAAACGTTCCGATTTGGATGATGCGGGTAACTAATTTCATGAGTATATTTAACTATATATCTACTACACAAACGCGAGGCCTATCAGAAGGGCCTCACTTCAATTGACTAGGTAAATCTAACCTGCGTAAGGTTTTACAATAGCTTACCTGTTTTTTTGAAAATATCTAACCCTTATCCACCCTGTTTCTTTGCTGTATATTCGGATATTCTTGAAAAACATGAACAAAAAGTTGACAGCATTGTAAATATTTTAAGACTGGTGCTATCTGTAAGATTGGGCGATCAGGTAAGAAAAATGGCTGAATAATGTCCGTTTTGTCTGCCCGCCCCTCCTGTTGCTGGGTTATGAAATGGATCAGTACATGGGAGCCAGGGTTGCCTAAACCAAAACTATCAGGTAACCAAAGGCTTTTAGTGCTGGGATTTTTTGGTTTGTGCCTTTACTTATTTCTATCTTCGGGCAAACTTTTTTACGCATGCTAAAGATCAATACTCAGCTTACTCCTCAATCATTACAACCCTTATTAGACGCATTTTGGCCATTGTCTGGTCAGAAAATTCGCCATATCGAAGATCACTACGATGTAGACAAGGGTTCTCCTGTTTTTACTGTAAAAGGCCGTTATACCACGCGTGGCTGGACCGAATGGACCCAGGGCTTTCAGTATGGTTCATCTATCATTCAGTTTGATGCTACCGGTGATGAACAGTTTTTAAACATTGGACGTACCAAAACCCGGGAGTTGATGGCCCCGCACGTGAGCCATATCGGGGTGCATGATCATGGTTTTAATAATGTGAGCACCTATGGCAATCTGCATCGCCTGATGCGGGAAGGAAAAATTCCCCAAAACGATTGGGAGCAGTATTTTTATGAAATGGCTTTGAAAGCCTCCGGAGCTGCTCAGGCCACCCGCTGGACACCTACCAAAGGCGGAGGAGGGTTTATTCATTCGTTCAACGGACCACATTCCTTATTTGTAGATACCATCCGCTCCTGCCGGGCCCTGATGGTTGCTCACCAGTTAGGGCACGTGCTGCAAACGGAAAATGACCTTAAAATCAACCTGCTGCACCGCGCATTGCAACATTTGAAAGCCACGGCCGACTATTCGGTGTTTTACGGAGAAGGACGCGACACCTACGATGTACGTGGTCGTACGGCGCACGAATGTGTATTCAATACCAAAGACGGTAACTACCGCTGCCCGAATTCGCAGCAGGGCTATACCGGGTTTTCTACCTGGACGCGCGGACTGGCCTGGGCCATGTGTGGTTTTGCCGAAGAACTGGAGTTTCTGGATACCCTGCGGGATGAGGAGTTGGCTGATTTTGGAGATCGGGCAGACATTGAAGCCTTTATGCTCAAAGCCGCCCGGGCTACCTGCGATTTTTATATAGAAAATACTCCGACCGATGGCATTCCCTACTGGGATACGGGAGCACCGCAGTTGTACCAGTTAGACGATTACCTGGACCGTCCGTCCGATCCCTATAATGATTATGAGCCGATTGACAGTTCGGCGGCCGCCATTGCTTCCCAGGGCCTGCTTCGGCTGGGAAAATATCTACAAAGCAAGGGTAAGGACGAAAGCGGTAAAAAATACTTCCAGGCTGGCCTTACTGTTTTAGATACCCTGTTTCGGGAGCCCTACCTAAGTACTGATGATAACCACCAGGGATTAATCCTGCACTCGATTTACCACCAGCCCAATGGCTGGGATTATGTGCCCGAGGGTAGCAAAGTTGCCAATGGTGAGTCCAGTATGTGGGGCGACTACCATGCCCGGGAGGCAGCGTTGTGCTTACAGCGGCTCATTAACCAGGAGCCTTATTATACGTTCTATAGTGGAGTAGCCAAGTAAACATCAATATCCTATGGCGATTCGCCTATTATTTTTTTTCTTCAGCTTTCTATCGCTGCAAGCCCTGGCTCAGTCTTCGGTCATGCTGATTGAGGCTGATGCATTGGAGCAGCGATTGCAGACAGATAGCAGCATGGTGATATTAGACACCCGCTCGCCTCAGGAATACCAGGAAGGACATCTGGAAAATGCCCGGTTTGTCAATTACGCTACGTTTACACTGAGCGATGTGCAGGATATTGCCAAGGAAACTCCCATCGTAGTGTATTGCCTCTCAGGAGGCCGTAGCGGACGAGTGGCCAGTGAGCTTACGAAAGCAGGTTACCAGGATGTGAAGAATCTGAACGGTGGCATGCGTGGCTGGAAAACTGCGGGGAAAGAGATTGTTTACGAATGAAGCGTTTCACTTGCTTTTTCATAAGTATGGGTTCTCTGCTGATCAGTGCATTGTCGGCCTGCGGACAGAAAAGCTACGAAGAGAAACTGGCCTCCTTATACAATTATTCCGTCCCGTTGATGACCCCTCAGACTTTAGATAGTCTGCAAGAACAGTCGCCCGTTACGCTATTGGACATACGGTCTCCTGAAGAATTTGAGGTGAGTCATTTGCGAGAAGCCCGCTTTGTGGATTACGATGCTTTTGAGATTAGCCAGCTACAGGATGTTTCCAAAGAAGATACGGTAGTGCTATACTGCTCGGTCGGTTATCGAAGTGAGCGTATCGGTGAGCAATTGCAAAAAGCCGGATACCAGCATGTCTATAACCTGTACGGGGGTATTTTTCAGTGGAAGAATGAAGGAAAAGAAGTCTTTACGCCTCAAAATCAACCTACTGACAGTGTACACACCTACAACCGGAGCTGGTCTAAGTGGCTGGAAAAAGGAGTGAAAGTATATTAGTGTTTGGGGATGAGGCTTTAGGTATTGGAGATCGAAGAACGGAAGCAGGAAGCCGAAAACTGCCTTGATGGAACAAAACCTGAGGCTCTGAATAATCCAGCAATTTAACAATCCAGCCATCGAACCATTGAGCAATCAACCAAAGGAGCTATTAATTATTTTTGCGAAAGTCCCTGAGCCAGGGAAAGTTAAAACCCGGCTGGCGGCAGATATAGGTGATGAAAAGGCGCTGGAGATTTATCATGCCCTGCTGAAACATACTCGCGAGATCACTCGATCCTTACCACAGGACAAGGTGGTCTCCTATACTCCCCACATTCTTCCGGATGATGCGTGGGAATCGGATCGTTTTCAAAAAGTGTTGCAACCCGAGGGAGATCTGGGGACGCGAATGCTGCATGCCTTTGAACAAGGATTTGCCCAGGGTTACACCCGCATCTGCATCATCGGTACAGACTGCTATGACCTCACAACAGACCATCTGAAACAGGCCTTTCATGCGTTAAACGATCATCAAATTGTGCTGGGCCCCTCCCAGGATGGTGGCTACTACTTGTTAGGAATGCATCAGTTGTATCCCGAACTATTTGCCAGTAAAGCCTGGAGTACCGAATCGGTGGCCGACGAAACAAGAGCCGACGTGCATCGGTTGCAATTATCGTTTCAGGAGCTTCCCATCCTGAACGACATTGATACCATCCATGACCTGAAACAATCAGCTTTGTGGAATCAGGTTATTTAGTAGTCCCTGATAAAAGCCGTTACCGGGTTCAACTATTTGAAAGTCAGAATTATGTAGCTATATTCTTCATTAATAAAGGCGATAAACCTACTGCGCTGCGAATCTTCTCAAAAAACGCTGTAATCGGATCAAAAAGAATCTGCAAGGTAAAGCCTGAATTATTTTCGACTTATTCTATCAGGGGCTTCAGGTTTGACCTCCTTCAGGGGCGACTAATTAACTATTCACTGATTCCTGTTTGCAAAGAATATGCACAAAACCTGCAACTTTCATTGCTAACTTATCCTAAGTTTCCGTACTTTTACGCCCGTTTGTCAATCAACCAATATTTTTATGGAAACTGCTGTAGCCCAACCGCTATCCGAGCGCATTCAGAAGATGGAAGAATCGGCCACCATTGCGATGGCCCAAAAAGCGAGAGAGTTCAAGGCTAAAGGCATTGACGTGATCAGCCTGAGCCTGGGAGAGCCCGACTTTAAAACTCCGAAACACATTCAGGAGGCGGCCAAACAAGCCATTGACGAAGGGAAATACTTTGGTTATTCTCCTGTACCCGGCTACCTGGATTTGCGAGAGGCTATTGCCGAAAAGCTACAGCGGGACAACGGACTTACCTATACTCCCAACCAGATTGTGGTTTCTACCGGTGCCAAGCAGTCTATTGCCAATGTGTTTCTTTGTCTGCTCGATCCGGGTGATGAAGTAATTGTGTATTCTCCTTACTGGGTGAGTTACGCAGAGATCATTAAAATAGCCGAGGGCGTGCCTGTACCAATCATGGGTAGCCTGGAGAATAATTTCAAGGCCACAGCAGATCAACTGAAAGCAGCCATCACTCCGCGCACCAAAGCGGTGATCTTTTCATCGCCCTGCAACCCTACCGGGGCCGTGTTCTCTCGTGAGGAAATGGAAGCCATGGCAGGTGTGCTGAGTCAGCACCCCAATATCTACGTGGTAGCTGATGAAATTTACGAATACATCAATTTCCGCGACGAGCACGTGAGCATTGCCTCCCTGCCCGGTATGTACGATAACACCATTACCATCAACGGCTTCTCCAAAGGCTACGCCATGACTGGCTGGCGATTGGGGTATATCGCTGCTCCTGAGTGGATTGCCAAAGCCTGCGGAAAAATTCAGGGTCAGTTTACCTCCGGGACCAATAGTATTGCCCAACGTGCGGCCATTGCTGCCCTGAAAGGAGATATGTCGGCTTCTCAGGAAATGAAAGCGGCTTACCAGCGTCGTCGTGACCTGGTACTGGACTTACTGAAAGATGTGCCCGGAGTAGAAACCTACGTGCCCACCGGTGCTTTTTACCTCTTTCCCGACATTAGCGCGTATTTTGGCAAATCCGATGGGGAAATTACCATTGAAAATGCCGATGACTTCTGCATGTATATCCTGAACCAGGCGCATGTGTCTATGGTTACGGGCGATGCCTTTGGGGCGCCTAACTGTATTCGCCTTTCATTCGCCGCTTCGGATGAGCAATTGAAAGAAGCCATGCAGCGCATCAAAGAAGTGCTGGCCAAGCTGCACTAAGGTTGGATTCTTCCGTATGATTTGCGTTACTTTGCCGGATGCTCGCTTACCAGCAATTTTCGGAACTGTTTGATGATTTTCGTCGGCTGAAAGTCCTGATTGTGGGGGATGTAATGCTGGATGCCTATGTGTGGGGCAGTGTACACCGCATTTCTCCTGAGGCACCGGTGCCGGTGGTGAACGTGAAGAAGCGAGAAACTCGCCTGGGAGGGGCGGCCAATGTGGCCCTTAATATTCAATCCTTAGGCGCAGAACCGCTGTTGTGTGCGGTGGTGGGAGAAGATACCTACGGAGATGTCTTTTGCCAGCTACTGGAACAGCACCAAATCACGACCCAGGGTATTGTACGCAGTCCCTCCCGCCCCACTACCGTCAAAGAGCGAATTATTGGCGGTTCTCAGCAGATGTTACGCATTGATGCCGAACACAGTCAGGTACTGGATGCGGAGGAGCAAGCCTGCCTGGAAGAAACCATGCAACCGCTCATAGCCCAGGCGGATGTCATTATTTTTCAGGATTATGACAAAGGGGTATTGAGTGAGACGCTGATCCGGTGGGTGCAGCAGGAGGCGCAACGGCAGCATATTCCTACCGCGGTTGATCCTAAACGGAGAAACTTTCTGTATTATCGGGAAGCAACCCTGTTCAAACCCAACCTGAAAGAACTACGGGAAGGATTGCAGCAGGAAGCCATCGCGTTGCATCAGGAGGCCTACGAACTTGAGCCCACCATTCGGGAAGCTTCGGAGCGGCTACGGCAATTACTACACCACCAAATCACGCTGATTACCCTGTCGGAAAAAGGAGTGTTTGTAGACGACTCTCACAAATCCACGTTTATTCCCGCCCATGTGCGGCAGATCTCGGATGTTTCCGGGGCAGGAGATACTGTCATCAGCATTGCGGCACTGTGCCTGGCCCTACATTTACCCTGTCCGCTAATGGCCGCTTTGGCAAATCTGGGAGGGGGGATTGTCTGCGAATACACAGGAGTGGTGCCCATTGATGCCTCTCGTCTGCTCAAAGAAGCCACCCAATACATTGCCTTGAGATGACTTCACTCAACCCGCTGATTAGTCGTTTAAACAATCGGCTTTACGATAGCCGCGATCAGGCCTTACGTATTATTCGGACCCTTATCCTGACCGCTTCGATCATCGGCATGGGGCTGATCATCTATACTTATGGGTTTGAATATGGTGACGATGTTCGTATTTGGCTGATCCGTAGTGTAGTGGGCTTACTGATCGTATTTATTCTCTGTTATTTTGCCCGCTGGCTATACGCCTTTCAGCGTACGGAATTTCTTAAAAGCACCCGTTGGGAAGCACTGGTGCTATTGCTCGCATCCGTTAGCATTCTGCTGTTTTTTTATGGCGCATTTCGTCACTGGTTTCCTGATCTTTCTCCAGAGAAATCGCAGATGTATTCAGAAACGATGGTGACCGGATTGCTGCTCTTATTGATTTTATTTGAGGTAGCCCGGGCGTTACTGAGCATTGGCGAGGTGAAATTGCGTCCGGCAGCAGCGTTTGTCATCAGCTTTTTGCTGCTCATTGCTGTAGGCACCGGCCTGCTGATGCTTCCAACCATGACCACCCAGACGGGCAGTCTGTCGGTGATTGACGCCCTGTTTACCTCGGTTAGCGCCAGTTGTGTCACCGGGCTGATTGTGGTGGATACTGCCACGGATTTTACCATTCGGGGGCAGATGGTGATTTTGCTGTTGATACAAACGGGAGGGCTGGGAATGCTGACCTTTGCCACATTTTTTGCTACACTGCTCAATGCCGAACTGGACATACGACAAACCAAACTGATGCCTGATTACCTGGATAATCAGACGCTGGGTGCCGCTCGACCGCTCTTAAAACGTATTGTTCTTTTGACCTTACTGGTGGAAGGAGGTACCGTGCTGGCACTCTTGTACCTGTGGGGCGATTATCCCTTTAGCGGTTGGGGTGAAAAACTGTTTTTCTCCGTATTTCATGCCGTATCCGCCTTCTGCAATGCCGGGTTCAGTCTGTTCAGCCAGGGCCTGTATGAGCCGGTGGTGCGCAACATGTATGTGCTTCATATACTTCTTGCCGCTACCCTGATTGTCGGCTCGCTGGGCTTCTCCCCCATGTACAATATTTTCTCTCCCCGGCAGCTACGCCAGCGCCTGGAAAAGCCCTGGATTGACTGGACACTCAGCACCAGAATTGCCGTGAATATGGCGATACTGTTGCTAGGCGCGGGCACGCTGGGCTTCTTTTGGCTGGAACGGACTAATACCCTGGAAGGTATGAACCTGACCGAGTCGCTGATGAGCAGTTTTTTTCAGTCGGCTACTACCCGCACCGCCGGGTTCAATACCGTAGATATCAGCCAGTTGACCCAGCCTACCCTGGTGCTGTTTATGTTCCTGATGTTTATTGGCGGTTCGTCCGGGTCAACGGCAGGAGGTCTCAAAACCTCTACGTTCTTTCTGCTGGTGGCTTCGGTGATCGCAACCAGCCGGGGCAGCTCGCGGGTGGTGCTGGGCAACCGCTATATACCCAGTACGGTGATCTTTAAGGCGTTATCCATCTTTTTTTATGGTATCGCCATCAACCTGATCGGGGTGTTTGTGCTCAGCATCAGCGAGCCGGACCTGAACATGATGGATATTACTTTTGAACAGGTTTCGGCTTTTGGCACGGTTGGCCTGAGTCGGGGAATTACCGCGTCACTTTCGGAGGTGGGAAAAGTCGTACTGATCATCTCTATGTTTCTGGGCCGGGTGGGTACCCTGACTTTTGCGGTGGCCCTCAGCACCCGGGCTATTTCCCAAAACTATAAACTGCCCAAAGAAGAGTTGATGGTGGGGTGATGCTCGATTCTGGTACAGGATTTGCCTTTATGTGCATAGACTACTCTTTACTGTATCAATAACCCATATGAAACCGCTTCGCCAGCTTCAGGCATTGTTTACCCAAGGGGCTTCTCCCCGACAGATTTCTCTGGCCATTGCCTTGTCGGTTCCGCTGGGCATTATCCCTTTGTTTGGCCTGATTACCCCCCTGGCAACTGCCCTGGCGGTACGTCTGCGCCTGAATGTGCCGCTGGTGTTAGGTTTGGTTTACTTAGCTCTTCCCTTGCAATTACTACTTTTTGTGCCTTTTCTTCGGATGGGTGAGTCGCTCTTTCAACTGGCGCCGCTTCCTTTTTCCCCGCATGAGATCATGGCTATGATAGAGACCACTGGTTGGGGAATATTTCAACAAATATGGGTCAATAATCTCGCTGCTTTGGCCGTCTGGCTGTTACTGGCTTTTCCTTTGGGCGGTTTATTTTTCTACCTGGGCCAATGGGCCTGCCTCCGCTGGCAGCGCGCTCCCAGCCCAAGCCTCAACTGAATTTCGTCAGACCAAAACGCATCTTTTCAGGAAGACTCCTGCCTTCTTTTTTCATTTCCCCATTAACCTTTGTCGCCTGGTCGGCATGAGTATGTAAAGAACACACATACTCATTACCAAACCAAACGATCATGCGACACATACTATGTACTTTATTGCTTGCCGTAACCCTGTTTCAAGCGGCTCAGGCTCAGATTTCAGTCGGTGCTACCCTGGGTCCGGCTATCCCTACCGGAGGTTACGCAAAATTTGCCAAGGCCGGAGTGGGATTTACGGCTGAAGGGCGGTATGCCCTCAACGAGTCTTTTAACGTCGGAGTCAATATTGGCTATGCTCATATTGGCGCTAAAGAGTTGGTAGTTTATACCCAAAATGGCAACGTCTTCGAGATTGACGGAAGTTACAATTTTGCAAATATTACTGCCGTAGCTGAGTACTTTATCCTGGATGAGGATATCCGTCCGTTTGTGGGGCTGGAGATCGGAGCATATCCGCTTACATTTCGCATCAAACACAAGGAGCTGGGGCTGGATGAAAAGCTATCCCGTACCGGCTTTGGATTAGCTCCCACCGTAGGGGCACTGTACGAGATTGCCGATGGACTGGATGCCCTGGCCAACATGAAATATACCCTCACCGGATCAACAGTAGACATTGATGGTGAGAAAGGCGTATCTGCCTTTTCTATCAACGTAGGAGTACGCTATACCCTTGATTTTTAAACAATTGTATGAAAGTCTTTAATATATCCCCGGACTTGTTTCGGGGGTCTCCTACAGGAGTGACGCGCTCAAAATTCAGTTGCCATACTAACCAAAAAAGGCCACCAGGATATCGAGAATCTTGGTGGCCTTTTTGTTTTTTCAAAGCTTACTAGCGGATGATCATCACCCCGCCCCGTTCTTGCAGCACTTCGCCGGTATTATCGGTGTCGGCCTGGTAGGTGATGACGTAGGGGTAAGAGCCCAGTGGGGCTGGTTGTCCGTTATACGTACCATCCCAACGGAAATCTTTGCTGTTAGACTGGAAGACCAGTTCGCCCCAGCGATTGTAGATACGTACCTCAAAACCTTCATCGGCCACGTAGCGGGGGTAGACGAAGAAATCGCTATTGACCCCACCCGGACGGAAAGCATTCGGAGCAATAATCGTAGGCCGACAATCTTCAATTACTTCTACCGAATCGATGGTAGTGCAACCAAAAGCGTTGGTAATTTCTACAATGTAAGTGCCTCCCTGATCTGCCGGAAGCGTGGTGGTGTTAGTGAACTCCCCAAACGGAGTCGTCCAGACAATGGAAGGGGCTGGGCTTACCTCCAGCAGTACGGAATTTGCTTCCGGGTTAGGATCCTGCGGACAGATGACAAATGGCCCATTGGCCAGATTGGTTTCTGGCACCGGATTGCGGGTAATGCTAGCTCCGGCAGTAGCGGTACAACCTTCCGCTCCGGCCACCAGTTGGGTTACGATTACACTATATTCACCGTCGGGCATATCCGGACGCAGATACAGCGTGTCGCTGCTGGCGGGTAAGCGGGTGCCTTCGGCATTGTACCACTCGTAGCGTAAGCTATCCGTATTATCGGTGCGTACCCGGGCAATGAGCGGAATGTCGGTGCCATCGGCGCAGGCACTACCGTACAAAATAACGACCGAAATGGGTTGATTGACTACGAAGCGTTGAGGCCGACTTGCCTGTGTACAACTGCTGCTCCCGCCTCTTCGCCGGACGACTACCGAATAATCTCCGGTGCGGTCAATCGTAATATTCTGGGAGGCTCCGATGTTGGTGAGTACCGTGCCATCGTCGAGGGTGACCGACCATTCGTAAATCAGATTATCCGTGGTGGCGACATCCGGGTCTACAAACTCTACCCCGATCACTTTCTCGCCTTCCTCACAGCTATTATCTTCCAGCTGCACAATGGCCTGAATGGTTGGCGGAGTCTCAAACGTTACTTCTACCTGTTGTGTCGCCGGACAAACAGCACCGGTTAGATCGGTGACTTCTACTTCATAAGTGCCTGTTTGACGAATTAATACAGGGTTTGCTGTTCGACTATTAAGACCTGCATTTGCCGTAGCACCACTGGTAATATTGGTCCAGGTAAATCTATATTGATTGCCTGCCGGACTTAGCGGATCTCCCGTATTCGGATCAAGCGCAGCAACAGGAGTTCCACTTGGATCACAAGCATTGATCAGCCCCGGTAAGTCAAAATCTACCGAATCTACAGTAATTTCCAAGTCATCTAATGCCTGAATACATCCGCCTGGTATACTTTGAAATTCCAGGCTGTAGAAACCGGGAGCTAGCCCATTGCCCGGTGCCGGATTTGTTGCGGGAATGGTAAATGTTAAGGTTGAGGGGCTTCTACCAGTTTGTACCGCAACCCCATCCTCGTCGTAGATGGTCCAATCTACTCCATCAAAGTTCGATAGGTCAACTGGCAAAAGTTCTATCTGAAAGGCTCCGGTATCGTCACAACCGGTTTGGGCAATAGGGTCTGCGACGTCAAAGTCAGCATTCGCATCACTAATAGAGATATTCTGGGTGGTGGTACAGCCTAAGGAGTTAGAAACTGTAGCTGTGTAAACGCCCGCGCCTAAAGTAGTAGTAGTGAATGTAAGACCTGTGCCCGAGTCCACAGTGATACCCGTACGGTCTGTAAGCGTGTAGGTATAAGTTTCATTTGGGTCACTAGTCACATTAATAGTGATTTCTCCTTCATCTAATCCGCAGGATGATTGCACCACCGAAGATTCAATCGACGGTGATTCTAAAATCGTTACTACCACGGTATCCTGCACAAAGCATCCAATGTCATCAGTCACGGTCACGGTGTATTGGTAGATACCCGCATCCGGGGTGATCTCACTGACTTCAATAACCGGTTCATTGGTGGACGTCACCACCTGATCATTCTCATCCAGGATGATCCACTCATATCCCGGATCACCGGGGTTCGGAAATTCTACATCCAGTTCGCGTTCTTCGTTCTGGCAGAGCGTGAAATCTTCGGGCAGCTCGATCTCGGGCCGATTGTCCACCACAAATACTTCGCCTTCACTGATACAACTGTCGGCATTCATTACCGTCACATTGTAAAAACCCGGTTCGGTCGCCAGGATGGTGTTGGTTGGGGGATGATCTCCTCCGCCATCGGCTCCCTGCTGTATCCACTGGAAGGTGAGCGTACCGTCATCATCCGCCGGATCTACGGCGGTGAGTTCTACTCCTCCGTTGCAGAGGTTCACACTTTCGGGTAAGGTGACTTCCGGGGCGGTGCCCATGGTGAAAGCCTGTACCATCACCGTATCCACATCACAGGGGTTGGAGAGGGTGACCCGGGCTTCGTAGTTGCCCAGGGTGTCAATGGCAAAGGAGAAGCTTTGTTCTGTTCTCAGAGAGTCCGTCAGCCCCACAAAACTTTCCGTACCGTCTTCGTTCAGCCGCACAATCACCCAGTCATAGGTTTCAATCACATCATCGCGACCCTGGGCGGAGAACATGGTCTCGTTGCCTACGCAGGCATCGTCTACCGTGATATTGGGTTCGGGGAAGGAATTGCCGCCCTGGTTCACAAAGGAGGGAAGACCCAATGTGGAAGTAGCTCCACCCGGTAAACCGTCCGGAAGCCCTTCAGGTTCATAACCCGAATTGGCCGGATCGTTGGGATTGGGGGTTAAGGTACCTAAGTTTGAAGCTCCCGGTTGTGCCACGTACAACTGTCCGTCCGGCCCCTGCTGGATGGCTCCAAAACTAGTACCGCCGGTGCCACTTACCTGCACAATATTGATGGTTTCTCCTTCCTCTACAGGTCGCTCAACGGTGGCAGCGTAGATGCCATTGTCGGTAGACACATACAGCACCGTATTGCCCGTAGAGTCGGTGGCAAATTCTACTCCGTAGGGCTGGCCTCGTCCGGTAAAATCAATGGTGACCGGATCGGTTACTTCCAGCGTGGCCTGATCAAAGTTGAACAGTTCCACACTATCTCCCATAGCAACGGCAACAACGGTTCCGGTGGAGTCACCTCCGAATTTGATATAGCCCTGGGCATCTTCGGCGACGGTCAGATTATGTTCGGAACCTACCGAAGAAAACACCGGAGCACCAATGCCCTGCTCGGTGATGGGATACGCCCGGAAGGTATTGTTGCCGTATTCATGCACGATCAGTGTGGCCGCACTACCACGTCCTCCCTGAATAGAAATACGCTCGGTGCTTCGGACAAATAATACATTGTTATGGGATGTGATCACCGGTCCGGGTTGTCCGGTAGTGGGATCTAAGCCATTGAGGTTGACGGTAGCGTAGCGCAGCTCATATCCACCATCTTCCACCGGGGTCGCGGTGAAAATATAGTAGGAGGCATCGGTGCCCGGAATCTGCACCATTCCCACCATCGTGGCGGACTCGCCTGACGCTCCTTCGGTAAGATCTACGGGGGCGCCGTTTGCATCGGGTACCACGCTATGGTTGCCGTTGTTTACGAAGTAGAGGGTGCGGCCATCGGTGTAAAACAGGGCGTCCCCATTGGCATCGGAGAGGGCTTCCACTCCTTCGGGAGCTGTTTGTGATCCGTCGCCCACGCCAACAACCTGCCCGTCGTTGTCCTGGCCGTCATCGTTATCATCCGGGTTATTGGGGTTGTCATAAAGGTTGTTAAAGTCAATACCGGCTCCATTGCCAAAGTACCAGACATTGTAGGTCTGGTTTTGCACCTGGTACTCTTTTACATTGGATTCGGCGTAAGCCGTGCAGCCAGTTTGGGGATCAGTCACCAAAACCCAGTAAATGCCAGCTTCGGTGACGGTGATGTCGGGCGAAGTAGCTCCGGTACTCCACAAATAGGTGTAGTTACCCGGATCACAACTATCGCTCCCTCCGCCAATGGGAATATTGACTCCACCGCCGCCGCCGCCTTGCCCCTGTCCGCTTTCGGGAGCTGCACAGAGGATGGTAGAATCGCCGGGGCAAATGGTGGTATCCTGTACGATGGGAATCTGTAGATCGAATGCATCTATTGTGAGAGGCACTTGCTGAAATACTGTATCGCTGCCCCAAAAAGCAGCCACGGCGGCTGAACCTCCCGCTTCTTCAGGGGTAAAGGTCGGGCTGATGCCGTTGAATTGCTGACCATCGGGCAGCAGCCAGATCATACTATCCGGAGTGGAAGTGCCTTCGGGGAACTCAGGAATCAGCTGCACCGGATTGTTGGTACATTGCCCGATCTGTTGTACGGTAAAGGTATGATCGCCTTCGGCGGCAAAAGCCACCTGCGGGAATTGCGTTCCGCCAAAATTGGTGCCATTCAACAGACCATCCTGATAAGCCACGAGGCTCGCAGCACTGTCGGCCATGGTAATCTGTCCCAGTTGGAAAGTACCATCGGCCGCTTCGTATAAATGATACACGCTACCATCCGGGCCTTGCTGCAAGCCGAAATTGGCGACTCCGCCTACCCCGGGCACTACTGCGGCTGTTCCGGTGGTGAAGTCATGCTGAAAAACATTGTTGCCCGTGCCGGTGCTGTAGTATAGTTTGGAGCCATCCGGCGACCAGGCTACGTCAAATGCGTCCTGTCCAACTCCCACGGATTCAGTAAATGATAAACCACCTGCTCCATCCGTATCCAATACGTGTACTCCACTGTTGTACGCTACGGCTAACTGTCCGGTGGTCGGGTTGTATTCCATGTTGCGTGCCACAAAAGCAGACGCAATACCGGTGGTTACCTGCGTGGCGGTCAGTGCGGCTACATCAACCACCTGAAAGCTGGTCGTGCCTCCTTCCTGAGCCACCAGATAATAATTACTACCATCCGCACTGGGGACGACGGTCATTGCCTCGGCTATCAACGCCCCGCCCATGTCAATTGGAGTAGGTCCGTTCTCTTCGGTTACTACCGGATAGGCCCCACCATTTAGATTCACCGAAATTGTATAGTAATATAAGGTTCCACCATCGTTGACGAACATATAGTATTCTCGCTCCCCATCGCTAATATCATCTCCGGGCACTGGTACGATCACTACAGGCTGGCTTCCTGTACCATTGCCAATCAGGCCAGGATCAATTACCTGCCCATGACCATCATACAGCACGCTACCATCTGTATAAAAATAAATGTCCCCGGTGGTGGGATCGACCGCTACGGCACTCCCTTCGGTTCCTAATGCTTCGGCATTAATGCTATTATCGGTTAGGGAATCATCTCCCAACCCAAATTGTATTCCGGTTCCGGTACTGCCGAAAATCCAGAAATTATCAGACCGGTCCTGTCCGAAAGTATCGGTTATGCCGCTGAGTAGTAGTAAGATAAACAGGTTTATATAGATGCCCCTGCTTCGGAAAATGTGTTTCCCCATAATCGCCCTGACTTGCTTGGTACGCGAAGATATATGTATGAGAGTAACGAAAAAACCGTACGTTTCATGTACGATGTAAGCAAATAACGTGCATTCAACGTTTTAGTGTGTTATACATCGGCAGGCTACGTCGGCTGTGGTACAAAAGCAAGAAAAGAACGGGTATTTGAGGTAAAAAACAGGTAGAAAACAAAAAGCGGCGCTTACCTGTCTTTGTAATATATTAGCCCGAACCCCTTTATCTACCCAAAAGAGAATGTTCTATCTTTGGCCGTATAACGAAAAGTTGGCCTTTTCACAATAATTTATGTATTTATACGCTTTTACTGAAAACAGGTGATTGGTATTATAGTAGAATCCAGGGGAATGCGACGTATAGCTTTACTTCTTGCGGGCACTTTTTGGCTGTTATCTCAACCGGGGCAGGCGCAGGACCCGCAATTTTCGCAGTATTATGCCGCCCCATTATATTTAAATCCCGCTTTTGCCGGGTCTACCGAACTCAGCCGGGCCGGACTGAATTTTCGTAGCCAGTGGCCTTCACTAGAAGCCAGCTTTACCACGGCCTCGGTATACTTTGATCATTTTTTCGAAGATTTTAATAGCGGAGTCGGGGTCATCCTTACCGGAGACCGGGAAGGGTTGTCTGGCCTGCAATCCATCAGCATGGGCGTACAGTATGCATATCAGCTGCGCCTGACCGACTATCTTACTTTCCGTCCCGGCGTACAGGCCGCTTTCTACAATCGAGACCTGAACTTTGATAAACTTTTGTTCGGAGATCAATTAAATGAAACCGGCGTTATCTCCCCGGTAACCGGCGAAACACTGAACACCGGGTTGAGTAAATCCTTCTTTGATCTTACGCTGGGCGGTATTCTCTATAGTGATAATTTCTATTTCGGTTACTCAGCTGGCCACGTCACCACCCCGAACCAATCGATTACTGGTGAGGTAAGTCGTCTGCAAATGAAGCATTCCTTCCACGGAGGCTATCGGTTTATGCTTCCGGCAGGTTTTGGCCGGGTGGGGGAGGATGAAAAAGGCCGGGAGCGCAGCATCACTCCTACGGCACAGTACAAGCGGCAGGGCAACTTCGATCAGCTTGATCTGGGGACCTACCTCACCTACGAGCCTATCGTTGTGGGTTTATGGTACCGGGGCATGGTTGTTCCCCAACTGGAAGATTTTGAAAATAATGAATCCGTCATTTTACTCCTGGGTTTACTCGTGAATGACCTGAATATTGGGTATAGCTTTGATTATACCATCTCGGGGCTGGGCATCCAGAGCGGGGGAGCACATGAGATTTCTCTGGTGTATCATTTCTCATTACGCGATCCGCGCAAACCACCGCGCAGCATCATGAAGATCCCTTGTCCTAAGTTTTAAAACCTGCATCGTCAGGCGCTTGTACATGATGATAAGCAGAAGACTGACCAAGGGAGAAACATATTGTCAAAACGAAGCTTCCCGGTTTCAAACAAATTTTTTTAATAGCTTTGGTGTTTGATTTGGGTTATGGAAGCACAACTGATTCTATTCATCATTCTCACCATCATCACGGTCAATTTTATTATTGAGCGGGTGTTGGATTACCTCAACCGTCAGAACAAAAAACACGATTTGCCCGAAGAACTTCGGGGAGTCTACGACGAGTCTCGTTACAAACGCTCTTTGGCGTACCAACAGGCCAATGACCGTTACAGTGCCGTTACGGCCACTTTTGGCTTTGTAGTATCAGTGGTTCTGCTGCTAACCGGCTTCTTCGGGTGGCTCGATGATCAGTTGCGCGACTGGATCACGCAGCCAATTATGCTGTCCCTGGCATATTTTGGGGTGCTCTTCATTGCTTCCGATCTTATGAACTTACCTTTTCAACTCTACCACACTTTTGTAATTGAGGAGAAATTCGACTTTAATAAAATAACGCCCCGCCTGTTTTTCCTGGATAAACTGAAAGGCTATTTGCTCACGGCTTTATTAGGTGGGTTGATTGTAGGCATGTTTTTATACCTGGTTATGGAGTTGGGAGATCAGTTCTGGCTCTATTTCTGGGGAGTGGCCACCGTCATCATGGTGTTGCTGAATATGTTTTATACCAGCATTTTTGTTCCTTTTTTCAATAAACTTACTCCGCTGGAAGACGGTCCGCTGAAAGAAGCCATTACCAATTATGCCAAAAAGGTAAATTTTCCCATCACCAATGTATATGTGATTGACGGGTCAAAGCGATCCAGTAAATCAAATGCCTTCTTTTCCGGGTTGGGCCGCAACAAGAAAGTAGTCCTTTATGATACCCTTATTGAGCAGCACAGCATCGAGGAGCTGGTTGCTATTATTGCGCATGAAGTAGGCCATTACAAGAAGAAGCACATCATCTCCGGTTTGTTTTTATCCATTTTTCAGGTGGGATTCATGCTTTATATTCTGTCGTTGTTGCTATTCAATGAAGAACTTTCTCTCGCTCTGGGCGGGCAGCAACTTTCCATTCACCTCAACCTGATTGCCTTCGGTATTCTGTATTCTCCCATAAGCACCCTTACCAGCCTGCTTATGAACGTTATTAGCCGTAAAAATGAATTTGAGGCTGATGCGTATGCCACCCATACCTACGGAGCAGAGGCTTTACAATCGGGGCTTAAGAAACTGTCTGCCCATAACATGAGCAATCTGCTGCCCCACCACTGGTACGTATTCTTCCATTACTCCCACCCACCCCTGCTGGATCGGCTTCGGGCCATTCGCCGGGAGGTAGTACTTTCTCGCTCATCCTAGTACCTGGTTCTTGCGCATTGTGACGCAAAAAATTACATGCCTGCGTTTTCGTAAGAAGTAGCGTTTCCTACGCTGTTAAATCTCCCTAGCTTTCGGGCAAAATGCCTGGGTATATAATGTCCGGGCCTATCAACTGTAAATATGCTAGATATGATCGTAGGGACTGATAGAAAACCACTGAACATGATGGGTACCCTTACTCAATTTCAAGTATTAACCTGGTGCTTTCGCCACGGTACATTAATATGGTCTTTCGCGCTCTTATTGCCTTTGGTGGCCATCGCGCAAGGTTCAGATGATGCTTTGGTCGATCGGGCAGATAAGTTCTTTCTGCTGGCCAAAAATTACGAAGCAGCACTACCACTCTATCAGCAAGCGGTAGACAATGGTGTGAGCGATCCCATGGTACATTACCGCCTCGGAGTCTGCTATACTTTTTCGGCTGACCTGAAAGATCAGTACAAGGCGATGCCTTATCTGAAAAATGCCCAGGCTCAACAGGCCAGTGCTGATATTCCCAATGAAGTGCATTACTATCTGGGACAAACATATCATAGAGATATTCAGATTCAACCGGCTATCAAAGCCTTTGAGACTTATAAGAAGGGACTGAAAGCCGACGATAAAGAAGCGTTGAAAGATGTGAATCGCCAGCTCGAAGTCTGCAAAAATGCGCTGTTTCTCCTGAATGAGAAGAAAAGTATTGTAATTAATAGCTTTAAGGCCATTAACAGTGAAAATACGGAGTATAACCCGCTGATTACGGCTGATGAGAGTATGATGGCCTATACCGCCGTGCGAGAAGAAAAAGGTCGGGTCATCGAGCAAATTTATACGGCGAAGAAAAACAGCGCTAAACAATGGGAGAATCCCAAACCGCTGGCGCTGAAAACTGATGCTCCCCTCGGGACTGCCGGTATCTCTCCTGATGGACGGGAGATGCTGGTATTTATCGGTGGAGGAAATAATACCGGAAGCATTTACAGCATTCAGCAAACGGACAAAGGCTGGTCTAATCCGGTTACCCTGGGAAACAACATCAACTCCCGCTACCTGGAAACGACGGCTAGCATGACACCCAATGGAAAAACCATCTACTTTGCCAGCAATCGGCAGGATGGCTTTGGTGGCATGGATATTTACAAAGCCGAACGGCAGCCAGATGGTGAGTGGGGTAAGCCAGTAAACCTAGGGCCTACTGTAAATACAGAATACGACGAAGATGCCCCGTTCATTCACCCAGACAGTCGCACGCTATTTTTCACCTCTAACGGACATAATACCATGGGAGGTAACGATATATTCAAAGCTCATTTTGTGGCAGGAGCTTGGAGCAAACCCGAAAACCTGGGCTACCCTATCAACACCCCCACCAACGACAACTATTTTACACTGACGGCGAATGGAAGAATGGGGTACTTTTCTTCCGAGCGCAAAGGAGGACAAGGCGGGCAGGACATCTACTATTTTGAGATGCCGGAAAGTGAGTCCAATATTCCGTTAACGCTGATTAAAGGCCGAATACTGGCCGGTGAAACTGATCCTCAGCCCATTCCTACCAAGATCAAGGTGGTGGATGTAGAGGCCAGCGAGAAGGTAGATTACGTATATAGTCCCAGTGCTGGTAGCGGTAATTATCTGATTATTCTGCCTCCCGGCAGAAACTATGATCTGATTATAGAATCGGAAGGGTATTTACCTTATACAGTGAATGTTAATATTCCGAATCAGACTGACTTCTACGAATTATATCAGGAAATTGTGCTGAGGCCCATCAAGCAGTTTGATGTTATTGTAGGACAGGAGATATCGGTTAAGAATGCCTTCTTCGATGTTAAAAACTCTAAAGAGAAGTCGGTGCGGGTAGCCAATGAAGCGTTGCTGGTGCAAAACGACAGCCTGGATCTGTATGACATGATGGAATCCATTATTGCTTCTACGGATACCGCTGCCTACGATTACTTACTGGGGCTGATGTATAAAACCAATCCTATTGAGAACGTAAACTTTGATGCACTGGATTCTGAAAAGATGGAGGCGGCGGGAGTATCTTATTACTACGATGAAACCGGTGAAGATAACCTGGTAGCTAAAAAAGTAGGAAAGGAAACCATTTATACCTTGCCCACTTTTTACGTGACTGAAGAGGCCATTAAGCAAAAAAATCAAAAGGTAACGAAGTCTGACTACGATAAATCATTGCTGGCAGAAACTTATAAGGTGTATTTCTCAGTAGGCGACAGCCACATTGAAGATGCCTATACCAAGGTACTTACGCAGCTAATTGCCCCCATGAAGAAGCATCCGGATCTGGGCATTGAGATTACCGGGTATGCCTCTCCCGAAGGAGATGCCGAAACCAATAACCGACTTTCTAATCAACGGGCCATTGAAGTACTTAATTTCTTTAACCAGCAGGGAATTGTACGACGGAGAATCCTGGCCCGTGGACACGGAGCCACCGAGGCTAAGCAGGTTAGTGCCGAAGAAAGTCGCCGGGTAGAAATTCGCCTGGTAGATTTAAATCAATAACGAAATAATTAACCCAGCTTAAATAGTCACTCAATGATTGGGTGGCTATTTTTTTGCTTACAGCGAACCTACATCATCTCCTTCTCCCAATGGAATCTTCATCAACCCTTCCAGTGCCCGGCGGGCGGGCAGATCTTCAAACAACATGCGATGGAGCATGCGGGTAATGGGTGCCGTAACCTGATAGTAGTCGGCCAGTTGCTTCACTATACGGGTAGTATTCACTCCTTCGGCCACTTCTTCCATATCCTGTACCACCTCACTCAGGGTTTCTCCCTGGGCTAACCGATAGCCTACCGTATAATTGCGGCTATGCGTACTGAAACAGGTAGCCACTAGATCACCCACTCCGGCCAGCCCCATAAATGCTTCGGGGTTCCCTCCCAGGGCTTTACCGATCGCCATCATTTCCCAAAGGCCCCGGCTGATGAGCAGGGCTCTCGCGTTTTCGCCTAACCCCAGGCCACTCAGTGTTCCCGAAGCAATGGCGATAATGTTTTTCAGAATGCCGCAGAGTTCAATACCAATGAGGTCTTCGTTGCCATATACCTGAAACAAGTCATTGCGGAGCAACCGTTGTCCGGTTTGAATGACCTCATCAAAATGACTGGCGACCACCGTAGCTGCGGGTTGCCCTTCGCCTAGTTCATGGGCCAGGTTAGGGCCGGCCAGGCAGCCAATCCGCACGGCAATGGTTTCTTCGCGAATCACCTCGCTCATGGTTTTTACCTGATCACGGGTAAGTGGAGATGATGCTTCGGCGGAGACATCCAGTCCTTTGGTGCCATGAATAACAATGTGGTAAGGGCGAAGATAGGGTGACAAACTTCGCATGGTATCGCGAAAGCCGGAAGATGCCACAATGGGAAATAGCACCGAACATTGCTCCACTACGGCCTCTAAATCATTGGTTGCCTGCACACCAGGGTGAACCGTGTATCCGGCACTGCGACGCTCATGGATGATTTCTTCCACCACCTCTGCTCGGCGGGCATAAAGCAGTACATCACTATTCTGAGCCAGCAAATTGGCTACGACTGTACCAAAACTACCGGCCCCAACGACACCTACGGGATTATTCAGCGATTTCAATGAGCTTCTTTTTCTTAGGGTGGAGTATTTGTTGCAGATCGTACCCTTCCAGGCGATTGTGGTAATAATACAATATATTAAGATCGGGAATAACAATATCACCTGCTTTATTCCTGAGCAGGGGCCGTCGAGCATGGTACATCCCTACATTAGTGATCCCGTGCGTAATCACTTCGTCAATATCGTGCTGTAAATGTTCGGCAATATCTACTTTCCCCTGCTTATGCAAGCGAAAAATTTCCTGTAGTACCTGTTCACAACTTTCCCGGAACAATGAGTAGGGAAGTATCAGGTCCTCTTCTGATAACCGTAGCAGGCTGAAGAAATCCAGATAGGCATATTGCTTCTTGATGAGTTCAAATGCTACAAAGGCTACCAGATGGCTGGAAAACACCCGGTTAATCCGATAATATTCGTGTAAAATGGCTTCGCCCAGCATACGGGTATATTCATTTTCCCGCTGCTCGTCCCGGGTGAGGTTACTGCCTGTACAGAAATATTCCCGCATGCTGATATACCGCCCTTGCTTATCCAGGCTGTGGCCTTCTTCATCCACATAATTCCCCAGCAGGTCCATACCCTTTCCGATGCTGACCGAAATATCTGATCCCTGCCGGAAAAATTTTAGCAGGAATTTTAGAATCTGGGAAGATTTTGAGTATTCGTCGGTCTCAATATAATATCGTTCCTGCCCTTCCTGCTGCAAGTAATCGCGAATGAGGCTGGGAGCTTCCAGCACAAAATGATAATTCAGTACTACCGGAAACACAAAAATCTTTTCGGCTGGCTCACCACTTTTTTCGCTGTGCATGTAGTTAATTCGCTGGGCTTCCATGGCCGTGCCCAGCAGCCCTAATTTGAGCTTGTCTTCAATACGACCAGACCGGGAACGAGTTCCCCCCGGAAAAAACAGGCTGTGGATACCCCACTGCATGGCCAGGCTGGAGTATGCTTTTAGGGTTTCTATATAAATTGTATTCTTTTTACGCCGATCTACTTTGTACGCTCCCAGGCTGTTCATAAAGTAGGCAAAAATACCAATATTGAACAGGTTGAGTCCTGCCCCATAAATGAAAGGGGGTAAGCCTAATTCATGGATAACCCAGCCGATCAGGATAGAGTCCAGGTTGCTGAAGTGGGTGGGCACCATCACAATGGTACCACGTTGGGCCAGATTCCGCAATTGCTCAATCTCTCCGGTAATTTTTATCTTATCTCGCAATGAATATTCATTACTGAACAGAGAGCCGAATCCCTTGACTCGTGAAGCATTGAGCAAGCGGGAAAACCCAAAAGTGACCATCCGGCGGGCAAACCGATAGTAGGAAGGGCGAAAGTTGCTGGCAATCTCATTCGCGTAGCGGGCAGTAATTTCTTCCAGTAACTTTTGTGCTTTCTGATGGGCCTCCTGATTCAGATTATCGGTTTGTAAACCGGAAATCTCAACCAACCTTTTTTTTACTGAACTCCAGAAGCTGTGATCATCTTCCGGATCTACCGCCCAGGGATTCTCTCGTATACGATATTTCTCTTTATACAGCGTAGCTTCCAGTTCATCTACCAGTGCATTGATATTCGGTGCCAGTTCAAGTAATTTTCCCGCGCTGTTCCGGACCACTGTATCCACGAATGATTTTCGGTTTCGGCTGAGCTTCACCACCGGCCATTCCTTCCGCCGGGGCAAAATGGGCTTGTAGCTTTTATTCGTAGAAGTAGGGCGTTGCATAGGGTTGAAGCTTATGACTTTTGCATTAAACTAAGATTTTTTCGGTAGAATCGTGCGATTCTATTCATGATAACTGTAAAATGTCGCGAACAGTTAGCCAAATGATCTGCACTACCGTATAATTAGGCGTTTACGTTTAACCTAACCAAATAGATACTATGGCTTCTGTAACACTAAAAGGTAACCCTTTCGCCATTAAAGGTGATATTCCTACTTCCGGGGCAGCTCCTGACTTTTCGTTTGTGAAAGATAATCTGAGTGATGAAAAATTATCGACCCTGGACGGGGTAAAAGTAATTATTGCAGTTCCCAGTCTGGACACCTCTGTGTGTGCCATGGAAACACGGCAGTTCAACCAGCAGTTAAGCGGAAAATCCGGCGTTACCGGGCTGGTCGTTTCCAAAGATCTTCCCTTTGCCATGAAGCGCTTCTGCGAAACTGCCGACATTGAGAATGTGGTGAACGCCTCGGACTTCCGCTACGGAGAATTTACCCAAAAATACAATACTGAAATTACCGAAGGGCCCCTGAAAGGACTTTCAGCCCGGGCAGTGTTCGTGGTAGATCAGAATAATCAGATTACTTATGCTGAGTTGGTGCCGGAGATTGGTCAGGAGCCAGACTACAGCAAGGTGATGGAGGCGATTGATAAGCTGATGTAGAGCAGCTTACCAAACACTTGCTACGGAGTACGGTTGTGTTTTTACTGGTATTTTTTTTAACTGTAACCTCCCAACCGTATGTCCACACCACTTAACGTTACCCAGAAACTCATTCAATCGCACCTGGTCGACGGTGAATTAACTCCCGGCCAGGAAATTGGCATTAAGATTGACCAGACCCTCACCCAGGATGCTACCGGAACCCTCGTCATGCTCGAACTGGAATCGATGGGTATCGATCGCGTAGCCACTGATGTATCAGTGCAATACGTAGATCATAATCTGCTTCAGACCGATTTCAAAAATGCTGATGACCACGTTTTCCTGAAGTCAGCCGCTGCCAAGTTTGGCGTTTGGTATAGCCGTCCGGGCAATGGCGTAAGTCACCCGGTACATATGGAGCGCTTCGGGGTACCAGGCAAAACAATGGTCGGATCAGATAGTCATACTCCCGCTGGCGGAGCGTTAGGCATGTTGGCACTGGGGGCCGGAGGGCTGGACGTGGCGTTTGCGATGGCCGGAGAACCCCTTTATTTCAAAATGCCCAAAGTGCTGGGCGTAAAGTTAACCGGCAAACTTCCTGACTGGGTTAGTGCTAAAGATGTCATTCTGGAAATGCTGCGCCGTTATGATGTGAAAGGCTGCCGAGGAAAAATCGTAGAGTACTACGGCCCGGGCCTGGATTCATTGCGCGCTATGGACCGCCACGTGATCGCCAATATGGGAACCGAACTGGGGGCTACCACCACGGTTTTTCCTTCGGATCAGGAAGTAAAACGTTTTCTAAAATCCCAGGAACGGGAGGATGCCTGGTCGGAACTCATACCCGACGAGGGAGGCAGTTACGATGAACACGACGAGATCGTACTGGATGACCTGGTACCGATGATTGCCTGCCCAAGTAGCCCTGGTAAGGTGGTTGAAGTACGCGAGGTGGAAGGAAAGCCCGTTCATCAGGTTGTGTTGGGTTCATCGGCCAACCCAGGTTTCCGGGATTTCTGGGCGGTCAGCCAGATTGTAAAGGGGCAAACCATCAATCCGGATGTTTCGTTTGATGTGAATCCCACCTCTCGACAGATGATTGAAAACTTGTCGGCTACGGATGCTTTCAAAAACCTGATTCATGCGGGTGCTCGCTTCCATCAGGCAGGCTGTATGGGCTGCATTGGCATGGGCCAGGCTCCGGCCTCCGGCAAGATCAGTCTGCGCACCATGCCCCGCAACTTTCCCGGTCGCTCGGGCACAATGGATGATCAGGTATATTTATGCAGCCCCGAAACTGCCGCTGCCGCTGCCTTAACCGGTAAGATCACCGACCCGCGAGATCTGGAAAAGACGCATGGCCTTTCTTACCCGGAATACGTTCCGGCTGAAAAAGAAATCATTAATACCCATTTGTTGATAGAGCCGCCGGAAAACGGGCATGTGATGAGACTTGAGAAGGGACCCAATGTGAAATCTCTGCCGGACTTCGATGAATTACAAGATGCCTACGAAGTACCCGTATTGCTGAAAATGAAAGACAATATCAGCACCGATGAAATATTAAAAGCCGGAGCGGATGTACTGCCTTTCCGTAGTAATATTCCTAAAATCAGCGAGTGGGCTTTCTATGTGATTGACCAAACCTTTTTTGACCGGGCGAAGGAAGCTCAGAAGGAGTATAGCGGACACATTGTGGTAGCCGGAGATAATTATGCCCAGGGTTCCAGCAGGGAGCATGCAGCTTTGGCACCTCGCTATTTGGGACAGCGGGCTGTGCTGGCCAAAAGCTACGCTCGTATCGGCTGGCAAAATCTGGTAAATTTTGGTATTGTTCCCTTAGAATTTGTCAACAGCGACGATTATGACAACATTGAGCAAGGGGATGTGATTAAACTGAGCGGTTTGCGCAGTGCTTTGGAGAATGGCGACAATGTGCAGGTGGAAAACACGACCAAAAACCAAACTTACGATATGACTTATACACTAAGTCAACGCCAAATCAAAGCGATCTTGGCGGGTGGTGTGATTAATTTCTTCAGACTAAAAAGTTTGAAGGAAGGGGTTTCCTGAAAAGAACAATCAGGAGGAAGTTCGCTATAAATCCAGCAGACCGTCAGGCAGATTTACGTGAACGGTTTGTTCAGGTTTATCGACGCGGGGCACAATTTCGTCATTAATCGGGATCAGTACTTCCTGTCCCTGATACTCCATAGCGAGAAGGTCCTGCCCGCTTCCGGCATACACATCTTTGACCGTTCCTAAGGCACCCAGTTGCTTGTCAACGACCTGGAAGCCAATGATTTCGTGGAAATAATACTGGTCTTCTTCCAATTCAGGCAGGGTGTCCAACGGAAGATATAAGTTGGCCTTGATCAGCTCCTGCGCCTGCTCTATGCTGTCGATATCCTCAAATTTCACCAGCGCCCGCTTCGCCTGAATGTCGATGGTATCAATAAAAAAAGGAATCAGTGTTCCGGAGTTAGGTAACTCCAAAAACACTGATTCCAATTCCTGATAAGCTTCGGGAACATCCACGTCCAACATGACGCTGATTTCTCCCTGCAGTCCATGCGTCTTGCTGACGTATCCTAACTGATAGCAATCATCAATGCGCATGAATACTTATTTTTTCTCCTCTTCTTCTTTCTCTTCTACAGAAGATTCTTCCTTGGAGGCTTCATCCGAAGCGGCTTCATCCGAAGGTTTTTCTTCAGTCTCAGCTTTTGGGGCTTCCGTTTCAGTAGCTTCTGCCTGAGACTCTTCGGCCTTCGGTTCTTCTACTGCTGGCTCTTCAGCCTTGGGAGCTTCCTCGGTTTTAGCTTCTTCCTTGGGAGCCTCTTCTACAGGAGCAGCTTCCGTTTCGGGTGCTTCTTCTGCTTTAGCCTCCTCAGCTGGTGCCTCTTCGGTTGCTGCTTCCGTCTCCGGTTCAGCTTTCACCTCTTCAGGAGCGGCGGTAGCCTCAGTTTCTTCCGGTTTAGCGGCTTCTGCTTTGGGTTCCTCAGCCGGAGCTTCTTCTTTTGGTGCTTCTTCGGTGGGTGCCGCTGCTTCCGGTTCTTTTTCCACAGCCGGAGCTTCTGCTACTGCTTCTTCGGCCGGGGCCTCTGCTGCAGGCTCTTCCGCTACATCCTCAGCGGCCTCAGCTTCTGCTTCGGCAACTGCAGCCGCATTGGCAGCTTCCTGTTCTTTAAGACGAGCTTCGTTTACTTCGCGTTCCCGCTTCAGTCGTTCGGCTCGTTCCTGTTCCTGCTTCTGCGTCAGTGATTCTCTCTTGCCTTCCACCTTAGCGTCCTTAGCATCTTTCCATTCGTTAAAACGGTTGTCAGCTTCGTCCTGGGTAATGGCTCCTTTGTTCACTCCAACCTGGAGATGTTTGCGAAGCATGATTCCCCGATGCGAAAGCATGGCCCGCACGGTATCGGTGGGCTGGGCACCTTTCATCACCCAATCCAGCGCCTTATCATCGTTCAAGACGATGGCGGCGGGGTCGGTATTGGGATTGTAGGTACCTAATTTTTCAATAAAGCGACCATCTCGTGGTGCTCTGGCATCAGCTACGACCACGTCGTAAATTGCCAGTTTCTTGCGTCCTCGACGCGATAATCTGATTTTTACTGCCATAATTTTGTTTTGTTAAACATTGATGGATCTCGTCCATCATTGCAAAAAGACTGCAAAGATAGTGATTTCGGTGGAAATCCTACCATTGATTTTCTTTTTAACCTATTTTCGAGAGCACACGTTCCCTTCCTTTTTAGAATTAGCCATTTCCCCGTAAATTACCCCGTATGACTGATCGACGAACCTTTTTACTACAGGGCGCTGCTGCGGCCACCGGAGCCGCTTTGGGCTCATGTACCGAGCCTTCGCAAAAGAAACAACAAGGCCCCTACATCAACTTTAATGACAGCTTTCGCTGGAAAATGGTGACCACCTGGCCGCCCAATTTTCCTATTCTGGGCGAAGGGTGTAATAAGTTTGCCCAATGGGTGAATGAAATGTCCGGTGGACGCATGGAAATTACGGTGTATGGCGGAGGTGAGTTGGTGCCAGCCCTGGAGGTGTTCGATGCGGTGAGTAGCGGGGCAGTGGAAGTCGGGCATGGAGCAGGGTATTATTGGGCCGGGAAGCTTCCGGCAGCGCAGTTCTTTTCTACCGTTCCTTTTGGCATGAATGCTCAGCAGATGAACGGGTGGCTGATCGGGGGCGGCGGAGTAGACCTTTGGCGGGAGACTTATGCCAATTTTAACCTGATTCCGTATCCGGGAGGCAACACAGGTATGCAAATGGGCGGCTGGTTTAACCAGGAGATCCGCAGTATAGAAGACATACAGGGGCTAAAGATGCGGATTCCGGGGATTGGCGGGAAGGTTTTTAATCGGGCGGGGGGCACTTCGGTACTCGTAGCCGGGGGCGAGATCTATACCAACCTCGAGCGGGGCGTCATTGATGCTACTGAATGGATTGGCCCTTTTCATGATTATCAGATGGGTTTTTATCAGGTGGCAAAATATTATTATTATCCCGGATGGCACGAGCCAGGCACCGCCCTGGAATTATTTGTCAACAAAGAAAAATACGAAGAACTACCCAGTGACCTGAAAGCGATCATCGATACGGCTACGGCGTGGCTGAACAGCTGGTCATTAAGCCAGTCGGAATCCATGAACAGCCTGTATGCCATCAAGCTGGCCGAAGAAGAAGGTGTGCAGTTTCGTCGCTTTCCCGACGATGTACTGGCTACTTTCCGAAAGTATAGCGAAGAGGTGGTGACTGATATGACCCAACAGGACCCGCTGGCAAAAAAGGCGTATGATTCCTATGCGGCTTTTCAAAAACAGATGAGCCGTTATACCCCGTACAATGAGCAGATTTATTACTCCAACTTTAGTTCGCTGGTTTAGTTACACATGATCCAGCACCCAGTGGCCGAGGTCGGATACGGCCAGGCCGGCTATAAAAATGGCAATGCCTAATTGGTACTGCTCAGCCCAGGGCCAGATGCTCCAGGTCGCTCCGGATAACGTATGTGCGGCATATTGCACCAAAATAGCAATTCCTAACAAGTACAGCACCCGGGTGACGGTACCGATCAGGGGAGTGTGGCTGACGCCCCGATGCCGGAACATCATGGCATAGGGATACCATAGAAAGATCCAGACATAGCCGATTCCCAGGGACCAGCGAAGCAATGTGGTTTCAGACACCGTTCGCTGACGCATGTCCAGGTCGGGGCTGATGAAGATGCCGCAGAAACAGCCTACTCCAGCCAGCCAGGCCGTCATGGTATCATGATGGCTCAGTTCCCAGGCTATCCAGGCCGCGATGGGGGTCAGTACCAGAGTGCCTACATTATGTGTTCTTCCGGAAGCCATAATTCTTATTCATTGGGACAAATGCGTGCCGGTAGCTCTACAACGCTGCGACCGGCAGAATCATTGTCTGTACTTCGTCAACCGTGTTGATTACAGAAAATTTATTAAGATGTTAGGTATACGATAGTGTTTTATAGGTCGGCTAAGAAGAAGCCGTGAGCAGAAAGCGGTTAGGGCTTTTGCTGTTGAATATGAGCAGCAACCGTGCCAATGGGAGCCAGCCAAACACCATTTTTAGGGTTTTGCGCATACTGAAACAGCTCTTTTAACATGCTTGTCCGGGTAGTCTGCCTACCTGATTCTCCAATATCGTGTCCGGCCAGTACCAGCCATTGGTGGTTTTGTTTAGCCTCTTCAATAAGTGTTTTGATGGCGGGAAAATCCTGTTCGTCCATGGAGATACCCAGCAGTTGTGCCATGTCGCAAAAAGCCGGATCGTTTGGTGATTCATCGAGCCACCCTCGCCCGACGGCAAACAGTTCGGCGATCAGTGGTACATAACTTTCGGTATGGGTTCCTCTTCCAATAAAAGTTTGCCCGCAGGGATAGGCAAATACGGAGGGAGCTACTCCTAGCAATACCTCAATCTGCTGATTAGCTTCCATCAGCTCCTGTTTCATCTGACTGAGCGAATATTCTTCCAGGGCTTTGTGGCGAGACCAGGGAAAGTTTCCGGTGCAGGGATGGTTCAGCGAGTGGTTGCCCATTTCGTGTCCGGCTTTGGCTGCCTGCTGCCATTGAGAAAGTCGCTGCTCCATGCTACCCGGCACGAGGAAAAACGTAGCCTGCACTTTGTGCTGGTCTAACAAGGGAGTACCCACATCGACCTGACTGGGGCGAGCATCGTCGAAACTCAGACTCACCGCTACTTGCTTCCCTTCCGGCCACGGCACGGGCTTTTCCGGCGCAGACTGAGCACTGACAAACGTACTGATCATCAATAAAAGCATGGGTAGGAAGGTGCGCATAGTTAAGTGGTTGTATGGCCTTATAAGTTGCAAAAAAGCCGGGAAATGAGCAAATACAGTTATACTGAAGCTTTCGCGGATTACCCATTAATCTTTTTCTGTACAGCCTCATTCAAAGCTTTGTTTGAGGATCGTTGTAGTAGCTGCTGAATGCGGTGATGCAGATTTTGCTGATCAACCTGACTTTTGACATTCAATCGTATGTGATCCATCAGGTCGGACAGGGTTGAGGTCAGGACGGCCGTGTAGCGATGTGTGGCATCGGTGTGTACCATCGTTTCCAGCCATTCTATGAGTTTGTATAGCACCACTGTATCCTGGGCAGTATAATCTTTGATGGCGGTCCAGCACCAGATAAAGAGCTCTTCAAACGAAACCGGCCGGCCAATCCATTGCAGCCGTTCCTGATCATCGGTAATAATAGGGATATCCTGATTATTCATCTGAGAGGTAAACAGATCAGAAAGCCGGTCAATTGCTTCTATGGCCGTTCCCGGATCATTAATACCCGGACTCAGAGCTTTCACCGCTATCTCGGCCAGTTGCTTGAATCCGACCGCATAATTCTGCGAGACGATCTCTTCACTTTCAAAAATAAAAATATCTAGCAGAACCTTCTCTTCCTCCTCAGTCAGTTGGCGATTAACCCGCAGCAACGTGTGCCACCGGTGAACATAAACTCCCCAGGGAACCGCCATCCAGACGACCGTGCTCGTTTTTTTGCAAAATTTCACCAAAGCACTTTTGTTCATTCCGAAAAGGTAACCCGATATTGGACTGTTGACGGCCAGCCAGGTTTGGGCACTGGGAAGTTCTGCCTCCACGATGCTTTCAGTATTATCCAGGTGGTGGCTCAATGATTTATAAGTGTCGCTATGCAGGCTCCGAATGATATTTCCTATCTGAATGTGTTGCGAAATAGAGTGGACAAATGCCACGAACATCGCCAGACTAATCAGGCCAAACAAAGTAGACAGTACAATAGATAAGTGGGGTACCTGAAATACATACAATTTAGATTGAATGCTGGACAGAACGACAATGGTATAAAGAATGGTGCCCAGATACGTCCCCATTACTATTTGGTGAAATCGCTGTCCAATCAGGTTCGGTAGCACCCGGGGGGAATAATTAGAAGCGGTCTGGCTCAGGACGATCATCACCATACTAAAGCTGAATACCATCAGGGAAATCATCCCTCCGGTAATAGCACTGAGCAGGGAGCGGGCACTGTCCGGATGAATAAGGTTTTGCACACTGACCGAATAGCTAATCAGCTTTTCGGGCGAAGATTCATCAATGTAGAGCGTCCACAATGAGAGCGATAAAAAACCAACGGCCAGCAACGACGGAATAAAGGCAATACTGGTGATAATTTTTAAGTAACTCTTTCGAAGCCAGCGCTGAATTTTACGTAAGGTCATAGGCAGGTGAAAAAATGATGAATACTTAACCTGACTTACGCCGGGCTGTTTTTAAATGATTGATGAAGGGTTTGTAGCTTTTCATTATTCACTCATCACCAATCATTGAGCATTATTCATCCAGCAGCACCGTAACAATGCCCGGAAAAGCGATAACCAGGGCAAGAAAGATCAGCTGGATGATGATGAAAGGCACAATACCCCGGTAGAGTTGTCCGGTGGTGATCTCCGGTGGAGCTACGCCTTTAAGATAAAAGAGGGAGAACCCGAAGGGGGGAGAGAGAAAAGAGGTCTGTAGGTTAAGCGCCAGTAAGATTCCAATCCAGATCAGGTCGATGCCCATGCGGCTGAAGATGGGGGCCACGACCGGAACAATGATGAAGATGATTTCGATAAAATCGATGAAGAAACCGGCAATGAATACCACGAGCATGACAATAGCCAGGAATACCATGGGTGAGAGGTTCGCCTCTTCAATCAGCCGTACCAGGTAGCGGTCGCCTTCCAATCCCCGGAACACCAAAGCAAAAGCAGTGGCTCCTATCAGGATGATAAACACCATGCAGGTGAGGTGGGTTGTTTCCCGCATCACGTCTTTCAGCACCTGTAGCGTGAATTTTCCCTGAACAATGGTCAGTACGGAGGCGCCAAAAGCCCCTACGGCGGCGGCTTCGGTAGGGGAAGCAATGCCTGCAAAGATAGAGCCTAATACTGCCACAATGAGTAAGAACGGTAACACGAAGGCTTTCATCACCTGCCCCAGCATATTCCCTTCCCGAAAGCGGGCGACTTCTTCGGCGGGCATCGGGGGGGCTTGCTCGGGCTTAAAATAGGCCATACCAATAACATACAGTAAGTAGCAACCGACCAGAGCCATGCCCGGAATCAGTGCTGCGGTAAATAAATCTCCGACCGACACATTCAGTACGGAGCCCAGCAAGACCAGCACCACCGAAGGAGGGATGATCTGCCCCAGCGTTCCCGATGATGCAATGGTGCCGGTGGCCAGCTCGGGGCTGTAGCCTCGCTTAAGCATGGTCGGCAGGCTGATCAGCCCCATGGTTACCACGGTAGCCCCGACGATCCCGGTGGAAGCGGCCAGCATGGCTCCCACCACCACTACGGCAATGGCCAGTCCACCCCGAAACTTTCCGAACAGCAGGGCCATCGTTTCCAGCAAGCTCTCCGCCAGCCCTGATTTCTCCAGCATGATACCCATGTAGATAAACAGCGGCACAGCAATGAGTACATAATTGTTCATGGTACCGTACACCCGCAGGGCCAGCAGGTAAAAGAAATCCACATCAAATACGAACCAGCCAAAGAGCACTGATACTCCGCCCAATGTAAAAGCTACCGGGAAGCCGAACAGAATCAGAATAAAAATGAGCAGGAAAAGAATCAGCGGCAGCGCATCAATCATGTTGGGGGCGAGTTTCAGCAGGTTCGATAAGGGTAAGGACGGAATGTATGAGCAGCGAGATAGCCTGCAGTAGCAGCAGGACGAACCCAATGGGGATGGCTGCTTTCACGATATAACGCGCGGGTAGCCCTCCCGGGTCAGGCGAGCCTTCCTGAATAGCCCAGGAGTTGGCCGTAAAGTTCAGGGAAGTAACAATCACAACGATGCAGAATGGAATCAGAAAGAGGGTGGAACCAATAAGGTTAATCCAGGCCTGGCGCTTCAAGCTAAAGTTCTGATAAAAGACATCCACCCGCACGTGGCGGTCGTGCTTGAGTGCGTACGCCGCACCCAGCAGAAAAATGAACGAAAACAGATACCATTCTACTTCTACAATCCCTGCTGAGGAGGTATTGAACAGGTAACGGGCGGTGACATCATACATAATAACCAGCACCAGTGCTGTGGTAAGCCAGGCCACACCCTGCCCCACCTTCTCGTTCAGGTGGTCGATGCCCTGGCTGATCGTAATGAGTAGTTTTTTCAAGGAGGTTGTGATTGTTTAGCGACTGCCCAAAGATAGCATTTATTCGAAGATTCAAAAGGGGAAGGCAGGATGTGACTGCTGCCGACATGATTCACTACCGCTGGCCCACGGATTACTTCTTCCTCAGTCTCTTTTGCACTTGCTCACTGCGTAGCTCCTTCATCACATCCCGGGCAATCCAGCGGGCGGGGCGATTGTCTTGTTTGGAGAGGCCGCGGGCGAGAGTCATGGCCTCCTGATGGAGGGCCAGGTTGCGCTTTCCGGTTTGACGGATCATCCAGCTAATGGCTTTCTTCACAAAGTTACGCTCGTCGTAGGCTTCCATTTCCAGGTAGGGAAAGAAGTGGACGATCTGCGCATCGGTAGCCTTCTTATCATGAATTACCAGTTCGGTCATGAGTACGAAGCCGGCACGTTTCACGAATTCTTCGGACCGTTGGCACCATTCGATGGCTTTGGAGTACGCATACGGGGTTTTCCAGAACAGATTACCGCAGGCCTGATCGCACAAATCCCAGGAACGGATGTCGGCTACCCAGTCTTCCATCTGGGCTTCGGTCACCTGTGGGGCGTCGTCGATCAGGGTGGCCAGCAGTCGGGCTTCGTGGATCTGCGCGTCCCACAGGTCCAGGGCCAGGGCGTGTTGCTTCCGGTAGGTCTTGGCGATTTGCCGGAGCAAGGGCATACGAATGCCCAGAGCCCGCTCGGTAGGGATACCAAAGCGCTGCATTTTGGGCAGGTAGGTCGGGTCCGTGAGGTGGTGCAGTTGGGTTAAGATGTTATCGAGACTCATTTGTCAGACAGGTTCTGTTTCGTCTTTATACAGATCAATTTGATATTTAAACTGGTAAAGAAAATGTGAATACCGCAACCACCACAAATTCTACTTACTGGCCAATAAATTCAATAAGTGTATCCTTAAGTTGATCATATAGATGGCCCATCCCGAATTGGCTTCTTCATCGGTATAACAATCCACCACAACCTCATAATAGATAATAAAGATTATTACGGTTCATTTATTAAGCCCACAGAACTACGTTCTAAGTTCTAAGATACTCAGAGTCCTCTTTGAGCGGCCGGCGCCCGGTGACTCTGAGGAGGCAAAAGATAATCTTTTCGATTTCTTCTTTCGTGAGTATCATAGGTTTTTCATTTAATGTACTACAAAGTTGCCTTTAAACCAGGTACTTAATAGATATTCCTTCTAGGCGATGTCTGATAAATACTTCTTGACGTAGAAGAACCGCTTGGCAAGCTCGCCGACAGCGTGAAGAAGCATTCTAAGGATCTCGGCAAACTTGCCGACCCTGGTAAACCCGGTAAAAAAGCTGAAGCTTGAATAAAAACGCGTGCTACTGCGCTGCCTCACTTTTGGAGGTAGACGGTAGTTCTTCCAGCGTCCAGGCGGTATTTCTTTCGCTGGTTTCTTCTCTAAGTTGCTTCACCTCTTCCGGGGTCACTACCGGAGAAATAGTTTTTTTAACCGTAAAACCAGCTTCATGATTTTCGGCGGGTAGCGCCATGCCGGGAATATAGTTGGGGTTACGCGGCGGTCTGCCGCCAAACTCATACCGGATATAACTTACTACCGAAGCAATCCATTCATCGCTATTTTCGTGCATGGCGGGCATTACACTGGAATATTGTTTCCCGTCGATGGGGCCTTCTAACCCATGCAATAAAATCCTTATCGTATTATCTTTCTCCAGAAATGCCAAACGGGGAGAATCATTTAAAGGAGGCGCGGCCATAGTTGCACCTCCAATGGCTAAGCCTTTACCATCCGCACCATGACAACTGGCACAGAGCGATTTGAAGATATTGGAACCCTGCAAAATAAGATCGCGATCGGCCTTGGCCAGGTTACCCAGTTTACTGCCAAATGCTCGCACGCCTTCGTTCTTATCCAGCGCATCCTTCGTAGCTACGAGCATTTCATGATCCGGGTGCTGATCCAGTATTTCCTGAACGGTCGCCTGCGCCTGATCGGATGAACTGGAGTACAGCGAAAGCAGTAACTGAACCTGTACATCATCACTGGGGTCATCTTTTAACTGAGCTGCTTTTTCAATGAGGGCGTCGTCGTTGGCTTTTAACAAAGGTTCACTGGCCCAGATGGCTGTTCTTCGTACCTGAGCATCTTCATCATCCATCGCACTGATCAAAACTTTGTTGTCCAGCGCCCCCATTCCTTCCAACGTCCACAAAGCATGTATTCTGCCTAAGGGGCTGGGGCCTTTTGAGAAGAGGCCATGGTCGCCCATCGCCATGTCGCGCAAGGCAGGTACCACTGACTGATCTCTTCGGGTAATGATTTCTTTCTGCGCATTATCTCGCCACCATCCGTTGGGGTGATCCAGGTAGGCTACCAAATCATCGGTAGATTCATCCAGCATATGGGGTGCAGGATCTGCCTCAAACCCATCGTGTACTACCCGGTAAATTCGCCCGTGCCCTACATTATTTGCTAAGCCAATGCTATCTATTTTCTCACGCAGGAAAGATCCCGGTTGGGTCCAGTTGCCCTGCTGGATGATGCCGCGGTGCATATCCACAATATAAAGGTTGCCATCTGGTCCGGTGGCGGTGTTTACGGGGCGGAAATTCATGTCGGTGGAGGCAATGAATTCGTGCTGCTCATAGACGTTCTTCAACAGTGTTTTGCCTTGTTCATTCACCAGTTTGGCTCGCCGGATGGCTCGGGCTACGGGTTCGCAGACAATATAATCGCCCACCAAATCCTGCGGCAGATTATCTCCCCGGTAAATGGATTGCCCACAGGGGGCCGTGAAATGATTGAGGGTTTGGTCGGGCCGTAATCGCAGAGGACCGCCCTGCACATCGGGAGTAGCCATCAGCGGCCATACTTCAGAAAAGGACGCACTGTACTGATCACCAAAATCAAGTGTACCGTACATCGGATTGATCTGAAACCCGATAGCGGGTATTTCCCCCCCAGCGCGGGAATAAAAGATGCGACCATAGTTATCGTGCGTCACTCCCCACTGCCCGTTTGAGCCACTGACCAGCGTATCCACTTCTATGGTGCCATCGGTATACCGGAAGCGTATGGGATCATACGTCAGGTACATCCAGTTGTCGAGGTTCCAGTCCAGTCCGCTTCGTTGATGCTCCATGTTGGCGTCATTCACATTGTAGTCATCATTCCTGTACAGCAATTTCTTTTCATCCGCTTTCCCATCACCATCGGTATCCTTGTAGCTATACAGATTAATGGTATTCGTTTCGTTCACCAGTAATTCATCTCCCACACTCTGTATCATCCGGGGCAACAGCAGACTGTCAATAAACACCGTGCTTTTGTCCATTTTTCCATCGTGGTCGGTATCTTCCAGCAGAGAAATCTTACTGATGGGTTGCTGCTCACCGCTGGCGTCGGCATCCTGCATGTAAGTAAGCATTTCGGCAACATACATCCGGGCATTTCCATCCCAGGCAATGGCTACCGGCTCCTTAATCATCGGCTCGCTGGCTACCAGTTCTACATGATAGCCTTCCGGCATGTAAATGGTTTTCATGCTCTCTTCCGGCGAAAGATACTCCGAAGTGGGGTTGGGATTAAAGGCCGGGGTATTGAATACCGGTTTCTGGTTATTTTCCTGGACACTGCTACAGCCAAATATGAAAGAAGAAGCCAGAACGGTCAGGCAGACACTAAGAATTTTTTCGGTTGTTGTAGAATACATTATTGAACTTGAATTATAACTGAGAAAACCAATCCTTTTCAGGGTCTGGCACAGAAAGGTAGATTTTAGAGGGCACTTTTTATAAATAAAAGGAAAGAAATTATGAAATGATACCTCCCTAAAGCAGAATTTTTTCCTTTACGAAAAACGAGTGGTAAGAATATGCTTAGGACAAATGCAGGGAAGAATGACAAAAAAGGAATTGAGGAACTACCGTACCCATTGTGGTTTTTGCCGGGCTAACTTATGGTTTATGATGAGGTTCTTCTACCATACCGGTTCCAATAAAACATCCGATGGCTTCGGTTTCGGTTACAGGCAGCGGAGAGCCCTCCAGGTAAGCCGCCAGGGCATCTTCTACGTAGTGCTTGGTGACCACGCGACGGTAGCGGCCTAGTTCATAAAACCAGTTGTCGATCGCCCCCCGGTAACGCACCTGCCCAAGGGAATCAAGGATGTAGGCCTCAGGAGTGATGCGGGCGTGGAGGTGCTGCGCCAGCCGTAGTTTTGGGTCCAGCACATGCGTAAAATCAAATTGATAGGCCTGGGCAAACTCAGCCACTGCTGCACTGTCAATATCTACTACCGGATACACCGCTACTACGGCAACATCTTCTTCCTGCCATTTTTTATAAAGCTTCCGCAAGGTAGCTCCGTACTTCTGGGTCACCGGGCAATCAGGGTCCAGAAATAATACGACCGTAGCGGTATGCTTTTGAAGTTTCTGGGGAAGGAATGGCTGAGCGGTAGAGGTTTGGAAGGTATCGGCGGGCCATTGCTGCCCATATAAGGGTAAGCATAGTGCTGATGCTAAGAAGCCAATGATGATCACCAGATTGTAGGGCATGGGATTGATAAGAATTGCGTATTTTTAAAAGTTAAACGCACGATGCAAGGTAAAAAATTTGTTAGGGAGAAGAAAAATTGGCTGAACGGCTTATGACCGGTGTAAGAATTTGTTTTTTGTTAGGAATACTCGGGTGGGTAAAGATGGGCTATGCACAGAACCAGATTACTTTTAATGATCATATTGTGCATATCATTCACCGGAATTGCGCACCCTGCCACCATGAAGGGGGCATTGGTCCGTTTCCGCTGATCACCTACCAGGATGTAGCCAAGCGTTCTGCCTTCATTCAGCACGTGACCGAAACCCGCTATATGCCTCCCTGGAAGGCCGATCCAACTTTTCAGCGTTATAAAAACGAGCGACTGCTTAAGCCCCACGAGATTAACCTGATTAAAGTATGGGTAGAAAACGGGGCTCCGCAGGGTGATCCAGAGAAGGCGTTGGCTTCTCCACAGTTTGCAAATAGCCCAAATATTGAGGCCGAACCCGATCTGGTATTGACCATGGCACAGCCTTACGAGATTAGCGACACCGGGATTGAGGATTTTCGCTTTTTCAGCGTGCCGACCAACCTGAAGGAAGATGTCTACCTGAAAGCTATTGAATTTGAAGCGGGTAACCGCCAATACGTACACCATAGTCGCGTGATGGTAGATACGACCAACCAGATTCGTGGCATTGACGGGCTGTCAGAATACGATCCGCGCATCAAAGACTTTCAACAAACTCCGCTGGCCGACGAATTTATGTACGGTTGGGTACCCGGCAACCTGCCGATTGTGTTTCCCGAAGGCACGGGAAAACCTTTGAAGAAAAACAGTGATCTGATCTTCAACGTCCATTACGCTCCTTCGGGAGTGAAAGCCACCGACCAGTCGACTGTAAAACTATATTTCACCAAAAAGCCCGTACGACAGGAAGTGAAGACCTTCGCCCTGCGGGAAAACGATATTGTGAACCAGCCCTTCGTAATTCCGGCCAATGAGGTAAAAACCTTTTACATGCGCTCGGCACCGCTCAATCACGAGATTCAGTTGATCTCGGTGCTACCGCACATGCATACGCTGGGGAAATCCTTTACGGCCTACGCCATCACTCCCGCCGGGGAAGTAGTTCCACTGGTGCGGGTCAACGACTGGGACTTTAACTGGCAGTCTACCTATGTATTTCAGGAGCCGCTCACCCTGCCCGTCAATTCCATTATCTATGGTGAAGGGGTTTATGATAATACTGCCGATAACCCCGGCAATCCGAATGTGCCACCGCAGCAAGTGACCTACGGCTGGAATACCACCGACGAGATGATGAATCTGATTATGTATTACCTAGACCAATCGCCCGTCGGCCCGGTGAGGAAAGGAGCTCAGTAGATGTATGATCAGCACCACTGGCTTTATGCCGATTAAGTTTCAGGGCGGGGTAACATAAAAAAAGCCCTACAAAAAGATGCAGGGCCTGATTTTAACGCTCCTCCTGTTGGACTCGAACCAACGACCTACTGATTAACAGTCAGCCGCTCTAACCAACTGAGCTAAGGAGGATTGTTTTTTTTGGGAATGCAATATTAGTGGGTTACAGTGAAAATTGCAATTATTCTGCTTATAAATTTTGTCAAAAGAAGAGGCGTGATCCGACAGCTTATTTCATTCCTAATTCATCAGGGGGTATGAGATTTTTCGTGCGGGATTGCATTATCAGCCAAGAAAAGGTATATTATTTTTCATTTCATAACACAAGTGAATCAACGCCGTTAATAACTAACAGCATATAATTGCACATTTTACTTTCGAGAGCCGATGAGTCAGCGGAAATTTATTTTGGGAATAGTCCTGGCAGCCTTGTTAGGAGGGTTGGTGGCAGTGGGAGTTACTCACTATCTTGGTCTCCAGTCAACATTTGCCTATTCCAGCTTTGAAGAGAAACAGCAGAATGTACAGTACCCAAACGTCAACTTCCTGGCTGATACCAGTTTTGCCATTCCTGATGGCATCAATTTCGTTTATGCCGCCGAGCGGGTAAAGCCCGGTGTTGTTTTCATTAGATCTATTTATGATGGTTCGCGCCGGGCTCGAAGCAGCTTACTGGAGGATTTCTACGATTATTTTGGCGAGCGCGATTCAGAGCGCCCTTCCCGATCGTCGGGCTCCGGGGTAATTATCTCTGCCGACGGCTACATCGTGACAAACAACCATGTGATAGAAGAGGCGGATCGGATTGAAGTAACGTTGGATGATAATCGCTTTTATGAGGCGGAGATTGTCGGTATTGATCCGACCACCGATTTAGCCCTCATTAAAATTGATGATCGGGCCGCTCCTTTCCCTTTTGTTCCTTTTGGAGATTCTGATCATGTAAACGTTGGCGAATGGGTGCTGGCCGTCGGGAATCCGTTTGGTACGCTCACCTCTACGGTTACGGCAGGGATTGTAAGTGCCAAAGCCCGTAACATCAATATATTACACGATAGAGACAATCGACAGATAGAATCTTTTATTCAGACAGATGCGGCGGTTAATCAGGGAAACAGCGGAGGAGCATTAGTGAATTTAAAAGGGGAACTGGTTGGTATCAATACGGCCATCGCTACTCCCACCGGATCGTACGCTGGCTATTCCTTTGCGGTGCCGGTATCACTGGTACAAAAAGTGATGGATGATCTGCTGGAATTTGGCTCAGTACAGCGCGCGTTGCTGGGAGTATCTATTCGGGATGTTAATGCTCAGCTGGCCAGCGAGCGCGGTTTGGATATGGTATCCGGCGTATTTATTGAAGGCGTGGCTCAGGAAAGTGCTGCTGCCGAAGCGGGAATGGAGCCGGGAGATGTGATTGTTGAGATTGATAGCCGTGCTGTAGGCAATGTTGCCGAACTTCAGGAACTGGTTGCTCGTAATCGCCCTGGTGATGAGGTAAAGGTAACCTTCTGGCGCAAGGGAGAGTTTGAAACGGTTTATGCGACGCTAAGAAATACGATGGGGAATACGGATATGGTACAGAAGCCTCAGCGGATAGACTTTGAAGGAGGTATCTTTGGCGATCCCTCTCCTGAGACATTGGAGCAGCTTAGTATCGATGGTGGGGCCCAGATATTGAGGCTGAGTGATGGTAAGTGGAAAAATGCAGGATTAGAGGAAGGATTTATTATTACCTCTATTGATAAAAGTAGTATTAAAAATGCGAAAGAACTGGAGGAAGTAATGCTGGAAAAGCAGGGAGGAATACTTATTGAAGGGTATACTGCTGCCGGAGAGAAAACATTTTATGGGTTTGGATGGTAAATAAAAGGGAATTAAAGCTTCTCTTTTTGAGAATTTACGAATTATAAAGGTGCTTTTTCTTCTCAATTACGAGAAAAGCTGCATGGGATACCACATAATTGTATTTTCAGTACCGCTTTTTCTGAGAAAAATTTAATTTTTGGAAAGTAAGTATAATCTTAAATTACTTAGTTTTTTTTCAATTCAAGTTTGTATTTTGCACCATATTTGAGGTTAATATTACCTGAGTAGCAATTTTATGGTTTTTTAAAATAAAACCTGGTAGAGGAATAATTCTATTAACAGCATATATTCTTAATTTATAGATTAATAAGCACTAAGCTAATATGTCAGAACAAGCAAAAAAACATCGTTCGGTCATGCTGATTGATGACAATGAGATTGATAACCTCATCAATCAGAAGATGATAGAAGCAGCCAGCATTTGTGATCATATTTATACGCATTCGGGAGCCAAAAGCGCTATTGAGTTTTTGAAAAATATTGAGAAACTGGGTGATACCGGTGCTCAGGTACTTCCTGAAGTTATTTTTTTGGATATAGATATGCCTCTCATGGACGGCTTCCAGTTTCTGGATGAGTTTGAAAAGCTTTCTGATGAAACGAAAGAGTATTGCAAAATTGTCATGCTTACTTCCTCTATAAACCCACAAGACGTAAATAAGTCTCATAAATACTCGAGCGTTAAGCAATACATAAATAAGCCGCTGACCCAGAAGAATCTGGAGAAGCTTGCCATATAAGAAATTAGCTTTCTGGCTTTTGGAAACCGTGTCTAATCAACGAGACGCGGTTTTGTTGTTTCATAAGCAAGCTTTTCCACCGCAACGGGCAATACCGGGTTTGGTTATTTTGATTGATTCCCAAATAGATGCTGAGATTTTTTAACCACTCTCCTATTGGTTTTTGATAAGTGACCGAGCATAAATATTCGGATACTTTTGCGCTGTAAAACCCTTATTTTTAGCTATTGAGGAGCGGTCTGGCGAAAAATAGCACCAATGCTCAGGACTTCTCTGTGATGCCTAACAACTCAGCGCATAACCCCTCATCCATATTCACAGACAGTTTTCCTGATCAATAGGGCTGCATTGCTTTGCTAATATCGACGGATGATCTTCAGACTTAATAGGAGCAGTTCATGCTTTTGGTAAGTATTATATTCATTAAGAGACCGGACTATGTAATTGATAAATCATCAGCGAGATTCTTTCTTAGCAAACAGTAATGTCTTGTAGGGTTGCTCACTGGTCGTTTAAAAAAAGTGGTGTGCGTATCAAGCATGCGTCCTATCGTTTCGGGAGAAGTCATCCAGGTGCGGTTATGGAAATGGATGGGCATAAAAAAAGCCGGAAACATAGTTCCCGACTTTCAATCGTGTATGAAGAGAGGTGTTATATTAGCACATTTTGTTTACAAATGTGTCGTCCATTTTGATCAACATGGTGGGCGCAAAATGTTTCATGTCAAAACGATCAAATCGTTCTGCTAATGTTTTTATCTTGTTGTATTTGTCACGTTTAACATCTGATACAGAAATCTTCAGAATCTTGGTGAAGACTACAATTGACTCGCAATTTTCTTTGCCCAGCAAGCGTACCTGCCGTTGTATACTATTGGTCAATTGATTAAATAGATCATAATCGTTCATAAGACAATACTGAAGTGCAAGCACCGCCTTTACCTCCAGTTGCGCATACGGATACTTTTTCAGGCTAAGCTCATTCAGCAAGTTATTGATCCAGCGTGCGGCACTGTTATATTCTCCGGCATAGTAGCACGAAAGGGCCCGATACATGATGTAGGTCACGTACTTTGGCACATCGTCTTTGTCACCTTCATAATCGTGGAAAAGCATCTTGTTTTCCTCATATAAAGACTCTTCGTTCCCCATACGCTGGGCGCGCTCTATTTTACTAATTAAATACTGTGCCGGATACGAATGTAAACTGTAGTTGGTTAACAGCGTATCTACCGCATCGTTTACCTCTTCGTAATAATCTTCTGCCTTTCGGTATACTTTGTAATGGTTGTAGTACTCTAAACGCAAAAGTTCGTAGACCAACTGCAAGTGGTGGTAGATAGAATCCAGGTAGTAATTGCTCAGAATCTCCTGCATTCTATCAAGAATATCTTCAATTGGCTCATGGGTGTTATTGTCGTATGACTCACCTTCTACAAACAAGCGATGGAAAATATTCAGGCAGCTTTGGTAAATATATAATCGGTGCGACTCGTATAAGTTACACAGGTTATTCATCTCATCAGTTAGCAGGGTAAGTTCCAGTTGCGTGGTTTCGTCGCGCGACATGGTGTAATCACCGTACTTTTTAAAATACTGCGCCAGAGACTCTTCCGCTTTATCAACAGCTAATGTATACGCTACATGTTTGTTATAAAGCTGCGAAAAGTTAAAGTGATCGGGAGTATTGATATGTAACTTGCGAAGTGTTTTGTAAATGGTCGTTAGCTCACTCGGCAAATCATAATCTAATAGTTCTTTTTCAATCTTCTTAAGGGTAGCAACCGCGATGGCACGTTTCTTTGTGAAAATTACCTCATTGATGTTAGCCACCTTCTTAATCAGGTCGGTGCGAGGGTTTTCCATCTGCTGGAGAAGGTACTCCTCAATTTTCTGATTAAGGCGGGAGCGTAGGGTATAGTAAGCATTGGTGTTTACTCCCAGTTCATCCATAATTTTATTATCGGATAAAGATCGTTCTCGCATGGCTTTGAGCAGGTAAGCTGACTTCTCCGCACTGTTCTCAATCAACGACTCGTGTATGGACGTATAGTCAGAGTCGGATAACTGCTTAATAATGTTTTTTAGTTTCGCCATTGTAAAATTCTGATAATTGCTATCCTTTGTTAGAATTTAAACATAAACAATATTAATCAAAATTTACTACTTCTAATAGGATTTCAAGATACAGTACGAAATTGAAACAGAGGGAATTAGGTAATAATTTGTATAGAGAAGGGCAAAAAAGAATACGATTTCTGGAAACTGACAAAATTAAAATATTACTTAATCAAAATAAAATAGCATTTTTTAGCTAAATGGATAAGTATTTACGTTTTGTTGAACAAACATAGTTCATGTAATAATTTTAGCATAGAATCAAAAAAATATAGAAAGAATTATGTTGATACAGCAAAGAATGTGGGTTGCAACATCTGATGAGCAAAAGTAAGGCTATATATATCATTCCTAAAATGAATTTTTTATCCTGAAATTAGAAATAGGGTATATGGCTATTTTACACTTTTATCAGAAAAATATTCGGATAAAGGTTTTCTGATACGACCGTAAGATAATAGTCGGCAGCCTTAATATGTGAGTGAAAAAACGTATTACCTAAGTGGGAAATAGCGCAATGGAGGCACTTTTTCCCATATTTAGCTCTGTTTTAGCCAGTGCTTTTGGAAGGAATTACCTCCTAAAAGAGAGGTATTTTCAGATTTCACGGATATTCTTATCAATCTGCTCATTCGGCACCTGGGCCAATACAGACCAGCACGATCGTTCGTTTTCGCTTAGAAAGCAGCAGGTAGCATTTATTACGTCCAGCGTATACTAAGTGCATATTTGCTCAGCGTGAAGCTCACAAACCTGTTTAAGGTGCTCCCTGCTGACTGAGGGGCTAAAAATTTTCCTGGATGAGTTCATGATTGATGAAAGCGCCCGCCTTCGTTCCGGCAGCAGTGGCTACAGAAACAGCTCTGAGCCAGTTAGAATTGTCTCCGGCTGCATAGATACCGGGGATCGAGGTTTTCTGGAAGGCATCCACTTCAATAAATCCTTCCTCGGTTATCTGGCAGCCAAGGTACTTGGGCAAATCACTATGTTGCCGGAATTTCAGCCTTGCGTATAAAGCCTCCAGCGGAAAGGAGCTGCCATCACGAAATTCCAGACTTTCTATTTGTCCATTTTGGTGGCTGATCTGACTGATCTCCCGATCAATCACCTCAATATTCAGGGCGGTTGTGAGTGCCTGATCAAAAGTTGCCGCTCCATTAGTAAAAATAGTTACGTCCTTTGTCCAGTTCTTGATAAGCCTGCCGAATTCAACAGCCGTTTCGTCCTGGGTAAGAATGCCTGTTTTCTGGCCTCTTACCTCATAACCGTGGCAATACGGACAATGAATAACTGAAATGCCCCAACATTCGGAAAAGCCGGGTATCTCTGGCATAATATCCTTAACACCGGTAGCAAACAGCACTTTTTTAGCCTGGAAAGCCTGCCCGGATGCAGTCTCAATCTGAAAATCAGTATTTACTCCACTGATGGCCGTCACGGTATCCTGAGCGAAAGAGACAGTTGGGTAACGCAGCACCTGCTGTTTGGCCGCCTGAGTAATAGCTGCGGGTGGTTGTCCGTCCTGGGTAATAAAGTTATGCGCATGGGGCGTTTGGCGGTTACAGGGCGCTCCGCTATCAATCACTAAAATATTCCTCAAGGAGCGCCCCAGTGCCATTGCAGCTGATAAGCCAGCGTAACTTCCTCCGATAATAATCACATCAAACGACTTCTCTTCGTGTTTCATGTCGGATATTTATGGGTTTATGACAGATAGTTTATTATATACCGTTGCAAAAACTGAACGATGCTTCATGGAATGAATCGCATGAGTACAGGATAAGTGGAGAGAGTAGCCAGATGGACTGGCTACTTCTTCCTCATACTTATAATAAAGGTTATTGGATGCTAATATCCCAAGTTACATCTACGTCAGTTTCTCCGTCACTGGTGTTCGATGTTGCTGATTTAATAGCAGGTTGGTGCTTTAAGATGATCTGAAAAGTGCCCATGGCAACCTCTCCGGTTGTCCACTCCGTTTCCAAGCCCACCGGATAGCCGTTATCATCAAGGGAATCTTCATATTTCACTGGGTCAGCGCGGTTGTCGATATTGCCATTACCCGTCGGATCAAGAAATAAACCTTCGGTCCAGCCGAAGAAGAACATGTGTTCGTCGCCTTCTTCTTCCACTTCCTCGGTAATATCTTCCTGATTATCCGGGTCAAGGGCGTTTACCAGCGCAATATCTAAGGTATAGGTGGTATTGGCTGCAAGTGAGATATCGGTTAGCACCGGATCACCACTTCCCTCACCGTCGGCATCTACCCAGGTAGCAGTAACCGGATTGCCTCCGCCTTCGGGAGTAAAGGTAAGCGATACATGCGTGATCGTTTCCTCCTGATTCTCTATCGGGGGAACATCATCATCTTCAGTACAAGCAACAAATAATACTGGTGTGAATAGCAGTGCATAGACTGCATACGAAATCCATTTCATAGCATAGAATGATTGGTGAAAAAAACTGATTGGTAAAAGAGGTATAAAAGATTCTTCGGTCTCGGACTTTGGTCAGATACCTTAGTATAATAGAAAAGGTGACGTTGAAGAGCCTAAATTAGCCTATGGCCGGAGGAGCGCGGGAATCTCCATTCAGGCAGGGCCGAGAGAAGAATGCCCATTGAGAAATAGCGTGATGCGATGCGTCTGACGGTATGAAAGCGATTTCCGTAAGCAATGAATCAGCCCCGGTGTAGGGATGGTGCACCAGCCAGTCGCAAACAAAACAGGCATCATCTGCTAAAAGGATGCTGTCGGAATGATCGAACGCTGCCACTGTGCAATACGCTGTGTCCGAACGTTCGTGATTGTGCAGATGCCAGGAAAACCCGATAAAATACAATCCCAGCAGGTAGGCAAGAAGCCCCCGACTAAGGCAGGTATACCAGGTATAGGATAAGTGTGGCATCATCGTTGGCAAAAGTAACGAAGCTTTCCATGTAAATGCAACTTTGTTACAAAAATAAATTATTTTAATTACACGATGACCCATCAGCATTGATAAGCTGAATTTGAAACACGGCTGTTTTCTTACTGGGTTGAGAGATTATAAGGTGTGGCGATAAAATAAGGGGTTATTTTATATCTGTTTCTCTGCAAGCAGGCTGATACAAACATTTTTTTTGCCAATTGGAGAAGTGGACAGGTCGAAACTCTGAGCTACCATTCCGTTACAATGAGTTTAATATAGTGATGATTGGCTGGTGTGGAATAAAAAAAACCGTTAAGTGGTTGATTTACAAACACTTAACGGTTTAAGCAAGTGGAGAATATCGGATTCGAACCGATGACCTCTACGCTGCCAGCGTAGCGCTCTAGCCAGCTGAGCTAATCCCCCTGAGGAAATGGAAGGGCAAAGTTAGCTAAAAAAGAGAAATCTCAAAAGGGTCGGCGCGCTTTTACGAAGGCACGTCGATAATAGTCGGAAAAAATATTGCTTTCAACCACGCCAAGTTTGGTAGAAGCATGGATAAACTGAACATCGTGCCGGCCGCGAATCTCGGTAACCAGTCCTGCATGGGTAACTTTACTACTGTATTTGCTTTTGGTTGCAAAAAATACCAGATCGCCCGGGCGTAGTTCATGAATACTTACCAGACGTCCTACTTTACTTTGCTCTGCCGAAGTGCGAGGCAAGTCGATACCTGCTTTTTGAAAAGCGATCAGCAGCAACCCGGAGCAATCCATGCCGCCCCGGGTGGTGCCTCCCCAGCGGTACGGAGTGCCGGAAAATGAACGTGCCGTCTCAATTACCTCATGCTGTCGGGCATCTATTTTGTTAATGCGCCTGGTGGCCCGACTGGGCTCCTCAGGGAGAGTGGTGGCCGGACGGTGCAACGAAGGCGTTGAATGTTTTGTGTGGGTAACAGCCTTTTTGTGCGTGGCGCAGCTGGCGAGTATCAGTACAAGGGCCAGCATGGTAAGTGGATAGGGCAGTTTATGCATCATGAACACCTGAGTAATAGCATCTTCAATATAAAACATCCTGATTGGCTAACGTAGTGCCTATATGCTATATTTTGCAAAATTTGCACCAACTCTTATTCGCGATGGTAAAAAGTAAAGATCAATATAGCTTTTTTGAAGATGTGTACGCCGTAGCCAAGCTTATTCCCAAGGGAAAAGTGAGCAGTTATGGCGCTATTGCCAATTATCTGGGGACAAAAGGAAGTGCCCGCATGGTAGGCTGGGCCATGAACCAGGCACATGCTGCTGATGTACCAGCGCATCGTGTGGTCAATCGTAAAGGGCTGCTTACGGGCAAACATCATTTTGCTACTCCTACGACCATGCAAGAACTATTGGAGCAAGAAGGAGTTGCAGTAGTAGATGATCAGATACAGGATTTTGACCAGCATTTCTGGGACCCATCGGTCGAGTTGGGATAGCTGCTATTTGAAGGGATACAGCGCCAGAGATGTACATGCGTAAATAATAGAAGATGAAGATAAAGATAAACCAATTTATCAGGGTTGGGTTTTTTTATGGGCTTTGCCTCAGTTTTTGCGCCTGTGCCCAAAGTCCGCAGACCAATCAGGAACAGGAAACAGCGGTAACGGATAGTATTTACACCTTTAGTCCTTCTACTAGTGCCGATGGTAGCGGGAAGTTTTATTTGGGGCGGGAAATTGCTCAGGTGATGGGACACCAGGGTGCGGGCTGGCTGGAGCGTTCGAGTCGCGAAGAAGAAGAACGTACGGATTTACTGCTGGAAGCCCTGGCCTTAAAATCGGATGATGTGGTGGCCGATATCGGGGCTGGTTCGGGATATTTCACATTTCGAATGAGTCCGCTGGTGCCGCAGGGGAAAGTGCTGGCGGTAGATATTCAGCCCGAAATGCTGGAGATGATTGAGAAAAAACAGGTGACGGAAGGAGGAGATAATATACAAACCGTGTTGGGGACGATAGAAAACCCTAAACTCCCCGACAACGCAGTGGATTGGGTGTTGCTGGTGGATGCCTACCATGAATTTTCTCATCCGTACGAGATGATGTCGCATATTGCTGAAGCACTGGCGCCATCGGGTAAGGTAGCGTTGGTCGAGTATCGGGCCGAAGACCCGGCCATCATGATTAAGCCCAAACACAAAATGACTGAAGCCCAGGCAGTGAAAGAGATGCAAAAAGTGGGGTTGCTACTGGTAGAAAATAAAGATTTACTTCCTCAGCAGCATTTGATGATCTTCCAAAAAAAATAAAGCGCCAGAGACAAATCCCCGGCGCTTTACCACAAGTTTTATTGAATACTTAACTATGCTTTCTGCGGCTTGCGGGCTGGTTCGGAAACCCGGCCCTGGGTTAGATCTACTACTACCGGAGAAGCGATATAAATAGAAGAGTAGGTACCCACCAGAATACCGATAAATAACGCGAAAGAGAATCCGCGAAGCACTTCCCCACCAAATACCAACAGTATAAATACCACCATCAGTGTAGTAAGGGATGTAATCAGCGTACGACTCATCACATTATTCACCGAATCGTTAACGGCCTGAGCGAGCGGCAGGCGAGGGTTTAACCCCAGCGTTTCCCGGATACGGTCAAACACAATCACGGTATCATTGATGGAATATCCCACAATGGTAAGCATGGCGGCAATGAATACCTGGTCAACTTCATAGCGCAGCCCAAACAAGCCGGCAATGGCGTAGGCTCCCAGTACAAAGAGCACATCATGAAACAATGCGATAACCGCCCCAGCACTGTACTGCCACTTACGGAAACGAACCAGAATATAGAGGAAGATAACGATCAGTGAGAATACGATGGCTTCCAGTGAAGCATTCAAAATATCATCTGCAATGGTTGCTCCCACTTTAGACGAACTGGAAATCGTAAACTGATTATCCCCCAGACTGGCTGTGTTTTCTACAAAACTATCGCCGGTAAACTCTTCAATTCCCGTCAGCAGTCGCTGGCGAACATCTGCATCGGCCTCATCCGATTCATCTCCTACCAAATAACTGGTGGTGATCTTCAGTATATTATTAGCCCCGAAGGTTTTTACCTCAACGGCGGTACCATCAAAATTGTCGGAGAGCGAGGTCATCAGGTCAGAGGTAACTACGGGATCATCGAATGAAATGACGTAGGAACGGCCTCCTTTAAAATCTACTCCTAAGTTCAGCCCTTGAGAGATTAACACAATCAACCCTAGTCCGATGAACGCCCCACTAAAGATGTAGGCAATTTTCCGGCGCGCCATAAAATCAAATTTCAGATCGCTCAGGAGGTTTTTGGAGAAAGGCATGGAAAAGGAAACCTTGCTGTCATCGCCTTTGCGGGTCATCCATTCAATGATCACCCGGGTGATGAATACCGCCGAGAAGAATGAACAGATAATACCGATCATCAGGGTAACCGCAAATCCTCGTACTGGTCCCTGACCAAAAATAAACAGGATCAGTGCGGTTAAGAACGTGGTGGCATTCGAGTCAATAATTGAGCTATAGGCTTTGTTATAACCCGTTTTAATGGCTGCTTTGAGCCGCATCCCGTTCCGCAATTCCTCACGAATACGTTCAAATATCAGCACGTTGGCATCAATGGCCATACCGATGGTCAGCACGATACCGGCAATACCCGGTAAGGTAAGCGCGGCATTAATAGTCGGTTGGGCCAGAATTCCCAGCACAAAGAAGATATTGAACAAAAGCGCAACATTGGCTACCAACCCGCCTTTGGCGTAGTAGGCAATCATGAACAACACGACCAGTCCTAAACCAGCGATAATGGAAGTAATTCCCTGCTTTCGGGCTTCCCGACCCAGCGTCGGACCGACAATGGCTTCTTCCACGATACGGGTGGGAGCGGGCAGTGCACCTGCTTCCAGAATGTTGGCTAAATCCTGCGCCTCATTAATAGTAAAATTTCCGGAGATAATAGAGTTGCCACTGGGGATCTCTTCGTTCACCATCGGGGCAGAATATATCCGATTATCCAGTACGATAGCAATTTGCTGGCCTACGCTATTGGCCGTCAGACGACGCCACAGGCGAGTGCCTTCCGCATTCATTTGCATGCTTACGGCAGGGCGCGAAGCCTGATCATAATCCTGGCGGGCATTGGTAATTACCTCGCCGGTCAGCGGGGCTTTACCCCCACGCTCTCGCTTAAGCGGGTAAAGTTGCAGCATGGGATTCTGCTCGTCGGTTGGTTTCACATCCCAGGCCAGATCTAAATCGGCGGGTAACAGTGATTGCACATCTTCCCTTTGGAAAATATCATTGATCTTCGCCGTATCCTCTACCCGATAGATTAGTCCACCATAACCCGCTCCGCTTTGCAGCAGGCTAAATAGCGGAGAAACCTGGGAGTTCAACATCGAGTCCAGGGCTGTAGAATCAGCACCTTCACCCGCCAATTGAGATTCAAGGTCATTTTCGTCACCTTCGGCAATCTCGGGAGTATCATCCTGATCGAGGGCGCCTTCAATCGTTTCCGAATCTTCGGTTTCCGTCAGGCCGGAAAGGTCACTTTGTTCTTCGCCCAGGGCATCACCCAGCGACTCACCTTCTCCGGGCTGCATCTCAGAAACCAGCAGATTGTTGATTTCCTGGAAAGAATTGCCAAGTTCCGGAGAGTTATAAACCTGCATAAATTCCAGCTTGGCGACGCCTTGCAACAGTTTTCGAACGCGCTCGGGGTTGTCTACCCCTGGCAGTTCCACCTGAATACGCCCGGTGCCCTGTAGTCGCTGGATGTTGGGCTGAGACGTACCAAAGCGGTCGATACGGGTGCGGAGAATATTGAAAGAGCGGTCGATGGCATTTTCTACTTCTTCATCGATCAGCGACATCACTTCGTCGTTGCTGGAGCTACGACTGATGCGCCCCCGGTTTGCCGCATTGGCAAAAATCTGGCTCAATTGCTTATTCGGGGCTACTTCCTGAAAAGCCTCAGCAAACAGATCGGTAAAGCGTTCCTGGCTGTTTACCCGCCGTTCGTTGGCCAGTTCGATCGCCCGCAGAAAGTCAGGATCTTTGCTATTGCCTGATAGTGCACGAATAATTTCGGTAGGAGATATTTCCAGTACCACGTGCATCCCGCCCCGAAGGTCCAGACCTAAATTCAGTTCAGTTTCTTTCACCTCTTCGTAGGTATACTCCATACCTACCAGGTTATACACCGGCTCGGTCCACACCGAATCCAGGTACTCTTGTTTTTTAGAAAAATCAATATTGCCGTCAGCATCAGTCGCGTACACTTCTGCTTTTTTCTGCACCCGGTTAGAAACCACAGTAAATGATAAATAGTAAATGCAGAGAAGAGAAACGAGTACGGTAAGAATGATAATACCACTTCGGTTCCGCATAGTAGTAAATGTTTATAGTGAATATTTACACAAATAATATATTAAGTAGGATTGCACTCAGAAGGCTTATCATAAAAGCAGGGATGAGCGCAGGCTTCGATGATTAATGGGCAGGGCTAGGGTGCGTTCGGCGAAATAATTTGCCGAAAGAGTGTTAAAAAAAAGCGGCTTTGAGGTAGTGGAGTGTTTTTTGTTGCAAAGGCGTTATCTTCCTCGATCAGCTCCACTTCCTGAAAGAAGTTGCAGAAAAACAGGATCTGAATCTTAATAATAGGAATAACCGCCTCATTGAAGCTGGATAAGGTCGTAGAGGTTTTTTGATCGGTAGTATCGTCGGTAGGCGTAGTTTGTTCCTGTAAAACTTCCGTATCATCCAGCACATTCCAGGTGCTGAAATATTGAATAGTCATACCTCCGGTAACCCATAACAGGAGAATTCCCGTTAAAATAGAAGCAACCCGAGGCTGTCGGTTCAATATGGTGCGAATGAACTTCATTTTAAAAATGAGTGGCAAAATTAGAGATTCTTTACCTAAACGCAAAAAGGAAAAAAAATATCCATTATCTTTTAAATAAATTGTAAGCGTTTCTTTGTTATAGTAAGTAGGGGTGTGACATACAAGTGTGCTGCCAAAGCTAATTTGAGAAAGGTAGGGTTTTTTCTTATTTTTGGTGGCAATTTCTACGACGGGCTCCAGAAAGACAATCGATTCAACCTTAAATACCCATGGGCGTGGAAGCAAAAACAACACAAGACGATATTACCCTGGATTTATCCATTGAAGAGATACTCAATGACTATCGCATTGCGTGGGAGAGCCGTCATACCAGTCTGCTAGGCCGGAAAGAGGTGTTCATGGGCAAAGCTAAGTTCGGTGTATTTGGTGATGGCAAAGAAGTGGCCCAGATTGCCATGGCGAAAGCTTTTCGTAAAGGCGACTTTCGTTCGGGGTATTACCGGGACCAGACGTTCATGTTTGCTACCGGACAAGTTACGATTCAGCAATTCTTTGCCCAGATTTATGCCCATGCCAATGTAGACATAGAACCCTCGTCAGGAGGGCGAATGATGAACTCTCACTTTGGCACACGCCTGATCAATCCGGTTACGGGAGATTTCTACCCCCAGCTTGATCAGTACAACACCGGCTCTGATCTTTCACCCACCGCAGGTCAGATTCCCCGCTCGTTGGGGTTAGCGTATGCATCCAAACTGTATCGGCACAACCCTGCGCTAAAAGAAATGGAGCAGTTTTCTGTCAATGGTAATGAAGTAACCTTTGCTACCATCGGAGATGCATCCACTTCGGAGGGCATGTTTCTGGAAATGATGAATGCGGCAGGAGTACTGCAACTACCATTGGTAACCTCAGTATGGGATGATGGATACGGAATATCAGTGCCCACCGAATACCATACCACTAAGCATAGTATCTCAGAGGCGCTGGAAGGCTTTCAGCGTACGGAAGAAAAGGCTGGGATTGAGATTATTAAGGTAAAAGGCTGGGATTACGAAGCCTTGTGTGAGACCTATCAGGCGGCAGTGCAACTGGCGCGAAAACTACATGTTCCGGTCCTGATCCACGTGCAGGAACTCACCCAGCCCCAGGGGCATTCTACTTCCGGCTCGCATGAGCGCTATAAATCAAAAGAACGTCTGGCCTGGGAGCAGGCCCACGACTGTAACCTGAAAATGCGCGAATGGATTATTAAAAACGGTTTTGCTTCGGATGAGCGCCTGGATGAGATTGAAGAAACAGCCCGGCAAACTGCCAAACAGGCCCGCGACGCTGCCTGGAAAGCTTACCGTGGTGAGCTGAACATAGAAATTAAGGACGTTAAACTACGCGTAGCCAACGTGGCTAAAACCAGTGCTCAGCAGGCTCAGATTCGTATACTTGCTCAGCAACTGGAAAGAAAGCCGAACCCCATCCGCGCAGATGCAGTTCGGCTGGCGAAAAAAACACTTCGCCTGGTGCGTGGGGAAGAAAGTGAAGCCCGGGAGCAACTCATTCAGTGGTTAAAATCTTACTCCCGCGATAATGAAGAGCGCTTTAGCAGTCACCTGTACAGCGAAACGCAGAAATCGGCATTAAATATTGAAGAGATTCCGCCGGTATTTGACAAAAGCAGTAAAATGCTTGACGGAAGAGAAGTATTGAATGCCTGTTTTGATGCGGCTCTGACCCGTGATCCGCGCGTTTTTGCCATCGGGGAAGATGTAGGGATTATTGGTGATGTAAATCAGGGCTTTGCCGGTTTGCAGGCCAAGCATGGCATCCTGCGGGTGACCGATACCGGCATTCGGGAAACCACCATCATTGGGCAGGGCGTGGGTACGGCTCTTCGTGGATTGCGACCCATCGTGGAAATTCAGTACCTGGATTATATTTTTTATGCGCTGGCTACCCTGACCGACGATCTGGCCTCCCTTCGCTACCGGACAATGAACGGACAGGGAGCCCCATTGATTATTCGGACCCGGGGGCACCGGCTGGAGGGAATCTGGCACTCAGGCTCACCTCTAGGGGCAATTTTGCATAGCCTGCGGGGAATTTATGTGCTTGTTCCCCGGAATATGGTGCAGGCAGCTGGTTTCTATAATACCATGCTGCAATCGGATGACCCGGTGCTGATTATTGAAAGTCTGAATGGCTATCGACTAAAAGAAAAACTGCCGAAAAATGTAGGCGAATTTACCGTGCCGCTGGGCAAACCCGAAGTACTACGGGAAGGTAACGATGTAACCGTTGTTACCTACGGCTCTATGTGCCGGGTGGTAATGCAGGCCGCGGAGGAACTTGCGGAGGCAGGTATTTCCTGTGAGGTCATCGACGTACAAACGCTGCTGCCTTTTGACATTGACCATCGTATTGTTGCCTCTGTGCAGAAAACCAACCGGGTTGTTTTTGCCGATGAAGATGTACCGGGAGGAGCCTCCGCCTATATGCTGCAACAAGTGCTGGAAGTACAGGGTGGTTATGAATTTTTAGATTCTCAGCCGGTTACCATCACCAGCAAAGCGCACCGTCCGGCCTATGGCTCAGATGGAGATTATTTTTCCAAGCCAAACCCGGAAACTGTGTTTGATGCAGTATATCAACTCATGGCAGAGTTCGATCCTCGCCGTTTCAAAGAAATTTATCTCTGAAAAGTATAATCCCTACCTTTTCTTACAGTAGGCAATTATAAGCAGACTTTTGATATATATTTATTATTTTAAATAAATTCTTCATTGAATCATATAGAAGTTCCTCTTTAACATAAATCTTTTTTTTATTGCCAAAGTATTACAGTCAAAAAAGTACATGACTGCTTATTGTTAACAGGTTGATTTATTGTTGGTTATACTTCTGGATATTGTATATTGCGGCCAACTATCAGCCCAATATCTTCTATCCGCTTTGCGATGATCGTTGGTAATAAGGAGCTGTCATCATTTTATATTCAGACTGGATGAAAATAGCGGTTGTTACCAATACTTCCTGGAACATATTTAATTTTCGCTTAGATTTGGTCCGAGCACTACAGGCTGAAAGGCATGAGGTAATACTTATTGCTCCTGCGGATAAGTACTCAGGGCGCTTGCGGGATATGGGCCTGGTTTTACATGAGGTAAATATGGATAGCCGGGGGGTGAATCCGGTAAAAGATGCAGCGCTCACTCTGGAACTACATCAGTTATATAAGAAGTTGCAACTGGATCTCGTCTTACACTTTACCGTGAAACCAAACATCTATGGTACACTGGCGGCCAGCCGTTTGAAGATTCCGGTAATTAATAATGTTTGCGGATTGGGTACGGTATTTCTCCAGCAGGGCATGGTCTCGGTGATCGCCAAGTGGTTATACCGGGTGTCATTTCGTTTCGCGGAGAAAGTATTCTTTCATAATCCGGATGATTACCAGCTGTTTATTGAGCAACGTTTATTGAAGCAATCGAAAGCAGACATTGTTCCTGGCTCGGGCATTGATACCAAACGGTTTCAGCCCGCTTTTCACATGGTCACCCAATCCGATACATTTACTTTTCTGGTGATCTCTCGCCTGATTTACGATAAAGGAATTGTAGAGTATATAGAAGCTGCCAGACATTTGCGGGCGCAGGGGTTGCCTGTTCGCTTTCAACTATTGGGTGCCAAAGATCCTATCCATAAGCGGGGTATCCCAATGCATCTCATAGACCAGTGGATTAAAAGCGGGGTGGTAGAGTATTTAGGCACCACCGACGATGTTCGCTCTGCAATTCATCATGCCGATTGCGTAGTGCTGCCTTCGTATCGGGAGGGCCTGCCGCGCACATTATTGGAGGCAGCCAGCTTGCAAAAGCCTATTGTAGCTACTGACACTCCGGGCTGTCGGCACGTGGTGGAAGACGGAGTCAATGGTTTGCTTTGCAAGGCACGAGATGCCGGAGATCTGGCAGAAAAAATGCTGATGATCACCCAGCTTACCAAAGAAGAGGTTCACGTAATGGGTGAACGAGGGCGGGAGATGGTGAAGGCTAAATTCAGCCAGCAGGTAGTGATCAACAAATATGTGCGGGCTATAGAGGAAATGGATGCGAAATATCAGACTGTTTCTTAAGATAGATTTACTTTTGGCAATTAAAGTGATAAAATTGTCTCTATAACTTTTGGATTTTTAAACGGCAGGCTAGCCAAAGGTAAGAACATATGGAGATACGAAAAACATCAATTGAAGGGCTGATTGAAATTATACCGGATGTGTTCCGCGACAGCCGAGGATTCTTCCTGGAAACATTTCATGTTGAAAAATACCGGGAAGTCGGAGTAGATAAGCATTTTGTGCAATCTAACCAATCGTACTCTACCAAAGGAGTATTGAGAGGGCTGCATTTGCAGTTACCTCCCTACCAGCAAGGCAAACTGGTCAGCGTAAGCAAAGGCAAGGTATTGGATGTAGCTGTAGACCTACGTCAAGACTCGCCGACCTTTGGTCACTACGAAACACTGGTGCTGGATAGCGAAAAGAACAATCAGTTTTATGTACCCGAAGGGTTTGCCCACGGATTTGTTGCGTTGGAAGACAGCGTTTTTACCTACCAATGCACTAATCTTTATCATAAGGCATCAGAGGCAGGCATTCTTTGGGATGATCCTGACCTGGCGATTGACTGGGAGCTTGAACAGTATGGTATTGAAGCACCTGTAATTTCTGACAAAGATCTGGATTTGCTGAGTTTTGCTGAATTTCAACAGCAGCATACTTAAGAGCGCAATGCTATTGAACATCCGCTACCACCCTGTTCCTGTCAAATTATTATTTGGTATCTTCCTATTATTGTTCTTAAGTTCCTGTGGTGCATATCGTAACCGCATTCTATTTAGCACTGATCAGGAAATTATAAAAGAAGAGTTACAGATAGCCGTGGCCGAGGCGAACCGGAATTATACCATTCAGCCCAACGACTATCTTGAGATAGAGGTGTACACCAATGAGGGGGAGTTGCTTATTGACCCCAACCGGGAAATTGCCCGGGAGGTGGGTATGACAAACCAAAGCAATCAGATCAGACAAGACCCTCAGTATTTGGTACAAAGCAGTGGAATTGTAGATCTGCCACTGGTTGGTGAGGTGGAGATCGCCGGATACACCTTACAGGAGGCCTCTGACCTGCTGGTAGAACGGTATTCCGAATTTTATGAAGATACCTACATATTAGTCAAATATGTGAATAAACGGGTCGTTATTTTAGGAGCAACAGGTGGGTTGGTCATTCCATTGACTAACGAAAATACCAGCCTCATTGAAGTATTGGCCCTGGCTGGTGGGATAGAAACAAACGCTCGTACCGATAATATCCGGCTCATTCGGGGCGATCTGGACGATCCGGAAGTTCGGATCATTGATCTTTCTACAATTAGCGGTATGAAGAAAGCGTCATTAAAAGTATTGCCCGGCGATATTATTTATGTGCAACCGGTACAACGAATCGCTTCAGAAGCATTGCGCGATGTATCTCCGATTTTTAGCTTGATTACCAGCACATTGACGCTAATTTTATTAATCACTCGACTGTCAGAATAGACAAATGGCTACCGAAAGCAATCTATCATCGTATTATGCAGGCAGTGCTGCCGATCAGATTGATCGTGGCAAGCTCATCATGCTGCTTAGGAAAAATACCTGGTGGATTGTTTTAATACTGCTTGCCACCAATGTAGCAGCCTATTTATATCTCCGTTATACCCGCCCGGTTTACGAATCTCATTCGGTAATTAAGCTGGATATTAAGAGCGAAGCAAATATTCTGGGGCTGAATACCATGTCGCAGAACCTGGATAATCTGGCCGGAGAAATGGAATTGCTCAAGTCTGATTTATTCTTCAGTAAAGTGGTAGATGCGACCGACATGGAGGTGAGTTATTATGCCTACGGAAGAGTGCTTTATCAGGAGCGTTATCAGAACTCGCCCTTCCGGGTAGAATATACGGTGAAAAGTTCGGCTTTCTACGACTTCCCGATAGATATAGAAATTCTGAATGATGAACAGTTCGTTTTATCCTATACGCAGGGAGGAGATATTATTTCACGAGCGTATCTTTTTGGAGAAGAGATTGATAACGCAGATTTTCGGTTTGTAATTACTCTTACCGATGAGTACAGCTCGCCCCAGGATAACATTAAACATTACTTTACCATCAATAGCAATCAGGCACTTATTGGGTATCTTGCCCGGAATATGACGGTTGAGCCAGTCAACCTGAATGCTAACACCATCCGTATTGGTTTCCAGGGATACGACCGCCAGAAAGTACGTGATTTAGTAGCGGTTATCGATTCGGTATATTTAAAGTATACTGCCGAGAAAAAAAACCAGGCTACCGAACAGAAATTAGAGTTCCTGGATAGCCAGTTGGCTTCTATTGAAGACCGGCTCGGTGAGCACGAAAACTATTTTGAGAACTTCACCATTCAGAACAAGACCAATGATCTTGGCTCAGAAATTGGTGAAGCGATTGCCAAATTAGAAGCATTGGATACCCAGCGGTTTGAACTGTCACAAATGCAGGATGCCGTGGCTAATTTAAGTGAACAGGTTCAGAAAGAAGATGTGATCCCCGCCGAACCAAGCCTGTTTGCGGAGTATCCTCCTGATATTCTGGCCTATATTCAGGAACTGAATCAACTAATTAGCGAGCGAGCCCTGCTGGCTGAATCCTATAAAGAGAGCACGTTCGCCGTTCAGCGCAAAGATCAGCGCATTGCGTTGATTAAAAAGGATGTGATTGATCTGCTTGGCAGCTATCGCACCCGCCTTGAAGAAGAAATTAGTACAATTGCCAAAAACAGAAAAGAGATAGAAGAGGAGTTTGTCCGACTTCCTTCCCGGGGAACGGCCTATAATCGTAATCAGCGGTATTACACCCTATACGAAGAGATTTTCCTCTCCCTCATTCAGAAGAAGAACGAGCTGGAGATCGCCCGGGCTGGTACGGTGACTGACTTTGTGGTGCTACTGCCGGCTACCATGCCCAATGTTCCAATAGCGCCCGAGAAGCTTATGATCCGGGCTGCCGGAGGGGTAGTTGGAGTCGTGCTCAGTATTGCATTTTTGCTGATTTCTTATGTCATGCATGATAAGATCAGCAGCCAGAGCGAATTGGAGCGCTATACGCAGGTACCCATTGTGGGAAGTATTCCGAAATACAAGCGGGCTAAATCGCTACCGGCCAGCCTCGTTGTAAATGATGCGCCCAAGTCGGCCATCAGCGAGGCTTTCCGTACCGTTCGTACCAACCTGCAGTTTATGGGGTTGGATGAGAAACAGAAGGTAATCTCCGTTACCTCTACCGTTAGTACGGAAGGGAAAACTTTTGTGGCGACTAACCTTGCTAATATTATGGCCATGTCAGGGCAGAAAGTAGTGCTTATAGATATGGATATGCGGAAACCAAAGGTGCATCTGGCTTTCGAGACCAATAATCCTCAGCAAGGAGCAAGCACCATTCTTATCGGTAAATATACCATAGAGGAGTGTGTACAAAAGTCTAAGATCAATAACTTAGACTTTCTGCCGGCCGGGCCGGTGCCTCCCAATCCGGCTGAGCTTATTGGCAGCCGCTATTTTTCTGAATTACTAGAAAATCTGAAACAACGCTACGATATTGTGATGGTTGATACTCCACCCGTAGGGCTGGTGACTGATGGAGTGCTGATCATGGAGAGAGTAGATGTGCCGCTCTATGTTTTCCGGGCAGATTTCTCGCGGAAGACGTTCATAAAAACGCTGGATCGCATACAAACCAAGCGGAAATACGAACATTTATCCCTGGTACTGAACAGCGTAGACGCCATTAACGAATACGGGTATACCTACGAGAAATACGGGCATGGCTATTACACCACAGAAGAAAAAGAGGAAGGAGTGCGGTGGCGGATCAGGAATTTCTGGAAAAATAAGAACCGCAGTTAAAGATACTGGAGCGTGGCTTCCAGAAGATAGTGAACGCTATCCTGAAGCACCATTTTCTGCCTTCCCTCGCTACGGTAGCCTACCAATTGCGGGCCGGAAGCCGAAGGTTTAAATTGCATCTCTAACTGTCGGGAGGTATTATACAATAAATTCTCTTCGTGAAATTTCGTTTCAATTCGGCGTACATCCAGGAGAGAGTCCTGATAATACACCGTGAGATACGGGATTTCTACCTCCTGGGGCTGTTTAGCCCGGTACATACGCACCTTCCAGCCATGCTGCTGATCGGTACTGTCTAACACCAGATAGCTTCCCTGTAATACCGGACGATTAATATTGGCATCGCTGAATAATTGTAATGTTTCCGCCCATTCGCTGCTGTCTTTCTTCACCTGCTCAGTCTCCTCCCGATCACCAATGCGGGCGATGATTTCTACCGAGGGGTGAAGCGAATCCAGCCGGAGCAGTTGCTGCTGTACCAGAGAAGGCATATCGAAATAAGGTTCCTGATCCAGCCCTTCCGAAACATCCGTAGTGTAATGGCAGCCCCAGCATAGAAGGGCTACACTCATAATACAGGTATATTGGTAAATTCTTCTTAAATGCATAGTAACGTAATTGCTTCGTTATAACGCAACAAGCAAGCATTAGGTTAGACAGAAAGACTTCGTCTTCATTTTTAGTAACATCAGAGTTTAATTCTATGAAATATGGCTGCCTTCAACCAGGGAATGCTGTATACAACCCTTCTTTTCCGGGATAGTGCGCCACCGGGAAGTAAAAATGCTAAGTAGCGCATGAAACGCTGGTATTAGCAATGCATATGGAGTATGCGCTCAGGAAAAATTAACGGTGTTTTCAGCAGTGTTGTCGTTTAACAGAGGGAGGTTTACTTTAAAAGTAGACCCTTTGCCAAACTCAGATTCTACCGTGATCTCCCCTTTCAGTTTAGCTACCACCTCTTTAGTAATATATAATCCTAAACCACCCCCCTGGCTTTGCTCAGAGGCTCGGTAATACATATGGAATATCTTAGAAAGAAGAGCCTGTTTGATACCCAGACCATTATCTTGAATGGCAATTTGTAGCGTATCGGCTACGGTAATAGTAACATGAATAAAATGCGATTTCCTATGGGGAGCCTGAAACTGGACAGCATTTTTCAATAAGTTGTAAAGAATGGTTTTTAATCGGAAGCGGTCTGAGACTAATGTTCTCTGCTGATGAACTTCTATACTTAATTCCACCCGATCAAGTCCCGCTAACGGGTCTAGCATAGCGCGGGTTTCTTCTAACAGCGTGTTCACGTCAACCACATCGTTGGTTACATCAAACCGGGCATTGTACGAGTAGTCAAGAATATTTTGAAGAATAGCATCCAGTTTCTTAATACTGCTTTGCATCATGTCAAGGTAATCAGCTATGGCTTTACTCTTACCTTCTTCATCTTGCGCTAAGCTAATGAGCCCCATAATGCCAACCAGCGGAGAGCGTAGATCATGCGATGCACTATAGACAAACTTATCCAGTTCGCTATTAACCCGCAGGTTCTCCATTGCGGTCTGCTTCTTATCTTCAATATCGGTGCTGGAGCCAAACCATTTAATCAAATGGCCATTGGCATCATATAACCGGGCGGCCAGCGTGTCGAACCAGCGATATACCCCATCATGACGGCGTATGCGGAACTCTACCCGAAAATCAGTATTGTTTTCTACGGCATAATTCCAGGCAGTAATGGTAGCGTCCCGGTCGTCAGAATGAACTTGTTCCAGCCAGCCGTACTCGAGCTGCTCTTTTTCTGCTATGCCGGTATACTCTATCCACTGTTTGCTCAGGTAATCGCAGGTGCCGTCGGGCTGGCAAGTCCATACGAGTTGAGGGAGCGATTCAGTTAATTGCACCAGGCGTGCTTCATTTTCTATAAGAGCATGTTCCGCCAATTTACGTTTGGTAATATCAATGTTCATGCCTACCCAGCCATAGATGGTATCATGCCTTAGGGGCACGGCCCTTGCTAAGGTCCATCGCCATTTGCCGTTAGTATTTCTAAGGCGATAAACAGTATTAAACTTGGTTTCGTTAGCCACCGCCGTTTGCCATTCGTTAGCCACGCGGCTTTGATCTTCGGGATGGATGGCCTCCAGCCACCCCCGGCCTTTCCGTTGTTCATGCGTCTGACCCGTAAACTTTTGCCAGGAGGCCGAGTCTTCTACTACTTCTCCGTTGGCATCAGTAGTCCATACAATCTGGGCCGAGGCTTTTATTAAGGCTCGGAAACGTGCCTCGGAAGCCTGGAGCTCCTGTACAGCTTTTTTGCGCTTGCTGATGTCTCGGTTTACTGCTACCCACCCAGTACGTTGGTTATTGGTATCATATACCCAGGTTACGGATGATAGTATTATAAGCGGATTACCATCGCGATGGTACTGCGTAATCTCACCCCGAATAACGTCCTGCTGATCTAACTGTGCGAGGGTGTTGTTTAACGCACCGGAGGCGAATTCGGTGCGCAATATCTCGCTGGCTTTCCTGCCAATAGCTTCCTCGGCGCTCCAGCCATATACCCTTTCCGCTGCCGGATTCCAACTGTTAATATGAGTATCCAGATCAATACGGATAATAGCATCTGAGGCATTGCGGAGCAGGCTGGCCTGGTACTGTAGCTGGGCTTCGGCTTGTTTACGTTCAGTAATATTGATGCCGATAATCAGAATACAAGGTTCACCGCCCAGTTCCAGGGGCTCAATGGAGCTAAGGGCGTAACCCAAGTCACCGTTGATGGTCCGAAAACTATGCTCAAAATTGCGCAGCTGGCGCCCCTGCGCCAAAGCTTTTTGGCGCCGCTGAATTAATTCGGGTGAAACAATCCCCAATGCTACGGGGTTTTGGCCGATGATTTCTTCGCGGGTAAAGCCAACTCCTTGGGCCACCGTTTGGTTTACATCTAAAACCCGATTGTCGCTTACCCGCACAATCATCTGCCCGGCCGGATTCAACTGAAAGGCCTTATGGAACAGTTCTTCGCTTTTCTGAAGGGCTTCTTCTGTTTGTTTTCTCTGGGTAATATCGCTCATACCACCGGTCATACGAACGGCCAGCCCCGATGCATCTCGTTCTACAAAGCCTTTATCCGCTACCCAGGCATAGGTGCCATCAGCTTTTTGGAAGCGGTACTCTCCTTTCCACTGAGTATCATTCCCTTCCATAAGCTTATTCAGGCTGTCTATGATCCGGGTACGGTCATCGGGATGAAGACGCTCTAACCACCAGGTGCTATCCAGCGTAATTTCTTGTTTATTGTATCCAAACAGCGAACTTATCCCGTCGCTCCACCATACAGTATCATCCCGAAGGTTCCAGTCCCATATGGCATCGATGGTGGCCCGCACTATGCGCTCAAAACGCTTTTCACCTTCTCGCAGGGCTTTTTCAGCAGTTTTATGCCTGGTAATGTCTCGGTTCACAGCTACTACTCCTACTCGCTGCCCGCGGGCATCTTTAATCCAGGTAACTGAGGAAAGAATGACCACTGGGGTACCGTTTTTATGGTACTGGACTACCTCTCCCTGCCACTCGCCTTCCAGCTCTAAAAGCATACGGGCGGTAGCTTCATCATCTTGCCGATACTTGGTAGTAAGTATATCAGTGAGCTTTTTTTCTAATACCTGCTTTTCTTTCCAGCCGTATATGGTTTCAGCCGCGGGGTTCCAGCTGTTAATACAGAAGTGCATGTCAACTGTGATCACTGCATCAGAAACATGGCGTAGCACATCAGCCTGAAAGAGCAGTTTCTCTTGTTTTTTATTGTTGTCCAGATAGTTCACTGCTATAAGTCGCGATTGTGGTTCGAGAAGGTTTTCTTAAACAGCGTGATGTTTTATGGAAAGCGAGCGTTACCAAATTGCGCTTTGCAATATATAAATTAGTTCTAAATATAAGTAATTTCTCCATATTGATGTTGGGTAATAATACTTAATAAGCTTCTTTTGGCTGTTACCCGCTGATACAGGATGTGCCGTGAGCGTTTTCTTTTTGTCTACTACACGCTAGTAGCAGAAATAGGTGAAAATGCGCGGGTAAGCATTGTGGTTCAGCAATGACAATCAGCAATCAGTAAACCAAAGAATATGAAAAAAGGAGGTGCTTTAGTACATGCCAATACCAGCTTACAGCGGGTAAGCTTAATTAAAATAGCCCTCTTGATTCTTTAGTTAGAAGAGCATCAAACCTTTGAGGTAAGCAGGAGGGCCATCATTACCAGCCCAAGGCTTACCAAACAATGTATCAGATACATTCTCACCTTAGTGAGTGCTTTTTTCCAGTGCGGTAATGCCTGAATTGCTGGTGCAGTAATGCATGAATATCTAGTGCGGAAAACGAGCATTACTGCACTGGTCAGTGTCAGTTTGTAAGGCAGGAATGGTATAAAACAGCGCTGGCCAGCGACAATTTGCAGTGCAGGAAAAGAAAGCAACGGCCTTAGAAACTTCTTTTGTGGTGCAGTATTGCCCGCATTACAAGCCATGAGTTTTACCCATTGCTGGAAAAGGAGGAAAATTATGATAAGAAATCTAGTACAAGGGAGCAGATAGCATGCTCCAATGGGCTATGAGCGGGGTACCAAAAAAAAGGTGCAGCCCGTATGGAGGTACCCAACAGTGCTGTACCAGATTGGAGTAATCTGTTTTCTGGGAATGGCAGAAAGGGAAAAGGAAATAGTACGCTGAGCCGGGTTTACCCCTGGGGCTGGAGCTGACCAACGGTTAATACATCAGCGTAGCGGCCAGTTCGCACTTCTTTAAACCCTACATCGGTTCGTACTTCTATGGTATACTCTCCGTCAGGTAATACATCAGGAAGCTGAAAGGTAAGCTTGCTGTTTACATTATCTATTACATCGGTGGTGTCTACTTTTGTTTCCTGCTTATTGCTGAGTTGAATTAGATAGATGCCCTGCTGCGGGTCATTTTCGTCAAATTTCAGACTGGTGCCATAGAGGCGGGCAATCTTGCGGGGTGTGAGCTGCTCGTCGGTGGTGCCGCTGGCTTTATCAAAAACCTCGGTAATGACCGGGGCCGACATAGGGGCATTGACCTTTACCGGGTCAATCTGCTCGGCTACCCGTTTGAGGCGAGAACCAGCCGTCAAGTTAATATTAATATGATGTCGGCTGCGGTCAAACGCATCTTGCCGGCTGGTAAACACCCCGGCTACGGTAGGGGTGATCTTAAACAGCGGGGTGATAATCTTCCCACCTTTGCGTAGGGAAAATACAATCGCGACGGCCAGCTCTTCCAGTACTGAGGCCACCTGCGAGTCGGTGAGCCCTACGCTGCGGTGGGTGATCATTTCCTGAAGGTCAGCCAGGGTATATACTTTATCGTGTTTGGTTTCTGCCCGGTAATCGGTGGGGTCGGGCGTTAGGGGGTTATCTACCAGATAATACTTCATGGCGCTGGGGTTTAACATTGGTAAATATACTGACACCCCAAAGGTGAAAGACCTGCCGGGCAACATCAACCAGTTTTAATACCCTGGCTTACCCGCGTAAGAAATGAGGCGCATTATGCTGCTTTCCGGGGTGGTATGCAGGCCTAAGTGACTAGCTTTGGTGTTGCTCAGGAGCGGTCGGGCAGGGTAAAATAAAAAGTTGCTCCTGCATTTACTTTCGCTTCGGCCCAGATGTTGCCTCCGTGCCGCTCAACAATCCGTTTAACCAGGGCTAGTCCTACGCCAGTGCCTTCAAACTCCTCTTCCTTATGGAGGCGTTGGAAAACACCAAATAGCTTGCTTTCATGGCGCATGTCAAACCCTACCCCATTGTCTTTTATGAAATACTTTGTTTGGCCCGGCTCCCTGACTGAGCCTATTTCTATGGTAACGTTTTCTACTCCGCGTGTGTATTTGATCGCGTTACCAATTAAATTGACCCACACCTGCTTAAGCATGGCATAATCTCCCTGAATATTTTCCAGCTTATGCAATACAATGTTAATCTCCCGCCCTTCTACCAGCGCCATTAGATCTTTCGTTACTTCATCTACCAGTTTTTTAGTATTGATGGTTTCGCTCGCCATACCTTTACGGCTCATGCGAGAAAAGGCCAGCAGGTCATCAATGAGCTCTCCCATTTTCAAGGCTCGCTTCTTTATAATATCCAGCATGCTTTTACCGTCATCACTCAGTTGATCGCGATAATCTTCCTGTAGTATATCGGAGTAGGCATTGATATGCCGTAGCGGAGCACGCAGATCGTGCGAAATTGAATATGAGAAGTCTTCCAGTTCCTGGATGATTGCCTGCAATTGGGCGGTTCGCTCAATAACCCGTTGTTCCAGTTCATTATTCAGACGCTGAACCTCCAAGGTGGCTTGCTTCTTGTCTTCAATATCAGTATTGGTGCCAAACCACTTGACGGGGTTTCCGTCTGCATCATAGAGGCGGGTAGCCAGGGTATCAAACCAGCGGTACACCCCATCGTGGCGGCGGATTCGGAACTCTATCCGAAAATCCGTATTGTTTTCTGCGGCATAATTCCAGGCTGTATCGGTAGCGGCCCGATCGTCAGGATGAATTTGTTCCAGCCAGCCAAAGCCTAGCTGCTCCTTTTCAGGAACGCCGGTGTATTCTACCCATTGTTTACTAAGAAAGTCACAAGGCCCGTCCGGCTCGCAGGTCCATACCAGTTGAGGTAAAGATTCTATGAGCTGCTTTAGCCGCGATTCACTTTCTTGCAGGGCAGTTTCCGCATTCTTTTGTTCGGTAATGTCGGAGTTCATCCCCACCCAGCCGTAGATTCCCTGCTGATTACGCAGGGGTACGCCCCGCACCGAGGTCCACCTCCACTCTCCGGCTGTATTCTTAAGGCGGTATTGGGTATTAAGGGTGGTTGCCTGCTCGAGGGCTATTTTCCATTCGGCAGCCACGCGCTTTTGGTCGTCGGGGTGGATTACATTTAGCCAGCCGTAGCCTTTCCATTGCTCGTAGGTCTGGCCAGTAAAACTACGCCAGGAGGGAGAGTCTTCCTGCACCTCACCACTGGCTTCGGTGGTCCAGACAATTTGAGCGGAAGCATCTACCAAAGCCCGGAACCGCTTTTCAGAGGTCTGAAGCTTTTGTTCAGCCTGCTTCTGCTCGGTGATATCAACGCCGATAAGCAGCATGCATGCCTCACCACCTAGTTCCAGCTTTGCTATATTCGCAAGTAAGTGCCGCTGTTCGCCACCAGCAGTCTGGAAACTGTGCTCATCCTGATACGACTCGCGCCCCTGGGCCAGCATTTGCTGGTGGTGCCGGATCACACCAGAGTAAATTACTCCTAGTGCAACGGGGGTTTTGCCAATGAGCTCCTCGCGGGCATACCCTATTTGTTGAGCCGCAGTGTCGTTCACATCTAAGATCTGGCTGTCGCGTAAACGGATAAGAATTTGGCCGGCTGGGTTTAACCGAAAGGCTTTTTGAAACCGTTCTTCGCTTTCTCGCAGGGCTTTTTCAGCTTTCTCTCGTTGGGCAATTTCCGCAGCAAGTTGCTGGTTAGCCTGTTGCAATTCGGCAGTACGCTGCTGCGCCAGCTTCTCCAGCATTTTCTGACTTTTTAGTTCCAGGGCATGAGGGGCTGCTTTGGCGAGGGCGAACATTGTTCCTAACGATACAATGGCCGTAAGAAACTTTAGAAAGGTGCTTAGCCGGTAAGCAGGCCACCAGAAGATGGTGGCATCTACTAAATGGGTGAGCCCACAAGCCAGGATAAACCCTATAAACCAAAGGAAGATCGCTTTGAACGGGACTTCTTTACCGCGCCGGTACACAAAGGAGAACAGCATGAAAGGTATGGTAAAATAAGCTACCCAGATAATAAAGTCTGAGCCAATGTAGAGCCAACCCAGGAAGGGCGACCAGGTGCCGCACTCCCAGCGAGCGGGCCACTGCTGCGTATCAAATAAAGAAGGGAAGAACTGGCTTAACTCCTGGCTAAAGGAGAGGCTGGCAGCCTCAGGTGGCGGAGCCGGGCAAACACTGGCTTGAAACTCTTCAGATATATTATATTGTAAGGATATACCAGTTGGTTCATCTTCATGTGAATTGGCAGCATAAGCAATAGTTTCTCCCCACAGGCAGCATAAAGTCAGCCATAGTATCAATCCTTTTTTCATTGCTCAGGGGTTGGTCTTACAATAGTAATTCGGCTCTACGATAGGGAAACTAAACTTGATGTGAATAGCCTCCCTGAGAAATTTAGCAAAGAATAGCGATTGATCCTATACTATTAGTATAAACACTTGAGTAGTAAATGTTATGCATGAAGTAGGGCTTCATGAGTACGAGAATCTGAATGGCTTCCATCCTTCATTTACAGGTCGGGTGGGTTACCGGTCTCAGGAATCCATATTCTTGGCCAGCAGCTCCTGCTCCTGTGTATCATTTGCCCGTACAAAAGGGCGTACAATCAGGCGGCTACTGTATTGAAAAGAAAAATAGTTAAGTACCCAGTTGGCCAGTGTGCCCAGCTTATTCCGAAAACCCACCAGATAGTAAATATGCACCACCCACCAGGCAAACCAGGCCAGCCAGCCCCCAGCGCGGATATTTCCCACAAAATTGGCCACGGCTTTGTTTCTTCCAATGGTGGCAATGGTACCTCGGTTGGTAAAATGGAAGGGTTTCATCGGCTTTTCCCGGCTGAGTTGCATCAGGTTATGCGCCAATTGTCGGCCCTGCTGAATGGCCGTCTGGGCCACTCCGGGGTATCCATGCGGGTAAGCCTCCGTTTTTAGCAGCGCAATATCGCCAATGGCAAAAATGGCATCGTATCCTTTCACCTGATTATATTCATTGACCAGGTAACTGTTTTTTTCGGTGCATTCAGAAGATAAACCGGGAATGGACAAGCCTTTTACTCCGGCACACCAGATCAGACATTCCGATTCCAATCCCCGCCCATCGCTCAGGGTGGCAGTGCGTCCATCGTAGTCGGTTACTTTGGTATTGAGGATGATCTCAACGCCCATCTCCCGTAAGAATTTTTCGGCCTGCCGTCCTCCCTTTTCGGGCATATAAGGTAACAGGTAGTCCCGGCTGTGGACCAGATACACCTTCATGATGTCAAAGTCCAGCTCGGGGTAATCTTGGGGGAGCACATGACTTCGTAGTTCGGCCATGGTGCCTGCTAATTCCACTCCGGTTGGTCCGCCACCCACAATCACAAAATTGGTCAGGCGGTCGCGCTCAGCATCATCGTTGGTGAGGGTGGCAATTTCAAAGTTTTGCAGAATGCGGCTCCGCATATTCAGCGAGTCCTGCAATGTCTGTAATTTGAGAGATTTTTCTTCTATAGACTGATTGCCGTAGAAATTAGCATCATTACCGGTGGCAATGACCAAATAATCAAAGGATAATGATCCGACAGCGGTATCAATCATTTTATCTTCCGGGCGAATCTGTAGCACTTTCATCATCCGAAAATGAACATCAATTCGTTTTCGAAGTAAATTCCGAAGTGGGTCCACGATAGAATCCGGCTCAATACCTGCTGTGGCTACCTGATATAAGAGGGGGACAAATGTATGAAAATTGTTGCGGTCGAAGAGAACGATCTGGTAAACCTTATCGTCCAGGTACTTTAGCAGATTCATGCCGCCAAAGCCACCGCCTACAATAATAATTCTTTTCTTTGTCGTATCCGGGATGCGTAATCCATATTGACTCATAAGTGTAGAATGTATCTACCAATTATAAGGTTCATTACCCGGAATTGTTCGGTAATCTGGTTAAAAGTGCGAAAAGAATAGCACCTTACCTAACAGTAGCACCCAATCTGAGGGTTTAGATAAAAAGGCGTTTTTGCCGAATTCAAGGCCCATAAAAGTAGTTCAATATGAAAGTTGTTTTTAACGATCAGGTTATTGCCGAAGTGACCAAACCGAAGTAGTAGAAGGGACTCATTATTTCCCCCCGGAGGCAATTCAAAAAGAATACTTCAAAAATAGCGATACCCACACTACCTGTCCGTGGAAAGGCGAAGCTTCATATTACCGCCTAGAAGTTGGAGGTGAAACTGTAAATGATGTTGCCTGGTACTATCCGGAACCCAAAGATGCGGCCCGGCAAATCAAAGATTATGTCGCTTTCTACCCTAACAAAGTGACCATTAGCGAATAAGAGGTTTGAATTGATGAAAGGGTAAAGAATAGGGAGCAAAAGCTGCGGAGCATCTGGAAGCAATCATTTGGAATAAGTTGTTGCTGCCAAATCGGTAAATTTGGTATTTACCGGGAAGTCAACGTAATTTTAAGCGTTTATTCATCTATAGTAGATGCTCCTGGGCAACCTTCAACATTTCAAACCCTTCAATCCTGATCATCTTATGAAAATTCTGGGTATTATTCCGGCACGTTGGGCCTCCTCTCGCTTTCCGCAAAAAGTGCTGGCTGATATTGGCGGAAAAAGCATGGTGCAGCGCGTGTATGAACAGGCCCAACGGTCACAGCAATTGACAAAAGTGCTCATTGCAACTGACCACCCGGAGATTCAGCAGCACGTTAAAGCCTTTGGCGGAGAGGTAAGCATGACCCGCCCGGATCATCCTTCCGGCACAGATCGCTGCCGGGAAACATTAGACCAGCAGGCTGAAACGTATGACTACGTAGTGAACATACAGGGAGACGAACCATTCGTGCAACCCCAGGCTATTGATGAACTGGCTGGCTTGTTAGATGGGCAGACACAGCTGGGCACTCTGGTATCCGAAATACACGATGCATCAGTGTTGAGTAACCCTAACATGATGAAGGTGATTTTTAACCTACGGCACGAGGCGATCTACTTCAGCCGTACGGCCATTCCCTACCTGCGGGATGTACCACCAGCCGAATGGTTGCAACGGCATACCTTCTACAAACATGTGCATTTGTATGCGTATCGGGCCGATATTCTTCGTGAAATAACTGAACTGCCGGTATCTGCGCTGGAAAAGGCAGAGTCATTAGAGCAATTACGTTGGCTTGAGCATGGGTATACCATCAAAGTGGGGATTACCCAACACGAGAGCCTGAGTGTGGATACTCCGGCTGATCTGGAGAAGGCCAAGCAGGCGCTGGGTTTGTTGTAATGAGAAACGTTCGTAGGGTGTTCGCAATCCTATTTATTTGACATTCACTGTCGCCAGCGAAGAAACAAGTTGGTTGGGCAGGCTGATGGCGAACGACGTTCCTTCGTTGGCAACCGAATGTACCAGGATGGTTCCATGCATTTTCTCAATGGTTTCTTTTACTAAAAACAACCCCAGTCCGGAGCCTTCCTGATGGCTGCTGGCGCGGTAAAACATATCAAAAATGCGCCCCATGTGCTCTGGGGCAATTCCCAGGCCATTGTCCTGTATGTGTATGGAAGCTTCGGTTTTGCTCACTTCAATGTCAATCTGAATATAAGGCTGTTCCTGGTAAGGATTGTAGTAACGCAGTGCGTTTGAAATAAGATTGTTAAGAATTACTTCCAGCCGCTTTAAATCTCCCATAAACGGGTCAGATTGGTGAACCGCAATTTTTTTACTAATGAGATTAAATTGGGGGAGATAGTTATAGAGCTCATAGACTTCCTCAATCAGCCTCCTGAAATCTATGGTTTGGGGGATAACTTCCAGTCGGGCATTTCGGGAATAGTCAAGAATCTCCCGAACAAAACTATCTAATTTGTGGATAGAACGTTCCTGCAGATCCAGGTAGGAAGATAAGTCAGGTGAGATATTTTCGTGACGCATCAGGCTGATAATCCCCAGCAGCGAGGTAAGCGGTGCCCGGAGGTCGTGGGAGGTACGATAGACAAATACATCCATCTCCTGATTAAGCTTGATAAGCGCTTCGTTCTTTTCTTCTATTTGTTGATTCTGCCGTTCCAGTTGGCCATTACTAAGCTCTAAGTCGTTAGCAAGCCGGGAAAACCGGCGAGATAATAAAGCCGATTGGGAGAAAAGGAACATAAACAAGCCGAATGGGGCCATGTAAAAAGTTGTAATGATGTTATTGGCATACAATGAGTCATTGACCAACGTTATAAAAACACATACAAAGCCTAGTAAAAAGATGACAATACCATCTAAATGATACCAACGGGTAAAAAGTATTTTGTAGAACCCAACCATACTCAGTCCAATGGCAAAGGCTTCAAAAGGGAGCACTGTATATGAGGACCACTGAGGTGGTAATACGATGACGGTGATACTGAATAAGGTGGTAGTAACGGTCCCCACTTTTACCAGGGGTTGCAGCGAAGCTGCCGGGTACATCGCATGAGCAAAAGCGGTGAATACCGGCACGCACAGGTAGAAACTCAGGAGCTCTGCCCGGATTACCCAATTCCAGGGCAAAAGGCTGGAAATCAGGTATAGCTCCGTACTGAGCGTGCGTATTACAATCAGCAGACAAAAAATACTAAAATAGAGTGATGAAGGATCGCTGCGCCGGTGTGTGTACAAAATGAGATGGTACAGTGCCATAATGATGAAACTACCAATCAAAAAGAAGGTCAGCGCATAATCCCATATCCAATGGCGGAGCATGCTGGAGGAAGTGCCCAGCACGGGAGCATCCCACATGCCCCCTTTCCAATAATGATGGTTAGAGACGTAAATCATAATATCCAGAGAGGATACCGCCGGCAGGGGAATTATGTCGGGATCAAAACTGGGAACTTCATTCTCGTAGGAGGTTGCCACCTTACCGGCCTGGTACACTGATTTTCCATTTACCCAGAGATGTAAAGCGGTAGAAGCCGTGTTGATCCGTAATGATAAGGGGACGGAGTCGGGTGGTAATTGTATCTGCAATCGATAAGTTGCGTACCCGCTGCCTGGTAACCGTTGGTTGGGCAGGGAATGAAATAACCAGGTTGAGGGCACCGCTATGTGGGATGTATCCTGTAACTGATCAGCATCAGGGGGGATGAGTTTATTCCAGTGAAAGGCCCACTCTCCGGCAAGCATCAGGTCGTTCTGCTTTTCCCAGGACCAATGGGTTAGATCAAGCCGTCCGTTCTCTGCTTTTGGGATATCCGAGGGAGTAGTACAACCCACCAGTACTCCCATGGTCATAATAGCCAGTAAACCAAAGAACTGATGCATCAATATGTAAACATTTGAGTGATAATACTTAGCTAATGATACAGTATGCTAATTACGAGCTTTTTTTTGGTTAAATAAAACTATACTGCAATACTTACCATAAGGTTGTCTTATCCAACCCAGATGGTCTTTTGGTTGACAAACTCCCGAATTCCCAAATGAGATAGCTCGCGTCCATAGCCGGAAAGCTTTACCCCTCCAAAAGGGACCGCCGGATGCGAAGCCACCATCTTATTGATGTATACTGCCCCGGATTCGATGCGCCGGACGAAGGCTCTGCCCCGGGCAATATCCTGCGTCCAGACTGAGCCACCCAGGCCGTAGCGGGAATCGTTGGCCAGTCGGGCTGCTTCATCTTCATCATCCACCACAAAAACAGAGGCCACCGGGCCAAACAGTTCTTCGTCGTAGGCCGGCATACCGGGAGAAATATTGGTAAGCACCGTTGCCGGGAAGAAAGCCCCGGGCTGGTCAGAGCGCTCACCGCCCACTAATACTTCTGCTCCCTGATCCACGGATTTTCTCACCTGTTCTAATAAATCATTGGCCAGGTCTTCCCGAGCCATCGGACCGTAATCCACGCCATCTTCATTCGGGTTTCCCTGGGTAAGGGCTTGCATCTTTTGGGTAAACAGAGTAATAAACTCGTCAGCGACATCCCGATGGATAATAAAGCGTTTGGCAGCAATGCAGCTTTGTCCGCAATTGATCATGCGTGATTTTACCCCTATCTCAGCTGCCTGCGCTATATTGGCATCGGGCAGCACAATGAATGGGTCGCTGCCGCCCAGCTCCAGCACTGTTTTTTTAATTTGTTCTCCGGCCTTTTGGGCTACCTTGCTTCCGGCACCTTCGCTACCGGTAAGGGTGGCGGCTTTGATACGCCGGTCTTCCAGCATGCGGTCTACTTTCTTGCTGGGTATGAGTAATGTTTGAAAAGCGCCTTGCGGAAAACCGGCTTCCCGGAAGACTTCTTCCAGGGCTAAAGCACATTGAGGCACATTAGAGGCATGTTTTAGAATACCGACATTCCCCGCCATGAGCGCAGGAGCGGCAAAGCGGATGACCTGCCAGAACGGGAAATTCCAGGGCATAATCGCCAGTACCGGCCCAATCGGGTCGTAAGCAATATAAGCTTCGCCTTCCGGGGGGGTAAGCGGTTCGTCGGCCAGAAATTGTGGGGCATACTCGGCATAATAGTCACAGGCCAGCGCACATTTTTCCACCTCGGAAATCGCCTCACTTTTGGTTTTCCCCATTTCATCGGTCATTAGCTGACCGTAATGTTCTTTACGCTGTCGAAGCTGGCGAGCTGCGGCGTACATTCGCTCCGAGCGTTCAGCAAACGGTACTTTCTTCCAGCGTTCGTACGTATCTTGAGCCTGGGTAAGCACTTTTTCAATATCCTGATCGGTATGTTCTTCAAACTCCTGAATGACTTCGTTGGTAAGTGGATTTATACTTTGGATAGGCATGGGTAAAAAAGTTATCTTTGACGAAAATATTTGTAAAAAGCAGTCTTGTTGAAGTAGGCAGTGGGCTGGAGGCAGTGATGAGACAATTTGTAAGTAACATATCACGCACAACACAGAACTTAGTGCCAACCGCTTACCGCCTCCGGCCCACCAGCCACTGCATCTTTCTTAAACAAAAAGCTATTTACAAGGATAAAGGTTTGTACATCTCGAAAGTTATCGTATGAAATATACTGCTCTAAAAAATGATTTGCTGCTTCGGACGATTCGGGGCGAAAAAACCGAGCGTACTCCGGTGTGGTTGATGCGTCAGGCCGGGCGTATCCTGCCGGAATACCGGGCGGTGCGTGAGCAACTCAGTGGATTTGTAGAACTGGTGAAAACCCCTGAGCGGGCAGCCGAAGTAACAATACAGCCGGTCGATATTTTGGGCGTAGATGCCGCAATAATCTTTTCTGATATTCTGGTGATTCCGGAGGCAATGGGGCTGCCGTATGAGATGGTAGAAAGCCGGGGGCCCGTGTTTCCCCGCACAGTACGCAGTGAAGCAGATATTCGCCGCCTTAAGGTAGCCGATATTTCTGATGATCTGGCTTATACTCCTGAAGCAATTAAAGTAACCAAAAAAGCACTGGACGGGCGAGTGCCGTTGATTGGCTTTGCCGGAGCTCCGTGGACTATTTTCGCGTATATGATAGAAGGCTCAGGCAGCAAAACATTCTCCAAAGCCCGGGCGATGTTATATACCGAACCCTCATTGTCGGATAAGCTACTGCAGATGATAACCGATAGCACCATCCGCTATCTGAAAGCGCAGGTAGCGGCGGGTGCTGATGTGATACAGGTTTTTGATTCCTGGGCAGGAATTCTCCCCCCGGCCCACTTTGAAAGGTTTTCTCTTACCTACATCCGGCAGATTTGCGAGGCCATCACGGAAGTGCCGGTGACCGTATTTGCCAAAGGGGCGTATGCCAGCCTGGCACAGGTCGGGCAGTTGGACTGTGCGACGGTAGGCATCGACTGGAATACCGAGATCACCCATGCCCGTACGACCCTGGGTCCGGAAAAAGTATTGCAGGGAAACTTAGATCCCGCTGTCCTTTATGGAAGTTTTGATCAAATCAGGCAGGCTACCCGGTACATGCTGGATGCGTTTGGTCCGTATCGGCATATTGCTAATCTGGGCCACGGAGTATACCCTGATATTGCCCCTGACCATGTCCGCTGCTTTATTGATACCGTGAAGGAACATAGCCTTGAAGTGCGGCCGAAAATTTCCTGATAGCGCCCATGATCTCTGCCAAAGACGTAGAAAAACTCAATTTTTCTGCAAACCTTACATATCAATTCAGGAAAATTTTTAACTTTGTTAATTGCAATGAGCAATTGATGCGCTCATACCATATAAACTTCCTGCCTTAGAGAACGCTCAAACAGACTGAGATTTTTTCGAATTTTCTAATTTGAGACACTTTTATTTACAATTCTTAATCTGTTTTTGGTATTATTTCAAATGCTGAGGGGAAAGTCTTATGTGAAAAACTGCTTTTTTAAAAGCAAAAAATTACATTTGCAGGTCATAAGCAATACGAAAGTAAGATTTTGTGGTGAATGGCCCTCTCCGATTTTGCTTCTCACTTTTACATGTGGTGATTTTTTATTTTGCCCTATCTCCCGGTAGGAAACCGGAGATACTCAGCAGGTTATCTATTTTTTTAATTAATAAAGTCAGCTATGAAAAATGCTACCAACTGCTTACCGCCACAATGGCGAAGTGCACTAAGGCCCTGGTGCTTCAGTGTTTTTTTTCTTGCGGTTTCTATGGGCGCCTGGGCCCAGGATAGATCCGTTTCCGGAACTGTTAGTGACACCGAGTCGGGAGAAGCCTTACCGGGTGTGAACGTTATTCTGAAAGGAACGACGGAGGGAACGGTTACCGATATTCAGGGAGCCTACCGATTAAGCGTGCCCGAAAACGGGGGTACTTTGGTTTTCTCCTTCATTGGTCTTACGTCCAAAGAAGTAGAAATAGGCGATCAGTCTACCATAGACGTTATGCTGGAAGAAGATGCCCGACAACTAAGCGAAGTAGTCGTGACCGCCTTGGGAATTGAGAAGAGTAAAAACGAATTGTCCTATGCTGCGCAGAAAGTAGAAGGCGAGGAGCTTAGTCAGACAAGAACTAATAACTTCGTTAATAACCTTTCCGGAAGGGTGGCCGGTCTTAATATCAGAAACGGTAATTCATTGGGCGGTTCTACCAACGCCGTTATTCGCGGTAGTACCTCACTTACCGGTAATAACCAGGCCCTGTTTGTTATTGACGGTTTGCCGGTTGATAATAGCAACAATAACACCGGCGGAGGCGACGATCCAAATGTTAACCAGCAAGAAGGAAGAGGAGGGTTTGATTATGGAAATGCCGCCGCCGATATCAATCCCGACAATATTGAGTCGGTGACCGTGCTGAAGGGAGCTGCCGCTACCGTACTTTATGGTGCCCGGGCAGCGAATGGAGTCATTGTGATCACCACCAAAAAAGGAGCCAGAGACAGTGGCATCGGAGTGACCATTAACACCGGCGTGACCCTGGGTTTTGTGGATAAGAGCACTTTTGCTGAATACCAGGATGAGTATGGTGCCGGATACGGGCCGTATTACGGGGAAGACAACCCGTTCTTCTACGAAAATGATGTCAACGGTGATGGGGTGGTAGATCTGGTGGTTCCGGTTACCGAAGATGCTTCGTTCGGGGCAGCTTTTGATCCCAGTTTACAGGTTTATCCCTGGTCGGCTTTTGATCCTGGTTCTCCCAACTACTTACAGAGCCGACCCTGGGTCGCCGCTGGTAATGGCCCTTCCGAGTTTTTCAAGACGGCCGTTTCCGTAAATAATAGTGTAGCCATAGACGGTGGCAGTGACAAAGGTGCCTTCCGATTGGGATACACCCGAAATGTAGATAAAGGGGTTCTGCCCAATAGCGAAATCGTTAAAAACCTGATTAACTTCAGCGCTTCTTATGATATTGTCGAAAACCTGACGGCCAGTGCATCTATCAACTTTTCGGATATTGAGGGATTAGGAAGATACGGTACCGGTTATGATTCTCGAAATATCATGACCAACTACCGGCAATGGTGGCAGACGAACGTAGATGTTTTAGAGCAAAAAGAAGCTTACTTCAGAACCGGCCAGAACGCTACCTGGAACCAGTCCGGAGTAGGCGCCGCTTTTTCGCCTATCTTCTGGGATAACCCTTACTGGACACGTTATGAGAATTACCAAAACGATGACCGGTCGCGTTATTTCGGTTACATAGACTTAAACTATAAGATCAATGATTGGCTAAGTGCTTCTGGTAAAATATCGCTGGATTCTTATGATGAGTTACAAGAAGAGAGAATTGCGGTAGGTAGTATCGATGTTTCGGATTATACCCGATTTAACCGAAGCTTCCGGGAAAACAATTATCAGTTATTGCTCAACATTAATAAAGAGCTAAGCGATGACTTTAGCCTGACCGGCCTGATTGGAGGTAACCTTAGAAGAACCTCCATAGAATCTATTCGGGCACGTACCAACGGAGGCTTGCTAATCCCTGGGTTATACGCCCTTAAGAATACCGCAAATCCACTGGAAGCACCTTTTGAGCGAGTTACCACCGAGCAGGTAAACGGTATATTTGCCGATGTTACTGTTGGCTACCGGGAGTTTGTTTTCTTAGAAGTAGCGGGTAGAAGAGATCAGTCTTCTACGCTGCCTACCGGGAACAATGCTTACTTCTATCCTTCAATCTCAACGAGCTTTGTATTTTCCGAACTGGTTGGTGATTCTCCTGTGCTTACATACGGTAAAATACGAGCCAACTATGCTGAGGTAGGTAATGCCGCTCCCCCACTCTATATCCTGGACTATTACGATGTGCCTACCGGCATTAACGGGACTCCGCTGGCATCGGTAGATAATACGAAGTTCAACCAAAATTTAAGACCTGAGCGCACCAAGAGTTATGAGATAGGAATTGAAACCTCTTATCTGGACGGACGAGTGGGTTTTGATATTACTTACTACAAGCAAAATTCCGAGGATCAGATTGTGCCGCTGCCCATCTCCCGGGCTACCGGCTATGATTTTAAAATACTGAATGCCGGGGAAATTGAGAACAAAGGCTTTGAACTATCTGCTTTTGTAACTCCGGTGCGTAACGATGTTTTCTCCTGGACTTTGAATGCCAACTGGTCAAGAAACAGAAACCGGGTGGTGCAACTCGCCGAAACGGACAATTTGCAACTGGGATCTTTTCAGGGGGGGGTAACGATTAACGCTGCCCTGGGCGAACCCTACGGTACCATCCGAGGTGATGATTATGTGCGTGACGAGGATACAGGACAGCGGCTGATTGGCGAAGACGGGCAGTACCTTACCTCCGGTACCTCTAACGAGATTATTGGTGATGTGAATCCCGACTGGGTCGGAGGAGTTTCCAACACTGTGAAATTCAAGAACCTATCGCTTTCTTTCTTAATAGATGTAAAAAAAGGCGGAGATGTATTTTCGCTGGACCAATACTATGGGCTGGCTACCGGTTTATATCCTGAAACGGCCGGGTTAAATGACCTGGGCAACCCAATCCGCGCTAGCGTTGAAACCAATGAAGATGGAGTAGTAATCGATAATCCCGATAACGGAGGTATTATTCTGGATGGTATCCTGGAAGATGGCACCCCTAACCAGCAAAGAATTCCGGTAGAGTACGGAACGCTGGGGTACGTAAATCGACCGGCCGCCGCCTTTGTATATGACGCCAGTTATGTGAAGCTGAGAGAAGCCACCATCACGTACTCATTACCGCAAAGCGTATTAGACAATATTCAGTTTCTGCAAGGCATTGACGTTTCGCTGATTGGCAGAAACCTGTGGATCATTCATAAAAATATGCCTTATGCCGATCCTGAAGAGGGACTAAGTTCTGGTAACATTCAGGGCTATCAGGTAGGCGCGTATCCTACCACCCGTAATGTAGGGTTCAACGTAAAAATTAGATTCTAAACACTAGCAATATATACTATGAAAAAGCTATTAATATGCATGAGTCTGCTGCTAGCGGTGGTATCATGCGAAGAAGATCTGACCAGTTTAAACGAAGATCCAAAACGACCGGAGGTGGTTTCCTACGAAACCTTGTTTTCAAATGCTCAGCTTAGCCTAACGGATATTATTACCAGTTCTAACGTAAAAGACAACATATTTCGGTTGATTGTACAATATTGGACTGAGACTACATATTTAGATGAGACCCGGTATAATCTTGCCAGTAGAAATATTCCTCAAAACTTCTGGCATGTCATCTATCGGGATGTGCTAAGCGATTTTTCCCGATCAAAAAGCTTATTGGAAGAGAATACGATTATCGGCGAGGCCGAAAAGAACAACCAACTGGCTATTATTGATATCATGGAAGTATACACCTGGTCGGTGTTGGTACAAACATTTGGTGACATCCCCTACCAACAGGCACTGGATATTGACAACATCCGCCCTGAATATACCGATCAGGAAGAGATTTTTAATGATTTGCTTACCCGACTGGATCAATCACTTGGTACAATGGATGTGAGTGCCGGAAGTTTCGGTAGTGCTGATCTGGTATACGGAGGTGATGTAGCGAGCTGGATAAAATTTGCCAATTCATTAAAACTCAGATTGGGTATGACCCTGGCCGATGTAAATCCCACGCAGGCGGCTTCGGTCGTAGCAGCGGCCGCTCCCAATGTATTTACATCAAATGCTGATAACGCGATGTTTGAATACTCGACCATTCCTCCCAACACCAATCCTATTTGGGTTGATCTGGTGCAAAGCGGTCGGCAGGACTTTATCGCTGCTACCACCATTGTAGATGTGATGGATAGCCTGAGTGACCCACGAGTGAAATACTTCTTCACACCTGACGGAGACCCCGCCGATGAAGACGGTATGTACTCCGGAGGTATAGTAGGAGTTGGAAATTCATTCTCAGTGTACTCCAAGCCAGGCGCGAATATCACTCAAGCTGACTTTCCGTCAATCCTGCTGAGTTACGATGAGGTGTCATTTTTACTGTCTGAAGCAGCTGCTCGTGGATTTGGAGTGGCTGGCACCGCCGAGGAGCATTACAACAACGCCATCACCGCTTCCGTACTATATTGGGGTGGCACCGAAGCAGAAGCCCAGACTTATCTGGCCCAGCCTGAAGTAGCATATACCACTGCCGGTAGTGAAGGTAGCTTCAAAGAAAAAATCGGTCATCAGAAGTGGATTGCTTTGTACAACCGGGGGTTTGAAAGCTGGACGGAATGGCGCCGATTGGGTTACCCGCAACTAGAGCCTGCGATACGTGCCGTATCGGCCATTCCAGTACGATATACTTATCCGATAAGTGAGCAAAACCTGAATAAACCCAACTTTGAAGCCGCAGCGGCCGCAGTTGGAGGTGATGAGGTAACCACCAAACTGTTCTGGGATGTAGAATAATTAAAAATTTATGTGCATACGAAAAGGCGTCTATCATTGGACGCCTTTTTTGTTGCTGTTGATTTCAAAAGCAATGAGTTGATGCCAATCGAGCGCTCGCTATAGACCTGATTCTTTATTCGCGGAAGTGCGGGAGATACACAGTAAGCAAGCCGACAACAAAGCTATCGTGCTCTTCTTTTTGATCAGGAAACCATCGATGCTTGACTTTTTACAGTCAGATAGTTGAATTATGTAATAATTGTAAATAAGAATATTATTTTAAAATAAAGTTTTGAATGTTTATAAAATTCTGAATAAATATTTATTTCAGTATTATATATTATATACATGATTAAATATAGAACATTTTTGTATTTATAAAGTTTAAGATTTAATTTAGCAGGCTCAAATAAATTATCAGGCACATTAGCAGCGCAATGCGGGTTGCTAATAAACAGCTTTAGCTCTTTGACATGTCGGTTACGATCAACCAATCATACGCAATGCAATTCATGCGGTATAGACCACGATATTGACTTATATCACCAGCACGCTCAAATGCTGGAAAAGCTTTCTTTTTACTTTATACCTAATCTTTTACATTTTATGAGAAACTCTACAAACTACTTATTTTTTCCGCGCAGGGATTCGCTGAGGCGATATCTTTTGTGCGGAATCGCTTTGACAATGCTCTCTTTTGGGGCCTGGGCTCAGGAGCGAAGCATCTCAGGTACGGTAACTTCCACCGAGGATGGCGAAGCGCTTCCGGGTGTAAACGTAATCCTGAAAGGAACCACGCAGGGCACGGTGACCGACATTCAGGGAGAATACAGCCTCTCTGTTCCTTCCGATGGTGGCATACTGGTTTTCTCTTTTATTGGCTTAATGTCCAAAGAGGTAGAAATTGGTAATCAGTCTACTATAGCGGTGACGATGGAAGAGGATGCCCAGCAACTTAGCGAAGTGGTTGTAACCGCTTTGGGAGTAGAGCGGGAAGAACGATCGCTTGGCTATGCGGTGCAGGAAGTAAGCGGAGAAGAACTTACCGAAGCCCGGGAAACCAATGTGGTAAACTCACTGGCCGGAAAAGTAGCCGGAGTACAGGTAACCGGAGCCTCAGGGAACCTGGGAGGTTCATCTCGCATCATCCTGCGAGGTATTAACTCAATCTCCAAAGATAGTAATAACCAGCCGCTCTTCGTTATTGATGGTACTCCCATTGATAACTCTAACTACAATACTGAAAATACCCAATCAGGGGATGGTGGCCGGGATTATGGTAATACCATTCAGGATATTAACCCGGATGATATTGCATCCATGTCAGTACTGAAAGGGCCTAGCGCTGCGGCACTGTACGGCTCCCGGGCTTCCAACGGGGTAATCCTGATTACCACCAAAAAAGGATCGGCTCGTAAGGGTATTGGCGTAGAAATCAACTCCAACCTGACATTTAACAACGTGTACATTCTGCCCGATTACCAAAACGAATACGGTGGTGGCTATGTACAGGAATTTGCGATGCATGACGGCGAGCCCGTAGTAAATTATGCGGCTGACGAAAGCTGGGGACCTCGCATGAACGGCCAACCCGTACGGCAGTGGTATAGCTGGTATCCTGATGATCCGGATTACGGACAGATGACGCCATTCCTGCCCCACCCGGATAACATTCGTGACTTCTATGAATCCGGCAAGAGCTTCACCAATAGTGTAGCCCTCTCGGGAGGTAACGAAACTACCTTGTTCCGACTGTCATACACCAACCTGAACCAGAACGGAACTATTCCTAACAGTACGTTGGAGCGAAACACCGTGAGCCTGAATGCCAGTACGAAACTGACTGATAAATTCACTGCTTCTACCAGCATGAGTTATGTGCGTAATGAAGTAGATGGAGTACCCGGCACCGGATATGGGAACGACGCCGGAAACGTCGTAACTTCTTTCAACCAGTGGTTCCAGCGCCAGATTGACATGGACAAGCTGCGTAACTACCAGACGGCGGATGGCCGGGATCGTACCTGGAACATCAAAAGCCCTACCAATACCGATCCCCTTTATTGGGAAAACCCTTACTATGTATTGTACAACAGTTTCGCTACCAGCCAGCGCGAGCGACTGTACGGAAACATTTCCCTGTCATACGAGATCGCACCATCACTGAAAGTAACGGGTTGGGCGCGTACCGATTATTACACTGACCGTCGCGACGACCGTATTGCTACCGGCTCTATCCCGCAGGATATGTATACGGAAGAGGTGCGCGAAGTGAAAGAGAATAACTTTGAACTGCTGTTGCAATACAACAAGCAACTCAACGATGACTTTTCATTAGGAGCTAATCTGGGAACGAACCGGCGGACCAATACTTTCTTCAGCAATACCGGACGTACTCAGGGTGGATTGAACGTGCCTAATTTCTTCAGTCTGGAAGCATCAGTAGACCGTCCGTTAATTCAGGATTTCTACAGCGAGCGCCAGATCAATAGTGTTTACGGTTCAGCCAACGTAGGTTTCCGCGACATTATCTATCTGGAAGGTACCCTGCGTAACGACTGGTCCTCTACCCTGCCAGCAGATAACAACTCTTACCTGTATCCTTCGGTAACCACCAGCTTTGTATTCTCTGAGCTGTTCCCTAACTCAAACGTTCTATCGTTTGCCAAACTTCGTGCTGGTTGGGCGCAGGTGGGTAATGATACTGACCCTTACCGCTTGGCTGGAGTGTATCGTTCGGAAAGCAACTACGGTGCGCAACCTGCTTTCTCTGTACCTAACCGCTTAAACAATAGCGAACTACGGCCTGAGATTACCAGCTCTTACGAGATTGGGGTAGATTTACGCTTCTTCCAGAACCGCTTGGGAGTAGATGTTACTTACTATGATAATGAAACCACTGACCAGATTCTTCCTTTGGACGTTTCTGCCACCAGTGGCTTTAAAGATGCTATCGTAAACGCTGGCTTAGTAACCAACAAAGGTTGGGAAGTAATGCTAACCGGAACTCCGATAGAACTGGCCAGTGGTTTCCGCTGGGACATTACCGCCAACTGGGCCCGCAACCGCAACGAAGTGGTGGAACTGGCCGAAGGACAAACCAACTACTTAATTGCCAGCTGGGGGCCTTCTATCAACGCCCGGGTAGGTGAACCTTACGGTGCTATTGTGACCGAAGCCTTCGTGCGTAATGAAAACGGGGACCGCGTTGTCGGTGAAGACGGTTTCTTTCTTAGAGAGATTGACCAGGTCGTTGGTAATATTCTGCCCGACTTTACCGGAGGAGTTAACAACCAGTTCTCATTCAAAGGCATCAGCCTGAGTGCCCTGGTTGACTTCCAGAAAGGTGGGGCGCTTTACTCAACCACCAACCGCTATGGTGAATACTCTGGTCTGCTGGCTATCACTGCCGGAACCAATAGCCTGGGGAATCCGAAGCGTGATCCGGTACTCATCAACGATGATGGAACGGTTGATCCTGCCAGCGGTGGTATCATTGCCGATGGAGTTATGAACGTTGGTACTGAAGAAAACCCGGTATACGAGAAGAATACGATCCCAACCGATGGGAATGAGTATTTCCAACGCATCCGCTCTATTCGGGAGAACTATACTTACGATGCCAGCTTCGTGAAGCTGCGGGAGGTGCGGGTAGGTTATACCTTCCCCAAGTCTCTCTATGAGAATATTCCGGTACAGTCTATCTCACTGGCTTTTGTAGGCCGTAACCTGGCACTGCTTCACTCCAATGTTCCCAACATAGATCCTGAGGCTGCTTTGGGTTCGGGTAATATCCAGGGTTTTGAGAACGGGCAGCTACCCAGTGTTCGCTCACTTGGCTTTAACTTAAATATCAAACTGTAAGAAATACCAATCACGGAAGGATGGTCTGGCGGCCAACCGTTGGCTACCAGCCCTCCACCTAAATAATATTGATTTTATGAAAACATTAAAAATATGGGGAGCGATGATCCTGCTCGTACTGGCCGGCGCTTGTACGGAAGGTTTTGAGGAGATCAACCTCGACCCCAATAATCCAACCGAAGTACCTACTTCGTATCTTTTTACCCAGGCTGAGCGTGGCTTGCAGGAGATACTGAATACATCCGGGTTGTTGTATGCTCAAATGTGGGCTGAAACCCAGTACACCAATACCAGCCGGTACGAGACCGAAAACCTGGATTTTAGCCAGTATTACCGGGGTACCGAACCTACCGATGGTACTACCGGAATGGGAGGTCTGTATGATCTTCAGGAAATTATACGACTTAACTCCGATGAAGAAACCATGGAGGCTGTATCAGTCTCTGGTAGTAATGCTAATCAGATTGCCGTGGCTCGTATACTGAAAGCCTGGACATATCATCAGCTTACTGATATCTGGGGCGATATCCCCTACAGCCAGGCGTTGCAGGGGCGCGGAAACTTCTCTCCCCAATACGATATGCAGTCAGACATTTACCCTGGTCTGATCAGCGAACTGGACGAAGCTGTGGCTCAGATCAATACGGCCGAGCCGGGAGTAGTAGGCGACGTGATCTACGGTGGTAACATGGAAAAATGGCAACTCTTTGCCCAGTCGCTGAAGCTGCGTATTGGCATGCGAATGTCTAAAGTAGCACCCGACCAGGCGCAGGCAGCTATTACCAGTGCGTTGGCCGCCGGAGTATTTACCAGCAATGATGACAACGCCATGTTTCAGAACTTATCAGACGCTGCCAACGACAATCAGTACTACCAGCACTTTCTGACCCGTACGGATTACGCGATCAGCGATGTAATGGGTGAGTTTATGAACAATCAGAATGATCCCCGGCTACCTATTTATGCCAGCCCCACGGGAGCTGCGCTAGCGGCTTTTGCAACTGATGCCAGCGCAGAACTCGATATCAATGGAATGCCTTACGGAGTGAGTTCAGATGTGGCAGGTAGTATTACAAATGCTACAATTTCATTTCCCGGTGCAACGGTACGCTCGGCAACTTCACCCAGTTTAATGATGACGTACCCTGAGGTATTGTTTATCCAGGCTGAAGCGGCGGCAATGGGTTGGACTGGCGGAGATGCCCAGGGACTCTATGAGCAGGCTATTATGGCTTCTATGGATTTCTGGAATGCCCAGTCTGCTGCTATCAGTTACGATGCCATCTACTCTGCTGATATAGGGCAGGCCGTTTCCGGAGCAAAAGAAGCCTTAGAAGCTGAGATTACCGACGCAGAAGTAACTGCTTACATGGCGCAAGCCGGTGTCGCTTACAATCCCGCGACTGCTATGCAGCAGATTGCTGAGCAGAAGTGGCTGGCCCTCTATATGCAGGGACTACAAGCGTGGTCAGAATGGCGACGTACCGGCTACCCTGAACTGACGCCGGCGCCGGATGCCGTAGAAAACCGGGAAATTCCCCGCCGTCGTGGTTATGATCAGATAGAGTTTGACCTGAACAAAACCAATTATGACGAAGCAGTAAGTCGTTTAGACAATGGCAATACCATGGCATCGCGTATGTGGTGGGATGTTCAATAGGATACACAATAAATCATGAGGTGAGTGTTCAAGCTCACGAGTATAGGAAAAAGCGCGAGATACGTCTCGTGCTTTTTTTTTAAAGCGTCCGGGAAAAAATCAGACTAACCAAAGCGACTTAAAACACTCGACTTAAAGCATACCAAAGAAAAGTTGCTGCACTTTAGGACTGTCCAATCAGACCATAGCGGATCTTTCGGTAATGGTACCTGCCAGGGGGCAGGCGTCTTCATTGATCGATGGTGAGCTTACTTGCCGTTGTGACTTTATCCCTGGATGTTAACCAGGGGATACTGGCGATACTTTTCTGAGTTGTACTCAGCCCGAGGGCTTATCACAAGCTTTTTAAGGCTTTGAGTGAACCTAAAAGGGGGAAACAATGCCAACGGAAGGCCTCTTGAGGCCAGAAAAGGTTCAAACGACCCCAACGGAAGGCCTCGCGAGGCCAAAATAAGGGTCTGAGAGGCCAGAAAAGATTGAAACAACCCCAACGGAAGGCCGGCGAGGGTCTAAAAAGGTTCAAGCGACCCCAATGGAAGGTCCGGCAAGGCCAGAAAAGGCTTGACGGAGGCCTTTTGCTCAGGGCATAAGCACGTAATCAGACCTGAACAATCGTTGACTAATCACTTTAAATACAATAGCCATTGACCGTGAGGTTCGTAGGGGTGCGACGGGCCGAAAAAGTAATGCAGCAGCTACTTAGAGAAGTTCAGTATATCAGGCAGAGATACTACGACATTTTCCAATAATGAGCCTATTGCTCCGGATTATTTAACGCAATAGTCGACAGTTTTATAATAGCTATGCTCCGTGGTCTGAGGCTCGTCCGGAGACAGCAGCTGTAGCTATAAATCCCAGCGTTATTATGGGCTGATACCTGAATTAGAGGGTGTCAAAAAAGTTAAGAAAATGATGTGGGGAACCTGATAAAATTGTACTTTATAAGAGGGTTGCTGAGGGAACGAGAGGATATGAGTATATAAGAATATTCATATAATAATTATTGATATTTAGTAATAATTCTTAGAAAATAAAGTGTAATCTGCCTATTTAGCGACTTATTCAAATGTCTTTGTGTTTACATATATAAAAAAAACAGATAATATTATTTCAATTTTCGTAACTTAAATAACTATAGAAAGTTGACTTTTGAAATTTCAGAAGTTATGTTTGTGGCGACCTGATTACTCGGCATGCATACATTTTTTGTCGGCTGCATACATTCTGGCTACAGTATTAGCCAACCACTGCTAAAACACATATTTATTTTTTATTTATCACATAATGACTAATCCATGATGTACAGTTCTACAAACTACACATTGGAGCAGCGCATCTATCGCCTCTTCGGAGCCGGTAGGTGCTTGCTCCTTTTTGCGTTATTGGGTATGGCCACGACAGTCCTGGCCCAAGAGCGAACAGTTTCCGGTAAGGTAACTTCTTCAGAAAGCGGAGATGTATTGCCGGGAGTAAACGTTATTGTAAAAGGTACCACCGTAGGTACCGTGACCAATGTAGAGGGAATGTATCGGTTGAGTGTGCCCAGTAATGAAAGCGTGATTGAATTCTCCTTTATCGGGTTTACCTCTCAGGAAGTGACAGTGGGCAACCAAAGCACCGTAAATATCAATCTGGCACCGGATGTACAATCTCTGCAGGAGATTGTGGTGGTGGGATACGGCGAGCAAAGCGAGCGGTTTAACACTCAGCAGATCTCCGAAGTAAATTCAGAAGAATTTGCCAACCAGCCAGTAGTCAACGTGCAGGAGGTATTGCAGGGCCGAGCCGCCGGAGTGCAGGTGTTTGGTACGTCGGGAGTTTTGGGGTCTCAATCTACCATTCGTATTCGGGGGGCTTCTTCTATCGGGGCCGGCAACCAGCCATTGTACGTGATTGATGGAGTGCCGTTGAATGACGGGACTTACTCCAATACCTACGGAGCTGAAGCCCTCAATCCTTTGCAGAACATCAACCCCAACGAGATAGCTTCCATCAGTATTCTGAAAGATGCTTCCGCCGTGGCCATTTACGGATCGCGGGGAGCCAACGGGGTAGTATTGATCACCACCAAGCAGGGCAAGAATGCCGAGAAGACCAATATCAATATTGATTACTATACCGGGGTCTCGGAACCCACCAGCTACTTCGACATGATGAATGCCGATCAGTTTCGGGAGTTTAGCGCCGCTTTCATGACGGCCCAGGACCCGGACAATCCGGTAACGCCCGCTGATTTCCCCCAGGGAAGTTTTGACTGGCCCGGAGCGGTTTTACAGACGGGTAAAGTAAATTCTTATAATCTCTCAGCTTCCGGCGGCAATGAGAAAACAAGCTTCTTTGTCGGGGGAACCTACTATAATGAAGAAGCCTTTACCATTGGTAACGAAATTGATCGTCTGAACGGGCGCTTCAATCTAAACCACGAAGCCAGCGATAAACTGCGGTTAGGGTTCAACATTGGGTTATCAGCCCTGGATAACGACCGGATTAACTCCGACAACAGTACGTTTGCCCCCTTAACATCAGCCTATCTGCAAACTCCCTACGTAGAAGCCTTTGAAGAAGATGGGACCTACGCCCGCACCGGGTTTGTTGCCAATGTACTGGCCATTGAAGACCTGAGTGTTCGGGAGCTGATTTCCCGGCGCACCACCGGAAACATCTTTGCGGAATATGACATTTTTAGCGGGCTGACTCTGAAAACCAGCTTCGGTACGGACCTGGTACAAACCGAAGAAACCATCCGTGATCCCGATATTGTGGAAGCGGGAGGCTATGGCTACAAGCGTATTATTCAGGATAACAAATGGCTGAACACCACCACGCTGAACTATGCCCCAACCCTCGGTGACCGGCATTCGCTGAATGTGCTTTTAGGAGGAAGTTACGAAACCTCCACCATCAACCGTATTGCTGTAGAAGGCAGTGGCTTCGTGAGTGATCAACTACCGAATGTTGCCTCGGCGGCTACCCCAACCACTACCTCAGCCGATGCCGCGCAATGGGCACTGACCTCTCAGTTCGGGCGATTAAATTATCGGTTCAACGATCGTTATATTTTTGAAGGTGCCCTGCGTCGCGACGGATCTTCCCGTTTTGGTAGTGATAATCGCTACGGGGTGTTCTGGGCGGTCTCCGGAGGATGGCTTTTATCCGAAGAATCCTTTATGCAAGGCGCTGATTTTCTCAATCTGTTAAAACTCAGTGTGAGCTATGGTACCTCGGGCAATGACCGTATCGGGGAATTGAATGTATTCAACATACAATATTATCCTTCTTTAGGCTTATATGAGGCCGGTCCATTGGGAGACTACGGCGGAGTGCCCGGTATTGTGCCCTCGCAAGCGGCCAATCCCAATTTGCAGTGGGAAGAAACGGCTCAGTTAGACATCAGCGTGAATGCTGCGCTGTTAAACAATCGGCTTACCCTGGATGCCAGCTATTATGTGAAGCAAACCGATAACCTGCTTCTGGGCGTGCCCCTGCCTTATACGACGGGATTTACGGACATTAACCGGAATGTAGGATCGTTAGAGAACCGCGGGGTGGATTTACTGCTGAGCGGAGACATTATGCAAAAGCCCAACTTCACCTGGAACGCCAGTTTAAACCTGGGTTATCTTCATAATGAAGTCACCTCGCTACCCGATGATAATCAGGATGACGAGGGGCGAAATTTTGTGACGGGCACTTCCTCTCAACGGGCCATTCAGGGATATTCTATCAATAACTTTTACCTGATCCGCTGGAAGGGTGTAAACCCTCAGACAGGAGACGCTGAATGGCTGACAAAAGACGGCGAGGTAACAACCAATCCGGCTGCTACTGACCGGGTTATTGTGGGTTCGGCCATTCCGAACTGGACGGGTGGTTTAACCAATACCTTTGATTACAAAGGCCTGGAATTGAGCTTTTTATTCAACTTCGTCAGTGGAAATAAAGTTTTCCGGGGAGGGCGTCGCTTTACCGAAAATCCGGAGGGCACCTTCAATAAAAGTACGGATCTGCTGGATTACTGGCAATCCCCAGGGGATGAAGCATTTTTCCCGGCGTTGGGCAGTGCTACAGCTCCTTTGTTTGACCAGCGCTCCACCGCGCAGTTAGAAGATGGGTCTTTTATTCGTTTACGACGCGTTACCTTAGGGTATACGTTATCTCCGACGCTGCTCTCCCAGACCAACGTACTGAGAAATGCCCGCATATACGTAAGCGGACAAAACTTACTGACCTTCTCCAAGACCGACCTTGAGCCGGAATTGAATGGCCTGGGTACCGATCCGTTGGGACAAGGCGAAGGGTTTTTCACTCCGCCTCAGGCACGAGTGATTACATTTGGAGTAACCTTAGGACTTTAATTATTCATTAAAGACATTACACATGAAAAAATATCATATTCTATATAGTGCCGGGTTGCTGGCCGCCGCAGTAGGCTTCAGCAGTTGCGAAGATAAACTGGAGCTGCAACCCGAGCAGAACCTTTCTTCGGAGACTGCCTTTGCCGACGAACTTAGTGCTCAGGGTTCGCTCATTGGGGTATACAGCAAGGCCCAGGACCTGGAAGTCTATGGCGCAATGCCTCAGGTTATCGCTGACTATCAGTCTGATAATGTGAATTTTATCGGATCATTCCCTACGCTACAGGAGATTAACTCGTTTACCACCCTGGCCGATAATTCTTCTATTGAGGCCATCTGGCAGGATAATTACGAATTGATTCTGGCTGCCAATGCCGTGATTGATGCCGTGCCGGGGGTAGAAGATCCCGGATTTACTGCTGAGGAAAAAGCCCGGTTTGTCGCCGAAGCAAAATTCCTGCGGGCACTCACCTATTTTCAGATGGTCAATTTGTTCGCTGAACCCATACCGGTGACCGATGGTTCGGCAGCTGGGGTTCCTCTGGTGCTTGATCCCTTTGAAGGTGAAGTGGAATTACCTGCCCGGGCTACGGTAAACGAAGTACACACTCAGATTCAGCAGGATCTGGAAGAGGCGCTTCCCGCATTACCAACAGATGCCACCGGACGGGCTACTCAGGGAGCCGTTCAGGCACTGCTATCCCGCTTACATTTATACCGGGGGGAATGGCAGCAGGCGGCTGATCTGGCTCAAAGCGTGATAGAAGGAGGAGTGTATTCATTAGCTCCTAACTATTCTTTTTACAGTCAGAATACTACCGAAGAGGTCTTTTCCTTGCAAAACTCAGCGACTGATAATGGTCGTACCGGGTCAGGAGGCTGGGCCTCTTTCTACAGCCCGGCTGAGTCGGGTGGACGAGGTGATGCTCCCTTTTCCCAGGATCTGATTGATGCCTATGCTGCCGAGCCAGGTGACTTACGATTCTCTACGCTCATCGAGTACAATCCGGATAGCTCAGCCGTGTATACCGATAAATTCTCGGATGCTACGAACAATACGGATAACGTGCCGGTCATCAGAATTACCGAAATGCACCTGAACCGCGCTGAAGCACTGGCAGAACTGAATGGGGTAAATCAGGCATCGGTAGATTTGATTAATCCTTTGAGAGCCCGGGCTGGTTTACCTGCCTGGACCGTCGGACAATTCGGAAGTGATCAGGCATTTATCGATGCGATTCTGGTAGAGCGACGAAAAGAATTAGCCTTTGAGGGACACCGGCGTATGGACTTATTACGTAAAGACCTGCCCTTACGCAGCAGTGGTCCTACTGCAGATCTGGCCGAACCAGACGCCCCCAAAGTTATTTTACCCATTCCCCAACGGGAAATAGATCTTAACACCAGTCTTGTTCAGAATGAAGGGTACGAATAGAAAGAATTGACAGTACAGTAAATAAAAAAGCTGCCTCACCTGGGGCAGCTTTTTTTAGTCATAGGCCTAAGCCTTTCTGATATGGATGAACAGATTGAAAAGTGATCTTAACAAAGTAAGGTTATCAGTTCAGTGCAATGAACTACCGTTATGTCCTGCTTGATTCGTAAAGTGATATTTTTTCATGAATTCAAATCGCTCTAAAATTAATTTTATTAAAATAATTATAATATTTACTATAAATAATAAAAATATGATAATTATTAAGAGTTTATTTTATGTAATACTGATGTAATATTTTGTTGAGATAGTTATTAAATATTTGACTTTTATAATTTAAAAAGTACTTTTACGAACTGCTTCCCGAAAAGTGTTTTAGCAAAAATGGTAGGTTGGTACTGTAGACAGAATAATATTTTGCCATCCGCTAAAATTGATTGTCGCTTGCTCAGTTACTTGATTCTTCAACTCAGGCATCATGCTAGTCAGATATATTCAATGTTCACTAAAACGCCAAATTTATGAGATGCAACTCTACCAGTTTATTATTATCAGCTACCCGCAGATCCTTTAGCAGGAGTGTAAGCGGACTGATATTATTCCTGCTCCTGAGCACCACGCTCTGGGCCCAGGAGCGTACCATTTCAGGTACTGTGACCTCGGAGGAAGATGATTCCACACTACCGGGGGTGAATGTCATTGTGAAGGGAACCACCATCGGTACTGTAACTGATATTGATGGTAATTACCGCCTGAATGTTCCGGAAGATGCGGCAACGCTTTCGTTTACCTTCATTGGCCTTGCCGAAAAAGAAGTAGCCATCGGTAATCAAACGGTTATTGATGTGGTCATGGCCTCTGATACCCGCCAACTCACTGAAGTAGTGGTAACAGCTATTGGCATTGAGCGCGAGAAAAAAGCGCTCGGTTATTCGGTAGCCAACGTTAGCGGAGAGCAAATTTCTCAGCGTTCTGAACCGGACCCGCTGCGGGCTGTACAAGGAAAAATGCCCGGTGTAAATATTGTGAGCGGTGGTGGTGCCCCGGGGCAGTCTACCAAGATCAACATTCGCGGTATTTCCTCCATGACCGGCAATACCCAGCCATTATTCGTGGTAGATGGAATTCCATTTGATAACTCTACCAACTCCTCTGATCCTACTAATCCTAATGGTAGTGCATCGCAAAACAACTCTATTTCATCTAACCGGGCATTTGACCTGGACCCCAACATGATTGAATCTATGACCGTACTGAAAGGAGCTGCGGCGGCAGCACTGTATGGTTCCCGAGCCACCAATGGAGTGGTGGTCATCACGACCAAATCGGCCAGAAAAAATGCAAAAAAAGGGCTGGAAGTAACCTATAGTGGTTCCTTCAACGTAGAGGAGATTTCTACAATTCCTGATTATCAGAATGTGTACGGCCAGGGTTCTAACCAGCTATACAACGGAGGGTTTATTGGAAACTGGGGCGCACCCTTCGCTAATCAGGTAGACCGGATCAATGCTGCTTATGGCACCAATTACAGTAAAGTAATCGTAGATGGTTATCCGGAAGGTATGGTGCCTCATCCGCTGGCCTCAACTTCCTTTGCGGTGGGCCAAGGGTACCCGGCGGTATTCCCGGAGTTTTTAGATGCCGATGGTAATCCTATTGCCGTGCCTTACCAGCCATATGATATTATCGGCGGATTTTTTGAGCAGGGCCGGCTTATGGAAAATAGTATCAACATAACCGCCGGTAGTGAAACTGCTACATTAACCGGAGGTTTTTCCCGGATGGACAACCAGGGAATTGTGCCGAACGCGGAATCGTCTCGTACTTCTTTGAACTTCGGAGGAAACGGGCAACTGGCTAACGGGCTGTTTATTTCAGGAAATGTGAGCTACGTTAATACCAGCCAGTCTTCTCCTCAATCGGGCGGTAGCTTCTTCGGAGATTATACCACGGCTGTCTCTACCTCTATTTTTGAGCGATTATTCTATCTGCCTCGTAACTATAACCTGAACGAGTATCCCTTCGAAAATCCCGTTGACGGTTCTAACGTATTCTATCGAGGCAATGATAACCCGCGCTGGGTTGCGAAGTACAACGTCTTCTCCAGCAACGTAAACCGGGTGTTTGGTAATATCAACTTGTCATACGACATTGGTGATTGGTTGAATCTGACGGCCAAAGGCGGGGTGAATACCTACAGTGAAGCGCAACGCGATATCGTCCGAAGCGGCGGGGCCGGTATTCCGGCGGGCCGGGTCTGGACGGAAGACCTTACCTATACCGAGCAGGATTATAACCTGATTGCCACCATCACCAAAGACATCAATGAATCGTTTGGGTTCCGGGCAATTGTGGGAAGTAATGTAAACCAACGGGCTCGTAATCGTCGTAAAGTAACCGGTTCCGGGATTATCTCCGAGGGGCTTTATCACACCGATGCCACTTCTCAGACAACGGTTAACTATGATTTTTATGAGCTGCGGCGCTTTTACGCTGCTTACGCTGATTTGCAGTTCTCTTACAATGATTATGCCTACCTAAACTTGGTAGGTCGTAATGACTGGTCATCTACTTTGCCTATCGACAATCGTAGTTACTTTTATCCCGGCGTAAGCGGATCTTTTGTCTTCACCGAGGCATTTGATCTTAGCAATAGTATTCTGAACTACGGTAAAGTGCGGGCCGCCGTTACCAAGGTGGGTAACGAGCCTTCTCCTTATCTCACGGCTACTTACTACTCTATTCAGCAGCCACTAACGGAAGGAGGATCAGATTATAATCGGGCAACTTTAAAAGATATTTTGGGCAACCCTAATTTGAAACCAGAGTTTACTACCGAATACGAAGCGGGAGTAGAACTGCAGTTGCTGGATAATCGGGTAGGCTTAGACCTTACTTATTTCCACCGTACTTCTACCGACCAAATTGCTCTGGCGCGGGTGCCGGCCACCAGCGGTTTTGAGCAGGAAGTGGTGAACATTGGTGAGTTGGAAAATAAAGGATGGGAAATCGGTCTGGACTTAACTCCAGTGCGTACGACCAGCGGCTTTACCTGGAATATTTTCTCAGCCTTTACCAAGATTGAATCCAAGATTGTGGATGCTGGCCCGGCCGGTGAGATTTACATAGGCGGCCCATTCTCTACTTTAGGCACGATCCACCGTACGGGCTATCCTTACGGACAGATTCTGGGTAGTATCAATGCCCGGGATGATGAAGGAAACCTGTTGATTAATAAAGCAACCGGGCTGCCATTCGGGCTGTCTACATCCGATATCATCGGTGACCCCAATCCGGATTTCACCTTAGGGGTGACCAATACCTTTACTTTCAAAGGTTTCACGTTGCGGGCATTGCTGGACTGGCGACAGGGAGGAGATATTTACTCTGCCACGGCCGCTTCTCTGCTTTTACGCGGTCAGCTTACCATTACCGAAGACCGGGAAGCCGTGCGGGTAGTCCCCGGAGTATACGGTGATCCACAAACCTTCGAACCAGTGCTGGATGATGAGGGCAATAAGATTGTAAACACCACTCCGGTAACGGCCTTTGATTATCACTTCTCCAATGGTTTCGGAGCCTACGGTCAGGATGAAGTGAATGTGTACGATGGTACCACCATCCGCCTGCGCGAATTGAGTCTGGGATATTCAGTTCCTCAAACCCTCTTGGAGAAAACGCCTTTCGGTTCTGCCCGCATCATGTTGTCCGGACGTAACCTATGGTTCAAAGCGCCTAACTTCCTGGAAGGCCTGAACTTTGATCCGGAAGTGCTGGCGGAACCTGCCGACTCCAATGTACAAGGGTTTGATTACGGGGCTTATCCCTCAACCCGGCGGTATGGTGTTAACTTAACGTTTACTTTCTGATTTGACTGACAATATCCCTGCCTCCAACCAGAGTTCTTCCAGGCTGGAGCGGAGATACTGGTACGTGAATAATCAAAAAAATAAAAAACATGAAAAGAAAAATAAACCAATATCTCACCTACGTACTGACCTTGGCATTAACGCTGTCAGTCGCTAGCTGTGAGTTGTTTGATCTTGATATCAATGAAGACCCGAATAACCCGGTAGAGGCTTCTTTAGACTTGTTGTTAGCCAATACCCTGCTGCGCTCTTCTGAAATATTTGGTGATGATCTGAATGAGTATACGCATGGTTTTGTGTCGGCAATTACGACCGGCGACCGGTTTGATATTAACAATACCACATTTAACCTCGACTGGCTGGAACTATATTATGGGCCTATGAAGGATCTGGAAGAGCTGATCAATATTGCCGAAGAACAGGGTAATAACCCGCATTATCTGGGAATTGGTCAGTTATTAAAAGCCTATTACTTCAGCCTCATGGTTGATCTTTGGGGAGATATTCCTTACTCGGAAGCCCTTAATGGTGATGCTGAGGAAATCATCAAATATCCAAGCTACGATGACGATGCCGCTGTTTATCAGGATTTGATTAGTTTGATTGACCAGGGAATTGCCAATCTTAATCTTCCCACCCCGGTAACCATAGAAGGTGATCCTATTTATGGGGGTGACGCGGACCAGTGGATCAAGATGGCAAACTCATTAAAGCTTCGGCTGTTGATCAACACCCGCCGGGTGCAGGACAACACGGAGGCCATCACCGCGCTCATCAGTTTAGGAGAAGCTGGTTTGATTCTGGATGGCAGCGGTGCTGATGATTTTACTTTTCAGTTCAGCAGCATTGTGAATCCCGAAAATGAAAACCGTCACCCCTGGTATGTAGATGCTTACTCAGGTTCAGAAAATGGGTTTGAATATTTTGGGAACCAGTTTATGGTAGAAATGTTAGCTTTCGAAGATCCTCGCCGCCCTTTCTATATGGTTCGCCAGACCGAGACAGTGCTTGATCAGGATAATACGACCGAGCGGCAAAATACTCCCTGCTCGCAGGTGACGGGTTGCACCTATGGTTATCTGGTACTTAATAATAACATCATTGACCGGCTTTACAATAACAAAGGGCGCACCTTTGGCGCAGATGATGAAGCCTTCCTGGCTGGTATCTTTGGCCGCGACCGTTCCGACCCATCGGGGATTCCATTGGATGGTAGTTTGCGTACGGCGCTGGGAGCGTACCCTGCGGGCGGGTTGTTTGATGACGGATCGATTGTGACGGTTGGAAACAATCTGGGTAACGGTGGCGGTATCTTTCCCATGATCACCAGTGAGATGGTGAAGTTCTATATGATTGAGGCCATGCTGACCCTGGGGGTTCCCGGTAATCCTCGAGAATTGTTAGAAGAAATCATGAATGAGCACATTACAAAGGTCGCCAATTTTGCCTCTAACATCAATCAGTATACTCCTGCGGATACCTTAGATGCCGTGTATATTAACAAACCTATGGAAGAAGCTACTGCGAATTATGTCAACCTATTCCTAACCCGTTATGATAACGCACCCACCAATGAAGGTAAACTGAACGTGGTGCTGAAGCAGGCGTGGTTCACCAATTTTGGGAATGGGTTCGAGATGTACAATGCCTTCCGTCGTACTGGCTACCCCAGCGATTTACAGGAGCCTATTCAGCCTACGGTGCGTCAGTTTGCATTGCGGTTGCCTTACGCGCAGGATGATTTAACCTTTAACCAGAATGCCCCGGAGAGCCCGGCTCCTTTTGATCAACCGGGAGGAGGAGTATTTTGGGATGTATTAAATTATCAATTCCAGTAGGTCACAATGGCACTATGAAGAAGAAATTATAGAACTAAAAACTATGAAAAAATTATCATATATATTATCACTTACTTTACTCGTCAGCTTCGCGTTGGTGAATACGGCCTGTGAAGACGAAGATGCCAATCCGTATCTGGACCCCCTACCAGGCGTACACGCTTTTGCCGACTTTGACGAAGCATCTTCGCAGAGCTTTATTTTTGGTGAACCCAGTACAGATGTTACCATCAATATTCAATGGGTTTCTATTGACCGGGTATTAGAAGTAGAAAAAATAGACCTTTATCTGTTGTTTAATGAAAACTTCAATGATGTTGACGGTAACCCGCGAGTAGCCCGCCACGGAGGTGCCGAAGGTATTTTGTTTCAAACCATTGAAGGTTCTGAGCTACCCGCCAACCGGACCAATACATCGTTCACCATCACCCAGCAGCAGGTGTATGACTTGTATCAGGGAGTGACGTATGATTACGACGGTGACGGAGAAGCGGTAGATGTTTTTAATAACTCATTCAAACCTACCCGTAGTGCTACCGACCGATTCATTGCCGGAGATGATTTCTCTGTTCGCTGGGAGCTGACCACCACTGATGGTCAGCTCTTTGATTCCTGGTCGCCTTCCGTGTGTACGGAATTTCCCGGAGCCAACTGTGAGGTTGCCTGGAGTGTGGTTTGCGTGTCTGATCTGGCCGGAGACTATACTTTCGTGACTACCAATATGAAAGAAGCAGGAGCGGGCGTAGCAGGCACGGTAAGTGGAGAAGGAAGCTGGACGGAGATCGCCAATGCCAAATACGAATTAACGGACTATAGCTTTGGGTTGTTCGGGTTTGTGTATGAAGATGACCCAGCTGTGGGCAGCCTGGGAATTACGGATGCCTGCGATGATATTACCGTGACCGGGGCGGATCAGTATGGAGATACCTATACCTATTCGTTTAGCGGTTTTGATGGCCCTACCATGACCATTACCTGGGTCAACACTTATGGAGATGGCGGAACTACGGTCATTACCCGTACCGATGGTGCCGATTGGCCCACAACGCTGTTCTGATTTAAGTACATGCTACAGATAGTAAGCAAGCACCTCCCCGGAGGTGCTTTTTTATTTTCAACCCACGTTGCAATTGCTCAATACCAGAAATTAGAGAGAATCTGGAAAGAATCCCATTTTGAAATTTAACCTCTTGCATTATATGTGTTTTATAATGCAAAAAGCTTTTTTTTAATATAAAATATTGTAAGAGAAAATTATTGAGGTATTTTATAATGAAATAGCCTTTCTATTAAGAATTTATTTTGTATTATTGTCATCCTAATTCAAAATTTATAATAATTAGTGTCGTTTATTAGTATAGTAATAAATTTTAATTATAAAACTTAAAAATATACGCCTGTTTTTCGCGACTTGTTGAAGGATTGATATTAGTGATGGTAGTATATACCTACGGGCCAGAAGGGGAGATCAACAATATAATATGGAGGAAAAATCGCAAAACCTTTGTGGTAAGTTTAATTAAACCAAAATGTAAAACTATGAGGTACAACTCTACACAAACAACCCTGTCAGGATATTCCCTATCCCTTGTGAAAGGAATAGGGTGCTTTTTTCTGGCATTCATTTTATCCGCCCATGCCTGGGCGCAGGAAATCACCATCTCCGGCAAGGTAACGGCCGTAGAAGATGATTCTACGCTACCTGGCGTAAACGTGATTGTAAAAGGCACCAGTCAGGGTACCGTGACTGACATTGACGGAAACTACCAGATTAACGTGCCGGAAGGGGCCGAGATACTGACATTCACATTTATCGGGTTGGAAGCTAAAGAGGTTCCGATTAATGGACAGTCGGTCATTGATGTAGCACTGTCATCAGATGTGAAGCAACTTTCGGAAGTGGTCGTCACCGCCATTGGTATTGAGCGGGAAAAAAAGGCGTTGGGCTACGCGGTGTCCGAAGTAAAAGGTGAGACATTGCAGCAACGCTCGGAACCAGACCCGGTACGGGCCCTGAGCGGAAAAGTACCCGGAGTGAACATATCCGGTTCCGGCGGAGGAGTTGGTTCAGCGACAAACATCACCATTCGCGGTAATTCTTCCTTGTTAAATAATAACCAGCCGCTCTTCGTCGTAGATGGCGTGCCCTTTGACAATTCCGTGGACCGGACGGGCAACGATTTCCAGTCGGGAAACCCCATGTCTAACCGGGCTTTCGATTTGGACCCGAACACGATCGAGTCCATGACGGTACTGAAAGGTGCTTCGGCTGCGGCTCTCTATGGCTCTCGAGCCGCCAACGGAGTCATTGTGATTACCACCAAAGCCGGAAAAACCGGCAGCAAAAAAGGGTTGGAAGTATCCTATAACGGAAGCTTCTCTTTGGAAGAAGTCGCCATGACACCCGACTATCAGGGAGTTTTTGCGCAGGGTGCTACTTACGGAAGTAACAACTTTGTGTATAACGGTGGTTTCTTTGGTACCTGGGGTCCTCCTTATTACGAAATAAACCGCCAGATTCAGGAGGGGGAGATCACGGTGCCACATCCGTTAAAAACTAAATTTGGCGACCCTACAACCGCCGCTTACGCCGGAGACCAGTACCCCGAGATTCTGGAAAACCTGACCGAAGTAGTACCGCATACCGATAACTGGAAAAATTTCTGGGACATCGGTTCCTTGATGGAGCACTCAGTCCAGATTAACAGCGGAGGTGAAAAAGTGTCATTGACTGCCGGGATATCACGCACGGATAACAAAGGTATTATTCCTTCTTCCGAACTGGACCGAACCAGTATTAACTTTGGTGGGACTACTACCCTGGACAATGGTTTGTTCGTGAACGGTAGTGTCAATTATGTGCGCACCAACCAGCGCACCGCGCAGCAAGGAGCCGAACTTATAGCCGGTAACTCAGCCGGATCTTCCCTCATCGGCATGTTATACCTGCTTAGCCCTACCTATGACCTTACCAACTATCCGTATGTGAACCGCCGCACGGGTGGAAGTATCTATTATCGTAATGGGTATGACAACCCGTACTGGGTATCAGAATTTGCCCCGATTACCAGTAGTGTAGACCGTTCGTTCGGAAAAGCGCAGGTGGGATACGATTTGTTTGACTGGATGACGGTATCGTATCAGATAGGGTTCAACGCCTACACCGACCGCCGTTCCAGTTTGGTGCCTCCGGGCGGAGAGAACGTTCCTCCCGGCCAGTACATTGTGGATGATATCTACCGTCGTGAATTTGATGGTGTCTTCTTAATCTCTATTGATAGGAGCATCAGCGCTGATTTCAATTTACAGGCCCAGTTTGGCCATAATGCCAACGAGCGGGTTTTTGAGCAAACCACCGTACTGGGAAATGGTATTATTGATGCCAGCATCACCAATATTGTGAATACCAGCAGTCAGGTGATGCAACGCGATATTGTGAGCCGCCGCCGTTTCCAGGGAGCGTTTGGTAACGTCTCACTCTCGTATCAGGATTATTTGTTCTTAAACGTAGCGGCCCGTAACGATTGGTCGTCTACCCTGCCCGATGGTGAGAACAGCTACTTCTACCCCAGTGTAAGCTTGTCCGGGGTGCTCAGCGAGGCTATTGAATTGCCAGAGGTGGTTAGCTTTGCTAAACTACGAGGAAGTATTGCTACGGTTGGAAATGAGGCCGATCCTTATTTGACGCAAACCCCGTTTATCCTCAATGATAGTGATGCTTCAACCGAATATACAGATTTACAATTTCCATTTACCAACCCAGGTGGAACATATAACATTGCAAATGCTAAAAGCACATTGGGCAGCCCGGTGCTGAAACCGGAGTTTACCACTGAATACGAGATTGGCGCGGAACTAGCCTTCCTGAATAGCCGCGTTGGGCTGGATTTGACCTATTATAACCGTCAAAGTACGGATCAGATTGCCCAGATTGACGTAGCTCCTTCTACTGGTTATCGTAGTAAGGTGACCAACATCGGACGGGTGGATAACTATGGTTGGGAGATTGGGCTGGACCTGACTCCGGTGAAATTGCCCAATGGCCTTACCTGGAATGTCTATACGGCATTTACCCGAAACCGGAATGAGGTGAAAGAACTGGGCGACCTGGATCAGGTAATTCTGGGTGGGTTCTCAAACCTGGCCATCGTTCACCGACCGGGGCAACCCTTCGGGCAGATACTGGGCACGGATGTGCTACGCTGGAGCGCCGAAAACGGATTGGGTGATCCTAATGGAGAAGTACTGGTGAACCAGGCCAGTGGAAAAGCGTTGACCAACCCTGAACTACAGGTGATTGGTGACCCGAACCCTGATTTTCTGTTAGGAATCACCAGTACGCTGGGGTGGAAAGGTATTGAGTTCATGTTCCTGATTGATTACCAGCACGGTGGCGATATGTACTCTTATTCGGCTGATCAGATGCAAAGCCGGGGAGCACTCGGAAACCAAACGGACCGTACCCCCCGACTGGGCCCGGGCATCATCGGTACAACCGAAGGACCGACCCTGGATGAAAATGGTAACACCATTGCCAACAACGTGATGATCCCCGCCAACGACTGGTACTTCTTTGATGGATGGGCAGCCGGTGGCGCCGACTGGGTTTCGGTCTACGACCGCACGACCATCCGATTGCGGGAAGTATCCTTGAGCTACCGATTCCCGCAAACGTTGCTGGAGAAGACTCCGTTTGGCACTGCCCGGGTTTCCTTCTCCGGAAGAAACCTGTGGTACAAAGCACCTAACTTCCCGGACGCACTAGACTTTGACCCGGAAGTGAGTGGGTTGGGCGGCGGCGCAGCCGGAACAGCGCAAGGCTTTGATTTTATGGGGATTCCTACTACCCGACGTTACGGTGTGAACTTATCCTTCACATTCTAATCCTAAAGAAGATAATGATCATGAAAAATATACTTTCAATACTAAGTACCGCGGTGTTGCTGCTCGTAGCCTCATCGTGCGGAGATGACTGGTTAGATGTTAATACTGACCCTAACAACCCGACCAATCCTGATCTGGATCTGCTGGTGCCGGCTGCTCAACTGGGTATTACCCAGCCATTAATTCATGAAAATGGCCGCCTGGGTGATGTGCAGGCTTTAGGACAAAATGCCGAAGGTACCATATCACAGTATCAGTTTACCGGATCAGATTTCAACAATGCCTGGAATGATTTCTTTACCCTTTCACTGGTCAATCTGAAAAAGATCATCAATGATGCGGCTGAGCAGGAATTACCGGCATATGGTGCAATTGCCAAACTGCATGAGGCTTATGCGTATGTAGTTATTGCCGATATGTGGAGTACGGCCCCATTTGAAGAAGCTGTAGCCGGTGCTGAAGGGCCTGATAACCCGCTGTTTCAGGATGGTGAGACCATCTACAACCAGGTGCTGAACCTGATTGATGAAGCACTGGCTACGTTGGAAGGACTGCCTGATGATGCCCTGGTGCCATCTACTGATATTATCTACGGTGGTGATATAGGCAGTTGGGTGCGCATGGGAAACACATTGAAGCTGAAAATGTACATCAATCTGGCCATGCTGGAAGGCAGACGGGCAGAAGCTATTGCCGCGATCAATCAACTAGCTCAGAGCGGAAACCTGATAGAAGATTACTCGCAGGATTTTCAACTGCAATATGGAGCTGGTCTGGCCCCTGAGAACCGGCATCGCTGGCATCAGACCCACTATCAGGGTAATAAGACCTACTATATGAGCAATTTCATGATGAACCGCATGAAGAATGAGTACGGAATTGTTGATCCCCGCATTCGGTATTACTTCTATCGGCAAATCGGTGAATTTAGTGATGCCCTGGAAACCGGACGCGTAGTGCCGGATGATTTCCCCTGCTATGGCTTCGGCGCTCGTCCCGACCTACCGGAAACATGGACAGCCACCTGCCCGATTGGTTATGTGGGAGATGGGTATACCGGACGCGATCACGGAGATGGTACTGGCGGACCCAATGATGGTGGCTCTCGTACTACCTACGGAGTATATCCGGTATTAGGACTGTTTGATGATAATTCGGGCAAGATTGTGACCCAGAGCGATGGCACCGGAGCTGGTCTAGTCCCCATGCTCACCAGTTATATGACGAAGTTCTACCTGGCCGAAGCGGCGTTGTTGTACGGTACGGAGGGCGATCCTCGAACATTGTTACAGGAAGGTATGCAGCAGTCTATCGACAAAGTTATGAACTTTGGCCGGAATAATGCGACCAATTATGATGCTACGTATGAGCCGACCGATACGCAGGTTTCCGACTATACAGCTCGCATACTGGAATTGTACGATGCCGTTCAGCCGGATGCTTACCACGCTTCGGTGGTAGAAGCCCAACTGGATGTGATCATCAGCCAGTTTCAACTAGCCAACTTCGGCAACCCGATTGAGTCGTACAACAACCTTCGTCGGACCAAGTATCCGTATGTGCCGGTAGGAAAGAATAATATTCAGGCCATGTCTATTATTCCGAATAACAAATTCCCTCGCCGGTTACCGTTGCCCCAGGATGAGGTAAATACCAATACGAATGCTCCACGCCCCAGCGATATTGACTGGCGTCGTGATCCGGTATTCTGGGATACCAAGCCTTACCCGGCTCGTTTCGATGGAAATCTCTAATTATGTCAATCACTAATCAACAAATCATGAAGAATATATATAGCCTAGGCCTGTTGGTCGCAATGCTGGTTTTTTCCGGCTGCCGCGATGAAGATCTTATTCGCCAGCCTGACTGGGTAACCCCAGTCATTCCGATGGCGATCGAGCCTGATGGATCGGGCGCAAAAGTGGCCGTGGATGACCCGTTCATCCTCACGGACCTGGATAACTCCGTGTACGACTTTATTCTGGACCTGGAAGACTTTGACGGAGCTGAAGATGGCCACCGCTTTTTCCAGGGTCGGCAAGGACCAACCTCTTCCCTGGTAGATTTCACGCTGCTCATCGACTATTCCGGAAACACCGGTGACCCGGTGGTGTTTAGCGAATATATGCCGGAAGATTTCCCCGTCACCATTAATATCACTCCTCAGGATGCGGTAAGTTATTTTGAAGGATTGGCCGTGGAAGATCTGACTGACGGAGATGTGTTTGAGATCACGTACAAATACCGTATTGATGCGAACAATACCGGTGAGATCCGCGCTATCGGCACGCCCTCCTCGGATTACTGTGGCGGATTCTCCGATCAGGGAGAGTTCTGCACCTTAACCATTGAGGTATTGGAAACCCTAGAGGCAGAGGAAGGATAGCCGTTAAAAATATCTTGATACAAAAAAAGGCTTGTGCTCAATGAGGACAAGCCTTTTCCTTTTGCCGGTAGCATAAAAAAAGGTCTCCCTTTCGGAAGACCTTTATAAATTGTTGATAAACCGTAATTTACTGTTTTACAACTCCGCTACCGAAATTAAAGTTATAATTCGGGTTGCTGGAAGCTGGCTTGAACTGCTTGGAAGCACTCTGAGAAGCTGAAGCCGCCACTGAATAAGTGTAATCGTTTACTTCACCCATGTAGCCAGAACCAGGGTTGGTGATGGTAATATAATCAATATAACCATCCTCAACATAAGCTACCCCAGTAGCACCACTTCCCATAGAACCTACCGATTTGAAGGTAACAGTAGGATTGGTAATATATCCGCTACCATTGTCAGAATCACCACCATCAAAATAGATGTAAAACTCATCGTCACTTCCTTCAATGCGGTTCTGGTCATTGATGAAGTAATCCTCCAGGTCAATCACGGCTTGGCGTGCTTCCAACGGAAGAATATCAAATTTGGGAGTAGTTACTGAGGAAATAGTATACACTACACCGTCAGCATCATCTGCTTTGATTTTACCAGCCAATATGTCTATGTCAAGATTGTCATCGTATGCATCTTTAACCAGCGTTCCATTATCGTAGTAGTCGTAAGTCACAACCATTTCTGGTTCATCCCAATAACCACTTCCGCCATTAGCAATGGTAACTTCGTAGTCAGTGTAATAGGTGCTTAAGAATGTTGCGCCAGTTCCACTTGCGGCACCGTCCTGAGTCAGGGTAGGAGCAGCATCATAAGTAGCACCATTATCATCAATGGTATACGAAGTGATGGAACCATTAAAATCTACCCCAGTAACCCGCAGTTGAGCTACGTTATCATCAGCATCAGCTGAGAAATTAAAAAGGTCGCCTACAATGTAGTCTTTACCTACTGCATCGAGTTCTACATCATAAGTATTGAGATCATCGCGAACCTTGGTTATGGATAATTCCAGACCAGAAGCAGTTCCGGTAGGGGCGCCGATTTCTAACCATACACTAGGAAGGTCGTAATCTAGGTGATCGTCATCATTGCTGGTACCAGTAGACTCAAAAATTACATCTTTGGTAACAACCGCCAAAGAATCACCTTGCCATGCCAGGAACGTTTGCTCGGTTTCAAAAGGAAGGAATTCAACCCTAACGTCAATACCGTTTCCATCGTCAGCGTTTCCGTTAGGAATGACCAGTGAGTAACGGCCTTCGGCATCTACCGTGTCGGTTACCACAAAGTTGCTGTACGAAGCAGTTCGGATGATCCCTTTGTCACTGTAACCATGATTGATATCATAATCATCAAACATATCACCTACACTGATGGTCGCCCGTACTACGGCGCCTTCGGCAAATTCAGGTTCGTCATTGGTCAGATCCAGTTCAGCCCAGGCAATACCGCTTACTTCAGAAGCGCCACCCGCCAGGGTCGTAGGGAAAATTGGAATCAACGTACCTACATTATCTTCCGAGATGCCGGAGTTAGGATAACCCAGGATTGTTGTATAAGTTACGGTCGTGTGGTCAGTAGCTTGTACTGTTACAACCGCCTCACCAATACGCAAGTCGCCAAATGTAGCTACTCCGCCAGCACTGGTAGTTTCCTCACGAGAAACACCCCCTTGTACCACGGTAACCATAGCTCCTTCAGCAAAAGATTCGCCTTCGGTACGAGCATTGGTATTTACATTACCACCGGCAACTACAGTAACGCTGTAGTTTACCACGGGTCCGATTCTTTCTAATGAATCTGCCCAGGCATCATAAGCCATTTGCTGCTCCCAATCCAGTTTATCGAGGGCAATGGCATTGTCGTTGTCTAATTTTTTTAATGCAGTCAATGTTGAGTCTTGCAGTGCGATGGCATCAGCCTCAGTAAACTCATCCTCGCATGAGGAAAGGGCCAGACCGCTGGCAATAACGCCGGCTCCTAGTAAGGTGGGAAACCAATTTTTCATGTTTAAATTTTGCATTTTAATTTAGATTTAAGGGAGATAATTTGGTGATAAATTAATTAAAGGGTAATGCCTATTGAAAACAAAAAGGTGTTGGAACGAATGTCTGATGCATCACGCAGCAGGTCATTTGGGTCGTATCCGTTATTAATGGGGTTGATACCATAGCGATATCGGGCGTCAAAGATGATCGTATTCGCTCCGCCTTCCAGTGGTATTTCAGCACCTAACCCAACATTTAAGCCATATTGCATGGAACGATATTCGGAACGCACATTCTCAGTTCCACTACCCGTACGGGCAAAAGCCTCTATGCCGGTAGGGGATTCGTTAAATTCGTCTACGAAGTAGGTAATATCCTGTGACTGCACGGCTGCCACATTAAAACCTACAGAAGGGCCAAGAATCAATTGAGGGCGAAAGCCTAATACCGGATTAGGCAGACTGGCCCGTACCAATACCGGAAATTCTACATTATGAAGCTTCACGTTACCAGTAGTGGTAATTAAGGAACCATCTACCAGAGATTCTTTCAATTCTACCCGGGTGCCACCCTGTTGCATATACATGAGCTCAGCTGATACACTTACAAAATCAAGTAGCTTGTAGGAAGCAAAACCACCTATGGCTACTCCGGTAACACCACCGGTATGTTGCCGACCACCCCAGAAACCCTCGTAGAACCCACTGGAAGTAAGCCCGATTTTTGGTCCATAGGTAATGTCTAGTGAGGAGGATGAGCTTTCCGTAGAAGACACTTCATTATCCTGGGCCTGAGTAATGCCAGCGGACAGACTCAATGAAGCGATAATACCCAGCTTGGTGAGCTGAAAAAATCGCTTTGCTCTAATGCGTTTGTTCATGGTACAGTAACTTTTTATAGATGATATTTTTTTTAGTGCCACCTCGGTAAAAGAATAAAAATGTCTAAAGCTGTGCGCTTTCATAAGGTATATGAAAGTCAGACTTTGTGTTTACTTTGGGCTGACAGGCACAAAACAAGGGTATTTTTTTTTGGAAACAGGCGGGAACCATTGCGCTTTAGTACGCATGTAGGAAATTAACCGGAGTTCAAGAAAGACTCGGTTCTTTCACGGTAGATGGGTTAAGGAAGATAATTGCGCTGTTGCTATAAATATTACACCTTTTTGCACCTTGAGGCGGGTTATAGCGGAATATGAAAACGCCAAATTGGCAAAATACTACAAAAAAAAGAGTGAAAACAGGTTTACGAAATGCGGTAGAATTGATTATGCAAAAAACTAGACATTAGGGAAAAATGTAATTTTTCTGAATATTGCCCAACTTACTAATATAACTGTCTTCAAAAGTTTCATGCAAAGCACATCGCTATATTATTGATTTTTAAATTTAACCGGCCTCTATTCATTGTTTTTCAACTTTTTTTAATGAAAAACCTTCTTATCAGCTTATAAGATAACATCAGAATAATATGCAATATTTTATGCTATAAGAAATGGTTAATGAGCCAGCTCTACCTTCAGAAAATGGGCCGTGTATCCTTTTGTACATTGGGCGACAACCTCGGGCGAACCTTGACAAATAATCTGGCCACCGCCACTGCCGCCTTCAGGCCCCAGATCAATAATGTGGTCGGCTACTTTAATCACATCCAGATTGTGCTCGATGATGAGTACGGTATTGCCTTTATCTACTAACTTATTAAGCACATCCAGCAGGTGTTTAATATCCTGAAAGTGCAGCCCGGTGGTGGGCTCATCCAGGATGTAGAGCGTCTGGCCGGTATCCTTTTTGGAAAGCTCGGTGGCCAGTTTCACTCGCTGGGCTTCGCCTCCCGAAAGGGTGGTCGCATGTTGCCCTAAGGTAATGTAGCCTAAGCCTACATCTTCCAGGGTCTGAATTTTGCGCAGAATACGGGGTTGGTTCTCAAAAAATTCTACGGCCTGCTCTACGGTCATATCAAGCACATCAGATATAGATTTCCCTTTAAAGCGGATCTCCAGGGTCTCCCGGTTGTAGCGTCGTCCTTTGCAGGTAGGGCAGGGAATGTGTACATCGGGCAGGAAATCCATCTCTATCAACTGCATGCCGGCGCCTTCGCAGGTTTCGCATCTTCCACCTTTTACATTGAAGGAGAAACGTCCCGGCTTGTAGCCCCGGATTTTGGCTTCGGGTAATTCGGAAAACAACGCCCGGATATCGGTAAATACTCCGGTATACGTAGCCGGATTGGAACGAGGGGTACGGCCAATCGGCGCCTGGTCTACTTCTATGACCTTATCAATATGTTCTATCCCCTCGATCGTATCAAAGGTGCAGGGGTCAGCGTAGGAGTGGTAAAAATATTTGCTGAGTAAGGGGAAGAGCGTTTCGTGAATGAGGGTAGACTTCCCACTGCCGGATACGCCCGTCACACACACCATCTTCCCGAGGGGCAGGGTCAGTGTTACATTTTGCAGGTTATGTCCCTGGGCTCCGGTCAACACTAGTTGCTGACCATTGCCTTCTCGCCGTTGCGTAGGCACCTGAATAGCCCGCGTACCTTTCAGATAATCAGCCGTAATGCCTCCGCTATTGAGAAACACTTTGGGACTGCCCGCGGCAATCACTTTTCCTCCATGTCGTCCGGCACCGGGGCCAATATCCACAATATGGTCCGCTTGCAGCATCATGTCTTTATCATGCTCTACCACTATAACCGTATTGCCCAGATCGCGCAAATCATAAAGGGCTTTGATCAGCTTTACGTTGTCGCGCTGGTGCAGTCCAATGCTGGGCTCGTCTAATATATAGAGTACGCCGACCAGTTGGGTACCAATCTGGGTAGCCAGACGAATACGCTGGGCTTCTCCACCCGACAGGGTCCGCAATGGTCGATCCAGGGTAAGGTAGGTCAGTCCGACATCTACCAGAAAGCCAATTCGTTTACGAATTTCCTTGAGTACTTCCCCGCCGATCAACCGTTGGCGATCGTTCAGGCGCTCTTCCAGGTTTTCGAACCAGGCTTGTAGCTCATCAATATTAAACTGGGCCAGTTCGGCAATATTTTTATCGGCAATCTTAAAATAGCGAGATTCTTTCTTGAGCCGAGTGCCTTCGCAGCTAGGGCACTGGCTGCTGGTCATAAATTGCTTTACCCATTTTTGGGTCTTATCAGTGCCGGTTTCGCCCTGCTTTTCCAGATAGCCGGTAATCCCCTCATATACCACATCGTACTTTGATCCCGGATACTTGACCGAATTCACTGCTACGGGTTTAGGATCTCCGTACATAATGGCTTCCATCACTTTATCCGAAAGCTTGTTGATGGGCGTGGTAAGTTTTACGTTATGGCGCTTGAGCACCCCTTCCAGCTTCTTGAAGATCCAGATGTCGCGGTACTCGCCCAGGGGGGCAATGCCTCCCCGGCTGATGCTGAGCCTTTTGTCGGGAAAGATGGTTTCTTCGGAGAAGGTCTCAATCACTCCCAAACCGTGGCAGGTGGGGCACATCCCGTACGGGGAATTGAATGAAAAGGTATTGGGAGCGGGCTCATCGTAGGCCAGTCCGGTTTCCGGGTCCATCAGGTGCTTTGAAAGGTGCTGTACATTTCCCTGAGTGTCATCAATCATGATGATTCCTTTCCCGTGCTGCAAGGCGGTCTTCACCGATTCAGCAATACGGTAGCGGTCGTCTTCCCGCACGATGACACGGTCTACCACAATTTCAATATCGTGGGTTTTGTAGCGATCTACCTGCATCTTAGGAACCAGGTTCAGAATTTCTCCGTCTACCCGCACTTTGGCAAAACCCATCTTCCGCACCTGCTGGAAGAGTTCGCGGTAGTGACCTTTCCGCCCCTTTACGATCGGGGCCAGGATAATCAGTTTGCCCTCCGAAAAGTCGGCCATAATCCGATCGATGATCTGCTCTTCAGATTGCCGCTCCATTTTCTTCCCGGTTTCGTAAGAAAAGGCTTCGGAAGCACGAGCGTAAAGCAGGCGCATGAAATCGTAGATCTCGGTGACCGTACCTACCGTGGAGCGGGGGTTTTTAGAGGTGGTCTTTTGCTCAATAGAGATGACCGGACTCAGCCCGTTGATTTTATCCACTTCCGGCCGTTGCAGGTTGCCGATGAACGAACGAGCGTAGGCGGAGAAACTCTCCATATAACGACGCTGCCCTTCAGCATAGATGGTGTCAAACGCCAGAGAGGATTTTCCGCTACCGCTAATGCCGGTAATCACAATCAGCTGGTTGCGCGGCAGGGTGACGTCGATATTCTTCAGGTTGTGCTCCCGGGCGCCGTAAATTTCTATCGTCTCCAGATCGTGCACCAACGGCTGACCTGGTGAGGCTGCTACCTCAGAGCCCTTTGTTTTTTCTATGATTTTTTCAGACGCCATACGAATCGGCTTATGTTCTTAAGACAAGAATATTCTAAACAGAACTCCGAAGGTACAAAAAACGGCGCAAGGATTACAAGCGCCGAAAATGAATTTATCCTAACGTGCTAGGGAAAAGACTAATCGCTGAGTCGGGGTGTGCCTTTCAGGTACTGCTCTGTGGGGTCCTGAGAGATCAGAATTTCGTAAGTATTACGTTTCACAGTCAGTTTATCTTTGCGCAACCAGGGGTTGTAGCGCTTCAGTATTTTATAGCTGATACCGTGCGTATGGGCGAAATCTACCAGATCATCAATGGTTTCAGTCACTTCCACTACCTTAAACTCGGGTTGGGAGTAGCGTTCCTGTTCCTGAATATAGAAACCAAAATCTTCCGGGTTCTCCAGGATCATCTTCATGGAAACCAGCCGGAAAAAGTATCGGGCCGTTTCGTCATTCAGCAGCATATCAAAGTAAGAGTCAATTTTCTGCTCCTCCAGCCGCCGTTCAAAACCCCGCATTCCAATGTTATAGGAAGCCGCCACGTTGACCCAGTTGCCAAACTTACTGTGTGCTTTCTTTAAGTATTTACAGGCCGCCTCGGTGGACTTTACCGGATCATAACGTTCATCTACCTGGTTGCCTACTTCCAGCCCAAAGTCTTTGGCGGTTCCTTTCAGTAATTGCCAAAAGCCGATGGCATCCTGGGGTGAGCGAGCGTCTTCCACCAAACCACTTTCAATGATTGGCAGGTACTTAAAATCTTCCGGTACTCCGTTTTCTTTCAGGATTTTTTCAATGGTGGGCAGCCAGCGGTGCGCTCGCTTGATCATCAGAATGGTATTGGAATGCCAGTTCGCATTTACGTGCATTTCCCGGTCCAGTCGTTCCCGTAAGTCCGGTTCCTGTAGGGCAATGGTTTCGCCTACAAACTCAATCTGCTGAGGGATGGGAATGGTAAACGCTTTGTAACTGGCGGGGGTCATAATCACTTCAGGTGAGCCCTTCAGGTTCTTCGGGGCCGTGGTGACCGAAGGCTCGCCCATATTGGCCAGCTTTACGTCATCCCGGGAAGCGTCAGAGAACTCCTGCCAGCCGATATAAATCAGTAACCCCACAATCAGCACGGATTGAATGGCTACCTGAATTTGAATTTTATTAGACATCAAAAGTTAGGTGAAAGTAGATACTTTGAATAAAAATTGTCAATAACCGCGACTGCCTCGGTCGCTGAATCTACTACGTTAATTAATTTGAGGTCTTCTTGGTTCACATTCTTTTCCTGTTTTAGCATAATTTCCTCAATCCAGTGCAAGAGACCTTTCCAGTAGTCGCTGCCGACCAGTACAATGGGGAAGCGCCCTACTTTTTTGGTTTGAATAAGCGTAAGGGCTTCAAAAAGCTCATCCAGCGTACCAAACCCGCCCGGCATCACAATGAATCCCTGGGAGTACTTCATGAACATGACTTTCCGGACAAAGAAATAGTCAAAGGAAATAAGTTTATCGGGATCAATATAAATGTTACTGCTTTGCTCAAAGGGCAGCACGATGTTAATCCCGACGGATTTGCCGCCTTCTTCTTTCGCTCCCTTGTTACCAGCTTCCATGATGCCCGGGCCACCGCCTGTGATGACTCCGTATCCGTGCCGGACGATATTCGCGGCAATTTCCTGGGCCATTTTGTAGTACGGATGATCGTTTTGGGTACGAGCCGAACCGAAAATGGTGACGCAGGGGCCAATCTTGGCGAGTTTCTCAAACCCTTCCACGAACTCCGACATGATTTTAAATACTGCCCAGGAATCGTTCGTTTTAATTTCATTCCAGTCACGATCCATGAAGGCTTGTTTGATGCGTGACTCTTCTTCGGTAATGGTATGTTCCGGTAATTTCTTTTGGGTTCCGTTGTTGCTTTCTTTTACTATCATATTTTCTTGTGGTATTTTGTCTTCTACATTCTATTACAACGTAGAAAAATAATGTTCTGATACTTACTTTAGTAACTCTGCCAGTGCCGGACGTAACGTAGGGTGCTTAAATTCAAAACCAGCCTGCTCAATCTTCCTATGACTCACCCGGTTACCGCCGATAACTACTTCCGACATCTGACCTAATAGCAATTTTAGGACAAATGCTGGTATATTTGGCAGAAATAGTGGCCTATTTAGTACATCAGCAGCCGCCTTGGTAAGTTCCTGATTGGTAGCCGGATAAGGCGCTACGGCATTGTACACTCCCCGCATGCTTTCCTGCTCCAGAGCGAAGATGAACAACCGACACAGATCATCCAGATGAATCCAGCTCATATACTGCCCGCCGCGGCCCAGGGGAGCACCTGCTCCCAGCTTTATTGGCTGGGTGAGCTTCGGCAATGCGCCTCCCAACTCGCTCAGCACAATCCCGATGCGGATTTTTACCACCCGCAGCGCTAACTCACTTACCTCGTCTACCGCTGCTTCCCATTGCTGTACCACTTTGGCGGCAAAACCATCGCCGGAAGGGCTTTCTTCGTCTACCCAGGTGTCGCCCGTATCTATTCCGTAATAGCCCACGGCTGAAGCCGAAACAAAGGCTTTGAGGGTAGGGCTTTCCAAACTGGCAATAGAGCGTTGCAGTAGTCGGGTAGATTCCGTGCGGCTGTTGATAATGAGTTCCTTTCGCTCATCAGTCCAGCGCTTTTCGGCAATACCGGCTCCGGCAAGATGAATAACATAGTCCGTTTGAAATAACGCTTCCGGGTCTATGGTTTGTTCCTGAATGTTCCAGGAAAATGTCTTCACGGGTTCGTTGCCGGAAACTGATCGGCTGAGGTGGGTGACGGTGTAGCCTTTTTCCTGCAAAAGCTGGGTGAGGCGGGTGCCAACCAGGCCTGTGCCTCCGGTAATTAGTACAGTAGCGCTCATATTATGGGGAATTGGTCCATTCAAAAGAACCGCTTAATGAGTATTCTGTTCAATAACGCAGGTAAGGAGGGATGGGAGATGGGTTGGGCGGCCAAACACCATGCGGGGAGTGATAGGCATAAAAAATGCCCTGCTTAGAGAGCAGGGCATTAAACTTATACCGCTTAAACTTTTTCTACAAGCCTCTTCGGTTGTTATCGTAATCCAGGTCTTCATCAAAATCGCTGACGGGCCGGGATGGTTCCGTGCCTATCATGGATTCGGATTCAAAATCGTTGCCCAGGCCGGTTCGGTCACCAAAATTACCCCGATCAGTATAGAATGATTCGTAACCATAGTAGGTATATACATCATTTATAAACTCGTTTTGGGGTGCCGTAGGCCAGTTGTCTTTGTCAAATCCCGGAGAGCTTTCCAGACGCTCTTCGGTGATATCCAGCCGTACAAGTTCGTTTTTAGTATCGAACTCCAGAGCCTGCCAGGGAATGGCAAAGTACTTACTGTCCAGGTTTAGGAACCCATCGTGTACGGATAATACTGCATACGCAATACGACCGCTCTCGATATCAATCATGATATCTTTAATGCTTCCCAGTTTCTTGTCGTTGAAATTTAACACTTTCGTACCCTCAATCGTAGTACCTGAAAGCAATAGATCATTTGCATAATTCATAGTTGAAAAAGTTTAAAGGTGAAAAAAGTTTATGCACCATAGTATACGAATATGCGTCTCCCTGAGTTGAGAAAATGATTAGAATTTACCCCATAAAACTTAAGAGTAAATAGGAGATTAGACCGCTAAATCTTAGAAAAACTTCTGTATTCCCTACGCAAGTCTCATCAATATCCTTTTCCTTACAGGAAAATCACCAAAGCGGAGAAAACAGGAAATTTTCAAAAAATCTTTATATAGGATAGAAAATGCTTTGATTAGTAATATAATAGGCAGGAGGGATGATGACTCTGACAGATTACCCTTTCCGGGGGGAATTTTTCCGGGGCGTTGGGAAAGTATCCAACGGTCGTTAAAGCGCGAACGGGGTGATATCTATTATCCGGTTACGGGCAGGGCTTCGGGCTGCGTGTGAGATAATGTGAGTATGGATGAGTGAAAGCAATGCTGAGGGGTTGGTTTAGGGCAAACCCCTAATTGAACTTTGGGAAGTCGCTGCTGACAGCTTCTGTCCCTTCCCCGGTGTTTATCGGGCTGCCTGCTTTGGCGCACTCCGGCACCGGTTTGCAGGTGATTGGTCAGGATACTACGACGCCGAGCATCTCCAGTTGCTGGGGGTTCTCATCCAGGGCGATTTTCGCAATCTGGAGGAAACGGCGCATCCATAATTCAAGATCGTACAGGGCTTTGCTCTTGGCCTGGGTGGCAAGTTGGGCCTGCCCTTTGGTTTTCTTTTGCAGGCGTTGCAGGTTTCCGATCTGGGCAATCAGCTTGCGGGTTTCTATCAGCTCTTTTTTAGGTACATTATATTTTTCCATCACGCTGGCTACGACCACAATGCGCGTATAGAAGCGGTTGATCTGTACCAGCCAGTCGGGCAGGTTGCGTTCGCGGGCATCGCCCAGTTTGAGGGCATTCCAGAAGGTAATATCATCTTTAAAAGCAATACGGGCAATGGCCAGGTGGGTGCCAAACATGGTGTCGGCCTGCTGACGGGCCTCATTGAGCATCCGCGTAGCGTCTTTGGCCACAATATGCGTATCTTCCTGTTGCAGGCTCAGGCCATCAATAATGCGGCGCATCTCCTGTCCCTTTTTCAGTTTCTTCTCATCGTAGCCGTAGACCGACAGTTGCGCTATAATTTCAGGAGTGCTGAGGGCGTTGTCAATCGCGATATCTACCCGATTCAGGAAATGAGCTTCTTTAATCTTGACCATGGTATTAGCAGTTTTGTGGTATAATCATCCTGATCCAAAGATGGTATATGTTACCTTGGCATGCTTAGGATTTCACTACCAAACCTGTCATAAGTACCATTTAAGACTGATTAACCAAAACCCTTCTTTCCTCGCCTCTCCAGTATCATCAAGCGCCATTTTTTGAGACTTTCCCGATATGTGCCGGGGTTATGCAGCCCTGCTTGGGTATTTTTCGATGCGCCGGAGTCATTCGGAGGGGCTGCAAAGTACTTCCCCGCTGGCGGGGAGCTATTCAGCGGGTCTGCAACATAGCTCCCCGCGGCTGGGGAAGGGCTCAGTGGGCCTGCAATATCGTTCCCCAGCGCCGGGGAGGTATTCGGAGGGTCTGCAACATCCCTCCCCGCTGGTGGGGAAGCATTCAGCGGGCCTGCGGAATGTCTCCCGCTTAGCCCGGAACGGCTGAGCGGGGCAACAAAGGCAGTCCCGGTTAGCCAGGAATTATCAAGCGGCTGGGAGAAGTGTTATCCATCGCCGGGCATTAGAGAAAAAGCGCTACCCAGTAATGAATCCCAAAAGGAGGGAGTAAAAGTACCGCCTTCATAATATCGGAAGAAGTAGAAGCATAACGCAGGAGGGTTTATCCTCTCTATATTATTAGGATGAACAACCTTTGCTATATTGCAGCTAAACGTAGCTGATTATCCGGTTGAGAAAACCCATCAAACAAACCAAACCATATGGAATCTATATTCAGAACCTTAAGGACAAGTAGAAAACTTTACTCAGATTTCCTTGATAAATACCCGCTGGACCAACTAAACAAAGTGCCCGAAGGGTTTAGTAACAATCTGATCTGGAATATTGGTCATATCATTGTAGCCCAGCAATCATTGATCTATGCATCATCCGGTTTGGAGACCTATATCTCCGACGAACTGGTTGATCTTTACAAGCCAGGAACAAAACCCAGCGGACAGGCTACAGAAAGCGACGTCAAGGAAATAAAAGCACTCTTGATGTCACTTGTAGACAAAACGGAAGCCGACTTCACCCAGGGGAAGTTCGTTACCTACAACGAACGAATGACTCGCACCGGATTTTACTTGTCATCATTAACTGACGCCTTTGAATTTAACAATTACCACGAAGGTATTCATTTGGGGTATATGATGAGTATCCGAAAGTTTGTTTAAACCGGGGCAGGAAACATAAGTCCGCTGCGCTTTCATGCGTTTCTGTCAACTGCCAGTATTGGTTATTGAATTGAAAGTAGAAACTGTTATTTTTAAGGTACTGAAACAACCAATCCATAAATAATTGCCTGGAAATGCTGGGATAGCAGTTGCACGGATGGTTTGTCATGGTGATTGAGGACCTTGCGGTATCTGAATATCATATCATTGACCCGCCGGTGTATGGGAGAAGTTATTAGAAAAATAAAAAACAACCCGGCTTCTCAACAAACCAGTGCTTCAAAGTACTGCCAGTTAGCAAAGGGGCGTAAGAAGTCATCGTAATGCCGGTTTAAGCATTAAACACAGTCCAAACCTAACCTAAGATAACATATGAAAAGGTATTTTATATTCAGCGGGACCCTGCTGTGCCTGCTTTTTGGCGGGTTATCGTCGTCTACGGCCCAGCAGGCCAATGGGGAAAGCCCGGCTTTTGTAGAATCCTATCAGCCGCCGGTATTCGTTCAGGATGATCGGGTAGCGCAAATTAGCAACCTCGCTCCCGAACTACAGCAACTGATTGAGGCCCATGCCCAGGCCAGAAACATCCCCGGCATTGCCTACGGTATTGTGGTAGATGATTCCCTGGTGGTGGCTTCGGCAACGGGGCTTATCAATCTGGAAAGAGAGTTGCCCGCGTCTACCGCCTCCGCATTTCGCATTGCCTCTATGAGCAAGAGCTTTACGGCCATGGCCATCCTGAAACTGCGGGATGAAGGAAAGCTCGCCCTGCAGGATGCCGTAGCCCAATACATCCCGGAGATGGCCCAACTGACGTATCTCACGCGCGATTCTCCGCCCATTACCATCAAAAACCTGCTGACCATGACTACCGGCTTTCCCGAAGACAACCCCTGGGGAGACCGTCAGTTGGATGAAACGGACCGGATGCTGATTGATATGGTGGCCGGAGATCTGTCTTTCTCCAATGCTCCTTCTTTCCAGTATGAATATAGCAACCTGGGCTTTGCCCTGCTGGGTAATATTGTGTCCCGCGTGTCGGGTCAGCCGTATCAGGAATACATTCGGGAGCGCATTCTGCTGCCATTAGGCATGGCCCACACGTACTGGGAGTACGCGGATATTGCCGAAGACACCCTGGCGCTGGGTTACCGCTGGGAAGACGCGCAGTGGAAGAAAGAACCCCTGCTGCACGACGGTTCGTTCGGTTCCATGGGAGGATTAATCACCACCATTGAGGATTTCAGTAAATACGTCAGTTTTCACCTCTCGGCCTGGCCGCCCCGCAATGAAGCGGAGACCGGACCCGTAAAACGAAGTACACTGCGCGAAATGCATACTCCGAACTTTCCCCGATTGTATCCTCATGTTACTAATCTTCAGGGCGATACCTGCGCTATTATGAGCGGCTACGGCTACGGGCTGGGCATTACTCAGAACTGCGAAGGCAGAACCTGGGTTTCTCACGGAGGGGCGCTGCCCGGCTTCGGCAGTAACTACGTTTTTTATCCGGAATACGGTGTCGGGCTGATGGCTTTCGGCAACCTGACCTACACCACTCCCTGGCCATTGCCGGAAATTGAACAGTTACTGTTTGAAAATGCAGGATTACAGCCTCGGGAGCTTCCGGCATCGGATATACTGGTAGCCCGGCAACAACAGGTAAGCGAACTTATTCAACATTGGGATTCCGCGCTGGAAACCGAAATTCTGGCTGAGAACTTTTACCTGGATCAGTCCAGAGAGCACCGCATGGCAGAGGTGGAAGCAATACTCAGCCAGGCAGGAGCCATCCAGCAGATGCAACCCATAGAACCATACAATCAGTTACGGGGACGCTTTGGTATGCAGGCTGAGCATGGGGTAGTAAATGTTTTCTTTACGTTAACTCCCGAAAAAGACCCAAAAGTGCAACGCCTGGATGTTTCGTTTGAGCCAACCGATGCTGAAGTGAGGAATAATGAGAATGATTGATGATGAATGAATAATGTGTACTAGTCATTACTCATTCATCATTACTCACTAGTCACCCATCATTCATTTTAACAAACCTTAGCGGTTGCGGTTCAATCAATACCAAGATCAGACTTTTACTTCCAACAACATGAATTACCGACAGTTAGGCAAAACCCAAATGAATATATCCGAACTATCGCTGGGCACCTGGCAGGTAGGGGGAAAATGGGGGCAGCCTTTTAACGATCAGAATGCCGAGAAGATCATTAATGCCGCAGTTGATCAGGGAGTTAACTTTATTGATACGGCGGATGTATACGAAAATGGTTTGAGTGAGTCGGCGGTGGGTCGTGTAGTGCGTTCCCGTTCCGAGCGAATCTATGTAGCCACCAAATGCGGGCGGCAGATTAATCCGCACGTTAGTGAAGGCTACCAGCCGAAGGTATTACAGCAATTCGTAGAAGATAGCCTGCAAAGAACCGGCCTGGAAACGCTGGATCTGGTTCAGCTACACTGCCCGCCCACCAATGTGTATTACCGCCCGGAAATCTTTGAATTGTTTGACCGGTTGAAAGAGGAGGGCAAGGTTCAGAACCTGGGAGTGAGTGTGGAAAAAGTGGAAGAGGCCTTAAAGGCCATTGAATACCCCAATGTTACTACCGTGCAGATTATTTTCAATGTATTCCGGCAGCGCCCCAGCGAACTGTTTTTTAAAGAAGCCAGTAAGCGGGACATCGGAATTATCGTGCGGGTACCGCTGGCCAGCGGGTTGCTCACCGGCTTGTACGATACCAAAACAACCTTTGGCAAAGGAGACCATCGGAACTTCAATCGTGAGGGAGAAGCCTTTGACAAAGGAGAAACCTTCTCGGGTATTGATTATGACCTGGGCTTAGAAGCCGTAGCAGCACTCAAAAAACTATTTCCCGATCGGGAAAACCTGGCTCCCATGGCCCTGCAATGGATTCTGCAATTCAAAGAAATCAGTTGTATCATTCCCGGTGCTTCCAAACTCGAGCATGTGCAGTCCAACCTATCCGTCTATGATTTACCTCCGTTGGATGCTGATAAAATAGCCCGCATGAATGAAATTTATCAGCAGTACGTAAAACCCAGTGTACATCAGCGGTGGTAACAAACTATAAGGCAGCCTATACTGAGAAAGCTAAAAAGTACTACCTTCACCCCATGATTACTTACCGAGAAGCCATCCCGAAAGATGCTGATGCCATTGCCCGATTGCACGCCCAAAGCTGGCAGCAACACTACCGGGGCATTATGCGTGATGACTATCTGGATCAGCAGGTGCTGGATGATCGTCTGGCCGTTTGGCGGGAGCGATTCAGTCACCCCAAAGCCACCCAACACATCATTGTGGCGGTCGAAGATGAAAAATTATGTGGCTTTGCCTGTACTTACTCTCACTACGATCCTCAGTGGGGAGCTTTACTGGATAATCTGCACGTGCTGCCCGCCTGGCAGGGACGCGGAGTCGGGAAGGCCCTGATCAGCGCATCTGCCCAATGGGCCAGCCAGCAAGATGCCAAGGCTGGATTTTATTTATGGGTATTTGAAGAAAATACTAAGGCCCGGGCCTTCTACGATAGTCAGGGGGCAGTGAATCAGGAAAAAGTGATGGTGAATAATCCGGACGGAGGAAAAGCCCCCGTGTTCCGTTACGTATGGGCAGAACCTGCTTTACTGGCCCGTAAAGATCAATACTAAAACCAGGCTCCTGATGGCGCGATGGTTACACCCACTGCTGCCACAGCCAATATAATATTCCCAGTCCAGACAAGGCTACCGGAATGAGCCAGCCCACTTTCCGGGGCGGTCGCAGGCCAAGGCCAATCACCATTCCCTGAAAGGCGACGATGACAAGCCCGGCCAAACCAATGAGAATAAAGGCCTGCCAGGATACCCGGCCGTATAAGCGGGCAAAGTCGATCACTGAGCACATCAGTGCAATCACCAGACACCAGGCTGCCGGAATGACCAGTATATGGCCCGTCGTTCTTTTTCCCCGGAACTGGAATAATTTGGATACAATGGCGAATCCTACGCCAAAGAAAAGCCAGCTATAAATGGTGTTATTTTCCAAAACGATCTGCTAGAAGCTGCGCTAAAGTTAACAAAATTACTTCTGCTCTGCGGCTTTATTCTTGCCATCCCACTCCCGGTAAAACTGAGCTAAGAATTGCTCCATGAAGCGATGGCGCTCTTCGGCCATTTGCCTGCCGGTTTCGGTATTCATTCGGTCTTTAAGCAGTAGCAGCTTTTCGTAAAAATGGTTGATGGTCGGAGCCTTACTGCGCTTGTATTCTTCCTTACTCAGGTGCAGGTTAGGTGGCACCGATGGATCGTAGAGCGGATGATTGCGAAAGCCACCGTAGTGAAAGGTTCGGGCAATGCCAATCGCTCCCAGAGCATCCAGCCGGTCGGCATCCTGCACAACGGCCAGTTCGGGAGAGTGAAAGGACTGCTTAAAATTTCCTCCTTTGAAAGATACATGCCGCACAATCTGCACGACGTGCGCTACGACCTCCGGTGCAGTTTCCTGGGCTTCCAGAAACTGTTGAGCCGTACGCGGTCCTACTTCTTCATCGCCACCATGAAACTTGGCATCGGCAATGTCGTGCAACAGCGCAGCCAGTTCCACCACCAATACATCTACTGCTTCCTTCTTTGCTATATGTTGCGCGTTCTTCCAGACCCGCTGTATGTGCCACCAGTCGTGACCCGCTTCGGCATTGGTCAGCGTATTTTGCACAAATTGTACTGTTGTAGAAATCAATGGAGAGGTAGTATTCATAGAAAAAGAAAGCTGTTTTTCGTTCGTCTAAAGCTGCGAACATTTTTGGAAAGAAATGATAATTTTCTGGATGATTTTATTAAATTGATGGAACGGATAATCTTTATCATCTACTTTAAATTTTTTGTGCTATGAATTTACACGATGCACTCATCAGAGAAGACCAAAAACGGCAGAGAGTAGTAAATGATCCTGCCCAGGAAGCACAGGTACTGCTCCAAGAGCAGGGATTAAAAGAAGAAAGGGCCATTCAACACTTAGGTTTGCGCCAGAGTTTACATCAAATCCACGACCCTAAGCAGCGTTGGCTACGGTATTGGCAGTTAAATAAACAGTTTGAGGGTGAAGTATATCATGTAGATGATATCAAGCAGGTATGTGTTGACTATCGGATGCGCATGCTTCCCAGTCGCTTGTACCGAGGGCCCATTGACCCGGAATTTGGCGTGAAGCTGAGCCGGTTCCAGCGGGCAAATGCGCTTACCCAGGAAGATCTGGAATACGATTTCTACATTGTGGCTCCCGCCGAAACATTTGATACGGAGAAGCGGCAACGCCCGATTATTGATCCGCTGCTGCTGTACAAGGTTGATCATCAGCATTACAAACTGGTGCATCAGTGGGGTGGTGATCTGCATCCATTGCGGTATATCCAATCCTGGCGGCACCGTAACCTGATCAATATGACGGTTTACTGGACGGCCATGACATTTCTGATCACCATGCTGCTATTTGGCTTTTTGGCTGAATCAATGACCAATGCCATCACCATTGCATCAGTGTTTACCTTTTTGGTAGGTTGGGGTTTCTATTCTACCCTGCGCGATAATTTCGAAGAGCAGAAACATCGCTTTAGTTGTCATAACTGGAACCAATCGTGGACGTTCTAGAAGCATATCTACTTTATTGTAAAAAAGACAGGCAGACTACCTGTCTTTTTTTTGCTTACATCAAACCCATTTTCTCGTAAGGGAGCTATATTTAAGATGTGAGAATTGTAAACCCTCCTAACTGATATATGCCTTTTTATTCCTTCCTGTTAATTATGATGAGTTTGGAAATATGGGCCTGTTCGCCTTCTGAAACTTCCTCTTCCGTACTTTCCACGCTTGACAGCCTGACCATTGATAGCATTTACCAGCAAAACGGAGTAACCGGCTCGTTGGTGGTGTACGATCAAAACCACGATGCTTATCTTACGTACCACGGCGACCGTGTCAATCAGGGATACATTCCGGCTTCTACGTTTAAGATCATCAACTCACTCATTGCGCTGGAAGAAAATATTGTACCAGATGAAAATACGATGGTCCCCTGGGACAGTGTTGAGCGAGGGCTGGAAGTCTGGAACCAGGATCATAACCTGCGCTCAGGCATCAAATATTCGGTGGTATGGCTTTACCAGGATATTGCCCGGAAAGTGGGAGAAGAGGCTTATCGCCGCTGGCTGGCCAAAGCAGGTTACGGCAATCATGATCCCGGCGGAGGAGTAGATATGTTCTGGTTAAGCGGGGATTTACGAATTACTCCTAGGCAGCAGGTGGATTTTCTTCGTCGCCTGTATCACGATGACCTTCCCTTCTCCCAACGCTCACTCGCCATTACCAAAGATATTCTGATTTACGAGCAAACGGATCAGTATACGTTCCGGGCCAAAACCGGATGGTCTGATGCTTTTACTCCGGGTGTTGGGTGGTTTGTTGGCTACCTGGAAACAGGTGATAACGTATACTTCTTTGCTAACCAGCTTGACATTCAAAAGGATGAAGATATTCCCGCTCGGGCGCAGATCGTGAAAGATGTATTTAGTCGATTAGGGGTGATCTGAAAAAGCATTTACTATCTGAGCCTGATGAATAGTTAGTTTATCTCACTGCTGAAGGTTTTTCAAATTTTTTCTCTTCCTACCTGTAACCTTTCTATCTTCTCGAAGTTTCCCTGCCCAAAAACTACCTGCGCTTGGACTCCTACTCCGACAATGCACTGATGCTAAAAGTAAAAGCCGGTCAACGCGACTCGATGGGTCTGCTGTTTGAGCGCTATCATCGCCGCCTATTTGGCTTCTACTATCATCTGTCGGGTGAGACTGAGCAAAGTGAGGATCTGGTGCAGACGGTTTTTTACCGCATGCTGAAGTACGCTCATACTTACAAAGGTGATGGCGAATTCATCACCTGGATGTTTCATTTGGCTCGCAACGTATGGGCCGATCATTACAAGAAACAAAAGCGATTACCGACGGAAGAAATGAATGAAACCATGCCTCTCTGGGAAGAACCGGATGAAGTATCCAAAGACCAACTCACGCAGCTGCGGAAAGCCCTGCGGTTTCTGAGCCCCGAACGCAAAGAGGTGTTATTGCTTAGCCGGTATCAGGGGCTGCGCTACCGCGAGATTGCCGAATTGCTTAACTGCTCGGAGGCCAATGTGAAAGTGCGGGTCTTCCGGGCCATACAGGATTTGCGTAAGATTTTTCGTCAACTGGAACAGCAACAATTATGAAAGAACAACATACCATACTGATCATGGACTATCTGGAGGGCCATTGGAGTGAGGAAAAGGAAGCTCAGCTTCAACAGCTTATTGAGGCTGGCGAAATTGACCTAAATGAACTGTCGGATTGGAAACTGATGCATCAGAATAGTGCAGAATTACCTACGCCAATTCCTTCGGGTCAGCTTCGAGAAAACTTTTACACCATGTTGGGAGATTGGAGCGAAACTCCTCGCCAAACCTGGTGGCAACGTATGATGGCATCCCTGAACTCCTCCATTCGCTTATCGCAGTTGGTTGCTGGAGTCGTTGTTTTGGCAGTAGGCATTGCGCTTGGGTTTTGGCTTAGTCCTGCCCAGGGTTACGAATCGCAGATCGTTCATCTGTCATCGGAAGTGCAGCAGATGCGCGAAACCATGGTGCTTACCTTGCTGGAGCAACCTTCAGCCATGCAGCGCCTCAAAGCAGTAAGTATTAGTGCTGATCTATCTTCAGCAGACGAGAAGATACACCACGCCCTGCTTCGCACCCTGAATGAAGATTCGCAGGTGAATGTACGCCTAGCTGCTTTAGAGGCCTTGCTGTCCTACGCCAGCGACCCAATGGTACGGCAGGGGCTAATTCAATCCATCGCCCAACAGGATGACCCTTTAATGCAAATTGCCCTGGCTCAGGTGATGGTACAACTACAGGAGAAGCAGGCGGTAGAAGGTTTGGAAAAGTTGCTTGAACGGGAAAACCTGAACCAGGATGCCAAACAATCCATCGAACGCAGCCTGAAAGTATTGATCTGAGAAGATTTGAAGTTTCAGGTTTTCAGGCCATGATTTTAAAATAATTACTAAGCATTAATTCACTCATTCTATGTTACTACTTCTTCTTACCCTGATCATTCCCGATTTTGACCTGCTTCCTCCTCCGCACCACGAGACGATTACCCGCAGTTTGCAGTTTTCCGAAGCGAATGCGAATAATGAGTTGTGGTTGAAAAATATTGAGGGCAATGTAACCATCGTAGGTTATGATGGAGAAACTGTAGAGATTACTGTAGAAAAAACCATTGAAGCTTCTACCCCGGAGTGGCTGCAACAAGGCGTTGAAGAAGTGCAACTGACGACTGAACTGGACAGTAATATTATGCTGGTATACATGGATGCGCCTTTCGTGGATGCTCACCGAAAAGGAGACCATTTCCATTACCACGCCGACCGTCACGATGAGGAGTATTCGTATCGAATGGATTTCACAGTGCGCGTGCCCCGCATGGTTAACCTGAAGGTTTCTACCATCAACGACGGTAGCGTCTCTGTTGAAAATATGCAGCCGCAGCGTATTGAGGCACACAATGTCAACGGGCCGGTGCGCTGTACCGACATCAGCGGCCAGACCTCCGCCATTACGGTAAATGGAGATGTTGACATTACTTTTATCAAGGCACCTTCGGAGTACAGCCGCTTTAAAACCGTGAATGGCGACATCACTTTATTGACCCCGAAAGATTTCTCCGCAGATGTATCCTTTAAGAGCATGAATGGTGAATTTTACACCAATTTTGAAGAGATTGATCATTTGCCAGCGGAAGTTTCTTCTGAGAAGAAAGGCAGTCGGAACCGAACCACCTATCGCATTGACCGCTCTACCAAGATCCGTGTCGGGCAGGGTGGCCCCCTTGTTGAGACTGAAACCCTCAACGGAGAAGTTTATTTAAAACACAGTTAAACCCAAAAGATTATGAATGTTTTGCACTCTTTATCACACGATACCATGAAACTCATCCGCATCGTATTGATTGTCCTGATCGTGTACCTGCTGGCCTTTGGCATGGCGCATGCCCAGTCGGAATTGCTGGCCGTTCCGCTGAGTAATCCTGGTCAGCCTGGAGAACTACGCGTTCAACTGGTACGGGGTTCTATCACCATCCATGGATACGATGGTCAGGAAGTTGTGGTCCAAACCTCTGAAGAAAAAGATCATTATGATGACGATGGCGAAACGAGAAATGGCTTACGAAGAATTGGTGGTGGGGGCAGTCTTTCTATGGAAGCGATTGAAGAAAATAATCGCGTCACCATACAGTCAAAATCTCATGGCAGTGAGGCTAATTTTGACATTCAGGTACCGCGCAACTTTTCCATCAAGGCCAAAACGGTCAACGATGGGCAGTTGTACATTGAAAATGTAAATGGAGAGATTGAAGCCTCCAATGTCAATGACGATGTAGAGCTACAGAATGTCTCCGGCTCGGCCGTGGTGAATACCGTAAACGGCGATATCACGGTTACTTTTGACGAAGTGACTCCGGATACTCCCATGTCGTTTACTACCCTCAATGGAGATATTGAAGTGACCTTCCCCGCCTCTACCAAAATGCTGGCCAAGATGAAAACCCTGAATGGAGAAATACTGACTGATTTTGAAATGGATGTAAAGACGATGGATAATCGCCAGACCTCTAACGAAGGCGGAATCTACCGGGTAAAAATTGATAAGGAAATTACCGGCACAGTGAACGGCGGCGGGCCCGAAGTATATTTTAAAAGCCACAATGGGGATATTATTATTAAGAAAAAGTAGTTGGCATTGGACTATAAAGTAAGGATTTCTTTTTCTAAAGATTTGTAAAAGTGAGCAGTAAAGGCTTTTCTGATAGAATGTAACTTCAATCATGCCCCACTGTCACTTAGTAAAGGAAGCCAAAAATAGCTTGACTAATGGAAAGCAAAATTTTAAACGTCAGTTCATAAAACGAAGTGGAATCTGCCGAGTAAGAGTTATTTCATTGAAAGAATAGTCAGGATTTGCTAGGTAAAGAAGAGGTATAATGGCTCTGCTAAAGTATAGCGTTTTCTAGAGAAATCTTTAGATGGCGAACTAACGCATCATTTGGGGGAGGCGGGTGTCGTGCGGGAGAAAGAGGCCCACAACGGCCAGAGCAGCCAACACGGTGCGGTAGTGGCTTTACAAATGGGTAATGAGAATATCATACGAGATAAGAATGACCGAGTAGATGCCAGCGTATTACCCAATACACCTCTCTGTTGATCATTGATGATTTCAAATTACAGCCCATTAATGGTACGAACCGAATGATGCTGATAAAATTCATCGAGGATTGTCATGGGCAGCAGTCTACGCTGGCGGAATCTCAACTTCCTCAGGATAAATGGCATGAACTTTTTGATGATAGTACTGTCGAAGACGCGGTTTTGGACCAGTTCGCCCACAACGCCCTTAAAATAGTACTGAAGAGAGAATCTATGCGGAAGCTAAAATCCAGACTCGAGAAATAACCTCTGAATTATGTAGTATAAGAACGGCTTTCGCATGATCATACTCAATGGTGTTCAGTTTTAGCGGAATATACAATTATTGAAAGCGTTCTCCTTTTTTATGGAGAGGCTTTTAGCGGTGTAAGTGAGAAAAGCGAAGGAGTATAAAACAAAAAACCCCTTCTAGAAAGAACTAGAAAGGGTTTGAAAAAACTTGAAAGAAATTTGTGGAGACCGGAGGGACTATCTATTATGTTTATAACTGTCTGATATTCAGAAAAATGCGATTTTACTTACTTACCAGGTGAAACAATGGTGAAACGCAACTTTATTAATTGCACTGTCAGAACAAACTGTAAAAATGTGGTTCTAAAGAAATGACTTTGAGCGATACTGTTTAGTGTGCTGAAAAAAGATTTATCCGAATACGCCATAGAAGTCAAACTTGATATTACAAAGCATGTGATAATTGATAAATGCATAAAGGATCCTTCAGTGTAAAGTTTAAATCATAACTTACCCTCTTCTATGCTGAGGATTCTGGATCTTCTGCTTTGCTTCCTCCGAAGTTGATCCGATCATTAAACATTCGCGGATTAGACTATTTTTAAAATAGTTCCTGCGCTGAAGTAGTGAAAAAAGACTCACCGGTGAAATTAGTATTTATAGAATCTTATAACGCAATTTAAGGGTACCTCTTCCCTTGTTCTTTCAGATAACTCGTTTGGCATTAAAATTTGAGGGATCGTTCACAGTAATCATTTAAAAATTAGAATGCCAAGTCATCACCGACACGTAATGGCATATTTTACTTATCATTTGTAATTACTGATTGCCGATTTTTGGATGTGATGGTTTGGTAGCACTGAATCTGAAGAATTATTAGTTAATCTTTTATTCAATTATTAAACGAGTATTATTACACTTTTATTTGTATTATTTTGATATGATAATATATTATATAATAAATAATATTATTTTTGTAAGTATTATAATACGAAAAGACTATACAAAAATATATATCTGCATTGATCAAGCCTTCAGTTTCTTCACTACTTCTATTAACTTTCATTTCTATTCAACTAATTGCCCAAGAGGCAAATCACTGGATTTTTGGTACCTACGAATTAGATTTCAATGGCGACTCGGTGGTGGTTACAGTTGATCCGTCACCGACTCGAGAAAGGGGAATGGGAATAATTAGTGATAAGAATGGTTCTCTTCTTTTCTATACAGATGGGTATTCAGTTTGGAATCGAGATCATCAACTTATGCCTAATGGAGACAGTCTCCTTTCTTCGTACGAAAGTGAAAGTAATAAAATCCAGGAATCAATCATTATTCCCAAGCCGGGAAATAGTAATCAATATTATATTTTTTCAGTAGAGCCTTGGAATGGCCAAGCTACTTCCGGGCTATATTACAGTGAAGTAGATTTATCCCTTCAAAAGGGGGCAGGAGATGTAACGAAGAAAGCGGTAAAATTACTTAGCAACACCACTAGTAATATAAGTGCAACATTACATAGTAATCAAAAAGATGTTTGGTTGTTGACTCACCAGCATGGAACTAATCACTATTATGCTTACTTAATTACTGCACAAGGTATTTCTCAAACCCCTATTGTAAATCAGATTGGGCAGAGCCATAGTTTTTGGGGAGGGCAGCTAAAATTTTCACCGGACGGTAAGAAGGTAACATGTAGCAATACTGGTAGAGCGATCGACCTCTTCGATTTTAACAACTCACGTGGGACTTTATCTAATCACATGAGCCTCGAGTTACCGGCAAATCGTAGTTGTGAAGGTGTTGAGTTTTCACCGGACGCAAAGAAGTTATATGTCGTTCAGTTCGGAAGCAGTGGAGAAAGTGGGCTGTATCAATTTGATCTAAGTGAATCTTCTTACGAAACAATAAGTCAGTCAAGAACACTTCTAATTAGGGAACGACACAATGGGTTTCGGCAAATGCAACTCGCCCCTAATGGCAATATCTATATTACTAAAGGTGGTGGCGGAGGAGGAACGGCACATTTAGGAGTAATATCGAACACCAACGCGCCAGCATCAGAAGTAATAGTTGAAGAAAATGGTCTCTACTTAGAAGGAGGAAGTTCATTCGTAAACTATACCCCAAACTTTATCCAAAATTACTTTTTTAAAACGGGTTTCGATTACAATAATACCTGTCAGTCAAGTCCCACCACTTTCACAGTGACTAATGAACATTTACTGGATTCTGTAGAATGGTTTTTCGGACAGGGAAGCAGTTCCAATTCTCTCATCCCGGAATTCACCTACCAGGAAGCAGGAAAATATCAGGTAGACTTAGTGTCTTATTATGAGAATAAAGTTGATACAGCATCTAGAATACTTACGATCAATCCCTTTCCACTGCTTGAGTTAGGAAATGATACCACGGTTTGTTTTGGAAGAAAACTATTTGTAGAAGATCGATACCAGAGTTATTACTGGAGTACTGGAGATACCACCAATACCATTAGTGTAAAAGATGAAGGATGGTATAAATTAACCGTTACAAATGACTATGAATGCGTTTCAACTGACTCGCTATACGTTAACGTTGTTGATTTGCCCATTATTACTCTTCCCGATACAGTTCTTCTCAATGCAGGTGACTCCGTTCTACTAAGCCCTGGTACATTTGAATCATATGCTTGGAGTACCGGCGAGACTTCTCCAACGATCTATGTCTCTGAAGCGGGATGGCACTCCGTAGTAGTAACTAATGCTGCTGGATGTCGATCAGCGAAGTCTGTTTTTCTCACTTACAGTCTAGAAACAGAACCTAAAAAAGAACCCGATTGGGTCTGGTTGAATCCTAAACCATCTGGTTTATCAGGTAAGGATACACATTTTGTCAATGATAGTATCGGCTTCATTCTTAAAAACTCGACACTTTTAAGAACAACTAATGGCGGCAATTACTGGGAAGAAATGATGGCCATCAAATCAGGTAATCGTATTTCCTTTAAAAATCAGTTTGGTTATATAATAGGCAACTATGGCACCATCTACAAATCAACTCATAATGGCGATGGTTGGAATAAGCTTATTACTGACTTTAACGATGACTTAATCTCAGTTACGGTAATTCATCAAGATACATTACGTGTTACAAGTAGAACTAAGCTGTTTGTTTCGGATGATGGAGGTGACACTTGGGAAACCCGAGAAATCAAAGACGTAGAGTATTCAAATCCCTACTATCGGTTAGAAATAAAAGATTCATATTTTACAAGTGCTGATGTTGGCCATTTGGCGTGTATAGACGGAAAAATATTAAAAACTACTGATGGTGGAAAAAATTGGTATGTGACAGAAAGCTCTAATCACATTCCATCCGATTTCTTTAGGATAGTATTTGTGAACGAGAAGGTGGGATTTGCTTCTCAAGAACATGATGACATCTACAAAACTGTTGATGGCGGTGAAACTTGGGCAGAGCTTGGTGGACATTTAGATGCGATATATTCAATGCATTTTCTCAACGAAGAGGTCGGATTTATAGCTGGGCGCAATGGAGCTATGCACAAAACTACTGATGGTGGACGAACATGGAGTTGGATAGGATTTAACGGCCGAATAAGTGCTAATCATATTTATGCAGTTTATTTTATAAACGAAAAAGTCGGCTTTGCCACCGGTTTCAGAGGAAGAATCATCAAGACTATTGATGGAGGAAAATCATGGGTTGGTTACTCTCCAATATATAGTGATATAAACCAAATAAGTTTTCCTTCGAAAGAGATAGGATATGCACTAGTTGGAAATACCTTTTACAAAACCACCAACGGAGGTATCAAATGGAAGAATATAGGCCCTCCCGTGGAAGGAATTAAAACTACAAAATTTGATTTTATTGATGATAAAAAAGGTTACGCAATTGTAGGGGGGAGTACGAGAACCTCAGGAAGTAGTGGGTCAGTATACAAGACTGAAGATGGTGGATCAACGTGGAGTAAGGTAAGCGAAAGTTTTGAGGAGTTTAAAGGTCTTAATCTAAACGCAGAATATTTTAGAGAAGGCCTATACACTATAGACTTTGTGAATGAGGATATTGGTTTTGTCAGTGGGGGTTACAATCTGGATAGAGTATTCAAAACGATTGATGGAGGAAAAACATGGAAACACAGTGAAGATATTAGCTTTAGGCATATCCAGTTTCTAAACTTACAGTTAGGATACGGATTGGCTTATAGAAGACTATATAGAACATTGGATGGTGGCCAGACTTGGAATATTGTTTTTGAAATAGATGAAGATATAACATCCTTTCACTTCGTTAATGACTCAGTTGGATATTTTGTCGGAGAAGCGTCATTAATATATAAGACGATGGATGGAGGAAGTTCTTGGAAGAAACTTGAATTGCCGTATGAAGACTATATCCACGTTAGTTTTCAGACTAATGATATTGGATATATACTGGATGAAGAGGGTACAGTTTATAAAACTTATGACGGTGGGAACAACTGGTCAAGAGTATTTCGATACTATGGCCTGAATCAAATTGTGATCAATAATAACTCTGTTTATTTATTTGGGGAATATGGCTCTATTCTTAAAGGAAATATTCCTGTTGACGATGTATCAGACATCACCTCATCTATACATTTCTATGCCGATTCTGTATCTGGATTTGATAGTGAAACTGTGGCAATAGATATCAAAGTAAATGATTTTACTGAAATTATTTCCGTTCAAGCAACTCTTGAATGGGATCCTCAAATTGCTGAATTAGCTTTTATTAGATTCGGTGCCCTTCCCACTATCCAATTCACTACTAATGTGGTCCGAGAAGGAAAAATGACCTTTTCCTGGGCTGAAAACAGTAATAATAAAAGCACCAGCTTAGCCGATAGCACTATATTGTTTTCACCTCACTTTCGATTGATTGGTGAACCTGATCAGGAAAGCTTTCTTTCCTTTTCAAGTAGTATAGTACCATTAACAGTATTTAGTAAGAACGGAAACTTGGTAGATGCAAAGAGTAATTCGGGAAAGTTATACATTTTACCACTGGAAAGTATCAGTGGCGATATTCTAACTGAGACTAATCAACCGGTGGAAGACGCTAAAGTAGCATTAAAAGGATATTTCTCAGATTCAGATACTACAGATGTTCGCGGTATGTTTGAGCTTTATGGTGTTCATCCTTACCAGCCCCATTCATATACTATTACGGCTGCAAAAGAATCTGAGACTAATATTACGAATGGGCTTACCAGTCTGGATTTAGCACTGATTCAAAGACATATCCTCAATATTGAAAGCTTACCTACTCCTTACAAATTAATTGCTGCTGACGTAGATTTTTCTAATAGTATTACTCTCGCTGATGTTGAGGGTATACAAGACGTAATACTTGGAAATGCTAGCCAGTTGCCAATGGGCAAGCATTGGACCTTCATTCCTAAGAAGTATGTTTTTGATGATCCATTAAATCCTTATCCTTATGACACAGCCATAGTCTACAATTCAGTACCAACTTCAACTGGACACGATTTTGTGGGTATCAAGTTAGGAGATGTCAATGATACCTGGGACCCTACCAAAAGCAGACAGGAACAGCAGCCGCTTCAGTTCCTCGTGGAAGAGCATCAAATACTTCCCGGGAGCAGTATATCCATTCCTATCAAGGTCAGAGAATTCAACGATGTTTCTAGCTTCCAAGCCACTTTGGAATGGGACCCGACGGTACTTTCCTTAGTATCGGCCCAAGGAGAGGGACTTTCGGAAATGGTGTTTGGCAGAAAATACACCGAAGAAGGTCAGCTTACTCTGCTCTGGTACGATTTACAAGGTAATAGTACCAGTCTTTCAAGTGAAGAGACAGTTTTCTCAGTAACCTTTAAGGTTTTGGGAAGCATAAGAGAACAATCTAATATAGTGTTAACATCCTCTCGTACTCCCTTACTGGCCTATGACGCTACTAATGTGGAAATGATCACAGAAGCTACTGCCGGTATGGTCTCCGTTAGTGAATCGTCTAATGTGTTAGGAGTGTCTGAAGCGGGTGATTCTGCTCTTTTTAAGTTATACCAGAGTGAGCCTAATCCCTTCCGTGATGAAGTAAAATTCAAGTTTGCTGTACCACGAAGAAGCACCGTAAGCTTGCAAGTGATCAATGCTATGGGGCAAGTATTTTATAAAACTGAGGGCGTATACGGCCAGGGTATCCATATAGTTTCTTGGGACATCAGTAACAATAAAGGGTTGGTTCTCAGCCCTGGGGTTTATTATGTAAGATTTATCACAGAGTCTTTTCAACAAACTATTAAGATTGTTAGTGAGTAGCTTACAGAAGATAGACAAGTCATTATTCATTCAAGAATGAATGTACTTTAAATGTAAATATTAATATTTATTATATAACTATTTTTATAAATTTGTAGGTCTAATTGAAGACCTATGCATAGAGTCATACCATTCGCATTTATAGGAATTTTTCTTCTTCTTTCCGGTCAGTCAAATGGTCAAATCGGCCCTAAAATTGCCTCAAAAGAAGTTTTCAAATTTGAAACACGATCTATTATTAATAAATCATTCATTGATGGGTCTTTGGCTTGGGCAGATTATGATAATGATGGTGATCAGGATTTAGTCGTTACCGGAAGTGATGGAATCTATCTCTTCCAAAATACTGATGATTCATTGCTGAGTGTCCCTAATATTCCATTTACCAGAGTACGAAATGGCTCGTTGTCATGGGCAGACTATGATAACGATGGTGATCAGGATCTGTTTATTACAGGCGAAGAAGGGACATTAGACCCTATAGCAAAGTTATACCAGTACAATAAGCAGGAAAATATATTTACAGAAGTGTTCGGAGGAGTGTTTGATCCGGTGGGT
>JAVKCN010000052.1:0-14077 GCA_040222715.1 Cyclobacteriaceae bacterium | reverse complement strand
CCCACTAAACCCGCTAATTCCATCTGAAAACCAAAATTCTTTTTCTCAAATGGATAGATATTCATGCCTATCGGTACTACCGCTCCTTCTAATATTTGAATCCTGGCTCCAAGCCCGGCATAAGCGTTCACAATTTCATCTCTCATAAATATGAAGGTGAGCGCTAACTCCAGGCTGGTATCATCAAAATAATTATCCGTTCCTATTCGGAGTTCGGGTAAGAGTCTTTCTTTTATTTCGTAGCTAAGACCAACAAAGGGTAGGTTAGACTGATGAATACTGGCGCCAAATTGGGCATGGCAAAATTGATATAAGAAACAAAAAAGGAAAATTAGAAATGCTTTCTTCATTTTAATGAGTATTAGTTTATTCCATTGTCAGTTAACACACAACGAGGGTATGTACACCATATGGCGTAAGATGCCCCGACCTGCATATATATTTATATAATCGTAAAATAATCGATGAGCCTCTTATACAATATAACAATGTTTCCCTAACCCAATCTATCATGAAAGATGATAGTTCACGCAACTTCGGTTTTGTAGAAGACAGGCTGTCTATCCGTATTAGGGGCAAGGAGCTGGGGTGTTGAAGCTTTTAACAGCAAATTCGGAGTTATTTTCTTCAAGCGCGAGGTAAAAAACCTCAACGTTGCAGTAATTTACTGCATCGGCGAAGAAAAAAGGTGCGTGCTCGAGGCTTTTTTCTTCAACGTCGGAGTAATTTTCTTCAACGCCGAACCTAATTAGTCCGATTTCAGTGTTTTTATTCTGCGATGTAGATCATTTACCAAATAACCTACTGATGACAAGTTCAGCAGAATGATTGATCATTTCGAATTTAAAGAGAGAACCCCTGTAGGGCTATTTCCACTCTCTATTTCTTATTGCTATTAGCATTTACATGCTGCCAGGGTCTCAAATAAACGCAGTAGCAGAATTTTACACAGGGGCTTTCAATTAAATGATTGTCTGAATGCTAAAGGGGTAAAGTTCGTTTTAGCTTTAAACAATTTGCTAAATGACTGCAGATGCTCAAAACCTAGTTCATAAGCGATTTCACTTACGGATAAATCGGTGGTTGATAGCTTTTCTTTTGCCAAATCAATGACCTTATCTTGTATGAAATGTTTGGTGCTTTGTCCTGTCAGAGTTTTAAGCAACCGACTTAGATAATTGGCAGATAAATGCAATTCATCGGCAAAATGCTGCACGGTGGGAATTCCTTTTGCCGCTGCATCTTCACCGTTGAAATATTCCGATAATAATTCCTCCAATCGGTTCAGGATTTGGTGGTTGGCAATTTTTCGGGTAATGAATTGACGTTGATAGAAGCGTTCTGAATAGGTAAGTAATAATGCCAGTTGGTCAATCATAACGTCCTGGCTGTATGGATCAATATTGGCGTAATACTCCCGGGCAATATTCTGCATAATACCTACCACCAATGCTTCTTCCCGGTCCGAAAGATGCAGCGCTTCGTTCGTGTTATAATCAAAAAATTCGTGCTGCTTTATTTTTTTAGCCAATGCGGTGTTCCAAAGAAAATCGGGATGGATCAGCAGCAGCCACCCCGAATGGGTAAATTCTTCAATGGTCGATTCGATGGTCAATACTTGCTTGGGCGACATAAAATGCATGACCCCTTCGTCAAAATCAAAATCCTGTTGACCATATTTCAGCTTTCCATTAAAGTTCTTTTTCAAGGCAATCGTGTAGAAACTATGGATGATACTACTGGCACAGTTCGTAGGTCTTCGTTTAATGTCCTCGAATTTCACCACACTCACCAAAGGATGCCGGGGTTTTGGCAAATCCATAAATCTATGGTATTCGGCAATGGTTTTTATATGCTGGGGCAATGATGACATCATGCAAATTACGATTTATTAAAGACCAAATAAGATTTTCAAACCTTCTTTAAGTGAAGTAGGTTGGCGACTGAGCTTATTTGCTAATTCGTCCGTTACTTCCGCTTCCTGACCGTTTTTTATATCGGTATTGAAGTCAATAATTTTTTGAACCATATTTTCGGGAAGCCCTTTCTCCATCATCATTTCTTTAAAAGCAGCAGTTTCCACAGGGGTATATTTCACTGCTTTGCCGGAAAGTTCGGTGAGCGCAGTAGCAACATCATAAAACGAATATGCTTCACTGCCGGTAAATCTATATGTCTTATTTTCACATTTTTCATTGACCAGAACATTCGCCATAGCTTCCCCCATTTCCTTTCTCAAGGCAAAGGCTACCTTTCCGTTTCCCGCAGGCTGAAAAATTCCTGTTTCAAATACCTTTTCACCTACAAAAATTGGAACCACATCCATATACAAGGCATTGCGAAAAATGGTATAGTTCAAACCGCTTTCTTTGATATAATCCTCGGTTTTAAAATGTTCCAACATTAATTGGTTTTCTAAGCTTGTTCTGTCTCTTAAAGACCGGCTGGTGTAGGCGATGCACTTTACACCCATTTTTTTAGCTGAATCTATCACATTTTTATGCTGTTGCATACGATCACCCTGGTCTCCTGCCGAAACGAGTAGCACGGTATCCACATTTTTCATCGCATTTTCAAGAGTAGAAACATTGTCGTAATCGCCTAAACAGGCCTGAAAGCCCTGGATTTCAAAGGCTGCTCGTTCTTCTTCTTTTCGCGTAAGTACAGTAATCTGATTGGCAGGGATTCCGTGTAATAATGTTTCAATAACTGAGCTACCCAGTATTCCCGTAGCTCCGGTGACTAATATTTGCATAATATCATGTTTTTGTTTATGCAAATTTCCATAGGATTTGTTAAGATTTTTTAGTCAAATCTTACCTTTTCTTAACCAATTGCGCCTTTTTCACATTATTGTTTATGTATTGACTATTCGTCTTGTTTATGGGAGATGGCGGAGGTAAGATCTGAATTGATTCTTCTCTCAACATTACTTGTAGACAACGCTGAACGGGCCAGGAAGCCGGAGGTGTAACGAGGTTATGGACAAAAAGAGGAACGAAACTAAACAGTGGCATCAATACAAGTTGCCCAGACGCCGGTTAATCAAAAAAAAAGCCTTTATACAGGAAGCATAAAGGCATGACTTTTAGTAACTAACAAAACTGGTTGCTATCGCTTAGGACAACTTCCGCAACGCTTTTTACCAGGTTTTTTGTACTTTTTACAGCACTTCTTAAACAGGCATTCACCATCCCTCAACAGCGATTTACCTTCTAACCCCGTCATTTCAGTATCGCAGATAAATGTTCGTTGGTGTTCGGATAGCATATGGATTAGTATGTAAGATTAAGCTTCGGACTCGCCGTCGGCCTCTTTGTAGGTAATCTTCGGAATACGTTCGTCTAATAAAACCAGATCCGTTCCGGTTTCGCCCATGATATCAAATAATTCCAGGGCGCGACGGGCCACAAATTCTTCTTCTACCTGCTCCTGTACGTACCACTGCATAAAGCTTTCGGTCGCAAAATCATTGGCTTTACGGCAGGCAGCAATAATGCGGCTGATGGATTCCGTTACTTCAATTTCATTTTCCAGGGAGGTTTCAAATACTTCACGTAGCGAACTGAAATCGTGCTGCACTTCGCCAACCTGGGGAGAAACTGCGGCAGCTCCCATATCGCTTACATAACGGAAAAGTTTCAGCATATGCAAGCGTTCTTCATCAGATTGCTTATAGAAATGTTCGGTGCTATGCTCCCAGCCATGCTGATCGCACCAGGCGGCCATGGCCAGATATGCAGCTGAGGCAGTCGCCTCCATTTGTATCTGCTGGTTCAGGATATCAATAACTTCCGGTTTAATGGAAATGCGTTGTCGCAATAGATCTTTCATAGGTAATGGGGGTAAAATATTAGGAAATACCGCAATTGAGTTGCTGGCGTAAGATACTGTTCAACTCCAGCATAACCAAAGTCCCCGATAAAAGTTCTTTTAATTCAATAATTTCGCGAATATTCAGCACAAAAAGCGCCTCCCGATTGCAGGTAGAGACTACTACGGTATCTGAGTAACGATCATCCGTAGTTAACAACTCCACCAGATCTATCGCATCCACCTTCTTTTTAAAGGCAATCAGCGCACATACACTCATCGCCACTTCACGTTGCTGGAAATGCACATAAAAACAGCGGTCCTGATCAGACTGATACGTAGCGCTATATTCGGTGGAAAAGAGTTTCGTCATGCTGAGCACAAAGATAGATTTATTTAGACTGATTACAAACTAAATCCTATCCTGGCTAAAATAGTTCGAACCTGCCTGTTTTTCTGACGATAATCCTTGTCGGAAAAGTGCCGGTTAAAGTACTCTAATCAGCCTAAATTGCATACTTTGGGCCATGACGGCCGCTCAAAACAAGAGAAGGTAGGTAAAAATTTATTTCGTTACTCGCCGAGCCCTCCGGCCACATCAAAAGCTCCCTTGACCAGAACCTGATCAGATGAGTTGATTTTATCTGATGGAAGAATCGCACTCCACTGCTCATGCTGGGAACCCAGGGTCACTTTCTGTCTTGTAAACTGTAAAGTATCTCCCTGCTCCTGCTTCTTTACCAGCAAATACTGATTATCCGACTCGGATACGATAGCTTCTTCGGGTATTCCCATTAATCTATTCTCAGAAACGACAATCTCCGCTTCTACAAACATACCCGGTACAAATCCCGCACCTTCGTCCATCAAATGCCCGTGTACTTTAATCGTTCTTTCTTCGCTTTCTACTGTGCGCCCCACCAGATGCACTTCAGCCTGATAAGCGCTATCACCTGCTTCGGGTATGCGAAAAGTCATACCATCGCCCTTTTTTATTTGCATGATGTCTTTCTCAAAAACATTAAGTTCTACGTGCAAATGATCGGGGTTGACCAACTCCAGAATCACATCCTGAGGCGCCATATACATGCCTCGGGTCGCATGTACGGCGGTAACATAGCCATCGATAGGGGCATACAGATTGATAGAAGAAACAATATTCCCGGCCGCGGCCTGGGCAGTATCGATGTTTAGTAGCTGAAGTTTTTTACCCAAAGCACCATACTGCGCGAGTTTGGTCTTAAAATCACTTTGCGCCTTGCTGAAAGTTTTCTGGGAAGAAATGTTCTCGCTCGCCAAGGTTTTCTGACGCTGGTATTCCGCCCGCAGGTAGATCAGTTGTTCCCTGGCCTCCAGAAAGTCTTGTTGGATCTGAATGTATTCGGTGTTTTTCAGACGGGCCAGAAACTGCCCCTTTTTCACCATATCGCCTTCCAGCAGCGGAATTGCCTCCACATAGCCCGCCATAAAGGTGCTTACCCTGGCCCGGTTCTCAGGTGGCACATCCAGATACCCGCTGGCCTTGATCACCTGCGGGAACACGCGCTCCTCTAAATTTCCCAGTTGCATACCGGAAGACTCAAACTGCTGACGGGTAATGCTGATCAACGCAAGCCCCTCGCTTTGCTCGCCTGCTGCATAGGGTTCATACACAGACTGGCTTTGTCCGGAGCAGGCCAGCAGCAGGCCACTGGTAGAAAGACTGAAAAGAAGGTTGATCCACGAAAAGTTAGACATGGTTGACTATAATGTTAAATAATTAATTTCCAGCACTGTATGATTATACTGGTGCAAATTATTGAGATAGTTCAGCTCCAGTTCCCGCGCCTGCTCGAGGCTTTGGATATACTGAAAGTAATCGATCTCGCCATTAAAATAACTCTGTTGGGCCGTATGCATAATTTCCTCGGCCAGCCCTTTACCGGTTTGCTGGTAGTATTCCACTTCCTGCAAGTATTGCCGAAGTTTCGCCCGCAGCGCATCGTACTGGCCTTGTAGTTGCCGTTGAAAGTTGATGGTTTCATAATCTGCCTGATCCTGTTCCAGCCGCGCTGCCTGAATGCGGGCCCGCTGGGCATGGAAAAACAAAGGCACACTGATCCCAATCTGATAGCCCTGATACACCTGAGCCTCTTCTCCCTGATTTGTACCCTGAAAATACCCGAGTTGTAAATCGGGCAGCAAAGCCTGCTGCTCCCGGCGCGAAACGGCCATTGCGACCTCCTGCTGTTGCTGAAAATACTGATACCCCGGATGAAGCTGCCAGTCATCTTCTCTCACTTCTAAGCGCGTAAGCTGCCGGGCGGCTACCCTAAAGCTGCTATCGGCCTGGGTGTGCTGACGTAAGGTGGCGTAAGCGGCGGTAATCTCTTCGTTGAGCTGCAAGAGCTGGGTATGCAACTGGCTTTGTCGGGCCTGGGCGGTAAGCTTTTCTAAATAGTTGGTTTCCCCCAGTTCGTAACGACGGGCTGCAGCCGAAGCGAATGTCTGATAGAGGCTATCCAGGAAAGTATAATGCTGTTGCTGCTGCTGGAGGTACAGGATATTGTTATACGCCTGAGAGACTTGCCTGACTACGGCTCTTTTTTTGAGAGCATACTGGCTTTGCTGCACGCGATAACGAGCCTGGTACACGGCTTTCTGCGCAGCGTATACGGTAGGAAATGCCAGCGACTGCTCAATACCCCATACCCGGATCGGCAACCCATTGGCGGCAATATTATTCTCATCGTACTGGTAATAAAAAGAAGTATTGCCCAGATCATAGGCGGAGGCCATCAGTTTTTCCTGCCGGGCCGCTGCCAGATCGTAGGATCGCAGCAGGTTATTATGCTCCAAGGCTAATTCCACCGCGTCATCCAACGTTAGTGCAGGAGCTTCCTGAGCATGGGCAGTTTGCGGAATCCCCTGTAGAGGCAGCAATATCAGCAATAGCAAAAAAGCTTTCCGGGGCTGGAAATTCAAATGCTTTTTTTCTTCAAATAACGCATACAACACTGGGAGCACAACCATGGTGAGCAGGGTGGCTGTGAAGAGCCCGCCAATCACTACTGTTGCCAAAGGGCGTTGCACTTCGGCTCCGGCTGAGTTTGAGATCGCCATAGGGAAGAATCCCAGGGCCGCGGCTGAAGCGGTAAGAAGCACCGGACGAAGCCGGTCTCGGGTACCTCGTAAGATACGTTCCTTAATATCCGTCACGCCCTTCTCTTTCAGTTCCTCCAGTTCTTCAATCAGGACAATACCGTTGAGTACGGCAATCCCGAAGAGGGCGATAAAGCCCACTCCCGCTGATATGCTGAAGGGAAGATCCCGAAGCCAGAGTAAAAGTACGCCCCCTACCGCGGCCAACGGAATGGCCGAATAAATCATGGCAGCTTTCTGAAAAGACTGAAAGGCAAAATAAAGCAGAAAGAAGATTAGAATCAGCGCAACCGGCACGGCAATTTGCAGCCGCTTCTTGGCACTGCGCAGGTTTTCAAACTGCCCGCCGTACTCAACCCGGTACCCGGTTGGTAACTGAATATGCTCCGTGATCCGCTGCTGCACATCTTCCACCACCGACTCCATATCCCGGTTTCGTACATTGATGCCTACTACAATCCGTCGTTGCGTGTTATCGCGTGATATTTTGGCCGGGCCTTTCGTATACGATATTTCAGCAAGCTCACGCAGGGGTATTTGCCGTCCATTGGGCAGGTCCACGTACAGGTCGCGGAGATTGTCAATATTTTTCCGGTACTGCTGATTGAGCCGGATGACCATGTCAAACCGCTTTTCACCTTCGTAGATGCTTCCGGCCGGAAGTCCGGCGAAGGCCATGGACACCACCTGATTGAGGTCAGAGGTATTGAGTCCGTAACGGGCTACGGCGGCCCGGTTGTATTTCACCATCATCTGCGGCAACCCCACAACTTTTTCCACGGTAATATCCACCGCTCCGGGCACATCCTCAATCAATCGTTTGACCTCCTGCCCTTTCTGAGATAATAACTCCAGGTTTTCCCCGAAAATCTTCACGGCCACATCGGCCCGCACCCCGGTAATCAGTTCATTAAAGCGCATTTCAATAGGTTGGGTAAACTCTATCTCAATACCCGGTATTACTGACAGAGCTTCTTTGAAGCGGGTTGCCAGGGCATCTTTACTATCTGCCGAAACCCAGTCTCCTTTGGGCCTGAGTGCGATGATTACATCGCTTTCTTCCATCGACATCGGGTCGGTGGGTACTTCGGCGGCACCAATGCGACTAACCACCTGGGTAACCTCCGGAAAGCTATCGAGTAGGATGCGCTCCATGCGCGTGGTCGTCTGCACCGTTTTGGCCAGGGAGGTACCCGTCTGAAGCACCGGCTGAATCACGAAATCTCCCTCGTCTAAGGTAGGCGTAAACTCCCCGCCCATCCGGCTGAAAAGAAATACGGTCACCACCAGGAAGGCTCCGGCAGTCCCCAGCACCAGCGCCCGATAGTCCAGAGCTTTCCTGAGCAGTGGCTCGTAGTAGCGATATAGAAAATCCATCAACCGCCGGGAGATGTTTTTCTTATTTCCCTTCGTTGGTTTTAAAAATAAAGCCGAAGCCACTGGCACATAGGTAAAGCACAACAGCATTGCCCCGACCAGCGCAAAACTGAACGTCAGCGCCATTGGCTTAAACATCTTTCCTTCCACTCCGCTCAGCGAGAGAATAGGAATAAAGACAATGAGAATAATCAACTGCCCGAAAATGGCGGAGTTCATCATTTTAGAGGCTCCCCCCTTCGTAATTTCATCTATCTGTCGGCGCTTTTCGCTTCTCGAAAGATGGATAAGCTCCCCTTGCCGAAGGGTCAGTTGATAAGCAATAAACTCGACGATAATCACGGCACCATCAATGATAATACCGAAGTCAATGGCTCCCAGGCTCATCAGGTTGGCATCAATGCCAAACATGTTCATCAGGGAAATGGCAAAAAGCAGGCTGAGGGGAATGACTGAGGCGACCACCAGGCCCGAACGAATATTCCCTAACAACAGCACCACTACCAGAATCACAATCAGACAGCCCAGGATCAGGTTTTCAGCAATGGTATGGGTGGTGCGGGCAATCAGTTCGCTTCGATCCAGAAAGGGATTGATGTACACCCCTTCGGGCAGGGAATTTTGAACTTCGGCTACCCGTGCTTTCACATCCCGGATCACCTGGTCGGCATCAGCTCCTTTCAGCATCATGACCTGTCCCAGCACTTTTTCTCCCTGCCCATTGCCGGTAATGGCCCCGTAGCGGGTGGCATAGCCGTAGTGTACCTCCGCCACATCATTAATGTAAACCGGCACCCCGTTTTTGTTTTTTACAATGATATTCCTAACATCTTCCTGCGAAGTCACCAGTCCTTCTGCCCGCACAAAATAGCTCTGATTGCTTCGTTCAATGTAGCCTCCGCCGGCAATACTATTATTTTTCTCCAGGGCATTGAAGACCTCCAGTACCGTGATATTCATGGCCCGCAGCTTTTCGGGATTGATCGCCACTTCATATTGCTTAAGGTGCCCCCCCCAGCTATTGACCTCCACCACTCCCGGAATACCCGACAACTGCCGCCGCACGATCCAGTCCTGAATGGTGCGTAACTGCATGGGAGTGTATACAGAATCATAGCCGGGTTTGGTATCCAGCACATACTGGTATATTTCACCCAGCCCGGTGGTGATCGGGCCCATTTCGGGAGTGCCAAATCCAGCAGGTATATTTTCAGAAGCACTCTTGATTTTTTCGGCGATTAACTGCCGGGGCAGGTAGGTATCAATGTCATCATCAAATACGATGGTCACGACCGAAAGACCAAACTTAGAGATAGAGCGAATCTCCTGCACATTGGGCAGGTTGGCCATCTCCAGTTCTACCGGATAGGTGATATACTTCTCAACATCCTGGGTAGACAGGTTTCGGGAAGTAGTAATAACCTGCACCTGGTTATTGGTAATGTCGGGTACGGCGCCAATGGAAATTTCACTCAGTGAATACAGTCCAAAGCCCAGAATGCCCGACGTGAACAGCAGGATGATGATCTTATTATGGATGCTAAAACGAATGATATTTTCTAGCATGGATGCGTAGATTGCCTGATTTTATATGAGAGGTTGTTTAAATTCCAGTAATTGCGGTCCGCCGCTGCGGGCCTGCAAACATCCCTTTTCCGCTTTTATTTCGTTGCAGAACCGGGCTTGATAACGCTGCTATCATCCCGAACCTGCGCCTCATCTAAGCGAAAAACGAATTGTTTTCGGCTCCACAACTAAAACCTAAACAACCTCTGAGGGCAAAGATATTGGTAATCCCCCAAAGCCAACAGGCAGGATTCTTAAGATTTCCTTAAAATTTGGTTTAACCAGAGGTTATATGGGACATACCTCCTTTTGCCGAAGAACCATTCACAAGGTCACCGAAACAGTGGTACCTCGTTGCAACTCGCTTTCAATGGCAAGTTCAGCCTGAATAAATTCGCAGGCCTTTTTCACAATGGACAGGCCCAGCCCGTTCCCGGCGATCTGCTTGTGGTTCAGGGCATCGGAGCGGAAAAAGGGCGTGGTCAGATGCACCAGATCTTCCTGTTTAATGCCAATGCCCTCATCGCTGATCTGGCAAATTACGCGTTGCCCCCGCTTATCGAAACGAACCAGGATACCCGACTTCGCTGGAGAATACTTCACTGCATTGGTGATGATATTATCTAAAATGATGTCTACGCAATATGGGTCAGATTCTATAGCAGCCTGGTACGGGTCACTGATATTCACCTGTAATTCTTTTTCCTCAATGGCTTTCTTATTTCGCTGCAGCACATCATCTACCAGGGAAACCAACTGCACGGCCTGGGTTTTCGGGTACGACAGGCTGTCAAAGCGGGCCAGCAGCAGTAACTGGTCAATGGTGACGGTCATGCGGTCAATCTCCTGCAAGCTGCATCTGATTTTTTCCTGGTACTCTGCCTCGGTCCGGGGTTTTCGCAGCAATACTTCCAGCGTACCTCTTAGCACCGAAAGAGGCGTCCTTAACTCATGCGAAGCATCGGAGGTAAATTGCCGTTCACGCTCCATCGCATGCTGGATGCGCAGCAGCAACTCATTGATCGAGGAGGTTAGTACAAACAGTTCATCTTTGTTTTTGGGCAGCGCAATGCGCTCATTCAGGTTATTCCGGGTAATCCGATTGGTGGTTTCCGTCACGCGCTTGATGGGCAGGATGCTTCTGCCCGCCAGATAGCGGGTAATCAGAAACAGAGCCACCAGCACGAGCGGATACAGAATGAGCAGCACGTTTCTCAGGTTGGCAATCACCATTTTGGAGGCCTCCAGCGACATGGCGGCTAAAATATAGCCTTCGGTTTTCCCGTCCTGGATAATAGGCATCTGTACCTGCCGGATAGACTGTCCCCCGATAAACGCATTAAAATGATCACCCAGAGACTGATCTTTCCGGAAAGGCAGGCGTTCCTCCTTCAGGTTGGGCGACTTATCCATAAACTGCCCGTCCTTATTAATAATCTGGATAAAAACCGGATTGACCCGTACCTCCCGGTGCTCCCGTTCTTCCCATTCCGCCTTATGCGCAAACTTGATGCTATCGCCCTGAATGAAAATTTCAGTGGTATGCTTATTGGCCTCGAACGAAAGATCACGATCCAGATTACGGTACATGGTAGTCTGTACGATAATATAGATAATGACAAAGACGATGGATACGATGACCGCCGTGGCGAACAGGTAATAAAAGGCAATTCTATTTTTATAACTCAGGTTCATGACTCTTCCGCAATATACCCAACTCCGCGGATGGTGCGAATATGGGCTTCATCATTCCGCAAATCAAGTTTTTTCCGTAGGGCATTTACATACACATCGATCACTCCGGTATTATACTCAAAATGAATATCCCAGACATGCTCGATGATCCGAATTCTTGGACACACAGTCCCTTTGTTACGCATCAGGTATTCCAGCAAGGCAAACTCTTTCTGAGTCAGGTAGATCTCCTGATCACTTTTATACACCTGATGGGTCGCCGTATTCAGCACAATGTTACCCAACGAAAACTGTTCCTGCTCAGCCGTGTTGGTTCTCAACTGCACCCGAATACGCTCCAGCAGCTCTTCAAAATGAAAAGGCTTTTTTATATAATCATTCGCCCCTGATTGCAGCCCTTCAATCGTTTCCTGAACGGTATCCTTGGCGGTAAGGAAAATGACGGGCGTCTCGCGATATTTTGTCCGAAACTGCTGGCATAATTCAATCCCGGTCACCCCCGGAAGCATCCAGTCTAACAACAGCAGATCATAGCTTCCGGAAAGTGCCATTTCCAGCCCTCGTTTGCCCTCTTCGGCCACATCAACGGTGTACCCCTCCTCTTCCAGTCCCTGTTTCAAAAAGCTGGTGATCCCTGATTCATCCTCAATAATCAATAGATTCATACCCCTAAATTCGGAGTATTTTTCTAAAAGAACGTCAGCACTTTCTTAAGATTTGCTTAAGATCTAATCCATGCCTTCAACAATTTTCAACGATCAGGTAAAGCAAGTAATGATCTTGCCTGTTCAATACTGCCTTCCATTTGTTTTTTTACAAGCTCAATAGCGTTCTTCTGTTCTTCCTGTACTTGAATCTGATCTATTGAATCAGTCCGCACCGCTTCTTCTTTGAGATGCTGTTGAGAAGTAGCCATCAGATCGGGCACCGGCTCAACGGTACGCATCCATTGCATCATGGCCTCATCCGCCTGCCCCAGTTGACCAACGGTCTCTTGCATATCTTCAATGGGGACAACATAGTCGGCTGAATCCAACTGCTGAAGCGAGTCAATTTTCATTTTCAACTGCCGTTGCAACCGCATGATCTCATCCATCAAAGGCATCACTTCGTCATGAATGGCAATGGCTTCGGTATAGATTTGCTGGGCTTTTAAGCGCGCTGAGCTATGTTCATCTTCTGGAGAGGGTTGACAACCACTCAGTAAGAGGATGATGGCAAAAACTCGTTTTATATAATAAATGTACATGTTTATGAAATCAATTTAGAGGAAAGTCACTGCGTGGTGGGGTGACATTAAAAATTATAGATCAGACTGAAGACCATACGTTCCTTCGATTCAATATCGGCGATCTCATCACTATTCATGTGCTGAGCTACCGGTTGCTTGTAGGTAAACCCGATTGATGCATTGCGGTAGTAGACATCCAGTCCGGCCTGGGCCAGCCAGACTTCTCCACCGGTATTCACCTGTCGGATTCCATTGTCTTTGTGCATAGACCCGGTTTCGTAGTACAAACCAATATTGGGTAACAATGACAGTGCCTTCATTTGCCGCCAGTAAAAGAACTGCCCGGAAATGTTGCGCTGACTGCCGAACCGGTAGCCTTCCGGGTTTTCCGTATTGAGTTGCTGCGTTGCCCCCATATTCAGCCCCACATTGTTGAAACGCACGGTGTAAATGGTATTTAAGACAAAGTCGGTGCTACCAGTGCCCAGTTGAAAGTTAGGATTGACCAGCAGTCCCTGGTCTTGTTGCCGGAAATCTCCGGTTGGTAATTTCACTCCGCCACCGATCAGCCAGGTATGACGCCAGGGGTTACCCACGTCTTCTCCGGTATTCACCAGGGCATAATTCGCCAGTACGGATATGTCGCCCAGGCCCGAAGCAGCTACCCGCTGGTGGCTTCCGTCCATCCGGTTGTACGAATACGGGATTGAAGCGAATAGCTGAATACGATCGGTCAGGTAAAAGCGCCCCCACAACTCAAATGTCTGGTAAGTATCATTGGAGTACTCATTTTCCAGGTACTCACTACTGTGGTCCATGCGGGCGAAAAAGGAGCTGTAGTGCCAGCGCACTCCCACAAAGTGCTTATCAAACTGGGGTAAAATACCGAAGTAGTTGCTTCCCAGCGAACAGCCGCACACATCGCAGCCCAAGCTGGCGGTTACGGTCAGGGTCAGCATGATGAAAGTAATATATAGTTTGTTCATTTTTTTATGGATTAGAAGTATTCATAAAGCGTGGGTCGGCGACAAACGCGTAATCGCTCAGGGTTTTTAGAAAGGCAATGATCTGCTGCTGCTGCTCCTCACTCATTGGAATGCCCCGCAGCTTTCCGTTTTTAAGCAAAGGGTCTAAAGTGGGCGAATCAACCACCCCGCTGGCATAGTGCTGCAAAACCTCTTCCAGCGTGCGAAACTTCGCATTGTGCATGTAGGGCGCCGTCCGGGCTACGTTCCGCAGGCTGGGCACCCGAAT
>JAVKCN010000051.1:0-75333 GCA_040222715.1 Cyclobacteriaceae bacterium | reverse complement strand
TATATCGCTCGGAGTAACGCCCACATAGGTAGCTGATTCAACATCCCAGCCTAATGAAAAAGACAATGACGTAATATCCGTAAATCCGGCACCCACCTTCACCGCAATGTTAACAGTTTCTCCCGCAAAACCTTCTGCCCCCTCAAGTACTAACTCCAGAGTACCCGCGGCAAATTTGTTATTACTGTGATTGATTTTGATGATATGGTAACTCGTTTGGCGAGTTTCATGGGAACTGATAAGGTCCTGATCATGGCGGAATGCCAGCAGATCAGTATGTTCACCCTGGCTCATATGCATGGCCAGTTTAAATTCTTCTTGTACACTGTTGTCAGCGCGCGCTGGCTTTTCTCCGAATTGGGCAAAGGATGGGAGCAGCGCAAAGGTTAAGGCGAGGGTAAAAAAGTGTTTCATGAGGTTTAGTGGGCATCAAAAAATATAAGGTAACCTCAATAATAATATATTTTTTACCTCTGCAATACCTAAAATTGTATATATCTGAATATACAACGCCCAGACCAGCCCAATAGCGCCGTGAGACTGTCATCTTTGTGCTAAAAAGAGTAATGCCAGCCGCCAAATTGCGCTCTGCTAATACCCTAGGAATTTTACTGCACCAGTATGCGCCGCTGCTGCATACCTTCGGTAGTCTGTAACTCCAGAAAGTATACTCCCCCCACCAGGGATGACACATCTATAGGCAGAGTGCTTCCTATCCGGGGAGTGACCGTCTGTGCATCCAGTATGTGACCCTGGGTATCCATCAGTCGGTACGATTGCAGGCGAAGGGTGGATTCCTGCGTTTCAATCAGCAGGATGTGTTCGGCTGGCACCGGATATACCCGGAGGGTCAGGTCAAACTCTTCGCCAATGGCAGTCACCCCGTCAATAGACAGAATGAACTCATCGCTCACACTGTCGCCCTGCGGATTGGTGGCCGTAACCTGAAGGGTAAGGGATGCACTACCGGCGGGCGGAGTACCGCTGAGCGTATTGGTGCTGGCATCAAAGGTGAGCCAGTCGGGCAGGGCCGAGCCATTGGACAGGGTAACGGTCAGGCTCAGGGAAGTGCCTTGGAATACATCACCGGGAATTTCCAGGCTGAAGGCTTGCAGAGCGGCAATTTGCTGGTCTTCTATAGGGTTGGCCACGGCCAGGGGGCCAATACCGCTGCCATCTACTACTCCAATCACAAAAGACTCTGCATAAGTACCGCCCCGCCCATCATCGGTTTGCACCCGAATGATGTAGCTCTCCTGCATGGCAGGATTAAAATCTTCGGCCGTAAGCAACTGGTCATTGTTGATGGTGAAGTAGCGGTTGTCATTGGCGATTTCCCCGGCCACCAGCCGGAATGTATGGGCATCATCCGCATCCGGATCGCTGGCACTGAATTTGCCTATCAGGGCTCCGGCAGTGGCATCTTCTCCCACAGTCAGACTGCTCAGCCGGATATCGGTGGGCAGGCGATTGGCCCCGTCAGTGACATCGTTTACCTGAATGGTGAAAGAACGGCTGAAAGATCCCCCGCGCCCGTCATCGGTTTGAATTCGGATGCTAAGCTGGCCCAGCGTCTCATAATCGAAGCTGGCGGCGGTGCGTAGTTCGTTCTCATCAATCAGAAACAATGCGTTGTGGGTGCTGCCAGTACCGTTCACCAGCGAATACGTAAAGATGGCGTTGTCCGGATCTTCACTCAGCAATTCCCCTACCAGTGTACCCACCGCCTGATTTTCGTCGATCGCATTGTTGCTCAGGGTAATGTTGGTGGGAGCAATATTCACTACATCTGACTGGTTGGTAATGCTAATGGTAAATGTTTTGGCGAAACGCCCCCCCTTGCCGTCTTTCGCCTCTACGCGAATGGAATACTCAGTCTGAACTTCAAAGTCGAAACTGGTAGCGGTCAGCAGGCGATTCCCCTGAACACGGAAGAACGCATTGCCTTCGTCGCCCGTTCCGGCTACCAGCGCGTAGACGTGCGTGTCGCCCGCATCAGCATCGGTGGTGGTAAAACTTCCAACCGGGGTGTCTTGGGGCTGGTTCTCTTCTACGGAGTTGTTATCCAGCGCAATATTGGTGGGAGTATTGTTACTGCTTTCGTTTAAATCATTCACTTTGATGGTAAATTCCTTGGAGTAGGTACCCTCCTTATCGTCCTTCACCTGAACCCGGATCTTGTACTCCTTTTTCTCTTCAAAATCAAAGGGTACCGCAGATAGCAACTTTGATTCTTCATTAATCACAAACTTCTCATTGTCATCATCTCCTTCTCCTTCAATCAGGGAAAAGGTGTGGGTATCCTCCGTATCCGCATCTTCGGTGCTGAAGGTACCAATGAGTGTCTGGGCATCTTTGTTCTCGTCAATGGTACTGGCGGAAAGCAGGATATTGGTAGGTAAGTTGTTGGTATCGTCAACATCTTCTACGGTGATCTCAAAAACCTCTACAAAGGATTTACCCCGGCTGTCAGTGGTGCGTACCCGGATACTGTATTTCGGGGTAGTCTCATAATCAAATGTAACCTGGGTTACCAGCGAGCGACCGTCAATGCTGAAGGAATCATTGTCCTCGCTGCCCTCACCGGCAACCAGAGCATAGACAAAGCCATCACTATTATCCGGATCAGTGGTGTTGAAACTACCTACCTGGGTACCTGAAGGCTGATTTTCAGCTACCACAATATTCGTCAGGCTGATCGCAGTGGGCGCCTGGCTTTCTTCAATGATGATTTGACTGCCCTGGGTAGAGAGCGATACCGTTCCCCCAGCTGTCTTGGTGACTGACTCGGCTACCGGCACAGTGGAAAAATCAATGCTATTGATACTTTCTTCCTCGCCGATGAGCAGCAGCCGTAAAGTAAACAGGGTGCTGCCATCATCCATTGACTGACCATCTTCATTGCTCCAGGTAATTCCTAACTGGCCGAATTCGGTAGCCGATGTTTCCAGACCAAACCCATTGGCCGGACTAACCCCCACGTAGGTGGCGGCTTCAACATCCCAGCCTAATGAGAAGGTTAATGAAGTAATGTCCGTAAACCCGGCACCCACCTTCACCGGAATGCTGATGGTATCCTGTTGTAAGCCCTGCGTGTCTTCCAGTTTTAGCTCCAGGGTAGAGTTGTCTATTGGGGGAGTCCTATTTTCCAGCCAGTACAACTCGCTGGTGACGTCTTCGCCAAAATTAACAATGACCAGATCAGTATCACCGTCACCATCCAGATCATCGCCATGCACAACCCGGGCACTTCGCGAGGTTGACTTTGCTTCGGAGAAGGCACCTTTCCCATCAGTATTTTCATACCACACCAGCGATTGGTTGTCATTGGCCAATGCCGCCACAATATCGAGATCACCGTCCGCATCCATGTCAATGAGGTCTATATCATTGCAGCCGTCGGAAGTCGGATAGGTTGCGACTGCCTCGAGGGCACTCCCATCAACATTTTTATACCATGTGAGGTCTTTGGAGGCATCCTTATACCCCAGCAGGTCGGGATAGCCATCACCGTCTATGTCTCCCACCTCCATTCGCTTTAGCTCAATACTTTCTATCAACAGTTGAGAGGCAGCGAACTCTCCCCCCTGGTTTTTGTAGAGGGATACCAGGCTGCTGTTGTTCTCAAAAGCTAAAATATCGATCAGGCCATCCTGGTTAAAATCAGCTACTTCTACCAGAAATTTATCTCCACTAAACGCAGCTCCCAACGACGTACCGTCATCAAACTTACCGTTTCCTCCATTGAGATAAATATAAATATCTTCGTCACCTGAGTACCCTCCACCACCAATGATGTCATTAACACCATCGTTATCAATATCGCGGAGGTACAGGTGATTATATACATTTCGGCGGAAATCTGTATTGTGCAGAGATGAATCGTACCCAAAAGTATTGTTCTCTCTTACATACAAAGCTGTTTTATTTTCCCATGGATGCTCATCAGTAGACGACATAACAATATCTATTGCTTCATCCTGATTAACATCCCCAACATCAATGGCTGTAGGAGTCCATAAGTAATTTTCTATAATATTTGCCTGAAAGTTATTTTCACTGGAAAACCATGATACATTCCGGGCAGATCCAACAATGATGTCTTTAAAATTATCCCCATCTATATCAGCACTCTGCACAATGTCACTGATGTAGTTCCAGTCCCATGCATTATAGTAAAAATTTAATTCCTCTCGATAAAGCAGGTTATAGGTGGGGTTTGTGCCTTGAAGATCAACCAATTCAACTCCTGCGTTAGCGTCAATTAGAGCCTTGTTGTTATTGCCAGACGTAAACTTTCCTAAAATATTACGTTGGGTTTTTAAGGGAGTAGTAGCCGAAAATGTCCGATCCTGATTATTGATATGGATGTAAATCTTTGAACGAGGCACATCAAACGTATTATCATCAAAATAAGCAATGCCTCTTTGAGTGACGATATCCAGGTACCCATCTTCGTTAATATCAACTAGCACACTTTGTAATGGTCGGTAGGCATAAGTAACCTCTTCTATCAAGGGCTGGTTGTAGGTGGTAAAGCTAAAGCCTCCGGTATTGTAAAGTACTTTAAACTGAGAATCGGCGCTAGATGCTCCTTCCCAGGTAAATTCAGTATAGATAATATCAAGCAGGCCGTCCTTATCTATGTCTACTACATCTTTAATACTACGATATTCCAGTTCTGAGGTAGAACCGTAGTCTATTGAAAGATCTGTTCTGGTATAAGTACCATCATCCTGTCGGTTTAGTACCGAGAAGGTATTTTCTGCGGTAAGCAGCACTTCATTTTTGCCGTCATCATCCAGGTCAAACACTCCACTAACACCGGATACATTAACATCCAGATCAAAGAAAGAAAAATCAACTGTGAAAACTCCTTCTCCGTCGTTAAGCCTTATTTCGTTTGAATTTACTATGTCCAAATCACCATCATTGTCTACATCTCCGTTAGCCGCATAATCATTATCACCTACTTTAGCCATCCAGGTAAACTTATAGTTTCCCTCATTTCTGAGCCAGGCCGAACCGTTAGCACTATTTACAATAAGATCCATGCGACCATCTTTATCCAGGTCGGTGGGCTTAATGCTGTACCAGTCGTTTTTGTCGTATTTGACTACATGCTCTTCGGTAAACTTGTTGTTTCCATCGTTGATTTTGATAATATGAGAGCCAGTGTAACGAGTTTCATTGGAATATGTCAGGTCCTGGTCACGTCTGAACACCAGCAGATCGGTATTACCATCCTGGTTCAGATCAACAGCCAGTTCAAATTCTTCGTTAACAATCCCATCGGCAATAACCTGTTTCTCCCCAAACTGGGCGAGTGACGGAAGAGAAAGGCATAACAAAAAACTATAGAATAAAAAGAGATAAAAGAATCGTAGCATGAGGATAGGTTCGTTGAAAAGTATAAAATAATCTCAATACTAGCACATTAATTCCAGCTTTGCAATACCCAAAATGGTGTAATATTGCCGGGGTAGACCTGCCGGTTAGCCTGAGGATATTCTTTTAGGGACAAACCATAAAAAAACCGAAAGCACTTGCTTCCGGTTTGCTATGTGATACTCTTGGTATTATTTATCTGGTCACTTCTCCCAGGGCTTCCAGGTACTGGGGTTCGTCTTTAAAGGCCATGCGGGTGATGTAGCGCAATTCGCTGACCCACAGCATGAGTTCGGCCAGAGATTTGCGGCGGCGTTTGGTGGCCAGTTGGGCTTCGCTACGACCCCGGGCCTGCTGTACGCGGGTCTCTTTAATGGCCTGCACCATGGCTTTGCCCTGGGCCATGGCCTCCTCGCTGATGTTGTACGGTGCCAGCAGGGTGGCATAGCGGCCGGCCTGGGTGTAGAACGTAGATACCTGGGCAATCCATCCGGCAATATCCCGCTGTCGGGCTCCCCACAGTCTGAGCACATCACCGGCGGTAATATCTTCTTTCAGAGCTACCCGGGCCAGTGCCAGATGCTTGAGGTAGAGGTCTTGCAACAACTCCCGTTCATGCTGATAGCGGGCCGTGGCTTCCTTCTGCAATCCCTGGTTTTCGTCCTGCTGGGCAGTATAATGCCCGATGCTCTCAATCATGTCCAGCCCTTCGTCAAAGCGCTTGTCGTTATAGCCGTAGCGGCCCAATCGTTTCTTTATTTCAGGATGATTTTTAGCTCCTTCGATCGTTAATCGAGCTCCCTCTATCTGCGCATTCATTTTCATACCTGTCTTGATCATAATCCTGGTGTTAACATTAATAAAGCAACAAATATCTTTGGAATACACCTATCAAACCAGTCATATTTTTATAAAACCTCACCAATGTACTATCTATTATTGCTTCACCTACCGTTTATAATACCAAAGTAAGCTGTTGCACTCTCCGAATATCCTATATTTTAGGTGCAACCTTACATCTCCCTGCCATTATGGCATATTGCAGGGTTACAACATGCCATATTCATTCGATTTTATGACATTGCAGGGCTGCAATATGCCATGTTCGTTCGATTTTATGACATTGCAGGGCTGCAACATGCCATGTTCGTTCGGTTTTATGGCATTGCAGGGTTGCAATATGCCATATTCATTCGATTCCATGACATTGCAGGGCTGCAATATGCCATCACTATCCATTTTTATGACATTGCAGCCCTGCAATAAGGCCGGGAAGCCGTTTCTCTCTCAGATTGCAGCCCTGCAATCAGTCCGGTAGCATGGGGCAATGGTTTAGAACGAAGCTTCCAAGAAGAAAATAGTATCAGCACCGGCAATAGCAGCTCGCTTCCGATAAGCAGTAACGAGCAGAAAGGAAATTGCCTAATCTTTAATAAGAATGAATACAAATAGCTGACAGACAACTATTTAGACCAGTGATAAATTGTATTTTTTTGTAACGTTCGGGCAGATATCACAGTTTATACAGATGAAATTGATGGTTACATTTTTCAAACAAACAATATCATGGAAAAGCAAGAAATCTTAAGAAACGACGACATCGCCCACTGCCCGATCTGCAATGCCAATGCTGTGCAACCCTGCCAGGAACCACAAAAGGATGATTGCCCCCGGGGAGAAGAAAAAAAATAAGTGGAATACATTTTATGCTAAAAAAGAGGAGAGGCTGGATACGGTCGCTCCTTTTTTGTTCGAGGATTTCTTTGTAAGATTATATCGGGAGGAGGAAAAAGGTAAGCAGGGTGCCGTGAGGGGGAGGCGGTTTGCAGTAAGTTGGGTAATGAACGTTTATATATGTAACAGAAAGTTAAACTATTCATTACTTATTACGATAACCAGCCAAGGGCTTACCGCCTACTGCTTCCGCCTTCCCGCTTCTAACAAAATACACACAACAAACCAATACACTAATGAAAACAACCTTTCTTTACTTACTCACGGCCACTTTCATGCTGGGATTTATCTGGCTATCGGGCTGCGCTTCGTCTAAAAGTATGGCTTATGACCCGGCGGGCGCCTGGAACTATACCGTATCGGGCACGCCCAACGGCACAGTGAACGGTACCATGGTGATCTCAAAGCGTGGAGATGCTTATAGCGGAGAGATGCGCACGACCGCTGGCAGTGCCAGCCTGGACAATCTGCAAATTGACGGACAGACAATGACCGCCAACCTCATGTACCAGGGCACGAACCTGGAATTGAAGGGCTCCTTTGAGCAGGATACCTTTACCGGAGAAGTCGTAGCCGGCTACGACAGCTTTGACATGGCCGCTAACCGATCAAATTAGACTGACCTCCAACCGTTGAGGGCTCACGGCTAGTTCCTCAGCGGTTGGTTATCCAGTTGCTGAGAGGAAGCAGAGACCTCACTCATATCATGATGGGCTTCTTTCTCTCCTTCACCGAAGAATCGGTTTTGGAAAATCAGGATGATGGCCACTCCCACAAAGATGGAAGCATCGGCAATATTGAAGATGGGCCAGAGCGCCATATATTCACCTCCCCAGATCGGAATCCACTCCGGTACCCGACCTTCCCAGATATCTACGTAAAACATGTCGATGACCTGCCCGTGAAACCAGGGGGTAGATGAGCCATAGGGCGCATTGTCCAGCAGCACTCCGTAAAGCGCACTATCGATCACATTGCCAATAGCTCCGCCCAAGATCAGGGCCACCGACCAGAGCAGACCAGCGTGTACTTTCTTTTGGGCCAGCACGTAGAGGTAATACCCGATCCCGACCATGGCGAACAGGCGGAAGACGGTGAGGATAAGTTTGCCGTACTCTGAGCCCAGTTGCATGCCAAAGGCCATACCGGGATTCAGGGTATAATGAAGCTTAAACCAGTTCCCCAGTACCGGAATCTGCCCGATAATGCCCATATCCATGTTGTTATGCACCAACAGCTTCACCGTCTGGTCCAGGATAATGATCCCTACACTGAGTAAATAATATTTCCAGTACTTCACAAAGGTTACAATTTAAATGTGCTCTTTTTCTACCGTAATATGTATTGTCAACTGAAATTCATCCATCATCACTTCCTGGCCTTCGGCCAGTTGATCCACTATGTTTAACGAAACAGCCTGCGTTTCCGTGCCTATATACCCCTGATAAGCCTGAATTGCCTGCTGTACTGGCAGATCATCGGTTTTAATCTTTACGCGGATCTTATCCTGTACATCCATTCCCTGATCTTTCCGCAGGTTCTGGATACGATTGACCAGGTCGCGGGCAATCCCTTCCTGCCGCAGTTCTTCGGTAATGGTGATGTCTAACGCCACCGTAATATTTCCCTCCCGGGCCACCGACCAGCCCGGAATATCTTCCGAGGTAATTTCCACATCTTCTGTCGTCAGCGTAATACGCTCTTTAGGTAAGGTCAGCTCATATTGCTGCTCCCGTTCCAGACGGTTGATCTCTTCCTGTCCCATTTGAGCCACGGCAGCACTGATGTCTTTCATCATCGGCCCATATTGTTTACCTAATTTACGAAAGTTTGGTTTAATCTTTTTTACCAGCACTCCCGAGGTATCATCAATATACTCGATCTCTTTCACATTTACTTCCGATAAAATGATACTTTCTACTTCCTCCAGTTGCTGCCTGAAGCTGGCATCCAGCACCGGAATCAGGATACGAGAGAGCGGTTGGCGCACTTTAATCGTATGTTGCTTACGCAACGAATGCACCAGCGAAGAGGCACTCTGGGCCATCAGCATCTTGGTTTCCAGGTGCTGGTCAATGGCGCTTGCATCCACCTTCGGGAAATCGGTTAAATGCACCGATTCGTGATTCTCCCGCTGGCTCACCTGATTCAGGTCGCGGAACAATCGTTCGGCATAGAACGGAGCAATAGGGGATGAAAGCTGGGCCAGCGTTACCAGACAGGTGTACAGGGTTTGGTAAGCGGCCTGTTTGTTTTCGTTGTACTCTCCCTGCCAGAACCGTTTACGATTGAGGCGTACGTACCAGTTGCTCAGGTCACCCACCGTAAAATCCTGGATGGCCCGCGCCGCCCGGGTAGGTTCATATTCCTCGTAAGCCGTATCTACTAACTGGATCAGGCTATTGAGCCGGGAGATAATCCAGCGGTCGCTTTCAGTACGTTGCGCCAGCGGAATGGCATCTTCGGCAAATGTAAAACCGTCCAGGTTGGCATAGAGGGCAAAGAAGGCATAGGTATTCTGCAAGGTACCGAAGAACCGGCGCTGCACCTCTTTCATTCCTTCCAGGTCAAACTTGAGATTGTCCCAGGGGTTGGCATTGGAGATCATGTACCAGCGGGTGGCATCCGGACCGTATTCCTTGAGCGTGGCAAAGGGGTCTACCGCATTACCGAGCCGCTTAGACATTTTGTTACCGTTCTTGTCCAGCACCAAGCCAGTAGACACCACATTTTTGAAGGCTACGCTGTTGTACATCAGTCCGGCGATGGCGTGCAGGGTGAAGAACCAGCCGCGGGTCTGATCCACTCCTTCGGAGATAAAATCAGCCGGATATTTCCGCTCAAATACCTCCTGATTTTCAAAAGGATAGTGCCACTGAGCGTAAGGCATGGCGCCCGAATCAAACCACACATCGATCAGGTCGGCTTCGCGGTACATTTTTTCTCCACTGTCGCTCACCAGCGTGATCCAGTCTACGTAAGGGCGGTGCAGGTCTTCTTTGGCTAATGCGTCATTGTTTTTCTGTACCAGTTCGGCATCATCAGCAAAAGCCGCGTTGGCTTTTTGTATTTCTTCGGTAAGCTCGGCAATGGACCCAATACATTTTTCTTCACTACCGTCCTCGGTTCGCCAGATGGGCAGCGGAGTACCCCAGAAGCGGGAGCGGCTCAAATTCCAGTCTACCAGGTTTTCCAGCCAGTTGCCGAAACGACCCGTTCCGGTAGACTCGGGTTTCCAGTTAATGGTTTTGTTCAGAGCCACCAGTTGATCTTTCCGAGCGGTTGTCTTAATAAACCAGGAGTCCAGCGGGTAGTACAGCACCGGTTTATCGGTCCGCCACGAATGCGGGTAGGAGTGCTCGTACTTTTCTACCCGGAATGCTTTGTTCTCCTCCTTTAGCTTGATGGATATCTTGACGTCGGTGGATTTATAGGCAGGATCGTTCTCGTCCTCATCGTCGTAATTCTTAACGGGCATGTCGGCAAAGTCGGTGATCTCCGCCACAAACCGGCCGCGTTTATTCACGATCGGCACGTCCTTACCGTTTTCATCCTGCACCATCACTCCGGGAATGCCTTTCTGCTCCAGGGCTCTAAAGTCATCGGCTCCGAACGTCTTCGCCAGGTGTACCAGTCCGGTACCATCTTCGGTAGTAACAAAATCAGCCCCAATCACCGTGAAGGCTGGGTCGGGAAGGGGTACGTAGGGCATTAACTGCTCGTACTTCGCACCGACCAGCTCTTTCCCCTTGAATGTTTCCAGCACTTCAAATGGAATACGCTTGTCTCCCGGTTTGTAGTCTTCCAGTTTCAGATCGCTGGCTTTTTTATCAAAGTAGGCGCTCATCCGCTCTTTTGCCAGAATAACATTAACGGGCAGATGGGTATACTGATTGAACGTTTTCACCTTCACGTAATCGATGTTCTCGCCTACGCCGATACCTGAGTTAGCCGGAAGCGTCCAGGGAGTGGTGGTCCAGGCCAGCAGATAATCGTTTTCCGTGCCTTGTACCTTGAACTGGGCTACGATGGACGTATCCTTTACATTGCGGTAACAGCCGGGCTGGTTCAGCTCATGGGAGCTTAAGCCAGTGCCATCCGCGGGAGAATAAGGCTGAATGGTATAACCTTTATACAGCAGGTCTTTCTTGTACAGTTCTTTAAGCAGGTACCACAGCGATTCCATATAATCGCGCTCAAAGGTGATGTAAGGGTCATCCAGGTCCACCCAGTAGCCCATTTTCTGGGTCAGGTCGTCCCACTCGCTTTTGAATTTCATCACTGCCTCGCGGCACTTCTGATTGTATTCCTCAATGGAGATCTTATTTCCAATGTCCTCTTTCGTAATCCCCAACTCTTTTTCCACCTTCAATTCTACCGGCAGTCCGTGGGTATCCCAGCCACCTTTCCGCTCTACCCGTCGTCCCTTCAGGGTTTGGTAGCGGCAAAAGATGTCTTTAATGCTCCGGGCCATCACATGGTGGATACCGGGCGTGCCATTGGCCGAAGGCGGGCCTTCGTAAAAGGTAAATGCCTGATCAATTGGCCGTTGCTCAATAGATTTCTCAAAAATCTTTTGCTCCTGCCAGAATTGTAATACTTCTTCGGCTACCTGCGGGTAGCTCACTTGTTTATATTCGGGATATTTCTCGGATCGAGACATACGAAACCTTCCTTTTTGAATTTGAATGGGCAAAGGTACAATCTACCAGTGTTTTTGCCCAACATGACACTAAATAACGCGCTTTCTATCGAAAAGATTTGCCGTGGGGGTAGGCTGAACCTCGTTATCCCGCAACTATTTTCAAGTATTACTCAATCCAGGGGATATGACTTCTCTATAGAGCACCCATTTTTTTGCCAACCCTCTCACTGTTTTCTCTATTTCAGGAAATCAATTGAATGTCAATAGCTTAATACGTAGCCCTTCCACCGGAGATATCGTACAGAAAGCCCGTGGAGAAACTATTTTCCTCAGACACAATAAAACTGCTCATGGCAGCCACTTCTTCCGGTTCGCCTAAGCGCGCCATGGGGATTTTGGCGGTCATGTAGGCCAGTTGTTCGGGAGAGGTATCAGCATTCATGGGCGTACGGATTACCGCAGGCGCCAGTCCATTGATCAAAATACCGTCGGTAGCATATTCCTTCGCGATTGATTTTACGATACCGATGACCCCGGCTTTGGTGGCAGAATATCCGATCATGCCCGGGTTTCCTTCTTTGCCAGCCATAGAAGCAATCAGCAGGATACGGCCATACTGTTGTTTCTCCATATGCTGCACCAGGTATTTTGTCATCAGAAAGGTGCCTTTCAGATTCACCGCATAAAGGCGGTCAAAGTCCTGGGTGGAGTAGGCGGTAATTTTGGTACTGGTCGGTCCGACAATACCGGCGGAGTGTACCAGTATATCAATTTTCTGAAAATCGGCTTCCACCTGCTTTAGGCCCTCAGTCACCTGCTCCTCTACGGAAACATCTACTTGATAGGCCTGGGCAGAGATACCCTGGGAACGCAGTTCTTCGCAGGTATTGTGCAGCAACTCATTGTTGAGGTCAAATAACGCTAAGGAGGCACCTTCAGCTCCCAGTCGCTGGGCGATGGCTTTGCCTAATCCATTGGCGGCACCAGTAATGAGGGCCACCCTGTCTTTGAATCTGTTGGAGAAAAATGTCATGTTTACAAGTAGTTAGATAGGGTTGTGTTTGCTCCGAATATACGCAGTTTAAACCATTTGGCCTTATTCTGGCTCTTATGGAGTAGTTAACGATTAGGGCGGAAAGTTGAATTTTAAACTATAAAACCGGCAGTATACCTATAAATCCGGTTCTAAATTATTATTTTCAAAGCACAATTTGAATCAGTGCTTAAGAAAATAGAAAAGCACCGTAGCCTGAAATACAACAACCTAACGTCAAACCATGCTCACCCTTCTGACCATTCTGCTCGTCTTAACGTGCATCATTGTTGCCATTATTAAGTTTAATATTCATCCGTTTCTGGCCCTCTTTGTTGGGGCTATTGCTTATGGGTTATTGGCCGGAATGCCCACCGAACTTATCATTACCTCTATTAATGAGGGTTTTGGAGGCGTGCTCGGAAGTATCGGCCTGCTGATCTTGCTGGGCGTTATCATTGGAACATTCCTGGAGAAAACCGGCGGTGCCTTCATAATTGCCCAGAAAATACTGTCGTGGATTGGCGAGAAATCGGTGATGCTGGCGATGATGATTACCGGATGGATTTTATCCATACCAGTGTTTGGCGATAGCACGTTTATCATGCTCAACCCCATTAACAAATCCTTGTCGTTTAAGGGAAAAGTGCCTTTTGCCGCCACCACCATTGCCCTTACGTTAGGGATTACGGCCAGTCATTCGCTGGTACCTCCTACCCCTGGGCCCATTGCTGCGGCAGGCATTCTGGATGCTGATCTGGGCATGATCATCTTTTGGGGTATCATCGTCAGTGTTATTGCTCTGATTCCCTGTTTCTTCTTTGCCAAATACTTTGCCTCCCGGGTCAATCTGATTCCGCAGTTTGCCGAGGTTGACAAGACGACAGATACCAAAAAATACCCTTCGTTCGGAAAATCCTTTCTGCCCATCATTGTTCCACTGCTACTGATCGTGCTGGCATCCATCGCCAATTATCCCACGCGTCCTTTCGGCGAAAATGTGTTTACCTCCATCATTCAATTTGTCGGTCACCCTATTATTGCATTGCTGCTGGGCGCATTCATGTCATTTACGCTTCCGGCCAAGATGGATAAAACGCTGCTGTCGGCCACGGGCTGGTTCGGAGAAGCGATTGTGATTGCCGCCCCGGTGATTTTCATTACGGGTGCCGGAGGGGTATTCGGAAAAATGTTACAGAATTCCGGTATTGCCGAATTGGTTAGCGAAAACCTCAGTGGAGGCAACCTAAGCCTGTTGCTACCCTTCTTTATGGCTTTGGCATTGAAGAGTTCACAAGGTTCATCTACTGTAGCCCTGGTGACCACCGCGTCCATCATGGCTCCCCTGCTTCCTTCTCTGGGACTTGATACTCCTACGCTGCGGGTAATGACGGTACTGGCTACCGGAGCTGGCGCTACGGCCGTCTCCCATGCCAATGATAGTTTCTTCTGGGCCATGACCCAACTCACCGGTATGAACATCAAACAGGGTTACCAAACGCATAGCATCGGCACCTTGATTATGGCGACTACGGCAATTATTACTATTTATATTGTAGCCTCTTTTGTGTAAAGAAAACTTATTTCGCTGTCCAGCCGCCGTCTACGGTGAGCATGGAGCCGACCATGTAGGTAGCGGCATCGCTGGCCAGAAAAATGGCAGCTCCTTGTATTTCTTTTAGTTGCCCCCATCGGCCTACTGCCGTGGCACCTACAATAAATTTCTTGGCCTCTTCGGAGTCAGCAATAGGGATGTTCATTTCGGTGAGGAAAGGGCCAGGACAAATGGCATTGACATTGATGTTAAAGGAGGCTAGTTCCAGGCCCAAAGCCCGGGTCATCTGCACCACGGCTCCTTTGCTAGCGGTATAGGGCGTGCGGTTCGCCAGCCCAACCAGTCCGAGCGTGCTGGCGAGGTTAATGATACTGCCCCGCTTCTGTTGCTTCATATAAGGCGTCACGGCTTTGCAGCACAGCCAGGTTCCGTTGACGTTTATGGACATCACTTTATTAAAGTCGTCTTGCGTCAGGTCATCGATGCCTCCTCGGATATTGATACCCGCGCTATTGATGAGGATATCGATGCGCCCGAAGGTATCCATAGCGGTTTTAGCCATTGCTTCGGTACGGGCTTCATCGGTGATGTCGGCGGCAAAGGAGATTGCTTTGATTCCGTATTCTTCGCTTAATCCCTCGGCGGCGGCTTTTCCTTCTTCGGCATTCCGGTTCACAATCATAATCTGCGCACCGGCGGAGGCAAGTCCGGCAGCCATGGCCAGACCCAGGCCTTTCGATCCTCCGGTGATGATGGCAACTTTTCCGCTAAGGTCAAACTGTTTGATTCCCGGTAGGGTATCTGTGTTGTTGGACATACTACTAAAGTGATTTTTATATGAGTGATAATTTATTCTTACTGTAAGCCAGCGACTCCAGCACGTTCTCTTCCTCAACAGCCAGTCGGGCTTCATCTTGTAGCTGAGTAACTCGAGGCAGATCGGATTGATAGGTATGCTGTCGTACCATTTGCAATGTGCGAGCCAGTTCACTACCCGAAACTCCTTCAAATGTAGCCCAATAGTCAGCCTGTAAACAAGGAATCTCCAGCGGGTCGCGCGTAATCATTTCTAAGTTAAAAGTCACCTCCGGATTATGCTGCTTACAAAGAGAAACAATCTCCGACAGATCCAGAATACCTTCTCCCAAAGGTACTTCCGACATCAGAAAACCGTCTTCGTATTCCTCAACCGCCATATCCTTCACATGCGTGCTAAACAGGTAAGGAACCAGCGTTTTGACGACTTCCATCGGGTCTTCCATCAGGGCAATACTGTTGCCAAAGTCCAGGGTTACCCCTACCCATTCGCTGTCAATTTGCTGAAGAAGATTTGCCAACTCCGGCGCTCGCCAGTCTTTATGGTTCTCCACGGCCAGCTTCATCTTATGCTTACGCACCACCGGTTCAGCCCATTGCAACGAAGCTAGGGATTTTTTCTTAAAATCCTGAAATTCTCCCCACGAGTGAAAGTTCTCGTACCGCCTTCCGCTCAGACAAACCGTGCGTAACACCTGTGTTCCTGCCTCTTTTGCATGAATGACTTCCTGCTCAAAAACTGCTACCTCATCGGCGGTCTTCGGCAAACCAATGGATCCTTCCAGGTATAACCCCATCTTCTCTCTAGCTTCCCGAACCTGCTTGGCAAAATCAGATGACCAGTCTCGTACCCCTACCTGCACGCCACCCGCTCCAATCTGATGGCAATGCTCCAGCAAGTCAATCGCATCAGCGAAACCCGCGTATTTCTGGCTCTCAGCCTTGGACTGCCAGCGACTGGCATAGGAATGCACCACCACGCCCATGCGCGTGTCCTTAAGAAAATGGGGCACATTTGGGATAGATAAGGCAAACGCCCCCGCCGAAGCGGTTTGTAAAAAGGAGCGACGACCTATCGGGTTTCCAAGAAAGGAGTCTTTTGATTGATATGATTTCTTTTTCATAGGTGGGTTGATTGAATATTGTTTAGAGTACAGAGTCTAGAAGACTTAATTTGGAGATGTCGGGGGGCGTTCATTATTTGTGTGTTTATGTATTACGGTTCTCTGCCCTACGGCGCCCAGTACCATTTACCTTTAACCCTTCACCGTCCGTGTTTTCCGGTCTTCCGACTTCCCTCCCAGCTCTATTCTCCTAACTCTTCCGCTTTGGTTTCGCGCATATGTTCGTTCAGTTCGTCGGCGGTCCAGGGGACTACTCTTCCCTGCGATCGGTGGCGGGTAGAGCCTACCAGCCTGCCGCTGATCGGGTCGGCCTGGTTACTCCAGGCATTTCGGATATAGGTCAGAATAGCCGCAATATCGCCATCGCCCATGGTGGAATGCGCGGGCATGACGGGCAAAATATCCGGAGCATCGTATACTTTTCCCTGCACTTCTATAGCGCCTTCTATACCATGCAGAATAATAAGAGCCAGCCGTTTCTCATCTCCCAGCACCCAATCGGAACCGATTAGCGGAGGAGCAAAACGGTTCAGACCGGCTCCATCGGTACCGTGGCATCCGGCACAGGTGGTAAGGTAATGTTGCCGTCCCAAGGCAAACTGTTTCTGCGCATCTTCATCCAGCAGGCTTTGTTGGGGTAGGTTCTCCGTTTTAACGGTGTGGCCGGGCCACTCAAATTGAGCAGCGAGCGCATTCAACTGCGGTGCATCAATGTTACCCTTGGTTTGGGTTAAAATAGCCGGAGCTGAATCCAACTGTATAGGTTTGGTGCCGGGTGCACCTTGTATGGTCATTGCCGTGAGTACGGCATTTTCCCGCCAGCCAAAAGAGTTTTTATCTACATCCAGCATGGCTAACATAGCTTTCATTTCCTTAGGATCTCTTTTCCGAACGATAGAAGTTGTCAGCATCTCCAGAAAAATCTCCTTAGCCGCTGCCTGCTGCTGCCATTCGGGAGCTTTCCACAGGTTTTGTAAAAAGGCAAACTCCTGATTTTGCAAGCTGCTCATCACAGCATCTCGCATCAAAGCAGAAGTATCGTAGCGGGCCACAATATTGGCTAACAGGGGATGAGCAGCCTGAGGACGCAGCGTTTCAGCCGTTAACGCCATTTGAAGAGCTTGTTCTATCGAGGCATTTTTCCATAGAGGCGGTAGCGCTTTTTCCAATCGTGTACGTACCGGCTGGCTCTCTTTCGCCAAAGGCTCGAGCAATCGCAAGGCGGTGGTGCTAACGAGCGAGTTTTCATCCGACAACAACTGAAAAAGAAGGTCCGGCTGAGCCAGATGTAAACCTTCCAGTGTCCATAAGGCATGAACTCGGCCCAGGCTGTCTTCTCCTTCCACAGCCAGATTGGTGAGGGCCTGACGAACACTATTATCTTTTCGCTCTACCAGTAATCGTTGCGCCATATCCCGATACCACCCATCCGCATGAGATAGATAACCGACCAACTCAGCCGATGATGCTTCGGAAAGTTTCGTTGGCTTCGTCGGCTCCCAGGAGTCTGGCACAATACGCCAGATGCGTCCCCGATGGATGGGTAGCACCAGCTTGCGAGCCAACGTCTGTTCTCGCAGATACGGGGTAACATAGGCGCCGTGTTGGACCAGCCCCCGGTACATATCAGCCACGTAGAGGGCACCGTCAGGGCCGGTGGTCAGATGCACGGGACGGAACCGCTCGTCGGTAGAAGCCAGAAATTCCGTTCCGGGATGAGGGTCATGAGCAGACAGCAGCAAACCATTTTCCTCTATCACATTTCGTTTGATCAGGTTTCCGGCGGGTTCGCAGACCAACACATTTCCGTAATAGTCGGAAGGTAAGGTGGTTCCCCGGTAGAACAGAGGCGAGCAGGCTGCGGTAAATTCTATCAAACGCTCTTCTTCATCCAGTGTGCCCGGTATGTAGCCACGATTCACCGCCGGATTAGGGCGGATGGGATAAATCCGACGGTCAATCGTCAGTCCATGATCAATACCCGTGGTGGGGGTATGGTGTTTATTACGGGAAAGATAGTTGGGTGGCACCAGATCGGCATGCAGTTGCGACCAGTTGTAGTTATAATACAGCCGCCCCTGATCATCGTGACTGATGCCCCACTGACCCCGAAACTCCGTACTATCGCGCTGCCATTCTCCATCTACGAGGCGATAGCGAAAGCGGGATTTAACATTATAGTACCAGTTATCCATGCTTCGCCAAAGCCCGTTCCCGGAGTGTTCGGGGAGGGCGCTTCCAGCATAATCCGGGTCTATCAACGTTTTGGTGTCGGCTTTGAGATCACCGTCCAGGTCCTGGGTTAGCCATAAGGCTTCATTTTCAGCGATCAGTGCACCACCGGGAACGAGGGCCAGTGCCCGGGGCATGATCAGGCTATCGAGGTAAATGGTGCTGACATCCATTTGTCCGTCCCCGTCGGTATCTTCCAGCACGGATACGCGGCCTACCGGCTCGTCTTCTCCATCTCCATCAATGGTGGGCATAAATCCCCGCATTTCTACCACCCACAAGCGACCATCCTCATCAAATGTGATGACTACCGGGTCCTGCACCATGGGTTCCGCGGCAACCAACTGGATCTTTAACCCAGGTTCGATTTGAAATGACGCTAATTCTTCGGTGGGAGTTTTCTCTGGCGAGGGGCCTTCATCCAGCGTAGTAGCCGAATTGGTGGCACACCCTATGATGCTTACAAGGCTTATCAGACTCGCGCCTAAGAGACAGACATAATAATCAGACCTACCCATGAGAGGTTGTTGCAATTTTAGCTATGAAAGTAACATTTTATCTCAAAAAAAGCAGACTTTATGCATTCATTATTAAGGATTTTGAAAATGAATAAGGGAGGGCAACAGCCTATTGGTTTCAACATCTCTGACAAATTTTACACTTTTCGGGTAAACCCCCTCACCAGAAAATGGCTGATCAATACCTGTTCTTCTATTCCCTCGTAGATGAGATACCAGTGTTAAAAAATTCAAGGCAAGGCGTCACTGTTTATTCAGGTTTGAGTAAATTGGAGGAAACAACCTAATTTATACACTGTCATGAAAAACCTTTCTTATGTATTCTGCTCATGCCTGATGCTTCTTTTTAGCATTCCTGATGCGGTTGCCCAGACGCTTTTCCCTCAAATGCCGGGCATACAGGCCTATACTTACCGCTTTAGTTTTGAAAAAGGGGTGGAAGCCACGCTGGACACCATCCGAGACCTTGGGTTTACGGAGATTGAATGCGGCCTTAGCCCTTACGACTTAACTACCGAAGAGTTTAAAAAAATGCTGGACGAGCGAGGTATTAGTGCTCCTTCCGTAGGTGCGGGCTACGAAGAACTAGTGAATGATCCGGAAGAAGTGGCCCGGAAAGCCAAGATCATGGGCGCTTCCTATGTAATGACTGCGTGGATTCCGCACGATGGAGATAATTTTACTATAGAACATGCCAAAAAAGCAGTGGAAGATTTTAATCGGGTGGGAAAAGTGTTGAAAGAAAACGGCCTTACCTTCTGTTATCACAACCACGGGTATGAATTCCGCCCTTATGAGGATGGTACGCTCTTCGATTACATTGCTGAAAACACCAATCCCGACTACGTATCTTTTGAGATGGACATTCTGTGGGCATTTCTTCCAGGGGCTGATCCAGCGGCATTACTGAAAAAATACGGCGACCGCTGGAAACTTATGCACCTGAAGGATCTGAAGGAGGGCGTTGAAAGTAATATGAACGGCCACACTCCACTTGAGAATAATGTAGTGCTGGGTACCGGTCAACTGGATATGCCTGCCATCCTGAAGGCCGCCAAAGAAGCAGGAATAGCCCACTACTTCATTGAAGACGAAAGTATGCATGTTCCTGAGCAGGTGCCTCAGTCGCTGGCGTACTTAAAGAGTTTGAAAGAATAAGCGCGAAATGCCCGCTTTTACCGCTATTTCTTCTCGCTCGGCTTTTCAAAGGTTGCGTTTTTTTAATTCTTCAACCGCATGATAGGCTGCGCGGGCGGTGAGGGCCATGTAGGTTAAGGAAGGATTTTGAGTGCCGGTGGAAGTCATGCAGGCTCCGTCGGTGACAAACACGTTCCTACAGGCATGCAACTGGTTCCACTCATTGAGTAGGGAGGATTTTGGGTCTTTGCCCATCCGTACTCCTCCCATCTCGTGGATATCAGAGCCGGGAGCGTGATGGGAGTCCCGGGTCTGGATATTGGTAAATCCCGCCAGGGTGAACATCTCGGTGAACTGTTCGTGGTAATCCTGCACCATCTTATCATCATTCTCATCCCAGTCGGCGGAAATTCTGAGCTGGGGGATGCCGTAGGGATCAATATGCTCGGTATCTAACGACACCTGATTACTTTCTTTGGGAATCACTTCTCCCATCATCCAGGCGGTGACACCCCAGGGCCCCAACTCGGGATTCAACAGCTTATTCTTTAACTGCGCTCCGATACCCTCCTCCGACCGATTCTTTCGCCGCCCTCCGCCAAAACCGGCGGCATAGCCTCGCAGAAAATCAGTCTCCTGCCGGTGTACGTTCCGGAAACGGGGAATATAACTATGATTGGGAGTGCGGCCATCGGTAGTATAATCCGGCAAGCCATCGTACTCGGCAGAGATCCGGCCCCGGTAATTATGCCATGCAATGTATTTGCCCAGTAAGCCATTGTCATTCCCCAAACCGTTAGGGAAGCGGTGGGAGGTGGAGTTAAGCAGAATCAGGTTTGAGTTCAGCGCTGAGGCATTTACGAAGATGATACGGGCTTTGAACTTCATCATCTTGTTGGTTTGAGCATCAATCACCCGCACTCCCACGGCTCTTTTTTTCCAGTTGCTGTAGATGATAGAATGCACTACGGAATGGGGCCGGATGGTGAGGTTACCCGTTTTTTCCGCCCACGGTAAGGTCGAGGAATTACTACAGAAATATCCTCCCAGCGGACATCCCCGGGAGCAGAGCGTACGGTGCATGCATTTTGCCCTCCCCTGTTCAATATGGATAGGTTGGGGCTCGGTGATATGGGCACAGCGTCCCTGAATCAGTTGGCGATCCTGATAGTGTTTGGCGATCTGCGTCTGAAAATGGGCATCAATACAACTCATCTCCGTGGCAGGTAGAAACTCTCCGTCGGGCAGTTGGGGGATGCCATCCCGATTGCCGGAGATACCGGCAAATTTTTCCACATGCGAATACCAGGGAGCCAGATCTTTATAGCGGATAGGCCAGTCCACGGCATACCCATCCCGGGCAGGACCTTCAAAATCAAAATCACTCCACCGCTGGGTCTGCCGGGCCCACAGCAGGGATTTCCCGCCTACCTGGTAGCCTCGCGTCCAGTCAAAGGGTTTGTCCTGAATGTAGGGCTGCTCGGCATCCTTCACTACAAAGTGGGCGGTGGCTTCGTTAAAAAGTCCCTTCCGGCTGCCCAGGGGATTTTGTTGGCGGACCTCGATCGGCATCTCGCCCCGATGCGCAAACTCCCAGGGGTGCTTATTGGCGGTTGGGTAATCCCGGATATGCTTCACATCCCGTCCACGTTCCAGCACCAGGGTTTTCAGTCCCTGTTCGGCCAGTTCCTTGGCGGCCCATCCGCCACTGATGCCTGAGCCGATCACAATAGCATCATAGGTCATTTTTTTCGCCGCATCGATTGCTAAGTTTGCCATAGATCAAATAAGTTAAGCGGTAACCGGAACACAACCACGAAAGTGGCCAGGGACCATCGTATAGTCGGTATGATGGGTCATGACGTATTCGGAAGTCATGTATCCGCGAATGGTGAGTTCTTTCACTAAGGTAAAAAAAGCGGGTGGTTCGGCCTCCGAAGCCATCAGGTCTTCTGATGGGAGGGCAGGCGTCAATGGGGTTACCCAGGGAGTGAGCAGAGCTTCCCGTTGAACCGGGCTGCACTCCGTGAAAGAAGTGTTGTAGCTTTGTTGGGCCATCTCTTCCAGTCTTACTAGTCCATTTGCTAAGTTGTCCTGTACTTCCGGTTCGTAGCAATCGGTGATCATTTTCTGTACAAACAGATGTATATCCAGATCTTTTGCACCCGGAGTATCGGTAGTAGGGATGATCGTATCGACCAGGGCCACCAGCAAATCATCCTGCCGGGGTGTCAGGAAAGACGGAAATGACAGCGATGAGCGGTTCCAGCCTTGGGCCCAGGCCGGGAGCGTGATCAGGCCTCCGGCGGCTAAGGAGATGTTTTTAAGGACTTTTCTTCGTTCCATAAGATGATGATCTGATTGATAACAAAGAGGATTTATTGTTTGGTAAGCAGGTTGAGCATTTTCCGGTCAAGCTTGTGGCCGTACCAATCTTCGTAATCTACGTCCTCCCGTCCGGAGTCCAGCACCCCGAACGTTCCGGAAAACTCCCAGATGGCAAAACCAATACCATTACTGGAAAGAATGTCCAGCACATCCCCAAACCAGGCCAGAAACACATCATGGGGAGTTTTATTCCAGCAGCCGCATTCCCCGCAGTGCACTCCTACTCCTGAATTCACCAGCTCGATCCAGGGCTGGTAAAATTCTTCCAGTTTCTGCCGGTTCAATACCAGATAACGTTCACCATTAGGTCCTACTTCAGAACTTAAATCTTCCTCCTTGAATTTCCGGGGCTCATTGGCCAGAATGGGTTGCACATTAATTTTTCCCGGCCACGAAGGTTCCGGCAGACTATCCGGGTCTTTATTGGCCCAGGGTGCTTTGTAGTGCGAGATGATACCCGGATAATAGCCCCGGCAGCTCTGCCCAATATTCAGGTCGGTAATCTCGGGAATTACCGATTTCCCCACATCATTGCCATCGGCAATCACCAAGTGATCCGGGTTGTACTTACGGATGGCTTCGGAAGCGGCTTTGGCTACTTTCCGGTACACCTCTCCGGGCACTGTGCTGCGTAATGAGTGCTGGTCATTCATATCCGCACGCATGCTGGGCTCATTGACTAGGTCAAAGCTGATCTTCTTGGAAGAAACGTTCTTGTAGCGCTTGGCCCACATTTCCCAGTGATAGCAGAAAGCTTCCAGTGCTTCCGGGTCAGTCCAGAGATTGTAAGGTTCGTAGAAGCCAGCATTTACACAATAGCCGGGTGCCCGATGCAGATTGAGGCTCACGTGCAGGTTATACTTATGCGCCATCGTCACCAGTCGGTCAATATTGTCTACGGCTTGTTCGTCAATCTTATAGACATCGTCGGGAGTAATATTTTTTGTTCGATCAATATCCAGGTAAGCAGGGTAGGCCATCGGGATTCTCACAAAATCAAAGCCCCAGTCGGCCATCCAGCGAAAGTAATCTTCCGAAGTGTTAGGCCGGGCATTGGCGGGGTTTGGGGAGAAAAAATCCAGCAAATTAAACCCTTTCCACTGGGGTAATTTATTCTTGGTTTTAGTGGAGGAAAAGGCCAGCGCCTGATTTCCAGCCATACCAATACTTAATGCGCCCAGACCGGCAGTTTTGACAAATCCTCTCCGGCTGACTGGCATTTCTTCTTTCATACGTCAGGTTGTTGTTTTAATGAATATAAACGAAATATTGAGAAAAACCTGCAATAGGCCTGATTTTCCCCTCAGGTACGCATCTGCAAATGAATGGCACAAAAATCTTCCAGTTTGCTAATCCGGATATTTATACGCTGACCCTGATCCTCTACGGAACACGCACCCTGGGTGCGCATTACTTCGTACCGCTCCAGTGTTTTACCTTCAAGTTGTAATGTTACCTGAATATCATGGACCGGCAGTAGCCGACGTACCGGACGCAAAGACCCTGAGGTAGTATTGACCAGCGAAAGAACATACTGACCGGGCATCGCAGCGGACTCAGTCAGCCCAATGTGTACGCTTTCCGGGGCGGTGCTTTCTACCGGAATCCCGATTCCTGCTAAATATTTCACGCCTCGTAACAGCAGGTTGCGTGCGTCGGGATGACCGATCTCTTCGCTGATCTGGTCGGGCTGGTTGGCGAAATATAAAACCCGTCCCTCGCCGTAAGAATGCTCTACCACCGTAGGAAATTCCTGAGACCATTTCTCTACCCAGGCCTTTTCGGGCGGTTGGTTATGCACCGTAGGTACATGCGTACAAATGACCTGTGCATCCTCACTGGGTTTGCAGAGCAGGGTATAAGCGGCATTGAGCAACAATTCCGTTTTTTCACTGTCGGGAATTACCAGGGGGTGCTCCGACTGGGCAATGTATTGATAACTATCTTTTCGCGTATTGGCTCTTTCGCCGGTATAATGACAGCCAAATAATTCCGATAAAGCAAAATCAGCGCGTTCGGTTCCTTCCTCATCATACAGGCTACTGGCATAGGTGGCCATCAGGTTACCGCCCTGTCGTACATAGTTTTTCAGCAAAGCTGCCTCTGCTTCCGATAGACAACGAACATTGGGTAAAATGATAAGTTGATACTTCCGAAGGCGTTCCGGGCTAACCTGATCATCTGCAATGAAGTCGTACGGAATATGGTTTTCCGTCAGTACGGTGACAACTCCCTGGATACAAGCCTCAAAGCTATCGCCTTCCTGGGGCTGCTCCCGGTAGAACAAGCGAGTAGGCCGGGAATAGTAAATGCCAATGTTTGCTACCGGAACCTGTTGGGCCAGCAACTTCTCGTGCTTTTTTACAAATTGATAAGCCTCCGTGTTGTTGAAAGCGTTGCGGCGATCGTGGGTAGCATTCGGGTGCATGCCAGTAAAATTACAGTTCCAGAACCGGCCGCCGCCGGCCAAAGCTTCCCATAGCCAGATTTGCAGGTCTACCGGCGGGTCCATCACATAGCGGTGGGCCGTGCCATTGCCACCGTACAGGATAATGGCTTCTTTATCGGGAGCCATCGATTTCAGGAACCGAACGATCGTATTGGCATACGTGAGATCTTCGTACTGAATATGTTCGCTGTTTTCGGTGAGAAAAGCAACACTTACCAGAAAATCAAAATGATCCCGGGCATTATACAGGTCGATGCCGGAATGAATACGTCCTCCGGCTTCAAACATGCTAAAGACCTCGGCGGTATACACTTTGTCCCGGCCAAATGACTTTACCGTATTCTTCATTATCTCCATGTGCTGGTCCGCCACCTGCGATTTCCAGGCCATGTACTGATCCAGTTCGGCAGTAGAGGCAGTATCAGGTTTAGGGATTTCTGCGCCGATAGCCGATTGAAATGCTTCCTGGCAAGAGGTACAGTAGCAAATACCGCCTACTCCAATGCTATTGTGCCAGATGCCATCAAGAGCATAATGTTCCATCAGATAGCGGATGAAAGCTTCGGCATGGTCGTTCCGATGATAGCCAGTGTAGCAGGAAGCATATAGGCGGGGTCGGGTATAGTCAAGCTGAACAGGGTTACCAGAAGCATCCACACTAAACCAGTCGGGGTATTTTTGATAGACGGAAGGCGCTACACCCCTAAAATCCACTCTCCCGATCACTTTTATACCTGCTGACTGGCAAGCAGAAGTGATTTCCCGGAGGATATCCCGGTCACCCATAAAGGGATTGATATTGGCCGCTGGTAAGGGGTTTTGAAAGAAGTCCACGATGCCTCCGGCATTGACGATCAGGGTATTGCACCCGGCTTCCTGCATGTAGCCCACCACGGCTTCGGCATCATAATTTTCGGCGTCTGTTTCTCGTAGTACGGTCTGAAGTATCCGTAAAGGTTGCTGATACCAGAAGGCTGTTTTACCTATTTTCTTTGCTGATACAAGCGATGTATGGCTTACCAAGGGTAGCAGGAGAGTACTTCCGGCAAAGGTGGCACCGTATTGGATAAACCTTCTTCGGTTAAGTGCGGGAAAATAGGTGTTTTTGGGATGCAATGGACACAGAGGTTGAGTGAATGACTATGCTAATATAACTTTTTAGTTACTTCAGCGTCATTCTCCCTATGTCTTATCCTGATAGCTCAGTTTTCTTCTTTCCGAATTTCCGCGAGGGGTTCTTTTCGGGGCCCGTTAGGTAAATCAATGCGGTTCAGGTCAATTTCTTCGTCCTCGTCTTCCTGATAAAATTCGTCATAGTGCTCAATGAGGTGAAATAACGGCTGTTCACTTTTGCTGGAAATGCCTTTTCCATTGTCAAAAGCCATCAGCAGGGCTGGTAACACGGTCAGGTTGGTGAACATGGCAATGATCAGGGTGAGCGAAGTGAGGATACCCAGGTATTGGGTGCTGCTCAAGCTGGATGCAGCGAAAATAATGAAGCCGCAAAACAGAATGATGGAAGTGTAGATCATACTGGACCCGGTCTCGTGCAGACTCTTACTAATGGCCAGCGGCACAAAATAGTGGTTACTTTTCAACTCCTGCCGGTATTTGGCCAGAAAATGAATGGAATCATCCACTGAGATACCAAAGACAATACTGAAAATAATGGCGGTACTGGGTTTCAGCGGTATTCCCACAAAGCCCATAATCCCTGCCGTGATGACCAGTGGAATAACATTTGGAATCAGCGAAATGAAGATCATACGGACGCTGCCAAACAGCAAAGCCATGATCAGGGCAATGATGCCGAAGGCGATGAGCAGGCTCACCAAAAGATTATCAATCAGAAACTCATTTCCTTTGGTGAACAATAAGCTGGCTCCGGTAATGAAAACTTCGGTGTCTGAGTCGCCAAAAATTTCGTCCACCTTGGGCTGGATTTTTTCTTCTACCAGCTTTTTGATTTCGTTGGAGCCAATATCTGCTACCTTCAGTGAGATGCGCAATTGCTGTCCGGTGCTATCGGCAAATCCGCTCAGCAGCGAGAGAGGCGAGTCTCCGGCGCTGCTATTCTGGGCATTTTCCGTGTTCTTGAGGTACCGCAGAATGAAGGCCTTGTCCCGGTTATTGGGCAAAGCGTAAAATGCGGAATCGTTATTATAAAAGGCCTGACGGGCGGCTTTCACAAAGCTAATCATCGAGATCGGCTGGGCAATTGATTCTTGTTGGGCCAGAAAATCTTCCAGTTCTTCCACCTGTTGCAGCGTAGAAGTGCGGGTGATCGATCGCTTTTTGTGGGTATCCACCACCACTTCCATCGGCATAATGCCGGTAAAATTCTCTTCAAAAAATGCCATATCCCGCTTCAACTGGCTATTGGCCGGAACTCCGTCTACCAGATACGAGACGGCATGCATGCGCAATAAACCTACCGAGAAAATGACCACGGCTAATACCGCAGCGGCCAGCACCCGGTAGCGATGCCGATGTACCAGCAAGTCAAGCAGATTGAGTACACGATCGAGCAGGGAAAAACGCAGATGCTTGAGTTGGCGCTCGCTGGGCGGAGGCAGGTAGGAAAATACCGAAGGAATAACGATGATGCTAACGACAAACGTTGCCAGAATATTCACTCCGGCTACCAGGCCGAACTCTTCCAGAATGCTGATGTCGGTAAATATCAGTACCAGAAAACCAATGGCCGTGGTCACATTGGTGATGAGGGTGGCCATGCCTATTTTCTGAATGATGCTGCTCAGCGCCAAAATCTTATCCCCGTGAGCACTATATTCCTGATGGTATTTATTGATCAGATACACACTATTAGGAATACCAATGATGACAATAATGGGCGGCAACAAACCCGACAACACGGTAATCTCGTAGCCGAACCAGGCCAGCGTTCCTACTGACCAGACCACCATAATACCGATCACAATCAGCGGAAACACCACCGCATCCCAGGAACGGAAGAAGAACAGCAGGATCAGGGCAGTTACGATAACGGACAGGATCAGAAAAATTTGTAATTCAGCCCGAACCTTCTCATTCATCACGGTGCGGACGAAGGGAATGCCCGCGTAATGTAACTCGATGCCCGTTACTTCGGTAAAACTGTCACCTAACTGCTGAATATCGGGCACCAACTGCTCACGTTTATCAGAATTGAGCGTGTTGTTCTCAATGGCAATCAGCATGAAAGTAGCGCCGTTCTCATCATTGAGAATCTGTTGGCTGTAAAATTTCAGCTGCCGGGCCAATTGCATTAAACTATCCAGTTGAGCCTGTTCTTCGGGAATAGAAGTGAAAATAGGTCGCAACTCAAACTGCTTGGTTTCGGTATTTTTCTCCAGCGTTTGCAGTTTCGGCAGGGAAACTACGTACTTGACTCCGGGTAGTTTCGTAATTTCGTCACTAAAGTATTTGAAACGGCGGAAATTGGTGGTTTGGTAAAGCGCAGTGTCCTGCAACCCAATCACCATCAGGTTAGCGTCTTCGCCAAACTGCTGCTTAAATTGCTTATAGTATACAATGGAGGGGTCGCCGGAAGGTACGGCTTCTATATAATCGTAGCTCAGTTCCAGATCTGGAATTTTACAGGCCAGAAATACCGTAATGGCGGCCAGCAACAGCATCAACCATAGGCGAAACCGAAAGATAAAATGAGCAATCTTAATCCACATGTATGTCCGGAGAGTTCTCTTAGAAGCGATTCTGGTGCTTCATCTTTTATAAAATAATACCCTGTTCCCTACCAACCCGCTTCGTTTTTTTCGCAAATTACGCGATTTCAGGCGACAAAAGTTAAGGAATCTTAATCCAATAATGATACCAACCATCAGAGCCCCGCAGGTCTGCATTGAAGTTCAACTGCATTTTGGAAAAAACGTTTCTTCCAATGTGATAAAACTTTCAAATATGCTGATTTGGCTAACAAGCATCCGCAGCCAAAGCCTTGTGCAATAAGCGATACAAAAAAATCCATGCTCATTTGGTGACTTTGTCCGGCATCCACCGTCTTAACAGAAATATTTATCCGTTTTTCTCATGAATAAGCTGATTCTGATGCTCGTTCTTTTGAGCATTGTGTTGATTTTCATCTTTCAAAACACCACCCGGGTGTCGGTTAACTTCTTGTTCTGGCATATAGAAAGCTCCAGTGCCGTGTTGCTTTTTCTGGTATTTTTAGCCGGACTCACGGTAGGAGTATTATTTACCCTATACGCCCGGCGTAAAAAAACAAAATTACCGGCCTGACGGGGCATTTCTTACGGTAGTTTTTCCACGCGTTCCTCAATCAGGGAGCGCGTAGGAAACACCATTTCGGTAGTGCCGGTCTTCACCACGACCGATACGCTGTCCATCTGTACTATTTCCCCTTCAATGGTATCCAGCCGGATTTTGTCGCCCACGGCAAAGTTTCGGCGGCTATAAAAAGAGGCCAGAATGTTTTCCAGCACATGCCGGGAGGCAATGGCAAAACTAATGGCAACCGCCCCCACCAATGCCCCGATGATGAGCGTGAGATTGGCGGTAATTACGCTGGTATTCACTCCAGCCTGCTCTAAAGCAGTTAAAATCACTATGATGGCGAGAATATAAAAAAGCAGGTTACTGATCAGGCTGGCCGCTCCAACCTGCATGGATCGCAGGGCGGTTCGAACAAAATTGCGGACCATCTGGGCCAGATATAGCCCGATCAACGCAATGACCAGGGCACTGAGCAAGGCGGGAAGGTAGCTGATCAGTTCGTTCAACGTACGCGACACGGCCGTCCAACCCAGGGTTTCAGAAGCAGCGACAAAGAACAACAGCAAAATGAGCCAGTAAACAAACCGGCTGATGATCTGCACGCTATCCAGGGATAAATCCGAATGTTCCAGCAGGGAAAGTTTATTGAGTCGCTCGGTTACTTTGGCCATCGTTTGAGAGGACAACACCCTCCGAACGGCGTAAGCTACGGCCTTGGCAATCATCCACCCAATGAGCAGCAGCACCAAAGCCCCAATGACATTAGGCAGCGCATTCATGAAGGTAGTACCGAAGGCATTGAGTGCATTGTAAAACATGCGCTCCCATTGTTGCAGCGTTTCCATAGCAGGCAGGGTTTAATCTTTGTCGTCTAACTTGGTTTTAAATAAATCTAATACAGTTCTTCCCATTTTTTCGGTAAACAAATCGGCTATCTCCATCAGCACCTGGCTGATCTCCACGCTGGCAATCACTTTTTCTTTCAGCCCCTCGGGGGCTTTATGCTCCTCTTCCAGCTTCTTAAAAGGGTTAGGTTCTTCGGTCATTGTAAAAAGATAAACAGCCAATACATTACTACAACAATACTGATCACAACCATTGTGCGGCTAAGCGTTACAACTTTTTCCCTGGTTCGCTTCAGGCGCATCTTTACGGCACTCTCTCCCAATTGGGTGTGGGCCATAATCTCTTCAATGGATAAATTATCCTGGTACTTCATTAAAAGTAACGCCTTTTCTTCCGGACTAATTTTCTCGAGCAGGAGTTTCAACTGTTCCAGCTTTAGCTCCAGCATGGCTGCTTCGCTATCGGCTGAATCCTTATACTCCTGTTCCGCACCGTACGCTTCCTGTTCCTTACTTATTTTCTTATTCTTCCGTACATACTCCACACATTCGTGGTAGGTCACGCTATAGAGCCAAGTAGAAAACTTAGCTTCAAAACGAAATTCGCCCAGCTTCAGGTATACTTTCAGAAAAACGTCGTGCGCCAGATCTTCAGCCGATTGCCGGTCGTGCGTGAAACTCATGCACTTGGCAAACACTTTATCCGCGTAGCGATCATACAACAGGCCAAATAAGGCTGTATCCTTTCTGGCAATGACCTGCCGAACAATCTCTTCATCGCTAAGATGCTTTTTTTCTTGGTGAGGCAAAGGCAGTAATCCTTAAAATTACCGTAATATTAAATAAAAAGAGGCTATCATCCACGATAGCCTCTGGTATTGTCTGTTTAATTTCTGGCTTGGGCTTCCATAATAAACTGCGGCTGAATGACCACATCAATCCGGCGATTTTTCTGTCGCCCCTCGGTTGTTTCGTTGTTGGCAATTGGCCGACTTTCGCCAAACCCGGTGGCCATAACCTGCTCTTCGGATAACTCCATATTGGCCAGCATATAGTCTCGTACGGCCGAGGCTCGTTTCTCCGAAAGTTCCTGATTGATCTTATCCCCGCCCTGGGCATCGGTGTGCCCTTCAATAATCACTTCGGCATTATCAAACAGATTAATGGCAGTCTGCACACTGGTCAGCAACGGGAAATATTCGGGGTCAATATCTGCCTTGCCCACCGGGAAGGTCAGGCCGTACAGGCGAATAATAATATCATCTGCCTGCCGAAATACCTGGGCCTGGTCTTCATTAAAAATCTCATAGGCCTGGTCAAACTTTTGGGCAATACGCTCCTGCCAGGCAAGCTTACGGGCCAGTTCATCCTGTTTCTGGGCGGCTTCGGCAATTTGTTGTTCCAGTTCTGCTGACTTTTCTTTCATAAGCAGCTCCGCCATTTTCTTTTGTTCTTCGTTAAGTGCTTCCAGGTCAGTGATCTGGTTTTCTGCGCTGGCCAGGGCATTGGCCAGATAGGAAGCACTATCCTGATACGTAGTAATATGTTCCACCAGGGCATTGACTGGCATTTCCATGCCCTGATCAAACTTTGCAACCATATCTGCTGCCGAAGCAACGGTAGATACCGAAGCTTCTCCGGCCAGTAATAATCCTTCAATAGTGACATCACTTTTTTCCAACTGTTTGATCTTATCGGCCAGATACATGGCATGTCGTGCTTCGTACTCGGCCTGTTGAGCCATCAGGCGGGCAGCATCAAAATCGTAGCGGTTTTCATTCAGGTCTTTTTCAGCCTGGGCCAGGAGATCCTGGGCTCGTTTAAACGTTTGCGGTGCTTCCCGGTCGGCCTTCAGTTCATCGGCTTGCTCAATAAGCTGGCGGGCGCTCACCAGATAGTTGTTTTTGATCGCGTCCAACTCTGCTTTGCGGTAGTATTGTTCGGCTTCCTCGCCATCTTCCCGGGCATTATCCAGACGGCCTCGCTCCAGTTGTCGGGTGGCCTTATCAAACTGTTTTTCAGCTTCCTGCCACCCTTCGGGCTGGTACTTCATGGCCTGGGCTTCCATTGCATCCAGACGAGCATTCCACACATCAGGGAAGGTTGCCTGCGCCACTTTGGTATGGGCCAGTGCCTGATCCAGATCACTGGTAGCCTGCTGTATGGCCTTTTGTACATCATCCGCATCTTCCTGGGCCCGGTATGCTTTTACCGCTGCCTGGTAGGCCAGCATGCCATCGGAAAAATGCCGGGGAGCATAGAGATCAGCGTGTTGCGTTTTCGCTTCGGCGATCTTCTGGTCCAGTGGAGCAAACAGTGCTTTGGCCGCATCCTGGGCAAAAGCCGGGCAGCCAAGAATAAGCAGAAACCACCAAGGGCTAAGGAGGCTGATCGTTGAGGTTTTCATAGTGATTTGAGTTACGTGAAAAAATTATATGGAATGGCTAATGCCTTTATGACGGTAAAGCATGCCCCAGGTCACCAATGCCCGGAAAAAACTTTCAGAAAAAAAATTTTTACAAAAAATGTGACTTCGTGCTAAGCCTCTCGTCACAAGAGTGTATTTCAAAAATCAAATAATTTTAATAAACATAATATCATGAAAACGATAACTCATTTTTTCGTCGCTTTATTTACCCTAGTTAGTGTATCAGCTTTTGCTCAACAATATTATCCCACTGAGCAAACCGTGCAGTTTGACAAAACCAATGCCAGTGCCTGGGTGGTCAATGTGGATAACGAATCACTGGATGAACTGAAAGACGGCTGGTCGGACTATGTACGGCAGGAGTTAGATGTGAAAAGCAAAAAAGACGGCCGGGATGCCCTGATTGCCAAAGAAGTAACCGTGCCCCGTATTGCGGAAAATACCGGTGACCTGCGGGCAAAATTTTTTACCGAAGGCGACCAAAGTAAAGTAGCTGTAGCTTTCACCACCGGATACAGCATTGCGCTAAATACCAAAGACAATCCCGATGAGGCTGAAAACCTGCGCCGCCTGGTGAAGAACTTTGTGAAGTATTATAAAACCGATAAGCTTAATGAGCAGATTGCCCAAAATGAAAAGCGCGAGAAAGACTTGGAGTCATCTTACGAAAAGAACGAGCGCGAGCAAAAGCAACTGACCAAGCATATTGGCAAAATAGAAAAGCAAATGAAATCGGACAAAACCGACGATAGCAAAAAATTTGAACTGAAAAACCAGAAGATTGCAGATGAATCGCGCATGGTGGCTTTGGATGAAATCATGGTAAACCAAAAGCATGAATTGGTAGACATCAACAAATCTATCCAGAAGTACCGAGCTGATATCAGCCACCTGGAAACGCTGTTTGCTGAGCCGCTGGCCAAAAAAGAAGCGCATTTTGAAGAAATAAATAAATAACGTTAACCCTCAGAAGGTGGCAGAAACACCACCTTCTGATACTTACCCGATCAGTAACATCACAACCATGAAAGCGCCTTATGTTTCCGTAGAAAACCAACAAAAGATAAACGAGTTTGATAAAGCCATTGCCTGGTGGAAAAACTCCCTGGCGAATGAGACCTCTGAGTTGCAACAGGAAGCCAAACAAGCCATTCTTCGCAAATTGAAGCATGCCCGACGCAAACTGAAAGAACAGGAAGAGGGAACGTCAGTCGTTATCGTCTGGAAAAACATCCGGGATACGGCGATCGAGACCTACGATGATTTTGCGGGCTATGTAGCCGAAAATTTTAACGAGCTTTTTTTGGAAGAAACCCCGTCAATATCCGAGACGCTCAAGTCTTCCGATGAAAACGATTCCAAAACACCATCTCTCTGATCATAGCGTCTCCCCGCACCGATCAAAATAAAGGCAGTGCTGCCCTTTCCCTTCTCTGTTTGTGGACACAGAGAAGGTTTTTTTATACAAATCTCATCAGAAATAAAACGCTGCTATTTCCGGGAATCCAATACAGACATCGACAGCGGGTCCTGACACAACAGGGATGCCAACACCTGGTATAGTTCCGGATATTGATGGTGAAATTCACTGGCCTCTTCGAAAAAATATTCCACGGCAACGGCAAAAAATTCCTGCGCATTGGTAGCGGCATAAGGCCGGAAAAAAGTCATTTCCCCGGTCTCGATACGGGGTATATACTGGGCGACCAACTGCTTCCATCGTTGCTGAGCTTCGGTGGGAAAAAATTGATACTCCTCGTTATCAATCATGTTTTCCAGTTCCAGCGCATGGGCCATTTCGTGCAGTCCCAGGTTGCGGGCATCGCTGGAGTCAGCGTAGCCTTCTACAAAACTATACCACGAGAGCACAATAGCCTGTAAACGGGGATTGACCTCGCCCCGGTGGTACTGCCGGGTGATGGTGGAGTAATAATCATCCTGATAAATCAGAATGCGTTTGAAATGCGCCAGACTTACTTTCGGCAGACCGAACGTAAGCTGCACCGCTGAGGCACCGATCATGGCTTTCATTTCCATCGTAACCGGCCGGAAGCCCCGGGCAATGAACTGCTTTTGGTGAATAAAGTGCATGACCCGCTGTAAAAATGTTTTTTGCCGGGCGGGAGACAGTTGTTGGTAATAAGGGAAGTACTTTGTTAAGATTGTCTGTACTTCCCGCACATGCACCATAGAATACAGCGGGCGGGGTGTAGGAATATTTCGATAAAACACCCCTACTGCCACCAGCAGTACCAGAAATAGAATCAGTAAAAATGCCATACTGCCGATTAATCGGCCAGCGTCTGAATAAGCCCTTGCAGGGACACCCGCTCCAGTAGCGTGGACCGCAAGGCATCCACTGAGATTCGCTCCTGTTCTGTACTATCCCGCTCCCGGATCGTCACCGTATTATCTTCCAGCGTCTGATGATCTACCACAATGCAGTAGGGCGTTCCGATTAAATCCTGACGGGTGTAGCGTTTGCCGATGGCCGCACTTTCTTCGTACACCACCTTCATATCCAGCTTCAGAGATTTATAAATTTCCTGGGCTTTTTCGGGTAAGCCATCTCTTTTCACCAGTGGTAGAATGGCGGCTTTGACCGGAGCCAGGGCCGGGTGGATTTTGAGATAGATGCGTTTCTTCTCGTTACCCTTGGCATCCACCCCGGTGTCTTCAGTATAAGCTTCACATAAAGTCATCAGAAACAGGCGATCGGCCCCGATAGAGGTTTCAATCACGTAGGGTACGTAGCTCTCGGAAATATCCGGATCATAGTACTGCATCTTCTTCTTCGATAGCTCCTGATGCTGAGTCAAATCAAAGTCGGTGCGGGAGTGGATACCTTCTACTTCTTTGAAGCCAAACGGAAACTGATATTCAATATCTATAGCAGCGTCGGCGTAGTGCGCCAGTTTTTCGTGCTCGTGAATGCGAAACTTCTCTTTCGGAATGCCCAACACCTCGTGCCAGCGCATCCGTACCTGTTTCCAGTGGTCGAACCACTCAGCCTGCGTGCCGGGGCGGATGAAGAATTGCATTTCCATTTGCTCAAACTCCCGCATCCGGAAAATAAACTGTCGGGCTACAATCTCATTACGAAAGGCTTTTCCGATCTGGGCAATACCAAACGGAATCTTCTGCCGGGCGGTTTTTTGCACATTCAGGAAATTGACAAAAATCCCCTGAGCGGTTTCCGGGCGCAGATAAATTTTACTGGAATCTTCGGCGACCGAGCCTACCTGGGTAGAAAACATCAGGTTGAATTGCCGCACGTCCGTCCAGTTGGTGGTGCCGGAAACCGGGTCTTCAATATTGTACTCGATGAACAACTCGCGCACTCCCGCCAGATCTTCTTTCTCCAGCAGCTCGTTCATCCGCTTCAGCAGCAATTGCGACTTTTCGGTTTCGCCCTCTGCTTCCAGTTGCTCCGCCTTGTTTTCAATCAGTGTATCAGCCCGGTAGCGCTTATTGGAATCCTTGCTGTCGATCATCGGATCGTTGAAGCTCTCCACGTGGCCAGAGGCTTTCCAGGTCTGAGGTTGCATGAAGATGGCCGCATCCAGTCCAACAATGTTGTCGTTAAGGCGGGTCATGGCCTGCCACCACAGTTGTTTGAGATTATTTTTCAGTTCTACACCATATGGGCCATAGTCGTAGACCGCCTGTAGGCCATCGTAGATTTCGCTGGACGGATATACAAAACCATATTCTTTCGCATGTGCGATGATTTGCTTCAGAGAGCTCTCCGGTTCGTGCGGAGCTGGGTTAGTGGATTGATTCTTTGCCATAGCCGCAAAGATAGAAAAGCCCGGTGCGGAATTACAACGAAAGAGTTGAATTATTGAAGGGTTTGGGGCAGGGAGCCGGGGGTGGAGTAGAATGAGAAGTTAAAACTTCCTACCAAACTTAAGCAACATGGTGCTGGCAATATCACCGTTCAGGTAGGGTTGGATCATCATTTTCAGACCAATCAGGGATTTTTTGCTTAGCATGAACTCGTGCTCCATGATCATATTTATGCCTACTGAGGCTCTGTTTTCCCGCTGAATAGCCTCGTTTCTTCGGGGAAAAGCATCGGATACATACATTAACGAAACACCAGTACCCAGTTTAAGATTATACAAACGGTCATTCCCGAAAGGCGATACGAACACGTTACCGTCTAGGTGCGTCGTGAAGGTTTGCTGATGAAGGCTCTTATAATTGTATGTCGGGTTGTAATAAAACTTCTGGTCGCCATACCCAATTCCCAGAGCCACAGAATTACTAATTATTCTATTCCATTTTCGGGTCGCCTCTCCTTCCAGCTTCCCAATCAGCATATCACCCGTTCCCAGAAAAGAAGCCCCGATGCCGAGTTTTATATCATCCCGGGATTGAGCTGCCAGCGATGATACCATTAAACTTAATGCGCATGTTACAATGGCCTTCTTCATCTATTCACTCCATCATTCCTTCCTTCAACCCCTATCCATATTGGTCCTCATAATACTTCTTATAATTGCCGGATGTCACGTTTTCTAACCATTCTTCGTTGGCCAGGTACCAGTCTACGGTTTTTTCAATACCTTCTTCAAACTGCAGGGAGGGTTTCCAGCCCAGTTCGTTCATGAGCTTATGGGCGTCAATGGCGTAGCGCAGGTCGTGCCCGGCCCGGTCGGTTACATGGGTGATGAGTTTGGCCGAGGTGCCTTCCGGGCGGTTTAGTTTGCGGTCCATTACCTGGCAGAGCAGCCGAACGATGTCGATATTTTTCCACTCATTGAAGCCGCCAATATTGTAGGTTTCGTTCACTTTCCCGTTGTGAAAAATGGTGTCAATAGCCCGGGCGTGGTCTTCCACATACAGCCAGTCCCGCACGTTTTCGCCTTTGCCGTAGATGGGCAGCGGCTTATTGTGCTTGATGTTGTTGATACACAGCGGAATCAGTTTTTCAGGAAAATGGTTGGGGCCGTAGTTGTTAGAGCAGTTGCTGACTACTATCGGAAGTTTGTAGGTATTATGATAGGCCCGCACAAAGTGATCGGAGCTGGCTTTGGAGGCCGAATACGGTGATTTGGGGTCGTAAGGAGTGGTTTCTACAAAATATCCGCCGTGATCCAGTGAACCGTATACTTCATCGGTAGAGACATGGTAAAACAGATGCTGATCCATATCTTCTTTCCACAATTCTTTGGCAGCATTCAGCAGATTTACCGTACCCATCACATTGGTGCGGATAAAAGCCATCGGATCTTTGATAGAGCGGTCTACGTGCGATTCAGCCGCCAGGTGAATGACGGCATCCGGTTCAACCTCCCGGAATAACTGCTGTATGGAGTCTTCATCGCTGATATCAGCTTTGATGAAGTTATAATTGCTTTGTTCTTCTATATCCATTAAATTCTCGAGATTCCCTGCGTAGGTGAGGGCATCGAGATTATAAATCTGGTAATTAGGATACTTCGTAACGAAAAGGCGCACCACGTGGGAGCCAATGAATCCGGCTCCGCCCGTAATCATAATTTTTTTACTTGCTGCCATAAAAGGAAATGGTTTGATTAAACAGGGAATGTTTCCCTAACTTTTTATGATTCAGTACAATAATCGGGATGTTTCATGAGATATACTAAAAAGAGTCGTTGGAAAAAAAGGCGGGTTATGTAAGATTGCGCCATCAATTTAATAAACTTGTGCCTGAGTGCGAATTGTTATCATATCGTGCATACGCATCCGTACTTTTTTGCACAAGGTGAAAACGTTAAATACCAACGTTTGAGCCGTAAAAAACGTACGCTTAATTGCTTGTCACATTGCTATGATTGGAATGAAATACATTAGTCTGGGCATCATGATACTGGGAATGGCTGCCTGTACACCCGATGCCAGTTACGTTCCCAAACCGGAAGGGTACAACCGGATTGATCTGCCTGAGCACCGCTACGTCAGTTTGCCCGATACATTGCCGTACGATTTTGAGTATTCCCGGCAGGCGACACTACAGCCGGATACTACTTACCATGCAGAACGGTACTGGCTTGATATTTATTATCCTGAATTTGTCGCCAATATTCAGCTCACCTACAAGCCGATTCACCAAAACGATACCCTACTGCAAACCTTGCTGGAAGATGCCTACCAGCTAACCGCCAATCACCAGATCAAGGCAGCTTCTATTGATGAGAGTATTTTGGGCACCCCCAGCGGGAAACGCGCCCTGGTGGCAGAGCTTACTGGTGAAGTGCCCAGCCAGTTTCAGTTTTATATTACCGACTCTACCAATCATTTCCTGCGAGGAGCGCTCTATTTCAGAACGGCCACGCAAAACGATTCGCTGGCTCCCATCATTGAGTATATTAAGATGGATATGATTCATTTGTTGAATACCTTAGACTGGCGAGATCAGGTTCAGGGTTCTTAAATAGTGTGTATGAGTCAATTCTTCGATACCAAAATTGACTATCTGAAGGGAGTAGGCGAACGCACCGGCAATCTGCTGCGCGAAGAACTGAATATCCATACCTTCGGCGACCTCATCCAGCATTATCCCTTCCGGCACGAAGATCGCTCTCAGTTTCATAAAATTGCAGACATCCACGAAGACATGCCCTATGTGCAAATCATAGGCCATATCCGCAAAGCCGAGGTGGTGGGCACCGGGCCCAAAAAACGGCTGGTGGCCATCTTCGCGGACGATACCGGCGAAATGGAACTAGTGTGGTTCAAGGGTATCAACTGGTTGCTGGACAAGCTCAAATCTTTTGTGGATTATGTTGCCTTCGGTAAACCCAGCCGCTTTGGGCAGAAGTACAATATGGCCCACCCTGAGATGGAGCTGCTGGCCAGCGTAGACCGGGAAAACGGCCAACTCTTCCCGGTGTACCATAGCACTGAAAAACTCAAGCGGGGCCGTATGGACAGCCGCACCATCGCTCGTCTGCAAAAAACCCTGATGGAAAAAGCGTACGAGCAGATTCCCGAAACCCTGCCTGATGCGCTGATAGAACACTACCGGCTGGTACCCAAGCGGGACGCGCTGCGCAACATCCATTTTCCCGAGTCGATCAACTGCCTGGAAAAAGCCACCTTTCGTCTGAAGTTCGAAGAACTGTTTTACGTACAGTTGCGATTGCTTAAGCTCAAACTCGCCCGCATTGATAAGTATCCCGGCCAGGTATTTGGCGATACCAAACTGGTCCACGAGTTTTACGAAAAGCACCTGCCCTTTGAGCTGACCAATGCCCAAAAGCGGGTCATCAAAGAAATCTACGCCGATTTACATTCGGGCAAACAGATGAACCGTTTGCTGCAAGGAGATGTAGGGAGCGGAAAAACCATTGTAGCCTTTATCTCTATGCTCATTGCCATCAGCAGTGGCACCCAGGTAGCCATGATGGCACCTACCGAAATTCTGGCCGAACAACACTACCGCAGCCTTACTCCCTTTGCTCAGGCGCTAGGTCTGGAAATTGCCCTCCTGACCGGGTCTACCGGAAAACGCGGTCGGCGGATTATTGACGAAATGCTGCAAATGGGCACCCTACCCATTCTGGTAGGAACACACGCACTGCTGGAAGATCGGGTACAATTCAAGAATCTGGGATTATCAGTAGTTGATGAGCAGCACCGGTTTGGAGTAGCCCAGCGCGCCAAGCTCTGGAATAAAAATGCCGGCGACGTATACCCGCACGTACTGGTGATGACCGCCACCCCCATTCCCCGCACCCTGGCCATGACTTTATACGGCGATCTGGATGTATCCGTCATTGATGAGCTGCCCGCCGGACGAAAGCCCATCAAGACGCTGCATCGCTTCGAAAAGAACCGCCTGCGGGTGTTTGGTTTCATCAATGAACAGATTCAGGCGGGCCGGCAGGTATACATAGTGTATCCGCTGATTGAAGAATCTGAAAAGTTAGATTTGAAGCATCTGGAAGATGGCTACGAGTCCATTCGCCGGGCCTTTCCTGATGTGCCGGTAAGTTGTGTCCATGGGCGCATGAGTGGTGCAGATAAGGATTATGAAATGCACTTGTTTGTGAAGGGCACCACCAAAGTGATGGTAGCCACCACTGTGATTGAAGTAGGAGTGGATGTACCAAATGCCACGGTTATGATCGTAGAAAACGCCGATCGCTTCGGCTTAGCCCAATTACACCAGCTACGAGGTCGGGTGGGGCGGGGTGCTGAACAATCGTATTGCATTCTGATGACAGATTACAAATTAAGCAAAGAAAGTAAAGTCCGACTGGAAACGCTGGTACGTACGACCAACGGGTTTGAGATTGCTGAAACCGATCTGAAACTGCGCGGACCGGGAAATATTGAAGGAACTCAGCAAAGTGGGGTATTAGACCTGTTGGTAGCCGATTTAAGCAAAGACGGGAAGATTTTGCAGGAAGCAAGACTGTCAGCTTCCGAGATTTTGAAAGAAGACCCTGATTTACAGCTTCCCCAGCATCAACCAATCCGTAAGCATGTGGATAAAATGCAGAAAAACACCTTCAATTGGAGCAGGATTAGCTAATTCTTAGTAGTAAGAAGATATTTTCTGTGATTTTTTTAAGAAACCGATTGTTTGAAAAGATTTAACAAAATGATAATCTGTAATGTAAGATTTTCATTCATCTTGTAAGATTCCCAACAAAAGGATATTCTGACAAGTAGATTCTTATTGCAACACCTTAAATAGTCTTCTCTTACTCTGTTTGTTCCACAGTATTCTTTATAACTTTTGTTTAAAGTATACTCTAAATTAAGTATATTGCTTATTCGCAGAATAATATTTTGGGAAGCAGAATTAACAAGTGTATTGTATTGTTGGGAGGCTTATGTTTCTTAATTTGAGGGTTTTCACAATACAATAGTTCAACAATACACAAATAATGAAAATTTTGTTTTGATTTCCAAAAAAAAATCTACTATCTATTTGCTAATTACCGATTACTAACTATTTGCGAATGAAAGATCACCAACAATCACTATACGATTCCTCGTTTGAACATGATGCTTGCGGTATTGGGTTTGTCGCCCATTTGCAGGGTAAGAAATCGCACAGTATTGTCGATGACGCCATTATCATGCTTCAGAATATGGAGCATCGAGGAGCCTGCGGCTGTGAGCCGGATACCGGAGATGGCGCCGGTATTTTAGTGCAAAAACCTCACCTCTTCTTTCAGGAAGTGACGGACTTCGACCTGCCGGATTTTGAGCATTATGGAGTTGCCATGCTGTTTCTTCCGGCCAATGCACAGGTGCGAGAAGCTTGCCGAAAGCATTTTGATACTATTATAGAGGAGTTGGGATTAGAACTGATTGGTTATCGTAAAGTGCCAACCAATAACCAAAGTCTGGGCCGTTCGGCCAAGCTGGTAGAACACCGCATTGAGCAGGCGTTTATCCGCTGGAAGGGAGAAGCTCCTTCCAATGACCCGATGGCCCTCGAACGACGACTATACGTGTTGAAAAACTATGCCTCGCACGTCATTCACCGCGAAGTGAAAGATACCGAAGATACTTTCTATATTGCTTCCTGCTCATACAAAACCCTAATCTATAAAGGACAACTTACTACTTTTCAGGTGCGCCCCTATTATCTGGACTTACAGCACCCCTCTTTCGTAACGGCACTGGCACTGGTGCATTCCCGCTTTTCTACCAATACTTTTCCTAAATGGAAGCTGGCTCAGCCCTTCCGTTATATTGCCCATAACGGCGAGATCAATACCATCCGGGGTAATGTGAACTGGATGCGATCTAAAGAAGCACTGCTAAAATCCACCTTATTCACTGAAGAAGAACTGGATAAGCTAATGCCTATCTGCAATGCTTCTTTCTCGGATTCGGCGAATCTGGATCTGATCGTAGAGCTATTACACCTGGGAGGCCGTTCACTACCGCACGTCATGATGATGCTCGTGCCTGAAGCCTGGCAGGATAATGAGTTGATGGAAGATCCTAAGAAATCTTTCTACGAATACCATTCTTCTATGATGGAGCCCTGGGATGGTCCCGCGGCCATCTGCTTTACGGATGGCGACATGGTAGGTGCTACATTGGACAGAAACGGCCTGCGACCTTCCCGGTATCTGCTTACCGAGGACCAGACGCTGATCATGTCTTCCGAAGCCGGCGCCTTACCAGTGGACGAGTCCAAAGTGTTGTTGAAAGGGCGCTTACAACCGGGCCGTATGTTTGTAGCTGATATGTCTGAAGGACGTATCATCAGCGATGAGGAAATTAAGCAGGATATCTGCTCTCAGCAGCCTTACCGCGAATGGCTCAGCGAACACCGTTACTCTCTGGAAGAATTACCCGAACCGCTACATGTAAATGGGCAGGATCGTCAACCTTCTGATCAACTTCCCCTACTGACGCGACAGTTAACCATGGGGTATACAACCGAAGATTTGAAAGTAATTCTGGCACCGATGGTAGACAAGGCCAAAGAGCCTATCGGTTCTATGGGAACAGATATACCACTGGCAGCCCTATCCAGCCAGAGCCAGCACATCGCAAATTACTTCAAGCAACTGTTTGCCCAGGTAAGTAACCCTCCCATTGATCCTATCCGGGAAGAACTGGTGATGTCTTTGTTCACCAGTGTGGGCGGCACCAAAAATGTGCTGGACGAAACCCCGGAGCACTGTCAGCAAATCAAGCTAAAACAACCTGTACTTACCAATGAGGAGCTGAAGCGCCTGAAGTATGTACAGTACCCGGCGTTCAAAGTACATGTGCTTAAAGCAATCTTTCCCGCTACTGGCGAGTCCGGAGCTTTGGAACAAGCCATTGATGCGCTAAACCAGGAAGCAGAACAAGCCGTGCGGGATGGCGCCAACATTCTGGTCATCTCGGATCGCGCTTACAGCGAAACGCATGCTCCCATTCCATCGCTGATGGCTACCGGAGCGGTACATCACCAACTCATTCGCAGTGGCTTACGGGCAAAGACCAGCCTGGTAATAGAAGCCGGGGACGTACGGGAAACGCACCATTTAGCTACTTTGATTGGTTATGGCGCACATGCCATCAACCCCTACCTGGCTTTTGCCAGTATCGAAGACCTGCAACATCGTGGGCTTATCCATACCGAAGAATCGGTTGATGTACTGTATCAGCACTTCATCAAAGCAGTGAACGCCGGACTGTTGAAGATTTTTTCTAAAATGGGAATTTCCACAATTCAGTCATATCACGGAGCGCAGATTTTTGAAGCGCTGGGCATTAGCCAGGCTGTGGTTGACACCTGCTTTTCCGGTACCGTCACGCGGATCGGTGGTGTTGATTTTGATGATTTGGCCGAAGAGGTACTGGTACGCCATCGTATGGCATTTCATGAAGCCGCTGCAAAGGCCTCTCGCCTCGAAGTAGGTGGAGTATACCAATGGAAACGCCGGGGAGAACATCATATGTTCAATCCTCAGACCATCCACCTGCTTCAGCAGGCCACCAAGCGCAATGATTACCCGACGTATAAAAAATATGCGGAGATCATTAACCAGCGGGCCGGCCAACTGGCCACACTACGGGGCCTGATGAAGTTTAAAAAGCGGAACTCTATTCCACTGGAAGAAGTAGAGCCGAAAGAAAAAATATTCAAACGGTTTGCCACCGGAGCCATGTCATTTGGCTCAATATCACACGAAGCCCATTCCACCCTGGCCATTGCCATGAACCGGATTGGTGGAAAAAGTAATAGCGGCGAAGGCGGCGAGGATGAAATCCGTTTTGCCCGGAAGCCCAATGGAGACTGGGAATGTTCAGCGATCAAGCAGGTTGCCTCTGGTCGTTTTGGAGTGACGAGCCACTACCTGGCCAATGCCAAAGAGCTGCAAATTAAAATGGCACAGGGTGCCAAGCCAGGTGAAGGAGGGCAGTTACCAGGCCATAAAGTAGACGATTGGATCGGCCGGGTACGAAATGCCACTCCCGGAGTAGGTCTGATCTCTCCTCCTCCACACCACGATATTTATTCTATTGAAGATTTGGCTCAATTGATCTATGATCTGAAAAATGCCAATCGTGAAGCCCGTATCAATGTGAAACTGGTAGCCTCAGCCGGAGTAGGAACCATTGCTGCCGGAGTGGCAAAAGCCCATGCTGATGTGGTGCTGATCTCCGGCCACGACGGAGGAACCGGAGCTTCGCCCTTAAGCTCAGTGCGCCACGCAGGCGTTGCCTGGGAACTGGGGTTATCTGAGGCTCATCAAACACTGGTAAAAAACAATCTGCGAAGCCGAATCACCGTACAAACTGACGGACAGATTAAGACCGGACGGGATATTGCCATCGCTATTTTACTGGGAGCCGAAGAATTTGGAGTTGCCACCGCAGCCTTGGTGACAGAGGGCTGCATCATGATGCGTAAGTGCCACCTGAACACCTGTCCGGTAGGAATAGCCACCCAGGACACTGAGTTACGGGCGTTATTTACCGGTCAGGCCGAGCATGTCATTAACCTGTTTACCTTCCTTGCCGAAGATCTGCGGGAAATTATGGCTGAATTAGGTTTCCGCACCATCGATGAAATGGTAGGGCAGACAGATATTTTAGAGAAGCGAACCGATATCGAACATTGGAAAGCCAAGAAAATAGATCTGTCGCGCATCCTGCATAAGCCGGAAGTCGGACCTAACGTAGGAATTTACAAACAGCAGGAGCAAGATCATGGTATTGACGAAGTGCTGGACCTGGATCTGATTGAGGCTGCTTTGCCGGCACTGGAAGAACTGGAGCCTGTGCAAGGACAGTTTCGCCTCATCAATACGAACCGGTCGGTAGGTACCATGCTTTCTAACGAAGTTTCTAAAAAGTTCGGTAGCCCCGGATTACCTGCCAATACCATCCATTTTACATTTAAAGGCTCAGCCGGACAAAGTTTTGCCGCCTTTACTGCCAAGGGTATCCGGTTTGAACTGGAAGGCGAAGCCAACGATTATTTTGGAAAAGGCCAGTCTGGTAGCGAGCTGATCATATACCCCCACCGTGAGGCCAGCTATATTCCTGAAGATAATATGATCATCGGAAATGTAGCATTTTACGGAGCCACTTCTGGCGAAGCGTATATTCGTGGACTGGCGGGTGAACGCTTCTGTGTACGTAACTCTGGTGTGAAAACTGTAGTAGAGGGTATTGGTGATCATGGATGCGAATACATGACTGGGGGACTTGTAGTGGTTCTTGGCAAAACAGGACGTAATTTTGGTGCTGGCATGAGTGGCGGTATGGCATTCATTTATGATGCCGAAGGAACATTCCCTCGCTATTGCAATCCCGAGCAGGTAGACCTGGAGACCATGACAGAAGAAGATAATACTACCGTTCGCGCCATGATTCAGAAACACGAGGAATATACGCACAGTACCCTCGCCAAGCGAATGCTGGAAGACTGGGAAAACACCAGACATCATTTTGTGAAAGTGATGCCTCGCGAATACAAAGCAGTACTAAAAAATCGTCAGCTACAGCAGACAGAAGAAGAAAAGGTAAATGTCTAATATAGGGATTAGGTATTAGGAGTTGGGTTTTAGAATTAGCGAAATTTTAAACCCAATACCCAATACCCAATACCCAAAACCTATAATATATGGGAAAGCCAACTGGATTTAAAGAATATAATCGCGAACTACCAAAAACCAGAGATCCAAAAGCACGTATCGGCGACTATAAGGAGTTGTATCTGCACTTTGATGACCAAAAAACCGGGCAGCAGGCCGCCCGCTGTATGGACTGTGGAATACCATTCTGCCACAATGGTTGCCCGCTGGGGAACAATATTCCTGAATTTAACGATGCTGTGTACGAAGGAAATTGGGAACTGGCCGCAGAAATTCTCCACTCAACCAATAATTTTCCTGAATTTACCGGACGCATCTGTCCGGCTCCCTGCGAGGCATCCTGCGTTTTAGGTATTAATAAACCGCCGGTGGCCATCGAGCATATTGAGAAGTCTATTGCCGAAAAGGCTTTCGAACTAGGCTACATTCAGCCTAACCCACCCAAGAAACGTACTGGCAAAAAAGTGGCAGTTATCGGTTCTGGCCCCGCCGGCCTTGCCACTACTGACCAGCTTAACAAAGCCGGACACTGGGTCACTTTATTCGAGAAAAATGCCCGGGTAGGTGGACTGTTGCGGTACGGTATCCCCGATTTCAAAATGGAAAAATGGGTAATTGATCGGCGAACAAAGGTGATGGAAGAAGAAGGGGTAACCTTTAAAACCGGAGTGCATGTAGGAAAGGATATTACTGCCGAACAACTCGAGGAAGAATTTGATGCCATCGTAATCACTACCGGAGCGGGCATTCCACGCGATCTGCCAATCCCTGGTCGGGAGAGCAAGGGTGTTCACTTTGCTATGGAGTTTCTTACCCAACAAAACCAACGGGTATCGGGCGATCGCCTCACTGATGAGTCAGATATCTGGGCCACAGATAAGCACGTCATTGTGATTGGTGGTGGTGATACCGGGTCAGACTGCGTAGGGACTTCCAATCGGCACAAAGCTACCTCTATTACCCAGATTGAGTTGATGCCTAAACCTCCGACGGAGCGCGGAGAAAATAACCCCTGGCCTCAGTGGCCCATGATCCTGCGCACTTCTTCGTCTCATGAAGAAGGTGCGGACCGCAACTGGTCTATCATGACGAAGGAATTTGTTAGTGATGAGCAGGGCAATGTCAAGGGATTGAAACTGGCCAAACTGGAATGGAAAGTGAATGAGCAGGGCAAGACTTACTTTGAAGAAATCCCTGGTAGCGAGTATGAGATCCCCTGCGATCTGGCACTGCTGGCCATCGGCTTTTTGCATACCGACCGCAGCGGCTTGCTGGAGGAATTAGGAGTGGAACTGGACGGACGCGGTAATATTCTGGCTGAAGAAGGACGATACCAGACCAGTAAACCAAATGTTTTTGCGGCCGGAGACTCCCGCCGGGGACAATCACTGGTGGTTTGGGCCATCGCCGAGGGACGCGAAGCTGCCCGCGCAGTAGACGTATACCTGATGGGTCATTCGGAATTGGAAGCCCGGGATGATTCACCGCTTAATATCGCGCATGCTGGCTAATCAGCACCCGCCCGATTCTTTTGTGTGAAATATTTCTGAAAGCCATAAAAAAAATGAGATCATACCCTGTTAGGGAATTTGATCTCATTTTTTTAGCAAGACTTTTCACAGGAACCGCTGAATTATCGTCATGTAAAAGCTGTACAAGGGAATTTGCCGGACCAGATCAAATGCCCGCATTCATTAACAAAGATGCCGCCGATAGGCAACATCTCATTTGCTGAATAACAGTTAGCAAATTGCCGTTTATTTTCTTTTATATAGTCTGGCAGGAATATGTACTTTTAGCGAAAATTTTTGCCAATGAGGTCCCGTATTCCGCTTTTACTATTTGTTCTTTTTAGCGCATACCCTGCTTTTTCTCAGATTGAACTTGTTAAAATAGATGAAGCAAAACGTGCCTATGGGCCTTGTGAACCTTCTATTGCCCTTAATCCACTTCAGCCAACCCAACTCGTGGTGGGTAGTGTGCTCAATGATGTCTACGTGTCGGAGGATGCCGGAAAGACCTGGAGTATAGATACCCTGAGTTCCCGCTATGGAGTATGGGGAGATCCCTGCCTGTTGGCAGACTACGAGAACCATTTTTATTATTTTCACCTTTCATCCTCGGAAAGGAATGGAAGAGACTCGGAGGGTTGGCTGGACCGCATTGTATGTCAGCGTTCTGACGACGGTGGTCGTAGCTGGAGCCGGGGTACCAGCATTGGGTTCCACGGAAAACATGACCAGGATAAAGAATGGGCTACGGTTGATCCTAAGACCAATCATCTATCCCTAAGCTGGACGGAGTTTGACCAGTACGGTAGCAGTAACCCCAAGGATAGCTCCTTCATTTTGCTGGCAAAATCCACTGATCAGGGAAATACCTGGAGCAAACCACTACGAATAAACCAGCGAGCAGGCGACTGCCGGGATGATGACCAAACAGTGGAGGGGGCAGTACCCACCATTGGCCCTGAGGGACAGGTATACGTAGCCTGGGCTCACAATGATACACTCTATTTTGATCGCTCTGTAGATGGGGGCAAAAGCTGGCTGGATCATGATATCATTATTACTGACCAACCGGGTGGATGGAGCCAGTATGTAAATGGAATGGATCGCTGCAATGGAATGCCTGTAACAGTATGCGATGTGAGCGACGGCCCGCATCAGGGCACTATTTACGTGAACTGGACAGATCAACGCAATGGGCGGGATGATATTGATGTATGGATCAGTAAGTCCGATGATTCTGGCGAAACCTGGTCCGCTCCCATTCGGGTCAATGACGATGAAGCGGGGCATCAACAGTTTCTGACCTGGATGGCGGTTGACCCCATAACCGGTTATATCTATGTTGTTTTTTATGATCGCCGAGACACCCAAGGCACAGATACTGATGTATTTCTGGCATATTCTACCGATGGCGGAGAAAGCTTTACCAACTTAAAACTCACGGATCAGCCTTTCAGAATGGACGGTTCCTCAGTCTTCTTTGGCGACTATAATAACATCGTTGCCTACAACCAGCACATCTATCCTGTGTGGACCCAGCAGAAAGGGAGAAAGCTAAGTGTCTGGACTGCGCTGATTCAACACGAAAATCTGGTAATGCCCAAAGTCTCTCAGTAAAAGCTTCCTCATCAGGTATTGATAAGTAGTCCGGTAAAGCATAACTTTCGGGCTTATTATGTTGATTTCCTCACTATGAGATACCTGGCCGGTTTATTACTGCTTACCATTACTTCCGTTGTATCAGCTCAGATACAAAGTCCTCAGGAGTTTTTGGGTTACGATCTGGGAGAGCGTTTTACCCGCCATGCCCGCGTGGTTGATTATTTTGAACAGGTAGCGGGTCAGGTAGATTACGTTTCGCTGGTGCCCTACGGGGAGACGAATGAGCACCGTCCGCTGATGGTTGCGTATGTGACTGCCCCGGAAAATACCGCCCAACTGGAAGCCATTCGTCAGGCCCATTTGGCTCGAACTGGTTTAGCAGAGGGCGGTGCCGAAACGTTTGACGATCTGGCTATTGTCTGGTTGAGTTATAATGTACACGGTAATGAGGCTGTATCTACCGAAGCTGCTATGGGCGTGCTGTACGAACTGGTTAGTGCCAACAACCCTCAGGTAGCGGAGTGGCTGAATAATACGGTAGCCATCATTGATCCATGTATTAACCCGGACGGTCGCGATCGCTACGTAAACTGGTACAACCAGAAAGTGAACGTTACGCCCAACCCCCAACCGGAATCCTGGGAACATGACGAACCCTGGCCCGGAGGGCGCATGAACCATTACCTGTTTGATTTGAACCGGGATTGGGCCTGGGCCACTCAAAAAGAAACCCGGGCTCGGCTGGCGCTTTATAACCAATGGTTACCCCACATTCACGCCGATTTCCATGAGCAGGGAGTGAATAGTCCCTACTACTTTGCCCCGGCCGCCGAACCCTACCATGCGCTTATTACCGACTGGCAGCGTGAACTGCAAACGATGATTGGTAGAAACAATGCGCGCTACTTCGATGAAGCTGGCTGGCTTTACTTTACGCGCGAACGCTTTGACCTGCTTTACCCCAGCTACGGAGATACTTACCCGATCTTCAATGGAGCCATCGGCATGACCTTCGAGCAGGGCGGAGGAGGCCAGGGAGGATTGGCCGTACTGACGGAGGACGGAGATACGCTTACGCTGAAAGATCGTATTGATCATCATATTACCACGAGTTTATCCACGCTTGAAATTGCTTCCCAGCATGCTGGGCGTATTGTAGAAGAGTTTAGCGCTTTTTTTGAGCAGTCGCAGCAAGGCACCTTTGGAACGTATAAAAGCTTCGTGGTAAAATCGGAAAGTAATTCCGACAAAATAGCAGCCCTGCGGACGTTGCTCGATACCCATCAGATTCAGTACGGAGAGAGCGATGCACCCCAAAACCTATCCGGGTTTGGTTATCAGCAGCAGGCTCAGACAAACTTTCGTCTGGAAGAAGGCGACCTGGTCATTTCAGCTTCACAACCCAAATCGGTGCTGCTGCAATCGCTCTTCGAACCCGAAGCGGAGCTGTCCGATTCCATCACGTATGACATTACCGCCTGGGCCGTACCCTACGCCTACGACCTGGATGCTTACGCATTGACCACGGATATATCAGCGATTCAGCAACCTAAAGAACCTGTTTTTACCCCTTTGACCGTCAGTGAACCGGCGTATGCCTACGTGGCTCGGTGGAACGATGTGAGAGATGCCCGTTTGCTGGCCCAGCTTATCAAACAAGGAATCAAAGTACGCTACTCTCTGCGGGATTTCTCGGTAGGCGAGCAGGCGTTCGATGCCGGAGCCCTCATCATTACCCGAGCCAACAATCAGATGTTGAATGAGCAGTTTGATCAGGCCGTAGTAGATATTGCCAATGGGCTGGAACAGGAAATATTCCCCATTCAGACTGGTTACGTGGACAGCGGTTTTGACTTTGGTTCGGGTGAGATTCGATACATCCAACCTCCCAAGGTATTGTTAGCCACCGGAGAAGATGTATCGCCTTATGGCTTTGGCGAAATATGGTATTACTTTGAGCAGGAGATTGGGTATCCGGTATCGGCAGTAAATACATCATCCCTGCCCGACGTCAATCTATCGGATTACAATGTGCTGATTCTGCCTAGTGGGCGCTATAAGCAAATATTGGAAGAAGTAAACATAAATGGCTGGCTTCAGCAGGGAGGAAAAATAATTGCCCTGGAAAATGCGCTCGATTATTTTGAAGGAAATGAAAATTACAGTCTCTCAGAGTATACTGACGATCAGGAGAAAGAACGGCTGGCGGGAATTGCAGAAACTTATGAACAGCAACATCAGCTTTCGTCTTACGGAGAGCAGGAACGCCGCAGCATGAGTAATTACATCTCGGGCAGTATTTTTCGGTTACGGCTCGACAATACCCATCCCTTAGGCTTTGGCTACCCGGATCATTATTTTACGCTGAAGCGGGGCAGTAGCCGCTATGGTTATCTGGAAAAAGGGTGGAACATTGCCACACTGGAAGGAACTGATGCGCTGGTCAGCGGATTTGCCGGATCAGAAATTCAAAAGCAATTGCCCAACTCCCTGGTTTTTGGAGTAGAAAGCCAGGGAGCTGGCAGTGTGGTATATTTGGTAGATGCCCCTCTGTTCCGGGCATTCTGGCAAAATGGCAAGCTTTTGTTTAGTAATGCTTTGTTCTTAGTGGGTCAATAGTCGTGTAAAACAGGAGCCCCCTCTCCTGATATATTATTCATCGACTGCTTCTTCCATGCTGCGAAGTTCGTCCAGGGTAGCGGCAATTTGGCCACGCTGTTCTTCGAGTAGCTCCAGGGTAGTAGTCGGTAGACTTTCGCTCATCAGGGCTTTTTCGTAATCTTCCAAAGCTGCTTTCTCGCCTCGAATGCATTCTTCTAAAACAGCTTCTTCTTTATCGTCAGTTATGGCAGTTTTCAGATTAACCCAGGCCCGGTGCAGGTTACTGGTTAAACTCGTGCTTTCTATGGGCTCACCGTTTAAAGTATATATATCATCTATAAGCTCTTCAGCATATCCCTGGCGGATTTCTGCATTTTCCTCCAGAAAACTGGCAAGCAGCACACTTCTTACATGCTCCGCAGCTTCGAAATAGCCCCGGATAGCATCATAGTTCTTTTCCAATAAATCGTTGAGAATCTTAATGGCTTGTTTGTTGGTTTCCATAGCTAAAAAGTAATTTCAGTGAAAAAATCAACCCATAAATACTTCATTAAACGTAACCCTTTCAACGAAGTTGATACGTTGAGATAAATATTTTAATCGGTCTGTAACCGTTTTTTAGCAACGGACCATGGCGGCAATAACACTTCCTCTTTACCAGCACTTATAGCCACCGTCATTTTCAACTTAATTGCGATGTATTTCTCACACGATCTTACACCTGTAAGGAAGCTGTAATCTCTCGCCTTTTGCAATGTAAGCTTCTCCTTACTTTTGAATAATAGGCTCATCGTACAAAAAGGATATACTTATGATCAATGGGAATCATACTAATGAGCTTTGATTAACACCTGGTACGCGCTTCGAAGCAAAAGGCCTCATACTATTCTCAATATAAACTTTCATCCAAATCCAGCAGACAATGAAAAAATTCATTACTTCCATTGCTCTCTTAAGCCTGATGGCTTTTACCTCCGCTCCCATTGATTCGTTTGTTTCCGAGAAAACCTTGCAGAAGACTGGTTACGGGGAGAAGAAAATGAAGAAAGCACCTAAGAAAGTATTTATCAACAGCTTTTTTGTCAATTATCAATTAGTGGCGGGAGCCAGAGCTTCATCAGCAACTGGAAGTTCCAAAACCGGAATGACGGTGGCTCTTGATGGTGTAGACTCTGATCAGTTACAGGAAGTAACGAATAAGGCCTACCAGCGATTTGTTAAGAAGCTTCAAGATAATGGTTACCAAATTATTTTAGCCGATGAAGCTGGAAAAGTTGAAGTTTTCGCCGATTGGGAAAAAGTACAGGGCGGAACCCCGAGCAAGGCACAGTTAACCGGCTATCTATCTACTGCTCCTGCTGATTACGAGTTCTTCGTGAAGCGGATTACTAAAAAGGGAAAGAACAAGCGTAACTTTCTTGATAACGCTCCTAAACTTAGCAAGCAGCTTGATGATGCTGTAGTATTTGAAGGAGCATTTAACTTTCAGTATGTAGAGTTAGATGCCAGCTCCAACTACCTGGTTGAAAGTACCAAAGTAAAAGCAAAGGTGAACTTTAAAATGCCTGCTTCGGCGGTTGCTCAATCAGAAAAAGGTCTGTTAGGACAAGGCTCAGTCGCCACCAGCCCGACAATAGCCCGTTTTGTATACAAAGGTAAAGCTGCGGGACTTGGCGCCGAATCAATGATTGCTTACTCGCCTAAAAAAGATATTGAAATCCCCGGCGTAATTGAGAAAAAGAAATTTAAGGAATATACTGCCAATCCAAATCACCCGTACAGCACCCCTTCTTATTATGGTGTAATGATGGAGAAAGATGTGAAAGTATCGCACCGCGTACAGGCTGACACCGAAGCATACCTGAAATCTGCCGAAGAATCTTTAAACGCGTATCTGGATTTCATGCTGGAGCGCTTTCTTGAGTCCGCCGCAGGATGATTTAATTTATTTATCAGCAGTTTTGACAAAGGCCGTGATGTAATCTCACGGCCTTTGTTATTTGGTAGCATTCAACTAACAGGAGCGTTCGCTAATGTCTCTGGTTGCTACGATGGCCTCATTTTTTGCTAGAAGTTAGTGTTCATGAATAGTTGTTTTTACAAGTAAAAACAACTAAAATAGAAAAGTAACTAATCAATAACCTAATGCTACTCTCTTCAGATAACTGGAAGAGATTCAGTGAGCTCAGTGATCAGGAAGTGTGGAATCAGTTAAGAGACGGAAATCATGGAGCTCTCGAATACCTCTATCGCACCTACGGGAAAGACCTGTATAATTTTGGCATGAAGCTTTATGGGAAAAATGAATGGGTGAAGGATACCCTGCATGAATTGTTTGTAGATCTATGGAAGCATCACCAAAAACTATCCGCCGTTACTGCGGTAAAAAGTTATCTTTTTAAGGCCTTTCGATATAAGTTACAACGCCAATATGGCAAGGAGAAACACTGGGTTTACCAAATAGATTATGACAATTTGCCAGAAACGGAGGTAGAGTTATCGGTAGAAAGCAAGATAATCTCTGAACAGTTTTCCCAACAGCAACAGGTTTTGCTTTACAAGGCTATTGAAAAATTACCCCACAGACAACGAGAAGTATTGCATCTGCTCTTTGACGAAAATCTGAGTTATGAAGAAACCGCTCATATGATGGAGATCAATATCAGGTCGGTTTATACGCTTGCCTGGAAAGGCATCAGTTCGTTAAAAAAGCTTCTCATAGATCCTGTTTTCTCTCTATTACTTGTGTCTGCTTCTTTTTTGCGGCTGTAGCATACTGAAAATAATATTTCCAAATTTTTTCCTGTTCCGAAGGATAACTTTTCTAAGTCGGTGTCACTGTAGTAATGAAAGGGCATTACTATGAGCTACAGTGAGTTTACCGTAGAAGATTTTGTGCTGAACAAGCACTTTCAGAAATGGGTGTTTTCCCCGGATGCAGAGAGTAACCTGTTCTGGCAAGGCTGGCTACAACGTCACCCCGAGAAAAAGGCAGTGTTGCAGGAAGCCAGAGCGTTCCTCATAAAACTGCCTCGAGTCAACTATGGCTGGAATAGTGAATTAGAAGAAATTTTATGGGAGTCTATTTCCCGGGAAACACGCGGAGTTAAGAAGGCAGCCAATGCCAAAGTGGTACCCTTACATGCTGCCTCCGTATTAGCATCAACTACTGATCAATCTCAGCACAGGCCGTGGAACTATCACAAAGTGAGTAGAGTAGCCACTACTGTTTTACTGATCTTAAGCTTGGGGCTTGCCAGTTATTTAGGGGCTCGGAAACGTAAAAAGGACCCACCACCCATCGCCTACCTTACCAAAGAAGCGCTACCCGGAACAAAGGCAAATTTTTACTTACCGGATGGCACCCGCGTAGATTTGAATGCTGGTAGTACCCTCTATTACCCTGAACGCTTTTCTTCCCAGGAAAGAGTCGTAGAAGTGCAGGGGGAAGCCTATCTGGAGGTGGCCAAAGATCATACGCGGCCTTTCAAAGTCAAAACCGGAGTGGTGGTAACCGAAGCCTTAGGCACTATCTTTCATGTGCGAAACGATCAGGAAGAAGTGGCAATAGCCTTGTTAGAGGGGAAAGTCCAGGTAAGTATAGAAACCACTGATCAAAATAAAGACAAGCTGATCTTGATGCCGGGCGAGCAGGCTGTACTTGAGCACGAAAAACGTCTTGTAAAAGACCTGTTTGATGTAGAAAAAGTGACCGCCTGGACAAGAAACACCATTCTCTTTGAAAATGCGGAACAACAGGAGGTAGTTCACACGCTTGAGCAGTGGTATGGAGTAACAATCAGCACCCAAGGTCAGGCATCAAAACCATGGAACTTTACGGGCAAATTTCAAGACAAGAGCCTGGAATATGTGCTCCAGTCGGTAGGTTATACGATGGACTTTCATTTTACCATAGAAAAAAAGGATGTGCGCATTATTTACCCATAAAAATCTAGCCTTATGAGAAAACTATACAACAGCAGTTAACAGCACCTTCGGCACACTTTCTTCAAAACAGGAAAAATAAATCACTATTAAACCTAATCCACCATCCTATGTCACTACTAAGACCACAACATATGAGCAGGCGCTGGCATTTTTTTGCTATCATTCTGCTGTTACAGGTTTTGCCTGTCAGTGTGCTTACCGCCTCCGCAGAATATGAGCAAACAGGCAAAAATGTAAAGGAAGTATACACTACTTTACAATTTAATAACGAAGAAGTTAGCCTGGCATTCAAAAAAATAGAAGAAGCCACAGGCTTTAGTTTTTCTTACAACCATAGTGATGTGGTACAAAAGAAGATAAACGGGTACTACCAAAATCAGTCTTTGTTTGATATTTTATTAGACTTCTCCCGTCAGTCACAATTACAATTCCGGCAGCACAATGACGTAATTAATGTCAAGCCCAAAATACAGGGCGAAAAAACAAAAGATGTAGAAGTGACCCATGCCGCATTGGTCGTGACAGGAACAGTGGCTGATCAGCAGGGCGGCGGCGGATTGCCCGGGGTAAATGTGCTGGTGAAGGGAGGCAGCGTGGGTACGGTGACTGATGTAGAGGGAAAGTACACCATCAATGTGCCTAATGATGATGATGTTCTGGTGTTTTCTTCCATTGGTTATGCCACCCAGGAAGTGCCAGTGAACGGTCGTACGGTGATAAACGTAAATCTCACAGAAGATGTGCAGAGTCTGGATGAAATCGTGGTAGTGGGGTATGGATCACAAAAGAAGACCAACTTAACGGGAGCTGTTTCAAGCGTAAACTTTGAAAGAGAGGAAATGTCTTCCCGCCCCTTGACCAATGTTTCTTCTGCCCTTACCGGTTTGTCATCTGGGATGTTTGTTTCTCAGGGAGATGGTACTCCCGGAGGTGATGGAGCTACGTTAAAGGTTCGAGGAACAGGGTCTTTAAATGCCGGACAAAATCCCCTGGTAATTATAGATGGACAACCCGGTGACATCAATGCCTTAAATCCGAATGATGTAGCCACCGTGTCAATCCTTAAAGACGCAGCTTCTGCCGCTATTTACGGATCGCGAGCATCCAATGGAGTCATTCTGATTACGACCAAAACAGGCAGCAACAGTGAAGGCGATATCACCTTTAACTATACCGGAAATACTGGTTTCTCTGAGCCAACCCAGCTTTTTGATATTATCAGCAATACAGCCGACCACATGGGTTTGATCAATCAGATCCAGGAAAACTCAGGATTGACTCCTTCTTTCAGTCAGGATCGTATTGATGAATGGCGGCAAAAGTCTATGACCGACCCTGTTCTCTATCCGAACACCGACTGGTGGGATGCAGTAATTAAACCCAATGTCATTCAGAACCATACCATATCAGCCCGGGGCGGCAGCGAAAAGCTGAATTTTTACTCATCATTAGGCCTGCTCAATAACAATGGAGTAATAGATAACACTGGGTACAAGAGGTTTACTTTTAAAAACAATCTTGCCTATCAGATCAATGACTGGCTGAAGCTGGGAACAAACCTGACGGCTTTGTTTGGCAATGCTGACCCTGCCAGTACAGATGATATATTCCGGTATTTTGAGGGAACTACTCCCGGGCTGTTACCCAAACACCCCGACGGGCGATATGGTGGTTCCATGACTGGAGGAGGAGAGTTGCAGTCGAATAATGTATTGAGAACAATAGAGACCGCGGTGGGTGAAAAAAACACCCAGAACTATGTAGGAAAGCTATTTGCCACTTTAAGTCCGATTGAAGGACTGGACATTACGGGTAGCTTTTTTATTGATATGTATAATTACAACGACTGGTCTTCGTCCCGCCCTGAATCTCTGTGGGATTTCCAGAACGAAACCATCGTCATATCTACCGAAGGAGCGCGTCTGGGTCTTTCTAACTCTTACCGAAAGCGAAAAAGACAGATTTATGATCTGTATGCGACCTATGACAAAACAATCGAAAACCACCATTTCCGGTTCTTGCTTGGCTATAACCAGGAATATTACCGGGAAGATTACTTTAATGCTTTTAAAAGAGATCTGATCAGCCTGAATGTGCCCGTATTAGATGCTGCACCCAACGATCCTCAGGCCGGTGGAAATACCTTTGACTATGGCATTCGGTCGTATTTTGGTAGAATAAATTATGATTTTAAGGGAAAGTATTTATTTGAAGCCAACGTACGAACCGACGGCTCTTCCCGATTTAGTCCGGATAATAGATGGGGCATTTTTCCTTCCTTCTCAGCGGGATGGATACTATCAGAAGAGTCTTTCTGGGCTGGGCTGGGTGGCACCCTTGACTATTTCAAACTACGGGCCTCATGGGGGCAGTTAGGTAACAATGGCATCGGCAACTATGCCTGGCAAAGTGTTTATAACCCGGCCAACCACAGTTTCAATGGACAGATTGTACAGGGTTTAGCGCCCTCCGCTATTGCCAATGATGATATTACCTGGGAAACTACTGATGTGCTCAATATTGGTGCAGATATTAATTTGCTCCAGAACCTAAGCTTCACGTTTGAATACTACAATAAGTTCACCCATGGCATCCTGGCGGGTATTCCCATTCCCTATGTGAACGGAGGACTTACTCCACCCCAGGTCAACAGTGCCGAAGTACGAAATGCAGGCTTCGAAAGCGAAATAAATTATGATACCCAGATCGGTGATGTTCGCCTTTCAGTAGGGGTGAATGGTTCTTTTAACAAAAATACGATAGAAAGTTATAAAGATGACTACCTGGAACCGCATGGACAGGGGGTCTGGACCGAAGGAAAACCCATTGGTATCTTCTGGGTCCGGGAAGTGGACCATATCATACAGGATCAAAGTGAAATTGATAACTTGCTGAGCGAGGGCTGGGAATTCAAGCCATCGACTCCCGGCCCGGGTGATTTCCTCTATAAGGATCAGGATGGAAACAAAATTATTGATGATGACGACCGGATACTGAAAGGACATTCGATACCCAGTTTTACCTACGGAGGCACCATCAATATGGGTTACAAAGGGTTTGACCTTTTCATGTTGTTCAATGGAGTATCAGGATGGGATAAGTATTTGAGTACCCACTTCTTCGGCACCCAACTCCGAGTGGATGGTTATTTATATCGAGCCAACTATCTGGATGCCTGGACACCGGAAAACCGAAGCACCACGGTGCCCAAGCTTTATACCAACGATTCAAAAAACGATCAACAATCTGATTATTTCCTCTATAGTGCCAATTATTTGCGATTAAAATCATTGCAGTTAGGCTATACCATTCCGGCCACGCTGGTGAATAGTATCGGTATTGATCATTTGCGGCTGTATGTAAACCTGGAAAACTACTTCACCTTTACCTCTTATCCGGGAATGGACCCTGAAACTGATGGTTCTCAATACAACGGATCTATCACATATCCATTGATGAAGACGGTTTCCCTGGGACTCAATTTAAGCTTGTAGCACCTAACCTATTAACAAGATGAAAACGAAAAAATATATCATATTCCTGTTCCTCGGCCTTTTGGGTTGTGACGATGATTTTCTGGACAAAACACCCTACGATGCCATATCCAATGAGAGTATATGGTCTTCCGACAATAATGCTAGAATGGCGGTAAACGGCATCTATAACGCCCTGAACCGGCCCAATGCCCTGGGGGATTTTTGCCTGAACTTCGGAAACTATGGCCCTGATGGCATGAACCATAATGGCGGGAGTGTCGAACAGGGTTTATCTACCACCCGGGAAGGTATTTACAGAAATGTCTACACCGATTTATACCGGGTTATTAATTATGCCAACGATGCACTGGCCAACCTGCCGGATAACCCGGATGTAACCAAAGAACTGGCTGATCAATTCATCGGAGAAGCTCATTTTCTGAGAGGTATTGCTTACTTCTACTTATGGCAACTGTACGGAGGAGTCATCATCCTGGATAAGCCGGTTTTCCCGGACGATACTTACCTGCCTCGAAATTCGGCAGAAGAAGTAAAGCAGTTTGTCATGAATGACTTTACCGATGCCATTGGGCTGTTACCGGTTATGTACGACAATGTTGCGGATAATGGCCGGGTCACCAAAGGGGCCGCCGTAGCCATGCTGGGAAAAACCTACCTGTATGACGAACAATGGGCGGAAGCCGCCGCGCAATTTGAGCAGTTGATGGGGGATACCTATGCTTATGAATTACTAGATGATTATTCACACTTATTTGATTTCAAATGGGAAAATAACAATGAGCATATCTTTGCTTTACAGCAGGTAATGGAACCTGATCTGGGTAGCGATTATGATATGCGATACGGAGGGCGTTCAACCAATGCCTCAGCCTGGAATAATACCCTAACTTCCTGGGTAACGGTAACCAGTTACAGCAATAAAGATGGCTCACCCATCGATATATCTGGCATGCCGGAATTAAGCGACTATGCCGATGATTATGCATTGGGGCTTGACTTGATACCGTGGTATCAGGCTACTTTTGAGAATGTCGATGAACGATTGAAGATGAATGTCATTATGCCCGGAGATCAATTCATAGGGAATGAAAATACCGTGTATGTAGTGAACTGGCCTTTCAATGAGCATGCCAATGATGACCCACCCGCGTACCGGACAAACTGGCCCAACGAAGCACTATTCCCCTGGAGAAAGTTTGTCAATGTAGGGGAAGAAAACCAGCAGCGATGGGATTCGCCTAATAATATTCCGATCATCCGGTATGCCGATGTGCTTTTGATGTATGCTGAGGCAAAAAACGAGCTCCAGGGCCCTTCTGTCGAGATTATTAATGTGGTAAATCAGGTACGGCAACGGGCTGGAATTGCGGATCTGTCAGCGGCGCTATCTCAGGAGGAGTTAAGACGTAGCATTCGTGTTGAAAGATTGCACGAATTACCTGGCGAAGGACATCTGTTTTTTGATGTTAGAAGATGGAGATTAGCCGCGACCGATGATCCCTTGTTTGGACTGAACCATGATGTGCTGGACTTCCGGGGCATGAAAATATTTACCAGAGTATTTACTGAAAGGGATTACCTCTGGCCTATTCCTGAACAGGAACGGGAGATCAATACCACCCTGGATCAAAACCCCGGTTGGGAATAACAAAACAGATCCAAATAATAAAAACAAATAGGGAACTGTTGATCAACAGTTCCCTATTTGTTTTAGTAAACACCATTGAATACTAAATTTTGATAAAGATTTTTTTCCGGTACATCCAGTACAAAATCAGCCATTCGAAGAGCAACACCAGTGCTCCCTCAACCAAGGTAGCATACGCGCTTCCGAATACCTGATCAAAGTTTTGCCCTAAATGAATGTAGAGTGAGTCGGAAATGAATGTTCTCACCCCCCCATCGGCAATGACATATGCCGCAATGGAATTCATCCCCACGATCATCAGAAAGAAAGACCAGCGTTTATGGTTTGCCACGTCGATAATTCCGTAGAAAAAGGCCAGGAACAAAAAGCAAATCCCCCCGCTAAAGATCGTCCAGGCAGGCGTCCAGATGCGCTTGACAATCGGGTTGATGCCAGTGACATGTAGCAACAGGGCCAAAGCCATTAAACTGACGCCAGTGATGATAAAGAACTTTATTTTTTCCTTATCGGTGGTAGCGGATTTCAGCGCGTTTCCCGCCAGCAAACCCAGGATCATCGTGCCCAGCGTAGGAATAAAACTCAGCGTGGCATAACCACCCTCATTGTGCAGAAACGGACTTTCGCGGGGAAACAGATTTAAAAACCATCGGTCAAACGCCCAGGCCAGGTTGGTATTTTTGTTCCAGTGAGCGGCAAATCCCTGCAAATGGTGCTCCCAGTCAGCCGCAACCCCGGCGATGGAATAGTCAAAGTCGGCACCCGGCAGCGGATACAGCACAAACGCCAGCCAGTAACCTACTAAAATAAGCACCAACACTCCCAATTGTATGCGTTGCGAATAAAATCCGAGGATAAACAGAAACGTGTAACCCAGACCGATTTGCGTCAGGGTATCTTCAAAAGTAAAGTAGGTTTGTTCGGAATGCATGGACCGCAGAAAGATGCCCAGGAATATCAGGATGAGAGAACGGATAATGGCATGCTTCAATAATGCCCCAAAGGTGGCTCCCTTGTGCACTCGGCTGGCAATTGAGTAAGGCAGGACTACGCCTACCAGAAAAGTAAAAGAAGGCTGGATTAAATCGTGCAGACTAAGCCAGGTCCAGGGTACATGACTTTGGTTAAAGGCAAGAAACTGCCAGAAACCACTATCCGGCAGTGCTCTGCCGACGGTAGGAAGTGACAGCACTTCGGCCATCATCAGTATCATGACGAATCCACGATACACATCTACTGAAATAATTCTGCGGGTTGCCGTGGTTGGGTTGACGATGGGAGCCGAAGCAACCGATTGCTCAGTTGAAGGGGCAGAGGCCGTTTGCATAAAGTGTAGCGTATTATTTAATGAGTAAATAAGTATTAGCGTTGAAGGAGAGAATCCAGCTTGGCTCGGCCTTCGCAGCCCGAAATTGAATAAATGTTTGATTATTAGAAGCTTAGATCCTTTTGTTCCTTGATTCAGTAATTCTATCGAGGTGCATATTCATCAGATTTTATAGTTTCAGGAACCATTTTTTTGCGTTCTCACGATAAATTTTATCAACCACTTCTTTGGGCAGTTTTAGTCCTTTGAATTCTCCTTCCACTTTGGGAACATGCATCGTTTCATCTGTAGTAAAGAATTTCCAATGGCGAAACCAAACGTCATGCACATGCTTTTTTATGCCTGAAGGCTCGGTGATGCCATTCGCCACAATATCCGAAGCCGTTGCTCTCAGATCGGTTGCGTACAACAGTCGGTCCTGGTATTTAATAAAAAAGTCATGCACTTTTTGCCAGTCCGTAAGGGCCTGATATTGGAAATGCGAAATACGCTCGGCCATATCTACTGCCATATTAGGATATTGATCCAGTCGCTTAGCCAGTTCATCCACACTCCACTCCAGACTTCCCAAATGCGCTCCCACAAAGACTAAGTCCGGATGCTTTTCCAGCATATGATCGCGGGCGGCAATCTGCTCATCATAGGATGGATATTCGGGATGCAGGTACATATGGTACTGCGGATGCTCCTTGAAGTAGCTCTTGTCACCGCCTACCGTCATTTCTTCAATCGGCAGCCAGGTATTCTTTGGTTCTCCCAAATGGCCAATCAGCGTAATATCGTGTTCAACCAGCAAGTCTATTATCGGGTCAAATTTAGGATGGTCGATCATCACAAACTTACCGTTTTCATCTTTTAACTCCAGTCCAATATTTTTCCATACTTTGACTGCAATGGCTCCCTGAGCGAAAGACTTCTTCAAATAGGTCATTGTCTCTTCCTGCCAGTTTTCACTGTTCCAGTTTTCTACGGAGAAGGCAGTGGCGTAGGCTACCCGATCTGGATACGCCTGCACAAATTGGAGGGCCGAATTTTCTTGTTCTTCCACCGGAGGAGAGGAAGATGTATTAACACTAATGGTTAATAGTTTGAAATTATCTGCTGCGGCCTGATTGATGAAAACAGTATCAGCCACCGCCCGGAGGTGCATGTGGGTATCAAACTTTTCAACTGCGGTAAAATCATCTGCGGTATAATACTCCGGATCTTCAACCTCAGATGAGGCTGCGGTTTCTTTCTGCGTACAGTTTTGGCATAAAAATAAGAGAAAAGGGGCTACCAGGATAGTATAGGCAAGGAGGCTGCTTTTTTTCATCTGCAAATAAAGTAGTGATATTTTCTGATTATTTTTTCACAAGTAAGCACTATGCCGAAAATAATGATAACGTCATTGCGGCGAGGCACGAGGAAACAATCTCCTGCTAATGAGCCGACGTGGCGCGGGGAGATAGCTTCGTCGTTCTTCCTCGCTATGACGCTAAAAATATAAGCTAATTTTGTCATAGTGCTTATGTTGTCAGTAAATATTTTAATCTATACTCAATCATTTCATTAATGGGTTATTGGTCTTTCAAGGAGAATTGCCTGGTACGGTGTATTTCTCTCATAGCGTATTTTTGTCGTCTTGCGGAGGCGCATGTCAGTTGAGATCACGCTTCCGTGCTTTCCGGTATCTTTACTCTCAGCACACGTGGCAAACATCACACTAGAGTGAAAAATAAAAAAAGACATTTCGTTTAATTCTGACTAACGACCAGGCTGGCGTACGCCTCTTTCGTCTCATGGGGTCTGCCAATTTTGCCAGATATTAGTATATTGACCAGTAAATTAACTGTGCATTTTATCTGAGCCATGCCTTTCGTTTCCTCAAGCATTTATCAGAAAGCTACGAGACTGGCCATGCAGGAAGGTTTATCTCCGATTCTGTTGGATCATCACCAGGAAAGAAAAGAGATCCTAGAAGGAGACAAGTATATTCCTATGGAGCTGCTGCTGGAAGTTTATGAACTGGCTGAGCAGCACATGGAAGCAGGCTTTGGGGTGAGGCAAGGCAAGCAACTCACGGCCGATGATTACGGCACATTGGGCCTTTCCTGGAAAACATGCTGGCGGGCGAAGGATGTGCTGGATCGAGTGGAGAGGTATATGATTCTGGTTACGGATCATGGTCAGGCCAGCATAGAGGAACGCAACGGCATTACCAAAATTAATTTAATAAGAGAAACCAAGCGGAAGGGCCTTAAAACAGCCAACGAAGCTACCTTCGTTATGCTGACCGGAGTTTTGAAAGAAATAACCCAGCAGGAAATACACCCAGTAAAAGTGCTCTTCCAACATCACGCCCAGGCAATAGCCCCCTTCGTTGATTTCTTCCAATGTCCGGTAAGCTTTGGTCAGGATGAAAACTCCCTCCACTTTAAAACCTCGGATATTGACATTCCCACAGTAAAGGCTGATAAGAGCATCCATCAGTTTCTGGTGGAGCGGATGGACGAAGAGAAAAAAGGAATTCACGCCAATGCTGACCGGCTGTTGGGGGAAATTCATAACATTATTGAAGAATCTCTACCCAGCGGCATCCCCAGCATTATCCAGGTAGCTGAGTATCTGAGCATGAGTGCCCGAACTTTAAAAAGAAGATTATCTGAGAAGGGGCTGACTTTTAGAGATTTGGTACAAACGATTCAGCAAGATGTTTCCGTAGATTTGTTGAGAAACTCCCCCCAATCCATGGGTGAAATAGCGTTCCATACCGGTTTTTCCGAGCAGAGCGCATTCAACCGCGCCTTCCGCCGATGGACCGGTCAGTCACCCGCCGATTACCGAAAAAACTCCTGAAATAGCCCTTCTGGCCTCAGATGTCAAACCATTGGCCTCAAGGGTCAAGCATTCGGCTGCCTGCTCCCATAATTTTACTTCTGAACTAAAAACAAAAGTAAAATGAAAAAGACATCAAATGTAATCATGAGCCTGGCACTGATCGTCGGGCTTAGCTCATGTGGAGTGAACAAAGCGTGGGTGTTAAATCAAAACCAAAATGCTACGCAGGTACACCTTAAGAGTAACAATTTTAAGGTGGTGGGCCAGGTAAAGGGAACGTCGGAAGTTGGTTATGTGCTGATTTTCGGGGGCGCAAAGAAAAGGCAGCTTTACGATGCAGCCTATGCCGATATGCTCCGGAAAGCAGAGCTGACCACCGGATCGAGGACCCTGACCAACCTACTCACGGAAGAACACGTGGGTGGAGTGCCGCCTTTCTTCTACAAGAGAACAGTGTCGGTCAGTGCCAATGTCGTTGAATTTACCAATTAACTATCCATCACCATGTACGCTACTAAGAAGATCCAAGAGTCAAGTCTGATGAACAAAAGGTCGGTGAGATTTACTGGCCTGATGTACCTGCTGGTCATTATATGTGCCGGGTTTAGCCAGGGCTATGTTAGGGGTACGCTGGTGGTACCGGGTGATGCCGCCGCCACCGCCGCCAACATCGTATCTCAGGAAGGATTATTTCGCTTAGGACTGGTAGCTGATCTGATCGCATTCATCCTGGATGCGATCATTTCGGTGATGTTTTATCAAATGTTCAGGCCTTATAATAAAACTCTGGCGATGGTCTCTTCGGTATTGCGATTACTGGCACATCCGGCTATCGCCAGCCTGAACCTGCTTAATCACTATCTGGCGCTGGCAGTCTTAGGTGAAGCTGATTTTCTGGCTGTCTTTGATCCCGGGCAGCTTCAGTCTATGAGTTTGTTTTTGATGGATGCCCATCGGAACGGTTATCTGATTGCCGGTGCCTTCTTCGGGGTTCACTGTTTCCTTTTGGGTATGCTGATCTACCAAACGGATATGATTCCGAAGCTATTTGGGGTGCTGATGGTCGTGGCTGCTGCCGGGTATCTGATGGAAACCTTCGGAAATTTTCTCTTCCCCGGAAATGAAGGGTGGCTCGCCTGGGTGGTCGGACTTTCCGCGGCACTCGGAGAAGTTGAGTTAGCCCTGTACATGCTTATCAAAGGAGTCAAGAAATCTTATCGTGCTGAATTCATAAACCAGCCGGTATGAAAGTGATCATCAACAAAAAATACGGCTTGCCGGGCATGCTGGCGCTGAGGGAAGTAGATCGCCCGGAGCCCAAACCTCACGAAGTACTGGTGAGGTGCTAGCTGCCTCCGTCAATAAGACCGACTGTCGCCTACTGCGAGGCAAGTCATTTCCGATTCGTCTGATAGCGGGCTTACGCAAGTCAAAGTATCAAATGCTGGGAGCTGATATTGTCGACGTAGTTTTGAGCGTGTGGGTAGCAAGGTTACTCAGTTTAGACGGGGAGATGAAGTCTTTGGCGACCTTTCCGGATGCAGATTCAGAGGGTTTGCCGAATATGGTGCTGCCGATGAAAAGCGATCAGCCAAAAAGCCTTCTAATCTGACCTACGAAGAAACAGCCGCCCTTCCAGGGAAAGATCAAAGCCGGGCAGAAAGTTTTGATCAATGGTGCCTCGGGCGGGGTAGGCAGCCTAGAAACTTTTACTTTAATGAGAAATTACGGTATTCGCCCACATACAAATTACTCAAAACCAACAACTTATAGCAGATGGATACAAGGTTAAAAAAACAACGGAACTCCCTTTCGGATAAGAACATGTATTGCTATCTAGTCCATAATCAAAACATGGGGTACGAAGGCGCAATCGGTAAAAATTACTGAGCCTATAAATATGACACTTACCAAAGCCAGGGTTTCAACTTCATTACGATTCGACTTTTGGGAAGAGGTCAGATATAAATGGGCTCAAACAGCTTCTATCAAATTATCATGCATTTCACCCTTAACATCTAACTTTCAACCTTTAAAATCATTTACTTTGCCCCCATAAACAATAAAAGTATGGCTTCAGGTTTTTTTGCACTCTTAGACGATATCGCTTCGCTGATGGATGATGTGGCCACCATGGGCAAAATTGCGGGAAAGAAAACTGCGGGTATTTTAGGCGATGATTTGGCGGTAAATGCCGAAAAAGCGTCAGGCTTTATGTCTTCCAGAGAGTTGCCGGTGCTTTGGTCCATTACCAAAGGTTCGTTGCTCAATAAAGTGATTATTCTGCCCATTGCTTTTTTACTCAGCGCGTTTTTTCCTTCGGTCATTACCATCATACTGGTTATTGGCGGGCTTTATCTAGCTTATGAAGGTGCCGAAAAAATATACGAGTTTTTAGTGCCGCACGCCCATGAGACCGAATCGCCCATGGCCAAAGAATTTTCTGAGGATGAAATACTGGCGCTGGAAAAAGAAAAGGTAAAATCAGCCATTCTTACCGATTTTATACTCTCTATCGAAATTGTAATTATTGCACTGGGCGCAGTGGCTCAGGAGCCACTGGAAATACAGATTCCGGTCGTATCACTTATTGCCCTGATAGCCACCGTTGGGGTGTATGGGATTGTAGCCCTGATCGTGCGCATGGACGAATTTGGTGCTAAGCTGATCAACCTCAATGAAGCAGAAAACACTTTTTCTGATAAGGTAGGCAGGTTTCTGGTGTGGGCTTTACCAAAAGTCATCAAGAGCCTGTCAGTCATCGGGACCATCGCGCTGTTGCTGGTTTCCGGGGGCATATTCGTGCACAACCTGCCTTTTATGCATCATCTTGAAGAAAGCGTCCATCTCCCTAGTATATTATTCGAATTTCTGGCCGGGCTCATTATCGGTGCGGGCGTGTTACTTCTGGTAATGCTGGGCAAAAAGGTGTGGAAATCGGTAAAGAAATAGCGCAGGTTTTATTCTGGTTTGCATACATGCCTGATTATTTTATTGAACTGGTTTAAACTTTTGAGAGGTTTTCCAATAGCCATAACCAGCAAAGAGGTGGATGTGGTCAGGCTCAATAATAATTGGATTGAAACTGCGATATTTAAATTATCAAACGCGATCATTAATATCAGAATTGCCCCACAAAATAAAAGAGCATTTAACGAAAACTTTCATTTCAATTTAGCTTACTACTAATGTATGGAATAATAAACCGTGGAACAGGAGTAAAGGCTGAGTGTTTTAGAGCTCATAATAGAACACCCAAAAAGTAACAAAATGAATCATTGATAGCGTATTGTAAGAAGTGATTTCATCTTGTCCCACTGTTTTTCCATCCTCTCTAGTCTGTTGAAAAGAAGTATGGGTAGGGCAGGGACTACTATGCTATAAACCAAAAGCGCCGGTCGCTCAATTTAATGGAATAGTGCGTTAGAATTATATACTTTTTATTGCCCCGGAATTCATTTTTTAAGCTGCATTTTTTTCAGAAAGGGTATCGGAAGTATGTATATCAACAGAACAACAATTACCCACCTACTATCATTTGAATAGAGAATCAACGAAAAAAGCACCTCGAGCAAAATACTCGTAAGTGCTTGATAATCAAGTGATCCATTCAGGACTCTATATCACACTGAATATCAATTTTTTACATAAAATTGTATAACATTCGTATAACGAAATTTAAGTGACAAAAATGAAGCTTAACTTAGTGTCCAATCAAATGTAGCTAGTTCACTTCCCAAAGTTACTATTATACACTTACCTCGACTTGGTATCTGTAACAATTGTTACATTTCTTGCCTGAGTATGCTCGTACTTTAAAGTAACATAAAGTACTGTACGATGGAGACTCTGCAATCCTTAATTAGAGAAGGGTACCAAGGATACGCCAATTATCTCTGGCAAGAGATCACTCATCCTGCCTGGCACAACTATTTTTACTGGCTTATTGGTATTTCAGCCTTCTTTTTTGGGTTGGAAATCATCAAGCCCTGGCGTAAGAATCAGCCGAAGTTCAGAAAGGATTTCTGGCTCGACTTCTTCTATATGTTCTTTAATTTCTTTCTCTTTTCACTCATCATTTACAATGCCGCTTCTAATGTGGTCGTCCATTTTTTCAATGATCTGCTACATCAGGTCGGTATTCGTAATCTACTGGCATTTGAAGTGATGAGCTGGCCGGTCTGGGCACATTTACTGCTGGGTTTTGTGGTGCGGGATTTTGTGCAGTGGTGGACCCACCGCTTGTTGCACGTTCATCCCCGGCTGTGGGAGTTTCATAAGGTGCATCATTCGGTAGAACAAATGGGGTTTGCTGCCCACCTTCGGTATCACTGGATGGAAAATGTAGTATACCGCACGCTGGAATACCTGCCCTTAGCACTCATTGGCATCGGACTGCGGGACTTCTTCATCATTCATATCTTCACGCTGGCAGTGGGACACTTCAACCACTCCAATATCAGAATCAATTTAGGATCTCTAAAGTACGTCTTCAATAATCCGCAGATGCACATCTGGCATCATGCATATGAATTGCCCGAGGAAAGAAAACATGGCGTGAATTTCGGCATTACCCTAAGCCTCTGGGACTACCTTTTCAGGACGAACTATATACCCCATGATGGGCGAGATATCCAATTGGGTTTCCCTGGGGTAGAACAATTTCCGGTGGGTTTCATTGGACAGAATACGCATGGTTTTACAAAGAAAAAGAAGCGCAAAACCTCAAGGGGCAAACCCGGGCCGGTAAGTTCCTCAGTAAATCTGTAAAAAGAGCTCATGGGCAATATCGCGGGGTTAGCTCATGCCCAACGGGGATGAATAGTGGCAATAGGAATGGAAATATCATTATGGTACATTAGTATATGGAAGAACTTGTTAATAAAGTAATTGCGAATTCTGGTCTTGAGCCGAAACTGGTGGAAGAGATTTTAGCCGTTGGCCGGTTGAGAAAAGTGAAAGCCGGAGGAGTGGTGATCAGCCCGGGAAGCCGGGGCGAGGAAATGCCTATTGTGCTGGAAGGACTACTCAAAGTAATGCGGCAGGATAAACATGGCAGTGAGGTGTTTCTCTACTTTCTGGAAGGGGGTGAAACCTGCGCTATGTCTATTACCTGTTGCTTTCAAAGTAAGAAAACAGCTTTCCATGTGATTGCCGAAGAAGATTCGGTACTGTGGATGATTCCTCTTAGCTATCTGGATACCTGGATTGTGAAGTATCATTCATTCAGAAAGTTTGTGTTTGAATCCTACCAGACCCGCTTCGACGAACTGCTCAATACCATCGATAGTGTGGTGTTTCTAAGGATGGATGAGCGCCTTTATAAATACCTGCTGGATAAAAAGCAGGCCTCAGGATCGTACAAAATCCATAAGACCCACGAGCAGATCGCCAATGAATTGAACACGTCCCGGGTAGTCATATCCCGACTATTGAAAAAACTGGAGAAAGAACAGAAAATTGAGCAGTACCGCAACCGCATAGAAATTCTTTGACTGTTGTGTGACCAAAGTTACGTCAGGGAGTTTTTGTGAGCGCTACTTTTGCTCACTTTAATAGGTAACTATGAGAATCATCGAGAAAATAGTGCCAATGGCAGCCTGGCTGCCGGGTTATAAAAAAGAGTATTTGCGAGGAGATGCCTTTGCTGGCATTACGGTAGGCATTATGTTGATTCCCCAGGGAATGGCGTATGCCCTGATTGCCGGACTGCCTCCTGTCTATGGATTATACGCTTCCATCGTACCTCAGCTCATCTATGCCATTTTCGGAACTTCCCGGCAGCTATCAGTTGCTCCAGTGGCGATGGACTCCTTGCTGGTGGCAGCGGGTGTTTCTGTGTTGGCGACCGAAGGCACTGAAGCCTATATCGGGTTTGCCATTCTATTGGCTTTCTTCATGGGAGTATTTCAGCTATTGCTGGGAGTGCTACGCCTGGGGTTTGTCACCAATCTGCTCTCCAAACCAGTCATTAGCGGGTTTACCTCGGCGGCGGCATTAATCATCGGGCTCAATCAGTTGAAGTACCTGTTGGGAGTAGAGCTGGTAAAAAGTAATAAAGTGTATGAGATTCTCTGGAGTGCCCTGCAACAATTAGAGAAAACCCACTGGCTCACATTACTCATCGGAGTGGCCGGAATTCTCCTGATCAAAGGAGCCAAAAAGATCCATCCGAATGTTCCCGGTGCATTGCTGGCGGTTATTTTCGGCACAACTCTGGTATATGCCACTCGGATGGATCAGACCGGTGTCAGCATTGTAAAAACCATTCCGGATGGGTTACCAGCTTTTCAGTTACCCAATTTCTCTTTAGGGCAATTAGGCGAACTTGTTCCGCTGGCACTGACCATCTCGGTCGTTGCGTTTATGGAAGCGTTCTCGGTGGCCAAAGCCATTGAGGCTAAAAAACGGGATTATAAGGTATTACCTAACCAGGAGCTGATCGCTCTGGGAGCAGCCAATGTGGTCGGGTCATTGTTTCAGTCTTACCCGGTCACCGGCGGGTTTTCCCGGTCGGCAGTAAATTACCAGGCAGGTGCTAACACTCCGATGGCTTCCATCATAAGCGCCGGCTTGGTGGGGCTTACGCTGATCTTTCTGACCCCACTCTTCTATTATCTGCCCCAGGCCATTCTGGCGTCAGTGATTATGGTAGCTGTGGCCGGTCTGATTGACTGGGCTTACGCCCGACAGTTGTGGAGAGACAGTAAGGTGGATTTTATACTGTTATTAGCTACTTTCCTGGTCACGCTTAACTTCAGCATGGTACCGGGTATTGTCACCGGTATTGTACTGTCTATTCTGGTATTGCTCTACCGGGCAGCTTACCCGCACATTGCTCGCCTGGGGCGTGTGAAAGGGTATCATGAGTTCCGAAATGTTAGCCGTTTTGATGATCTGGAAGTATGGGGTAATCTGTTGATTCTGAGAGTCGATGCCCCGCTTACTTTCATTAACATTCAGTATTTCAAAGAGTATGTGGAGAATGCCATTCAAGAAACTGATAGAAAGATTGATACCATCATTCTGGATGCAGCACCCATTAGCCATTTGGATGCAACGGCTTCTATGGGCCTAAAAGATCTGCTGGAGTTTCTCCAGGAAAAGCATGTCAATCTGCTGGTATGCGATCTGATTGGTCCAGTTCGGGATACCTTGCATCGGACTGGCCTGATTGATATTCTGGGTAAGGAAAATATTTTTTTCGATCTGAATGAGGCGGTACGTTTTGCCACCACACACGAGGCGGGCAATTATAGGGAGTACGCCTTACAGTCAAATCTGAAAGCAAACGATGCCAATTAGCAGGATATAATAAGCGACTGATTTTCAATATTTTACAAATGTAATTTAAATCGATTTCGGTTGGTCATTTTGACAACTTGAGTTGATCGTCGATTAAATACGTACCTGGAATTGCAAATGAGAGAACTTGGGGGCGCTAGCTGACAACCGTTATTTAAAAGATTAAACCTTTGTAACAATTGTTACGTCAGTCACGAGGTAGTTCTCGTAATTTTGGAAGAGAGCTTAAGTTATTAGAGATGAATGAGACGAAAAAATCATGAGAGAAACAATTGAATTAATTAGTCAGCCCTGGCCGTGGTATGTTGCTGGTCCGCTGATCACGCTGGTAATGGTCGCCTTACTACTGTTTGGTAATAGTTTTGGAGTATCGGCCAACCTCAGAACCATGTGTTCGGTAATGGGGGCAGGGAAAAGTTGTGAATTTTTTGATTTCGACTGGCGATGCCAGATATGGAACCTAGTTTTTGTGGGAGGGCTGATCTTAGGAGGCTTTATTGCCCATGAATATCTGACACCTACTTCGGAAGTTCATATTTCAGCAGCCACAATAGCTGACTTGCAGCAGCTGGGTATTGAGCATCCGGGGAGCACAATGGTACCTGAAAGTCTCTTCTCCTGGCAGGCACTACTGACGGTGAGAGGGTTTGTGATGTTGGTAGTTGGTGGTTTCCTGATCGGGTTCGGTACCCGGTACGCGGGAGGGTGTACCTCCGGGCACGCCATCAGTGGGCTTAGTGATTTACAGCTTCCTTCGCTGATCGCAGTAATTGGATTCTTTATCGGTGGACTGGCCATGACCTATTGGGTGCTGCCGTATTTACTTACGATTTAATAATTGAGATACGATGAAGTTTATAAAATATTTATTGGTGGGAGTGGTGTTTGGAATTACGCTGGCCAAGGCAGAAGTGATCTCCTGGTACCGAATCTATGAGATGTTTAAATTCCAGTCCTTTCACATGTACGGCGTGATTGGCTCGGCAGTTGTGCTTGGCATTATCGCTATTCAGCTCATTAAGCGCTATCAGGTGAAGTCGCTGGACGGAAACCCTATTGTAATCAACCCCAAGCAGTTTAGCATTCCGCGTTACCTGATCGGGGGAATTATCTTCGGGCTGGGTTGGGCCATGACTGGCGCTTGCCCCGGTCCCATGTTTATCCTGGTTGGGCACGGAGTGGGAGTGATTGTCGTAGTAATTGCCGCTGCGGTATTGGGCACTTACACTTACGGCCTCCTTCGCAAGAAGCTCCCTCACTAAAGCGGGAGCTTCTTTCGGAATACAATTGCTTTTGAGATAGGAGATATGAGTCCTGTGCCGGATTCTTCAGACAGCAATACGATGGGAAAAAGACATGATGCTATGCAATCAAATACGGACCAGAGCCCTTTTAGCTGTTGGATTATTACTGACAGTGATCAGCCATACCGCAGCCCAGGATTCGCTTAGGAAAGGAATGTTATCCGGAGAGTGGCGAACCTATTATCAGAGTACCCATAATCAAGGGACACTAAAGGACTTTTATGGGCTGGCTACCGGGGGAAAGCTGGGGTTTCAGTATGCTTTCACGCCCAATCTCAGGGCCGGAACGATACTTTATACCTCAGTGAATCTCGGAATCCAGGATCTTACGATTCCCGATGCAACAACCGGCAAGGGAAGTCGGTATGAGAAAGCACTCTTCGACCTGCAGGACCTGAATGACCGATGGATCGTATTGCCGGGCGAACTGTACCTGCACTATACTCCCGATAAACATGACCTGCGGGTGGGAAGATTGAAAGTAGAATCTCCCTTTATCAACCCGCAGGACGGCCGCATGATACCCACGCTGGGTCAGGGAATCTGGTACCAGTACCGGCCATCGCCTGAATATACATTGCAACTGGGCTGGCTCAACGCTATTGCTCCCCGAGCTACCCAAAGGTTTTATGCCATCGGGGAGAGCATCGGTCAACACTCGGTTGGCAGAAATCCCGACGGAAGCCCCAGTCAGTATGCCGGACATACCCAGTCAGATTACATCATGGTTGCTGGTCTGTCTATGCAACCCTGGCGCATCCTGAATCTGGAGCTATGGGATTATTTTGCTCAGAATATTTTCCATACGTTGTATCTTAAACCAACGCTTCACCTTAAGAATATGAATACTGCTTTTTCCCTGGAATGGCTGCATCAGGACCGGGAAGGTGAAGGAGGAAATGCGGTAGATTCTCTGCGTTATTTTTCAGGAAAACATGCCAATGTGCTGGGGGTGCAGTTAACCCAAAAGTTAGACCACACTGCGATTTCTTTAGGCTATGATCATGTGCTGAAAGGAGATCGTTTTCTGTTTCCCCGGGAGTGGGGACGCGAGTCACTGTTTACGGTGCAAAAGCGGGAGCGAACAGAGGGTTCGGCAAACAACCATGCGGTAGTGCTGACCTACGAACGTCTTTTTTCGTTCAAAAAACAAAAACTACAGACAGTCACCAGCCTCGGTCATCAGTGGCGGCCGTCGGTTCACCATCCGGCAGAAAATAAGTACGGTATACCGGATTACACGCATATCAACCTGGATCTATTCTACCAGCATACGCACGAAAGTCACCTGAAACCAGAAATGTTGCTGACGTATAAATGGGGGCATCACAACGTACCGGACGACCCCGGTTTTGTACTGAATAAGGTGAATATGTTTCAGATCAATATGATCGTTAATTATCACTTTTAGATGACTTATGTCAGGATATTTGTGGTAAATTTTCTCTTTTAGTTCATGATTTAAATCATGATTTTCTGTAACAGAAGTTACCATCTTCCTAGCAATTTCCCCCGTACTTTATAGTATCATCAATCAAAAAATTTTGGTAGTGGTAAAGAATGTATGATAATGAATAAAGAGCAATGGAAGCTTTGTTAGATAGTTATGTGCGAAATAACAATCAAACTCAAATGCGCCCATTGCTCAAGTCTGAAAGTATCAAAAAATGGGAAGAAACCGAATGG
>JAVKCN010000050.1:0-10719 GCA_040222715.1 Cyclobacteriaceae bacterium | reverse complement strand
GCATGGGCGGTAATTTCGTGTCCGCTACCCCAGACACCGCATATACGGCGAAAGGACTGCAGCAATGCGACATGACTGTGCAGATTTCCACCAAATTGAACCGCAGCCATGTGATGCACGGGAAAACCGCACTCATCCTTCCCTGCCTGGGCCGTACCGAACTCGATGTGCAGGCCAGTGGTACGCAGTTCGTGACGGTAGAAAACTCTACCGGAGTCGTTCATCAGTCGCAGGGGGGAAAAGATCCGGTTTCTGAACATTTACTCAGCGAACCGAAGATTGTGGTCGAACTTGCCAAAGCCACTCTGGGTGCTGACACCACCGTGGACTGGGATGCCATGGCTGCCAATTACGATCATATTCGGGATGCCATTGAACACACCGTAGACGGTTTCGGAGAGTATAACCAAAGGGTACGTAAGCCCGGAGGGTTTTACCTGCCGAACGGTGCCCGGGAGGGTAATTTTAAGACTGATACTGGCAAAGCGAATTTCACGATCAACGAACTCCCGGATCATGCACTGGCTGAGGAAGAATTCCTGATGATGACCATCCGCAGCCACGATCAGTATAATACCACCATTTACGGTTTACACGACCGTTACCGGGGCATTCACTACGAACGGCGAGTGGTATTGATGAATACTGAAGATATGGCCGCGCTCGGTCTTCAAAAGGAAACGGTGGTGGATCTGGTGAGTCAGTACGATGGTGTAGAGCGCGTGGCCGAACGTTTCCTGGTGGTTCCCTACCGAATACCTCCGCAGTGTGCGGCCACGTATTTCCCCGAAGCCAATGTGCTGGTGCCGCATACCCGCTCGGCCCGAGGTAGTGAGCAGCCCATTTCCAAATCCGTCGTGATCCGTATTCGGCGTAGTGAATCGGAATAGGAGTTAAACGGTTACTTTTAAGGGCTTTTTGGGTTTGGAAGCTGAGGCTTGCACACCTTTCATCTCCTTGAGCTTACCAGTCTCTGGCTCGGCCACGCGGATGGTATACTTGCCTTTCTGGAAGACTTTAGGGTCAAAAGAATTGCCTTTGATCCGCAGGGCATAGACTAGTTCATCCTGGGCTTCATCAATAATCTCAACCACTGCATCCGACAGGTTTTCTATCTCAAGCGTAGGTAACCATGCCTGAGCAGTTCTTCCGTAGTTATCCTGTTGGGTAATGGTGATGGGCCAGCCGGCATACTGCGCTCCGGTGGACGGATCTTTGGGGTCAACGTAGCGAGGCCAGCACTCGATGTTAATCGTCCGATTCTCCTTGTTGAAGGTGATGATGCCATAACCGGTAGACCGGTCGTAGATGCGGGCAGGTTCCTTCCCGGTTTGCCGGGGGTTGGCAACGGCATGAATCGTCATGTGGTTACCAAAACCGTCCAGAAAATCGCCGGAGTACTTGGGCTGCCCCGGTAAGGGCTGATGATTCTCCGGCACAGTGGGCCACCAGCGGCGAGGCCATAGGTTGTTGAGGGCTGGTCCGGCAAAAGCGTAACCCGCGTCCCGGAATTCATCCACGCCGTACTGTACCGTACTGGCCAGGTGCTGGTCACCGGCAATATGAAAGGCAAAACCTTTGCGCATTAATTTTAGTGCCTGGTTGCGGCCTTTCTGGGGCCAGCCATTGGAGTCCATATCTACCGTAGGAGCATCACCCTTCACATATTTTCCGAGTTCAGGAATCTCCAGCCGGGGAACGATCTGGTCAATGAGCGTGCCTTCGGGCAGGGTGGCTACTGTGCAAAAGTTGGTTTGGGAGAGTACCGCTTTCATCTCAGTGCCCTGATCCCAGTCTTTCACCCAGGCTTCTAAAAATTCCATCTGCCGTTCTCCCAGCAGGTCGGCATCCAATTCGCTGTATTGCTTAATATCAAACTCCGGGTTCTGCACAAACCCATTCATCACCTGCGCTGCCGGAGGCAGTATATGCTGGGGAGCGGATTTAAACTTCCGGTCTTCCAAAATGGCAAAGCTAATGCCCCCGTAATTCCAGTTGGTGTAATACACACTGATGTCCTGTTTTATCGGGGTGGGATCGTAAGGGTCGGGCAGGTGGCTGGTTTGCATGCGTTGCAGGGCATTTACCCAGCGAGGCGGCATTTTATAACCACCCTGGTCCTGGGCAACATAGCCCCAGCCTTCATCGGTAGGTGCCTTTTTGCCACTTTCTCCCCATAGGTTTCCGTGGTATACATCGTGGTCATCAGGGATGATGGCTACAGGTATATTGCGGAATATCTCGCGGTACGACCAGCCGAACATGTACCAGCGGCACAGCACATCCAACAGCGCTTTATCTACCGGCGCGGTCTGGATAGGAAAGTCGCTGGTGCCTTCGTAAAACTGATCGCCCAGAAACAAGGCCAGATGGGCCTGGTGCCTGGCTACATTGGGCGCGATCTCATTGTCAGGAAAGCCGTAGTCAGCGTTGCAGCTAAAGACCGCCGTTCGTATCTCTGAGGAGTTTGTCGGCTCCTGCGCAATCGCTCCTTCGTAGAAAAATTCCTGAGCACCATTAAGCAGAGGCAGTGTGAGCCTCACCCGGTAAGGAACTTCTTCTTTGTAGGACCAGTCCTCCACTCGAAACTGGGCAATCCGGGCTTCGGGGTCTGCTTGTTTCGTCTGCACGGTTTTCCAGGTACTACCTTCCTTCAATTGAAGTTCTACCTGATGATCGGTCAGGGCCTCGATGGGGGTAAGTTGGGCGTTTAATTTCAGTATGCCTTGGTGTAGGGTATAATAGGCAAAGCACACCGGACCCCATACCTGCGAATCGTCCTGATAGAGTTTGGTGCCGCTGATCTTCCACTCGGCAAAAGCCGCTGAGGAAGGAGTTTCGTTTTCCTGTTCGCCCGGAAAATGCGCAATCAACGCCAGGTTTCCGGCCAGTGTCTGGGTTGGAATATTGTCTACGGAATAAGTTGTTTTATTACTGGCATTATTTACCTCGGAGGCTTCCAGCGTGATCCGATAGGAGTTGCCCTGCGGTTCAGCAAGTAACCGAAGACGGAGTTCTTTACCGGATAACTGTCCACCGGACTGTTGCTGCTCGCCGATGAAAAGGTGGCCTTCTGTCGTGATACCGGCATCCAGTCCCTGCCCGTACACGGCGGCGGAGCGGTAGTCATCGAAATGGCCTTTGGCTCCTAAGCGGAAAGCAACGTACCCTTCAGGCGCACCATCATTCAGTAGCGATGCCGTTACTTCGGTTTCGAGCCGACCGGCTTCCATGGTGGTTTGGGTGGTGAGGCAGTGCAGAGCACGATTTTTACCACTGATGTTGCAAACGGCTTTTCCGTTACGGATCTCCCAGTCCTGCAAGCGATTGCCCCAGTAGTCAGGACCTACCCACAGCATGTCCGGCCACTGCTCCCAGTTGCTGGAGTGCTCAGCGGCTCTTCCGGTGAGCAGGTGGTTTTTTCTGGGGCGAGCCAATACCAGAGAAGGAGTGAGGGAAGTAATGGCAATGGCTTTTACAGCGTCTCGGCGATCCATATTGAGGTGGTTGTTGTAGTGAATTGAGTGCCTGAAAATACATGCAAGCACGGCCAATCTCCAAACAATCTTCCCGAAAAGATATCAGGCGAGGGGATAACTCGTCACAACCGCTAACCAAAGTAAGGAACAACTACTTATGACCTTGAAAAAAAATAAAAACTTTTGAGGGCATCTGCCTGCTTTCTGTCTCCTAACTGTAAAAGCACCACTAGAGCCTTATGGACTACAGTCAATATGACGTAGAAGACTTCGTAACGGACGCATTTTTCAGTCGTTGGGTGAAACGGCCTGATGATGAAACGAAGGTCTTCTGGGAACAATGGATGGATAAACACCCTGAGAAATCAGATACGATAGCGCAGGCAAAAAGTATCCTCCATATTCTGAATTTTAGGGTGGAAGAAGCCAGTCGGGAAGAACAGCAGGAAGCAAAAACATATATCATGCGGCAGATTAACTCGAAACAGCCGCGAAAGGGTATGATAAATTTCCAGAAACGTTACCTGTCTATGGCAGCGGCAATCGCTCTGCTATTGGTAGGCAGCTACTTTATGTGGCATATTGGTAATATCCTGACCTATCAGGAATATGCCACGCATTTTGGCGAGCAACGGGAGGTCATATTGCCCGACAGCACCCGGATAAAGCTGAATGCCAATTCCCGATTGAGGTTCAAAAAAGCCTGGGCCGATGATCTTGCCCGGGAAGTCTGGCTGGAAGGTGAAGCTTTTTTCGAGGTAGTGAAAAAGCCGGAGGCCAAAGATGGACGATTCATTGTGCATACCCATGAACTGGACGTAGAAGTATTGGGTACAAGTTTTAACATAGAAGCCCGGCACGGGGAAACCCAGGTAGTATTGAATACCGGCAAGGTCAAACTACAGCCAGCGAATGCATCGCAGGAAGGGGAAACACTATTTCTTGAGCCGGGAGAAATGGCTACGCTCAGCGAGGATCAACTGGTTAAAACACTGGTGAATCCTACGGTCTATTCCGCCTGGAAAGATAACCGCCTCTTCTTTGAGAACGAGAGCATTGAAAAGATCGCTCAGCGACTAACGGATACTTATGGTTACGAGATACAAGTAGAGAATGAGGAGTGGCTGGCGTATAAATTTACTGGCTCCTGCCCGGCTGATGATATTTCAATTTTGCTGGTAGCACTCTCGGAGAGTTTCGATTTTAATGTAACGCAGGTCAATCAGCAAATACGAATACAACAACCAGCGCTCTAAATTAAATAATGCTTAACAACTTTTATAAAGCGATTAACCAAAACTTTACCAACATACAACTCCAAAATAGTAGCTTATGAAAAACTTTACTATCGCCTCATACTCTAATCAATTTACATCTTAAAAACCTGAAAGATGAAACAATTTTATCTACCTAAGAACTTTATCTGGCTTGCCATACTGGCGGCTTTGAGCCTGCCCGTACATTTGCAGGCGCAGGACTTTAACCTGGCTGAACTGACCGCCGACGCCAGTCTCTCGCAAGGCACGCTTACAAAGAAAGTGTCTCTTAAGAAGGCGCTAACGCATCTGGCGGATCAGTATCGGATCAGTATTAATTACAGCGAACAGGAAATAAAACCGCATAAAGTGGCTTCTGAACTGATTGATTATGAGTATAATAATCCGGAAGAGGCCCTGAAAAGTGTGCTTTCGGTCTCAGGACTGGAGTACAAGAAAATTGGCAAGATTGATTATGTCATTCGACCGATTCAGGTTTCGGTTCCGGCCCGCGAGAAGCCGGTGAAGCCTACGATGAAACCACAGGATTTTTTGGTGGACCTCAGCGGCCACAGTCTTATACTTCCGGCAGTGCGAGAGATGCGCATCAATGTGCGGGGCACCGTATCAGATGAAGAAGGCGGAGGCTTACCCGGAGTGAATGTGGTGGAAAAAGGGACCAACAACGGTACGGTGACTGATGTAGAAGGTGATTTCTCTCTCAGTGTGGAAGGCAGTACCTCTACGCTGGTTTTCTCATCTATTGGCTATACTACCCAGGAAGTATCCGTAGGTAATCAAACGACCATAAATGTGTCGATGGCAACGGATACTCGTTCTTTGAATGAAGTGGTCGTAACCGCGTTGGGTATTGAACGTGAGGAGCGTTCTTTGGGCTACGATGTGGCCAATGTGGAAGGAGAACAACTGAGACAGGTATCTCAGGAAAACGTGTTGAGTTCTTTATCAGGCCGGGTGCCGGGGGTTACGATTAACCAGACCAGCGGCCCGGGTTCTTCACTGAGTGTGATCATTCGGGGAGCTACTTCCCTGACGACCGATAACCAGCCACTCTTCGTGGTGGATGGAGTGCCGATGTCGAATGGCCTGAATAACGTTACGCAGAATGGCGATGGCAACCAGGTGGATTATGGCAATGCCATCTCAGACATTAATCCGGATGATATTGAAAGTATCAACGTACTGAAAGGCCCCAGTGCTGCTGCCCTGTATGGAACACGTGCGGGTAACGGAGTAATCATCATCACCACCAAATCAGGGGTCAGAAATAAGGCGTTGGGAGTTTCTTTCTCTACGTCTAATGTATTTGAACGCCCTACCCGCCTGCTGGATTTTCACTACAAATATGCCAACGGGCAACGTAACGGAGTCTTCAATGAGGGATCGGCCTACTGGGGTGGCCCGAACCTGGATGAGGGTATTACCGCCGTGCAATGGAATAGCCCGGTTGATGAGAACGGCGTGGCTACTCCGACCGCGTTGCGGTCGTATCCGAACGCTATGAAGGATTTTATGCAAACGGGTATCACTTCCAATAACAATGTTGCGGTAAGCGGAGGCAATGGTAACGGAAGCTTCCGGGTATCTTACTCCAACATGGTCCACCAGGGCATGATCCCGAATTCGGACCTCTTCCGGAATAACCTGTCTACCGCCATCGATTACAGTATCACAGATAAGCTTAACTTCAGTTCAAACATCAATGTGGGACGTACGCATTCCAATGACCGCCCCAGCACCGGAGACCGACGGGCCAATCCGCTGGAGGCCGTGTATGCTTCATCGCACGTAGATTACAATGAGATGAAAGATATATGGGTAGAAGGACAGGAGGGAATACAGCAGATCCGCACGGATGCCGGGGATAATCCTTATTTTATCGCTTACGGTATTGAAAATGCCTTTGTCCGGGACCGTATCTACGGAAATCTATCCTTAACCTACGACTTCACCGATAAATTTTCCCTGATGGCCCGCTATTCGCTGGACCGGGTGAATGAAAACCGGGAGACGAAAATTCCATTTAGCTATAGCCGGGCGGCTCAGGGAGGGTACTTCTTAAGCGATATCTCCTCCCAGGAATCCAATACCGATTTCTTGGCTACCTACGATACCAAAGCCGGGTTGTTTGATGTGAACCTTTCTTTTGGCGGAAATATCATGCATCGCGAATACTTTGGTTCCAGCATTGGGTCGGGGGGTAACCGAAACAATGGTTTGGTCATTCCCGGAATCTACAACGTAAGCAATATTCCGCTGGATAACATCAGCGTGGGAAGCTCAATCAGTGAAAAAGCCATCTACAGCTTATACGCGCTGGCATCCTTTGGTTTTAAAGACCAGCTGTACCTGGACATCACCGGAAGAAATGACTGGTCCAGTACGCTGCCTGCCAGCAACCGCTCTTACTTTTATCCTTCTGCTTCCCTGAGCTGGCTGGCCAATTATACCTTCGATCTTCCCGAAACGGTAAATATGCTGAAACTGAGAGGCGGCTGGGCCCAGGTAGGTAACGACACTGATCCTTATCGCTTAGAGCCATCTCTGAGCACGGGTAATTACAATACAGTGACGACCGTGAGTGTACCTTCCGGACTGCTAAATCCTAACCTGCTGCCCGAACTGTCTACTTCCGTAGAAGGCGGGATTGACCTGAATATGTTTGAGAATAAGCTGCGCTTCAGTGGTACGTATTATTCCATCGACAACGAGAACCAGATATTTGCCATCAACCTGCCGCAATCGTCCGGGTTCAATAGCAAATACATCAATGCAGGGCTGATCCGCAGCCGGGGATGGGAATTCACGTTGGGTGGTACGCCCATCCAACGCGATGGACTGACCTGGGATGTGAACCTGAACTGGAGCACCAACACCACTACCGTAGAGGAGTTGAGTGAGAATCTTGAGTTCATCACCCTGTGGGGTGAAAATGGCGGTGGTGCCATCACCGATGTTGGTGAGGAGATTGGTAACATGTATAGTGCCGGATACGCGTATGTGCAGGATGAAAACTCTCCCTATTACCGCTGGCCCGTGTTAAGTGAGAACGGAGAGTGGATTGAGCTATCAGGCCGGGAGAACATGCGCTACGTAGGGAACTTCAATCCTGATTTCATCATGGGTATGCAGACCTCACTCCGCTTCAAGCGGTTTACCTTAAATGCCAGCTTTGACTGGCGACAGGGGGGTGAGTTTATGTCATTTACCTACCGCTACGGCGAGTCCGACTGGAAGTCACAGCGTCAGTTGGATAATCTGATCCCCGGTGGGCAGTACAGCGAGGGTGAATTAGTGGAACTGCTGAAATCAGATCCTGAAAAGTATATCATTCCGAAGGCCGGCAACTACCCCCGAGTGGGTGGGCATACCGCCGAAACGGGAGGCTTTGCGGTGGACGCTGATGGTAATGATGGTGCCTTTGTCCCTGGTGTAATCCAGACGGCTGGTGCCGATACCCCGGATGACTTTAGTGATGATGAATATGTAGAGCACCTGGGCGGATCGGGTACCAATGTATACCCCATCACCAATACCTATCCCTGGGATTACAATGAGCAGGTGACCTTTGATGCTTCGTTTATCAAGCTGCGAGAACTATCCCTGGCCTATCAGCTACCAGACATAGGAAGTATCAGCAATGCCTCTATTGCCATTTACACCCGAAATATTATGCTGTGGACTGCCGCCGATATTGGTATTGATCCGGAGCGAGCTTTCCAGGCTACCAACGGAGCGCAGGGAGATACCCAAAGCTATTTCAGACAAGGTATGGAGCGGCAGAATGTGATGCCCTGGAGCGTGCCGATTGGCTTTAAGTTGAATTTCAATTTTTAATGAACCCAACAACTCATTAGCAATGATGAACTTACAATATATAAAGAAGACTTTCCTCATCATGATCGGGTTGCTGATCGCTTCCGCCTGTGATGATCAACTGACTGAAATGAATATCAACCCCAATGGGATTGATCCTTCCTCGGCGAACCCTAACCTGCTGATGCCCTCTGTACTGGCCCCGGCGGCCCAGCAATACCTGGACCTGGGTTTTAACAACATTGCCGGAGCCATGCAACATACGCAAAAGAACGGCTGGTACAGCGAACATAACCAGTACGACTGGAGTGCTACCGAATGGGATAACTGGTATGGCATGCTCCGAACCAACGCTTTGCTGGAAGAGCGGGCAGTGGATCTGGGATACGGCTTCTTTGAAGGAGTGTCCCTCACCATGAAGTCATTCATCTACGGTAATATCACCGATATCTGGGGCGATGCTCCTTACACCAATGCCGTGAATGGAGATGAGGGCGGAGATAATAATGAATACCCCGTCTTTGATAGCCAGGAAGTGATTTACGATGGCATCATCGCGGACCTCAACCGGGCCGCTACCATCTTTGCCTCCGCCGATGCTAGTGTGGTCAATGGTGCTGCCGACCTGTACTTCGGCGGTGACACTGAGATGTGGCAGCGGTTTGCCAACTCACTGTTGCTTCGCTACTATATGCGGATTTCAGAGAAGAAACCCGATGTGGCGCAGGCTGGCATCGAAGCTGTATACAACAGTGGCATGTATCTTCAGTCAGCCGACCAGGACGTGACCCTGGATTACACCGGTGGTTCTGATGATGTATGGCCTTCTCAATACACCGACGTAGATAATTTTACCCGCTGGCAGGCTTGTGAGACTCTGATAAACCAGTTGGTGGGTACCAGTGATCCCCGAATCTCGGTATGGTTCGACTCTGTTGCTGTACAATGGGTGGCTGACCCAACCCTGCCTACCGAGGTGGAAGATGTGATTCGGGCGGATGGAGAACCTTTAAGTGTGGTAACTTATTCGTATCTGGAGTTCATGGAGATGCAGGACACCAAATTCACCCGTCGGTTTGATCCTGCCGCGGTTACGTACGATACTGATCTGTACGTAGGGCTTACTCCAGGGCTGACCATTCCTGAGTCCTACAATGGTAATCCTGATCCCGGACAGGGTACGCGCAACCAGCATATTTCTCAACTGGCTCCCATTTATGCCACGTCTGGTGCTGCCGGAGACATTCTACAGGCCCGGATTATCTCGGCTGCCGAAGTGAGCTTCATCCTGGCTGAAGCTGCCTTGAAGGGCTGGGGGGTAGGTAGTGCCGAGGAGCATTACTACAATGCCATTCAATACTCACTGGATACCTGGGGAAAAGGCAATGAGTACGAGGCATTTATCACGATGCCCGGCGTGGCGTTTGACGGTACCGTTGCGCAGGTGATCACCCAAAAGTGGGTGGCCAGCTGGACAGCCGCCACCGAAGCCTGGATGGATTACCGACGCACCGGCTTACCAGCTTTGCAGGTGGGTCCCGCTTCCGACCAGCCCGTAGTAGCCCTTCGTTATCCCTATGGAAACGACGAACTCAATAACAATACTACCAATGCCAATGCAGCGATTGATCAATTAGAAGTAACGCCCTATTCCGGAGCCGTGGGAGCCGACAGCCCCTGGTCTAAAATGTGGGTGTTGCAGGGAACCAGCGCACCCTGGTAAGGAAACGAATCGTAACTGCGTAGCATCCTGGCAGTGTCAGGGTGAAGGTGTCGCTTCAAGCGGAATCCATTCGGGTTCCGCTTTTTCTTTGGGTAGTAAGGAGTACTGCCTGTTTCGAACCATGGGCCGGTATATGGTGTCCCTGTATAATGGATGCGGTCAGTCGGGCGTTAGGATATTGGTTACCTGACACGCGGGCGTTAAGGCAGAGTAGGGATAACATACACTTTTCTACCAATGGGCTCTCAAAGTATGAAATATGTTCTGGGGCTTCTTTACCTGTTTAACGTCAATTATTCAGGAAATAGCTGATAGATAGAGGGTTATATTGCTTAACAGTCAAAAAAAGTCAAGATTTGCAAGTGTGTAAAATACTCATTGTACAAAACAAAGAATATGCAAATCTTGACGACAACAAAGCTAA
>JAVKCN010000049.1:0-194995 GCA_040222715.1 Cyclobacteriaceae bacterium | reverse complement strand
GGATAACACTTTGACGGCAGATGAAGATGTGCCCTTGGTGATTGCGACCGGTGACTTGGGCTATAGTGATGTAGATGGTGATGTGTTGAGCAAGATTACCATAGATGCGATACCCGCTTCGGGCACTTTGTTTGTGGATGCCGATGGTGATGGTGAGGTTGATGGTGGGGAAGCCCTATCGGCCACAGATGAGGTGAGCAAAGCAGATCTGGATGCCAATCGGTTGAAGTTTGTGGGAGCCACGGATGAGAATGGCGCCGGATATGCCGACTTTGATTTCACAGTCAATGACGGTACCGTGGATGCAGTCGCGGGCAATACCATTACCTTTGATGTAGATGCGGTCAATGATGCCCCTGTGGTAAATGCACCTTCTACGGAAACCGGTGAGGAAGATACAGATTTAGTGTTTAGCATAGCGAATGGGAACGCCCTGAGCATAACCGATGTGGATGGAGATGCCCAGACGGTGACGATTACCGCCACCAATGGCACCTTTACGCTGAGTCAGACCACGGGACTGGCCTTTACGGTCGGCGATGGGGATGATGATGCCACCATGACCTTTAGTGGTAGCGTGGCCGATATTAATGCCGGATTAGCCGGGGCCTTATTCACCCCGGATACAGATTATACCGGGGCGGCCGAGCTTACATTAGCCTCAGCAGATGGCAACGGAGGTACTGATGATGCAAGCATTGATATCACGGTAAATCCTTTCAACGATCCTCCTACGGCAGACAATGAAAGCATTACCACCAATGAAGATGCGGACTACGTTTTTTCTGATACTGATTTTTCCGCCAATTATGCTGATGTGGAAGGTGATAACTTTGATGGTATTAAAATTACTGGTCTTGAAACTGCCGGCTCGTTGCTTCTCAATGGGGTGGACGTGGAAGCGAATGATGTCATAAGCCTGGCTGACCTGAGTGCAGGAAACCTGGTCTTTCGTCCCGATGCTGATGAGAATGGAACACCTTATGCCACCTTCACATTCCAGGTGGCTGATGCGGCCGGGAAGTTTAGTTCGGACTATACTTTAACGGCCAATGTAGATGCCATTGCCGATGCCCCGGTGAGTGCCGATCGTACCATTACTACCGATGAAGATACGGATTACGTATTCAATGATGTTGATTTTGCCTTTACCGAAAATGCTGATGGAGATAATTTTGCGGCAGTCATTATTACCAGTTTGCCCAGCGAAGGTACCTTGCTTTATAATGGAGTGGCGGTTAATAGCGGTGATGTCACTGGCGAAACAGCTTTTGCTGATCGCAGCTTGTTTACTTATTCGCCTGCGGAAGATGGAAATGGAGTTGCCTATACCTCGTTTGGCTTTAAAGTAACAGACGATGCTGGAGATGAAAGTGCGGAGCACACCATTACCGTTGACGCGACAGCTGTTAACGATGCCCCCACGCTGACTGATGTCGCGAAGCCGGCCGCTCAGGACAAAATCACGGATTTCTCAGCCACTGATTTCACCGATCAATTCAGTGATGTGGATGGGGATGCACTAAGCAAAATCCAGATCACCAGTCTGCCCGCCAATGGCACGCTACGCCTTAACGGAGTGGATGTAGTGTTGAGTGATGAAATAGCAGCGGCCGACCTGGCGAATCTTAGCTTTGAACCTGGTGTAGGGTTTACCGGACTCACCAGCTTTGGGTGGAACGGCCACGATGGTACCGAGTATGCAGCGGTTGGAGCACAGGTTGACATTAATGTTGTGCCTCAACAGGCACCAGTATTAACAAATGTACCGAAAACCAGCGATGAAGATGAAACAATGGCCTTTACCGCAGCGGACTTTACCAATCAGTTCAGTGATGCCGATAGCGACCCCCTGACTAAAATTCAGATCACCAGCCTGCCCGCCAACGGAACATTATTTCTGGACGGAGTCGCCGTGGCTGAGAATGATGAAATTGATGCGGCTGATTTGAGTCAGCTTACCTTTGTGCCTAATCCTGATTTTAACGGGACAACGGCCTTTACCTGGAATGGACATGATGGGTTTCAGTACTCCGACAGCGAAGCAACGGTAGAACTTACCATTGATGCCGTACAGGACACACCAGTATTGAGTGAAGTGAGCAAAGAAGGCGAAGAAGACCTGCCAGTAGCATTTGCCGCGACTGATTTTACGGATCAGTTCAGTGATGCTGATGGCGAGGTCTTAACTAAAATCCAGATTGTGAGCTTACCGGAAAATGGAGTGTTGTATTTGAATGGGGTGGCCGTGGCGGTCAATGATGAAATTCCGGTAGCTCAACTGGAGCAACTTACTTTTGAGCCTAACGCGAACTTCAATGGAACAGACGCTTTTAGCTGGAATGGTTTCGATGGCACAGCCTATGCCACTGATCCGGCAGCGGTAACCCTTACGGTGGGTGCCGTGGCTGATGGATCTCCGGTAGCCGCTCCTGCCACGTTCACCGTCAGTACCGATGGGGCCATCAACGATGGCACGCTGGCTGATTTTGTGACTGATCCTGAGGGAAGTGGTCTGGATTTCAACCCTGAACTGATCACAGCACCAGCGAACGGTACCCTGACGCTCAACAGCGATGGTACATTCACTTATGTCCCTGACGCTGGGTATATCGGTGAAGATAGCTTTACCTATCAGGTTTGCGATCGCAGCACTCCCGAGCAGTGTGTTTCCGGAACTGCAACTGTGAATGTGGGAGATAGCGGAGCAGCCGATAGTGATAATGATGGCGTGCCTGATAGTGTAGAGATCGGCGATGACCCGGATAACCCGGTGGATAGTGATGGCGACGGCACACCTGATTTTCAGGATACTGACAGCGATAACGATGGAGTGCCCGATGCAGTAGAGGCAGGAGATAATCCGGAAAGCCCTGATGATACCGATGGTGATGGTACACCCGACTTCCTGGATACCGACAGTGACGGTGACGGATTATCAGATACCGCCGAAGCTGGCGACGATCCCACCCAACCTACGGATAGCGATGGTGATGGTATTGCCGATGCCAAAGAGACGGATAGCGACGGAGATGGTATTGCCGATAGCATCGAAGCTGGAGCGGATGCTGCAAACCCGGTAGATAGCGATGGCGATGGCACGCCCGACTTCCAGGATACGGATAGTGATAACGATGGTATTTCCGATGCAACTGAAGTGGGAGCTGATCCCGCGAATCCAGCCGATAGTGATGGCGACGGCACACCCGATTTTCAGGATACCGACAGTGATAATGACGGAGTATCTGATAGTCTGGAAGCCGGCGATGATCCGAATGCTCCGGTGGATACGGATGGTGATGGTATTGCTGATTTCCAGGATACCGATAGCGATGGAGACGGTCTGTCCGATACCATTGAGGCCGGTAGTGATCCCAGTCAACTGACCGATACCGATGGCGACGGCATTCCTGATTTGCGAGAAACCGATAGTGACGGGGATGGAGTTGCCGATGCAACCGAGGCGGGAAGTGATCCTGAGAATCCCCGCGACAGCGATAATGACGGTATCCCGGATTTCCAGGAAACCGACAGTGATAATGATGGTGTGCCCGATGGAGAAGAAGAGACAATAGTTATCTACAAGGGATTCTCTCCGAACCAGGATGGTACGAATGAAATATGGCAGATAGATGGTATTGATGAATACCCTAACAATTCTGTGCAAATCTTCAATCGCTGGGGCAACAAAATATTTGAAGTGCAGGGCTACAATAATGCAGATCGGGCCTGGAGCAGCGAGTCCTCGATTGGTCTTGTACTGGGGGCATCAGAGGTTCCCGATGGCACCTATTTTTACATTATTGATTTAGGAAATGGTGAGAAACCGCTGAAGGGCTTTATCACCGTACACCGATAAACCATAAAGGACACAAAGTAAATGAGTATCATGAATATGACACGCTTAATTCAGTGGGTGGCAGCCACTTGTCTGTCACTCGCCTCAGTAGCAGGCTATGGACAGCAGCAGGCCATGTACACCCAATATATGTTTAATGGTTTGGCAATCAATCCGGCCTATGCGGGAAGCCAGGGATCTTTAACAATGACTGCCCTGGCCCGTGAGCAGTGGCTGGGCATGGATGGAGCCCCGAGCAGCCAGACGTTTTCCATGCACGCTCCTTTAAAAGGTCGTAAAATCGCGCTAGGCTTACTACTTACCCATGACGAGATCGGTGTAACGAATCAGTACGGTGCTTATGCGGTGTACGCTTATCGCATTAAATTTCGTAAAGGGACCTTATCAGCCGGATTGCAGGCCGGGTTTAATTCCTACCGGGCTGGCTTCAGTAATGTGGTAGTGCCTCAGGGAGATGATGCCTCGTTTTCCAGTGATGACCTGCGGTCGTTTCTGCCCAATATCGGGGCCGGTACTTATTATAGTACTGATCGGTTTTACGTAGGCTTTTCGCTGCCGCACCTGCTGGCCAATCCCTATCCCGGAGAGGAAGGCTCTATGGCGCAACAGTATCGGCACTGGTTTTTGTCTTCCGGCTATGTGTTTGACCTGAGCCCTGATCTTAAGTTGAAGCCCAATATATTGGTAAAAGCAGTGGAAGGAGCCCCCTTGGAGGTTGATATCAATGTCAACTTTCTGATCAAAGAAATTCTGTGGCTGGGTGCTTCCTATCGGTCTTTTGACGCGATAAGCTTTCTGATTGAATTTCAGATCACCCCCCAGTTCAGGTTTGGCTACGCCTACGATTATACGCTGACCGATCTGCGCTCGTTTCACTCGGGCTCCCACGAACTGATGCTCAGCTATCGCTTTCTTAGAAAAGACAAAAAAATGCTTACTCCCCGCTATTTCTAAACAGTATCTACAATGAAACTTATTATTCAATTGACAGTAATAGGCTGGATGAGTGTAGTGCAGGTAAGCGCTCAGAGCCACCTGATCCAGGAAGGTGATCAGTATTATCAGGAAATGGCTTATGCCCGGGCCCTTGGATTTTATCAAAAAGCCTACGAGAAAGACAGTGCCCGTCAGGAAACCAAACTGAAAATAGCCGAGAGCTTTCGCCGGTTAAATGACCCGGTCAATGCTGAATACTGGTATGCCCAGGTAGTGGATGATACCGTTGCCTCGCTGGATCATAAACTCTACTATGCCGAAGCATTGAGCAGTAACGGAAAATATGAGCAGGCCAAAAGTTGGTACGAAAAGTACTTAAAGGAAAAAGGGCAGGAACGGAGAGTATTAAACCGTATTCGAGGCATTGAGAACCAGGAAGCTTTTTTTCGGAATGAGTCTTATCTCACAGTCAGTGAAGCGGATTTTAACTCTCCTCAGGCGGATTTCTCTCCCATCTTCTACGACAGTGGCCTGGTATTTACGTCTGCCCGAGAGGGGCGTGGCCGCTTTGCCTGGGATAATTCCAGCTACCTGGATTTGTACCGATTAGACTTGGATACCAAAGATATTGATCCGCTAAGCAAGGAAATCAATTCCCGTTATCACGAAGGAACGGCCGTTTTCTTTGATGAGGATACCAAAGTGGTTTTTACTCGAAGCAACTTTCAGGACAAAAAGCTGGGCAAAAGCAAAGAAGGTATCAATAAACTCAAGCTTTTTTATGCTGAAAAAACAGCAAAAGGTAAATGGGGGGAACCCGTACTATTGCCTTTCAACAGTGCCGAATATTCCTGCGGGCATCCGGCTATCAGCAGTGATACCACTTTATACTTTTCCAGTGATATGCCGGGTGGTTTCGGTGGTACCGACCTCTACCGCAGTGCGCTGATCAATGGAGAGTGGCAAACCCCGGTGAATCTGGGAGAAAATATTAATACGGAAGGAAACGAAATGTTTCCCTTCCTCTTCAATGACCAGGAACTGTACTTTGCCAGCAACGGACGGCAGGGACCTGGTGGACTGGATATTTATGGGTTGGATATCAGTCAGAATACCGGTGGTCATGTGACCAATTTGGGATACCCCATCAATACAACCTCCGATGATTTTAGCCTGATCGTCAACCCCGACGGCAGAACCGGGTACTTCTCCAGTAATCGGGAAGGCGGTACGGGTAGTGATGATATTTATACGTTTACCACACTAAAGCCGCTGCTGGATCAAATGATGGTGAAAGGTGTGGTGACCGATGAAAAGGATGGAACGGTACTATCCGGGGCCAAGGTGATACTGGTGGATGAAGCAGGTAAAGAAGTCAGTAGCACGAAGGCCAATGATAAAGGAGAGTACTCCTTTGCCGTAGAGCCGGATTCCCGCTACCAGTTGCTGGCTCAGGAAAATGACTACTTCGAGAAGAAAGCTGATTTATCTACTGAAGAAGACAAAACCGAATGGCAGATGGATATTGCGCTGATGAAAAATTATGAGTTTTCCCTGTTTGGGCGTATTGCCGAAAACAATACCGATGCGCCGATCACCGGAGTGAAAATTACCCTGGTGGACAATATGACCGGCAAAACCGTGCAGGAGATAACCACCGACGGGCAGGGAACATTCCGGTATGTGATGGAGGAAAAGAAGCTCGAGGATCGAATCAGCTACCAGATTACCCTTGCCAAAGAAGGATACCTGGGCAAGTCAGTGACGTTCAACGATCAGCTCTCTGAGCCGGGACAAATCAACCTGCACGATGTGCTTAATGTGCGACTGGATAAGATTGACATTGGTACGGATATCGGCGCGCTCATTGATGTGCAACCCATCTATTTTGATTTGGGTAAATACAATATTCGTCCCGATGCAGCCCAGGAACTGAATAAAATCGTCTCTATCATGCAGGAAAACCCTAGCATTGAGATTGAACTGGGTTCTCATACGGATGCACGAGGTAGCGCAGCTTCCAACTTCCGCTTATCCGATAAACGAGCCAAAGCTTCAGCCGATTATATTGTTTCTCAGGGTATTAGCCAGCAGCGGATTCTTGGAAAAGGATACGGTGAGAGCAATATCATCAATCAGTGTGCCGATGGAGTATCCTGCTCAGAAGAAGAGCACCAACAAAACCGACGAACCGAATTTAAAATAACAAAGTTTTAAAGCGAACGTCGGGTCACCATCTTCGGTCCTAATACGTTGATCTATGTTTTATCAGCAGAAATGCCTGAGCGTAGATCAACGGTAGTGAGAACAGGAGGTGGTTTCTTTTCGCACAATTCTATTTTCGCTGACCATAATATGGTTACTTTTGTGATCTTAGCTTAAGTATGATGTAAAAAAAGCTTGCTTGAGCATAACGATCTAAATATAAAGTATCCGGTTAATTTCATGGCGAATCAAAAGACAGCGAAAGAATCATTTACCACCATGACCGAAATGGTTTTTCCCAACGATACCAACGGGCTCAACGGACTGATGGGCGGGCGGTTATTGTATTGGATGGACATTGTGGCGGCGATTGCGGCGCAGAAACACGCCAATAGCTTTGTCGTTACCGCATCGGTCGATAATGTTTCTTTTTCTCATCCGATTAAAATTGGTAATGTAGTTACGCTGAAGGCAAAAGTAACGCGGGCGTTTTCCACCTCCATGGAAGTGCATATTGAAGTGCAAGCCGAAGATGTACCCAATGGCGAGATCGTAGAGAGCCACCGGGCTTTTTTTACCATGGTAGCGGTGACTCCGCAGGGAACAAAGGCCGGAGTACCGGAGCTTATTCCTGAAACGGTAGAAGAACAAAAGTTATACGAAAGTGCACTGCGAAGGCGTCAGTTGCGGTTGGTGCTGGCTGGGAGAATGCAGCCCGGTGAGGCCAATGAGCTTCGTTCTATTTTTGATATTCCAAAATGAGAAGCTGATACCACGAGAGGAAGCTGATTTTTTGCCATTGCCGTTAAAGTTTATCAACTTACGTGCATTCTTTAGGTTATTTAGTACTGCCTGGCCATGATCGAAACAAATACCAATTTTCTGCCTTTCTTTTTTCAGGAACCCGTCTACCTGATCCCTGAAATCGATAGCAATACGGCTCTCAATGAGGACAACTCGCGCGAAGTTGTCGAATCGGATGATGCGGTATATACACCGTTAGGAGAGAACCGTCAGCTAATTTTAATATTGGTAGATGAGCCGGGAGAACAGTATCTGGCCGAAGCCCATCAACAACTGCTGGTGAAAATCCTGCAAGCATTGAAACTTACGTTGGAAGACATTTCTCTGGTGAATGTTTCCCGGGCACCATCGCCCGATGCGATAGAAGGAGGCATTAATTTCAATATCTGCATTTCGTTTGGTATGCCTCCTGAGCCGTGGCAGTTTAGCAACTTTTTTCGCAAATATGAGGTTATGATGGACGAAACCGAAAGAGCGTTTTTATTTGCCGATACCCTGGCTGAAATTGGCCAGGATGTTGAAAAGAAAAAACAGTTGTGGCTGAATCTGAAAGCGCTCTTCCAACCGGAATGAGCGTATGGTAAACCCTAAACAGTTACTACATTTTTACCTGATTGTCGTACTCAGGCGGTCTGAAATCTACCTGTTGGTATTTTGCGCGCTCTTGATCATTGCCGCTCGCCAAACTTCGGAACCTCCCACCGCAGAGACAGACGAATCGGTCCCGGTAGTGTTATCCAAAACTGATAGCCTCATACTCATGGCGGAGTCTCTGCTCGGTGTTCCTTATCGTTTTGCCGGAAAGCAGCCCAATGGCTTCGATTGTTCAGGCTTTACCCGCTACGTATATCGTCAGGTAGGCACGCCCATCGCGGCCTCAGCCCGCAATCAGTTTAATCAGGGAATTGCCATTTCTGCCGATCAATCCCAACCAGGGGATCTTATTTTTTTTGCCAGCGGGAGTAAAGTCAGCCACGTCGGCATCGTTTCGAATCGGAAGGCTGAGAAAACTTATTTTATCCATGCCTCTACCAGCCGGGGAGTGGTGACCGATTGTTTAGAAGACCCCTATTTCCAGCAAAGACTGGCGGGACTTCGCCGCATGCTTCCTGAATAGTCAGATACTTTCCTGTACTTGCGAAATTCCCAACCTTTTGAGTATTATCAAAAGAATAAAGTGTTGTTTTTATGGTAAAAATTAGTCAATATTGATTGTGTATCATATGAATTCAAAATAAATATAAATTGCTTGTATAAATTACTTGTAAAAAATTCTTCTCGTTCGTCAGGCCTAACCTTATACTTAGGCCTTATTTTTGTGCGAATTGGTATTGAAATGAAAAGTACATGCGTACTGATTCAATTTCCACAAGAAGGAATTTAGAAATAAACAGGTAATGAATAGATTATCAGAGAGTGCTATTAAACAGTCTGATACGCTAGAGAATAGAGATCATGATACCCCGGAAGCCAACAACTGGATGATCAATCGAATGCGTTTGGAAGCGTTGCGGTTTAATCGGTTGAGTGATCGGGCATTAATGGAGGGAAGGGTGTCCCGTCTTGACTATTTTCTGCCGTATTTCACCTTAGGGTTGAAGGCTACTTTTTTATATAAACGCGGAGTACAGAACGCCCGGGATATTGTGATTAAAGAGCACGAGCTTTTTTTTGACGATTTACCGGAAGCATTTGACGGTTACCGTATTCTGCACGTAACCGATCTGCATCTGGATAGCCTGCCAGGGCTGGAAGATGCTGTCTGCGATCGCCTGGCAGCATTATCATTTGACGTGGCCGTTTTTACCGGAGATTACCGCTTGCATGCCTACGGAGACTATCCGGAACACGTACTTTCCCCCCTACGCCAGATTTTTCAACAGGCCCAGGCCCCTGACGGAGTGTACGCTACTTTAGGAAATCATGACACTCGACAAATTGCCGGACACCTGGAAGACATGCAGGCTCGCGTACTCAATAACGAGAGTGTTCGCATACAACGAGGCAATCAGCATATTACTTTCACCGGTACAGATGATCCCCATTCCTACTTTACGCTGAATGCAGTAGAATCCCTGCAAAAGTCGGGAGGAGGCTTTAAAGTAGCCTTAATTCACTCACCGGAATTATATCAGGAAGCCGCCCAGGCAAACTATCAACTCTATCTGTGCGGGCATACCCACGCCGGGCAGGTATGCTTACCCGGAGGTGTACCGGTGCTTCGAAATCTTTCCAAAGGACGCCATCTGATGGAAGGGCTCTGGGAGCACGAAGGTATGGTAGGTTATACGAGTTCCGGTTGTGGAGTATCCGGAGTGCCGGTTCGCTTTTACAGCCGGGGAGAAATCACCCGTTTCATTTTGAGAAAAAAGTAAGCTGGGCGGTTCGACAGCTCAATTGTCATACACGGAGGCCAAGCAGGTTAACTGATCATTCTCCTACCTGCTTGCCATCATGCGACTGGCGCTTTGGAGAAATTTTAGCACTTACTGCTTTTTTCCAAAGTGATTGCTTGTTTCTATTTATTTTCCGCCTCCCGCCTCCCGCCTCCCGCCTCCCGCCTATTTCCCTGAACCCAAACCCCACTTTTTAGGTTTGTAGGATGTAAATGAAAGTTCCAGCATAAGGTATAGCGATCAATTGCTTTTCCCTCGTATATTTGGGCTTCGTTTTGATACATTCAGCCTGCGCTACACATCATTTATTACTCCTGTTTTTGACCGATTAATTTTATGTCCATGAAATTAAATGTGCAATCGTATCTACCTTTTGAACGACGTCATATTGGGCCCCGGCCTTCGGATATCTCCGAAATGCTGCATGTGATCGAAGCTAATTCTCTGGATTCCCTGATTGATGAGACCGTGCCGCCAGCGATTCGTTTAAAAAAACCACTAAACCTGCCCGCAGCTCAGACGGAGACCGAATTCTTAGTGCATCTTCAGGAAATTGCCCGGCAGAATCAGGTGGCAAAATCTTACTTGGGACAAGGCTATTACGGATGTCACACTCCTACAATCATTCAGCGAAATATTCTGGAAAATCCCGGCTGGTATACGGCCTATACGCCTTATCAGGCCGAAATCGCGCAAGGACGGTTAGAGGCACTGATCAATTTTCAAACGATGGTGATGGACCTGAGCGGCATGGATATGGCCAATGCCTCACTGTTAGACGAAGCGACTGCCGCCGCTGAAGCGATGAGCATGTTTTACGGACTGCGAAAGGGTGATAAGAAGCAGTCCAATACTTTTTTTGTAGATAAAAATACTTTTCCCCAGACCCTGAATGTCATCCGCACTCGGGCCGAACCACTGGACATTACATTACGAATTGATACGCTGGAGAACCTGGACCTGACTGACCCGGATCTGTTCGGAGTATTGTTGCAATACCCCGATGCCAACGGAGCCATTCACAACCATCGGGACTTGATACAGAGCGCTCACGAAGCAGAAGTAAAAGTGGCTGTGGCTGCCGACTTACTGGCCCTGACCCTGCTCACTGCACCCGGTGAAATGGGTGCCGATTGTGTGGTCGGAACGAGCCAGCGGTTTGGAGTACCCATGGGCTTCGGAGGACCGCACGCAGGCTATTTTGCCACGCGGGAGGAGTACAAGCGGCAGATTCCCGGACGGATCATCGGTGCTTCGGTAGATACCAAAGGTAACCCGGCTTTCCGCATGGCATTACAAACCCGGGAGCAACACATCAAGCGCGATCGGGCGACCTCTAACATCTGTACGGCGCAGGTCCTTTTGGCCGTAATGGCCGGGATGTATGCCGTATATCACGGTCCGAAAGGGCTGAAAAATATCGCCCAGCGCACCCACGGGCTGACGAAGGTATTGGCAAAAGGCTTGAATAGCCTCGGGTTTGAGCAGCAGAATGACAACTATTTTGATACCTTAAAAGTAGTGGTTGCTGAGCAGGATGCGCTGAGAACGTTAGCCGAAGAGCGAAATATGAACTTCCGCTACTTTCGGGATGCCACGGTAGGAATCTCACTGGATGAAACCACTACGTTGGCCGATGTAGAAGCCGTACTGTCGGTTTTTCAGGCTATTTCTAAGGGCGATATTGATCTGGATCAGCTAGCGAATGACCTAACGCTAGATTGGCCGGAAACACTGGTACGAGAAAGTGATTACCTGACCCATCCGGTATTCAACACTCATCTGGCCGAACATGAGATGCTTCGGTATATCAAGCAACTGGAAAACAAAGACCTTTCACTGGTACACTCGATGATTCCCCTGGGGTCGTGTACCATGAAACTAAATGCCACCACTGAAATGGTTCCGGTAACCTGGCCGGAGTTTGGGCAACTGCATCCTTTCGCGCCAGCGAATCAGACCAAAGGGTATCAGCAGTTGCTGGAGAACCTGGAAAACTGGTTATGCGAAATCACCGGTTTTGCCGCTGTCTCTTTACAGCCCAATTCAGGAGCTCAGGGTGAGTTTGCCGGGCTGATGGTGATCCGGGCCCATCATCGCCAGCGGGGAGAAGGTCATCGGAATGTGGCATTGATTCCCACCTCAGCCCACGGTACTAACTTTGCCAGTGCGGTGATGGCCGGTATGCAGGTCGTGCTTGTGCAATGCGATGAACGGGGCAATATTGATGTGGAAGATTTACAGGCAAAAGCCGAGAAGCACCGCGACCAGCTTTCCTCCCTCATGGTAACCTACCCTTCCACCCACGGAGTGTTTGAAGAAGACATTCGGGAGATCTGTTCCATTGTGCATCAGCACGGAGGGCAGGTCTACATGGACGGAGCCAACATGAACGCGCAGGTAGGACTGACCAGTCCGGCCAATATTGGGGCGGATGTGTGCCACCTGAACCTGCACAAAACCTTCTGCATTCCGCACGGCGGAGGAGGACCCGGCATGGGCCCTATTGGAGTGGCTCCTCACTTAGTTGACTATTTACCCGGAAACCCCGCCGTGCATTCGGATGATGAAACCCTGGATGCCATATCCGCAGCACCTTACGGAAGTGCCAGCATTCTGCCCATATCCTATGGCTATATTGCCATGATGGGTGGGGATGGATTGGCGCAGGCTACCAAGATGGCGATTCTCAATACCAATTATATCAAAGCCCGCCTGAATGGTCAGTATTCGGTGCTCTACACCGGAAAGCAGGGGCGCAGTGCCCATGAGATGATTATTGACTGCCGGGATTTTAAGAAAGCTGGTATTGAGGTGTCTGATATTGCCAAGCGACTGATGGACTATGGTTTCCATGCCCCGACCGTTTCTTTTCCGGTAGCCGGAACCATGATGATCGAGCCGACCGAAAGCGAAAGCAAACCCGAGCTGGACCGTTTCTGCGATGCCATGATTCAGATACGGGAGGAAATCCGGGAAGTAGAGCAAGGGGAGGCAGATGCTCAGAACAATGTATTGAAAAACGCTCCGCACACCCTGGCTGTCGCCACCACTGATGCCTGGGAGTATCCTTATTCTCGCGATAAAGCGGTATATCCTCTGGCGTTTGTCCGGGAGAAAAAATTCTGGCCATCGGTCAGCCGGATTGATGATGCTTACGGTGACCGTAACCTGATGTGCAGTTGCCTGCCCATGGAGGCCTACGAAGCGGCAGAAGCCGAAGAATCAGCAGTGAACGCCGTATAGTCTCTGACATATTTTCTTTCAGAAGCCATGCATCAACGCATGACTTTTTTTGCTCTTATCCGTCGAAAGCGTATCTTCCTGATAGAAACAACCTGGAAGATCATGTCTGATACAAACCAACAACCCGGTAACATCAGTGTGGCGCGGAGCAGCCGCCTGCAATTCAACCAACGGCCCCAGCAGGAGCCCCTGCGGGTGCTTACGGAAGAAGACTGGCAATTTTGGAAGCACCATGGCTACGTCATCGTCCCGAATGCGGTTCCCCCGGAAAACCTTCAGTCTGTGGCCGATCTGCTGTGGGAGTTTCAGGAAATGAACCCCGATGATCGGGAAAGCTGGTATCGACCACCCCGTCGCGAGATTCAAATGACCGAACTGAAAAACAGCGGTATGGTGGAGGTGTACAACCACCAGTCGCTCTGGAATAATCGGCAATACCCCCGCGTATACGATGCTTTCGTTGACATATGGGGGCAGGAAGCACTGTGGGTGACCATTGACCGGGCCAACCTGAATGTGCCCGACCGCCCGGACTATACGTTTAAGGGTTTCATCCACTGGGATATTGATACATCGCTTCGGCCTCTGCCGGTGAATGTGCAGGGAGTTTTGTCCATCAATGATACCACCGAAGAGATGGGTGGGTTTCAGTGCGTGCCCGAACTGTATCGGCAGTTTGCCGAATGGGTGAAAACCCAGCCCGAAGATCGTGACCCTTTTAAACCGGATGTTAGTGGCTTTGCCATAGAAAAAGTGCCGACCAAAGCGGGTGATCTGCTGATCTGGGATAGCATGCTGGCGCATGGCATCCGACCGAACCATTCCGATCAACCCCGGCTGGCCCAATATATTTCCATGACTCCCGCCCAGGAAGAAAACGAAGAACTTCGACAATGGCGTATTGCTTCCTGGCGCGACCGGGTGGCTCCCGAAGGCTATCCCTTTCCCGGTGATCCTCGTAACTGGGAGCAAACCCAGGCCGAAACTGCCCAACTCACATCCCTGGGAGAGCAACTGCTGGGCCTGACATTATGGAAATAACTATTAACGGTCTTTTGGAACTACACCACAAAGTGACTACCCGTATTTTTCCCGCATGTATTGTACGGATTTCTTGATGAGTTCTCGCAACACCTCCGGGTCAATATCAGACAAGCGTTTGACATAGAAGCATGATTTTCCGGTTTTATACTTACCGAGTTGGGTCATTAGTTCGTCGTATCGTGTGAAACCTGCCATGATGTAAAGTGTCAGGCTTTGCTTGCGGGGGGAGAATCCGGTAATGAACCAGTCACCTTCCCGTCCGCTTTCATAGCGGTAATGATAAGTGCCAAAGCCGATCATATTGCTGTGCCAGTACCGGGGTGCTTCGCCAGTTACCTCCTGCATCAGGGAGAGCAAGGTGAAACAGTCTTCGCGGCGCTGGGTGTCCTCAACGGAGGAAAGAAATTCGGTGATGTTGCGGTCCGTAGGTTGAGTCTTAAGCGTAGCCATTGATTCTGCTTTCTAATGCGTAGGGAATAGAGAAAAGATACGCATTATTATGGTAAGGACAAACAGGATATAGCACAGAGATTTTGACCAGGAACAAGAAAAAACCACCTGTTTCTGACACTTACAAAGCACCCGGCTGGTTTCTTCTGCTAGGCCAGCTTATGGCTGGTGGTTTGGGGAGCTAAAAAGACTTTAAACAACGATCCGTTCCCCAACTGACTTTCTACTTCTACCTTACCCTGATATTTTTCTGCAATTCTTTTTACCATATACAATCCAATGCCGGTACCTTCTCTATCCTGATTGAAGCGCATGAACATGCCAAAAATTTTGGTCAGGTGCTCCGGTTCAATGCCTATTCCGTTATCTTCTACGGTCAATACAAAACAACTGTTTTCCTGGAATGTCTTTACATGGATGACGGGCCTTCGGTCAAAAGATCTGTACTTTAAGGCATTGTCTAATAAGTTGTGCAGGGTACTTCTAAAGAGTCTGGCTGAAAAGAAGAGCTGGGGTTGTTGAAAGTCAGTGTAGATTTCAGCATTTGTTTTTTCAATAAGCTCCCGACGGGTTACCTGAAAATCTTCATATATAGTAGCTATCTCAACCACTTCAAAGTCTTCTTCGGCTTCCCGCTGAATTCGACCGACATCGGAGAGGTCGTGAATGATCTCTTTTAGTCTTACCGCCTGTTTTTTCATCATGTTGAACAAAGGCAGGATGCCCTCTGATACCTTGCCCTGGCTTCGCTCAAACAGTAAATTTAACAGCCCTTCCAGGTTGCTGATAGGAGCTTTCAGGTCATGAGATGCGGTATACACAAAGTTATCAAGCTCTTCGTTGATCCTGGTCAATTCTACCTGTTGCAGTTTCTGATCGTGAATATTGGTGGCGGTGGCAAACCACTTTTCAACCTCCCCCTTGTCGTTCTTCATTGGCAAAGCTCTGCCTAAGTGCCAGCGGTAGGTTTGGTCGGCAGCATCTTTTATCCTAAACTCTCGTTGGAAAGGTTCACCGGTTTTCATGGACTCTTTCCAGGTAACATAAAACATCTCCAGATCGTCGGGATGTATGAGGGTCGTCCAGCCTTCAGATTTACTTTGCTCAAAACTCAAACCCGAATAGTCGTACCAGTTTTTATTAAAATAGTCGGCGGCTCCGTGTGCCTGGGCAGTCCATACAATTTGCGGTATGGTATCGGTCAGAAACTCAAATTGCGCCGCGCTTTGCCGAAGTTCGGCGGTACGTTCCTCTACTTTTTGTTCAAGTGTTTCGTTTAGCAAGCGAAGTTCTTCATTCATCCGCTTCCATTGCTCGGCACTGGGAATTAATATCAGTTTCGGGGTGATGATCACCAGCATGATGGCGGTGCCGATAGAAGCCAGTGCCGTAATGATGCGCACGCCCACATCAAACTGATACAGAGGCATCCATATATTGATTACATCAAAAACATGGGTTGTCCCGCAGCCCAGGATAAAGACCGCAAAAAGCCCCAGCATCCACATATAAGTGAAATCATTGCGTTGTCGAACAATTTTCACCAGACTAAGAGGTATTACCAGATATGCCAGGGCAATAATACTATCAGAAACTGCGTAGGGCCACAGAATAGAGGGTGTCCAGAAATAGCAGTGGCCATGCGGCATGAACGAGGGTTCGGCAAAATCAAAATAGTTGAAAAGCTCTTGCATCTTGTGATAGATAGTTGTAAATACAACAGATAAAAAAGGGGGAACTCTGTTAAGTATGTAAAAGTAAAGACTTTCCGGAAAATTCAAGCATGGAGAAACTACAGAGGATTTTACTCATCGATGACGATGAAGTTGCTAATTTTTTAAACCAGGAGTTAATAGGAGGTTTACAAATAGCCCACCAGGTAGAAGTAATGACTGATGCTAAGCAAGCGTTAAGCTTTATGGAAGCACAATGTACTGAAGAGCATTGTCCGAACTTAATTTTGCTTGATTTGAAAATGCCTGTTTTTGATGGGTTTGATTTTCTAAACGGTTTCCTGGCATTACCCAATATTATGGTACAACAGATAAAAGTAGTTGTATTGACTACCTCAAGCAATCCTAAAGACACACAAAGGCTTCAGCAGCTAGGTATTGAAAAGATAATCAATAAGCCTTTAACCCGGGAGAAGATGCTGGAACTGGTTGCGTAAGAATTTTTACTATTCTGATGTTTTAGCAAATGGTTTATGGTCCCTCAAATAGAGTCTTGGCCGTTGCTATTGCCAACATACGTGCTCTAAAGCTCATCATAAAATGAAAAAAGCTCTTCTGCTCATTGTACTGTTGCTCCTTGCCCTCCCGGGCATTTCACAGGATGAGTACCAGCAGGGACCAAATTCTCGGGAATATGAAGGGATTCCCAAAGGGACTTTGACAAAACATAGCTGGAAAAGTAGCATCTATGCTAACACCATACGGGATTATTATGTATACGTGCCGGCCCAATACGATGCTTCTCAACCGGCCGCGCTCATGGTTTTTCAGGATGGGCACACCTACGTGAAGGAAGACGGTGATTTTAGAGTACCCACCGTGTTTGACAACCTCATTAGTCAGGGAAAGATGCCGGTGACCATTGGCCTGTTCATCAATCCGGGACATGCGCTGGATTCCCCGGCGGTGGAAAGTCCGTGGCGGGTGAGCAACCGGAGCCTGGAGTATGATGATGTCTCCGATACTTACTCCCGGTTCTTGCTGGAAGAAATGATTCCCGAACTGAAAAAACAATATACCATCTCGGATGACCCAAAAATGCGGGCGATCGGCGGCATTTCATCCGGGGGAATCTGCGCTTTTACCGCAGCCTGGTTTCATCCGGAGCGGTTTCATAAAGTGTTGAGCCACATTGGAAGCTTTACTGATATCCGGGGTGGGCACAATTATCCTTCCATGATTCGGGAGAGCGAAAAGAAAAATATCAAAGTGTTTCTACAGGATGGCTCGAATGACCTGGACAATCAATACGGAAACTGGTGGCTGGCCAATCTGCAAATGGAAGCGGCGCTGAAATTCAAAACATACGAGTACAAATTTGTACCCGGCACCGGCGAACACAATGGTATCCACGGGGGCGCTATTCTGCCCGAATCGCTGACCTGGCTCTGGCGCGATGTGGTGCCTGAGCGCCTGGCCTCTGGAGTATACCCTTTTCCGGGAAATAATGACAATGCGGTCATCATGTCCGGTGTTACCACCCATTTTTCAGATTGGGAAATGAAAGTGACGGAACTCAGTAGCGTGTCTGAAAGCATAAACCTGCAAGATTCCGATCATGAACAGATCTTCATCATCAAAGATGGCGAAGTGGAGGTGAAGGTGAAAAACAAAACAAAAACCATTGGCCCCAACAGCGTGGTTTTTCTACTACCCGGTGAGCAGGGCAAGATAACATGTGTATCACCAAGAGCTACCTATTATGCCATGACATACCGGACCGCGCAGAAAATGGATCTCAAACGAGGAAAACGAGAAGGGGGCTCCTTCGTTATTGATTTTAATGATCTGGAATTTAAGGAGCATGATCGGGGAGGGATCAGAAACTATTTTCATCGTGCCACGGCCATGTGCCCGTACTACGAAATGCACGTGAGTAATCTGAACCCCGGTATTAAAAGTCACGAGCCCCATACCCACGCCGCTGCGGAACTTGTACTCATGATTGAGGGGAAAACCGAAATGGAGATTGGCAATGAGAAGTATCACGCCCAGAAGGGGGACGTCTATTTTCTACCCTCACAGGTACCGCACGCCATCAAAAACCTGGGAAACAAGCAGTGCATGTATTTCGCTTTTCAGTGGGAGTAAGCTTTGCAGCCAGATTCAATGCGTATATATCGCGAGTATCTTAGCAAGACAAGAAAAGGTGTCGCCAAAACAAAATATCCCGCAGGGCATTCCGTCACTACTTATCCGTGTACCATTCCCTGCCACGGTCCGGTAATGGCCAGCGTCAGCCCGGCATCCTGAATGTTGACGAAATAGGTCTTGCCGGAAGGGGAAAAGACGCCCCCGGCAAATTCGGAGGGAAAGCCCACATTCTCACCCAGCTTGTACAGCTCGCCCTGGCGGGTTACACCGACAATGAAGGGGTGGGGATCATCTTCGCAAATCACCAGGTCGCCCCAGGGAGCAATGGTCAGGTTATCGCAGCTTTTCAGCAGGTCCGTATCGTTGGATTCCAGAAATAGCTCCAGCGTAGCCGGAGTATTCTTTTCGCGCTCAGTGCCCTCATAGGGGCTGGGTACATAGCGAAAGATCTGCCCGGCTCCGATCTCTCCGCCATTGGTGCAGGCGAAAAACACTTCGTTCTCACCATGCCACATGCCTTCTCCCCGGGCAAAGCGGGCTGCGCCCTGCTCAAAACCCCGGTAGCGTAAGTCATCTTTGAGGGCATCCACGTCCTGTAAGTCAACCCATTCCACTTCCATCGGCTGGTTCAGCGGAAGTTTCGGTCCATCCAGGTCTTTCCAGTTACGGGTATCAAAGCTCTTTTGCTCTTTCACTACCAATGCCTGTAAAGTGCCACCCTGGCTAAGTTGCTCCGGTACCAGAGGCACAAAGCGGTAAATAATGCCATCGGGGCGGTCTTCGGTCTGATAAACAATGCTGGTTTTTGGGTCTATGGCCACTGCTTCGTGGTTGAAGCGTCCCATGTCCTTTAAAGGAAGCGGGTCAACAAGAGTGGGTCGGGATGAGGCGGGCACTTCGAAATTGTAGCCATGGTTTTTCTCCATCGGAGCACCGGCCCGGTCGGTATTCTCTTCACAACTGATCCAGCTACCCCAGGGAGTATGTCCCCCGGCACAATTACGGTTGGTGCCCGTCAGGCTGAGATAAGAAGTTTCAACGGCTCCGGAATCTTCATTATACACCAGCGTGGTAGTGCCGCCCGTAGATGGGGTTTGTCCGCTGCCGTAGTCGTACACTTTCTTCCGATCCATCTTAGGCAGTAACTCCAGTCCGGGGCCGTAGGGGCCGTCGTCGCTACCCGGATCAATCTCATGGTTGCGGATCAGGATGATACGACCGTTCTTATCAGCAAAAGTAGCCATGCCATCCGGACGACCAGGATGGTAAAAACCGTCACTCATTCGTTCGCCCTGCCGGGAGACAATTTGGTAGGAGAAACCCTCTGGTAGGTTGACAATGCCGTTGGGGTCTGCCTTGAGCGGACCATAGCCGTAAGACTTACTTTGGGGAAGGGCCTTCACCAGTTGGTTCAATCCTAAAAACCCCAGGCTGACAATACCAGCAGATTGTAAAAATACGCGTCTTGACGTGCTCATATAGGATAGATCATTTAGTCGGATAATAAATTTTGTTTGTGCAGCCAACGGAAGATGAGCTTATCCACCGGGCCTACCCGCGTCACATCCGAGTAGGTGAACCAGTCAAGGGATTCAATCTCAGCCGCTGGCTGTAGTGTGCCCTGATAGACTCCGGAGTAGCATTGCATTTTCACTTCTACTCCTTCTGCCTGCCCGTGGGCCTGGGCCTGAAAAACTTCGAGCAGAATAATCGAATCTGGCAGCAGCTCCACGCTCAGCTCTTCCTGTATCTCGCGGATCAGGGCCTGCGTATCGCTTTCCCCGCTTTCTCGCTTACCTCCGGGAATATAGAAGATGTCTTTCCCGTGGCTACGAGCCATCAGGATCTTCCCTTCCTGTATTTCAATCCAGGCTGATTTATCAATGATGTGGGTAGGGGAACTGGAATTGTTCATGATCATGACTGTGGCTACAAACATACAAAATTGAGAGGCAGGAGATATTAAGGAATTGTTAATCCTACGAGAAGTAGATGTTACCTGGTGGCACGAATAAGCGCTGGTTTTAGACGTTACTTTACCGTAAATTACCCATAGCCTGAAGTTACAAATAGCCTTCTTGCATTGACTAATTTCTAAATCTCTACGACCATGTCACGACAACCTGTACCTCCCTCAACGGAAAACCCGGAACGGCAGAAAGCAGACGATCTGTTAGCGGTTTTGATGGAGTCGCCTGAAAAGTTTAGCTCGGCAGATATCGATGCCGTACTGAACCTGAACCGAAGCGAACTGGATGATCCTTTTTGCACCGACGAACCCATCGATACGCGCGACTTGAAAAGTCTGATGCTGAGAATCTTCGATCAGAACGAGAATTTTAAGTTTGACAATGCCTATACCGGTTACCTGGGCACGCTGAACAATATCAGTCAGGCTCGTCGGAACAAGCGGTTTTTCAAAAAGGTCCGGTCGGGTAAAAAGGTGCGGCGAATTGTGGCCGAAGGAGATTCCTGGTTTGAGCATCCGGTGGTGCGCGATGTTATCGACTGGGTCACCAAACTGGGGAAAGATGATTTTGCGATTTACAGCATTGCCCGGGGCGGAGACTTCCTGACCAATATTCTGGAAGAGCGGGAGTACATTACGGAGCTGTCGCTGCTGCGGCCGGAGGTCTTTCTGCTGAGTGCTGGAGGTATAGAACTGGTCAATGGGCGGCGGGTAGCGCTGATGATTGATAAGGAGAGTCAATATGTGACAAAAGAGTTTAAGCAGGAGCATCCGCTGGTGCGGGATGTGCTGATTCGGGGCGATCTGAACCAGGAACAGGAATTCATGCTGGAGCACGGCATGTCCTTTCTGACCAAGGAGTATTTTGTGATGCTCGGAGTACTGGAACTCAGCTATAAGTACCTTATCAAACAGCTCCGGAAAAAATTTACCGACCTGAAGATCATCACCCACGGCTACGATTACACGGTTCCCTCTTTTCAGCGGGGCCCGGGTATCATCAAATATCTGATCAACCTGATCGGGGGAAACGGGCATCATTTCAAAGAACCCATGATGATCCGGGAAATCAACGATAACATTGATCAGCGAGCCATTAGTTTTGCGATGATTCACCTGTTCAACGAAATGGTGATCAACATCGTCCGCGACCCGATATTTGGCCGGGGAGTCACCCATATCGATTGCCGGGGCTATGCCCGGGACAAAGACTGGCACGATGAATTGCACTTGAAGCCTCGCAGCATTCGCCGGGTGGCTGAAACCTATATGGAGGCCATTACCAGCAATGATCCGGAGAAGCATGTGTTTTTGGTGCGAGCGGTAGCTGCCGAGCATGGAGAAGATGTTACCCTGGCAAATACCCGCTATACGTCAAAAACAGAGGGGCAACGCGACTGAGCGGGGGGCAGACCGTAAGGTCTCGGGGCAAATAGAAATAAATAGGATATGAAAATTTCGGCAACTGTAGAGAACAGCCTGCATCAGCATACTGCGCTTGTCTGCACGAATGATCAGGTACGGGAACTGGCAATTCCGGCCAAGACGGAGGGCCAGGGCGCTTCTGTGAATGGGGGAGAACTGCTTTTTCTGGCGCTGGCCACCTGTTTTTGCAATGATATCTACCGGGAAGCGGCCAAAAGAAATATCAGCATCACGCTGGTGTTCGTAGAGGCTTCGGGAGAGTTTTCCGCCGAGGGAGCACCCGGATACAACATCACCTACCAGGCCAGGGTAAGCGGAGATGCCTCCGATGCAGAACTGGCCGCCCTGATCAAATACACCGACCAGATGGCCGAAATCCAGAATACCCTGAGGGCGGGCGTGAATGTAACGTTGATCGAGTAATCATCCATTAAATACAGAGGGGATACCTCAGAAAACGTATACCACTGGTCATTTATGGATAATCAGTAAACACCATGCAGCTTATACCAATTAAAAATACCCTGGAAGATAATACCGAGTTTGTCCATCACCCGGACTGCCAGGAGAGTATTTACCTGACGGTGGAGTACTATAAAAAGATTGGCTATCAACCACCCTGGATAGGTTATTATGCCCAGCAGGATGACCAACTGGTTGGCTCGGCCGCCTTTAAAGGCGCGCCGCGCAATGGGAAGGTGGAAATTGCCTACGGCACTTTTGAACAGTACCGACGGCAGGGCATCGGGACTGAGATGTGTAGAAAACTGGTGGAATTATCTTTGCTGACCGACCCTACGGTGGTCATTACTGCCCGTACGCTGCCTGAAACGAATTATTCTACCCGCATACTCCAGAAGAATGACTTTAAACTGATCGGCACTGTGCAGGATGAGGAGGATGGAGAAGTCTGGGAATGGAAGTATGCTCCGAGCTACCTTTCTTCCTGAGTGAACAGGGAAACCAAAGTCTTTGACCCCCATCGTTAGCTCCATTCCCAGTCAGTTACCTGCTTAGCTTTCCGATTATACTGCATTTATTTTACCCATCAGCCGCGCTTAAGCGCCTATTGACAGCTTCCTGTATCAGAAAGTTTTGAAGTAATGCGGCAAACCCGAATAAAGCATTGGTTTTTTGGTCGTATTTCCTAACTTCATGGGTTATAACGATCTTCCCTATGATACTTCGTATTCTAATCGCACTGCTTTGCAGTATATCCCTCTTGTCTGGCTCCGTGTTGGCGCAGGCACCAAAAAAGCTAGCCGCCGGTGAAATCCAACTGGCCCTGAAGAAGCTGAACACCCTGGGCAGCGTGCTGTACCTGGCCGCGCATCCCGATGATGAGAATCAGGTGGTGATTGGCTACATGTCGCAGGTGGAACTGATGAATACCGGCTATCTGGCCCTGACCCGGGGCGATGGCGGGCAAAACCTGATTGGCCCGGAGATCCGGGAGCGATTGGGAGTCGTGCGTACGCAGGAGTTGATTCAGGCCCGCCGCGTAGATGGAAGCCATCAGTTCTTCACCCGGGCTATTGACTTTGGTTATTCCAAAACCGCCGATGAAACCCTGGCCCTCTGGGATCGGCAGAAGATTCTCTCCGATGTGGTGTGGGTCATTCGGAAATTTCGACCGGATGTGATCATCACCCGCTTTCCTCCCGACGAGCGGGCAGGCCACGGGCACCATACCACCTCCGCCATTCTGGCCGCCGAAGCCTTCGACCTGGCGGGAGACCCCGATCAGTTCCCCGAACAGTTGGAGTGGGTGGAGCCCTGGCAACCTACGCGCCTACTGTTGAATGAAACCAGCTGGTTTACCGAAGATATTGCGGATCAGCTAGCGGATAATGACTCTTTGATGATGATTGATTTGGGAGTATACCTGCCGCTGCTGGGTAATTCGGTGCCGGAAATTGCCGCCCTGAGCCGCAGCAAGCACGAGTCGCAGGGCTTTGGCTCTACGGGCAGCCGGGGCAGCGATTTTGAATACTTTCGGCATACAAAAGGCAAGATGGCCAAAGAGAATATCCTGGAAGGCATCAACACCACCTGGAGTCGGGTAGCGGGGGGAGAGGCCATCGGGAAGTTGGTACAACAAGCCTACGATCAGTTCGATCCCGAGCAGCCCGAAGCCATTGTGCCCACCCTCATGGAAGCTTCCCAGGCCATAGACAAGCTGTCGGATGACTATTGGAAACGGGTGAAACACGAAGAGATAAGCCAACTGGTGCAGGCCTGCCTGGGGATGTATGTGGAGGTACGCAGCGGCACCAATGCGCTGGTCCGTCGTTTCCGGGGGGAGGAAAGGCGGCCGGGCATTGCCGAATATTCCGCTACTCCGGGCGATAGCGTAACCCTCAATGTAGAAGTGATCCAGCGGTCCGACGTGCCCGTTCGCCTGAAAGAAATCAGTGTGGCCCGGATTGGCTATGATACCCTGATGAACGATACGCTTACCCATAATGAATCACTGATGTTCAGCAAGGCGGTAAAACTACCGGATGATCTGCCGTATACCGATCCTTACTGGCTCAAACAACCCCACGACGGCTTCTCCTTTGTGGTAGACCAGCAGTCGCTCATTGGGCTGGACGAAAATCCTCCGTTGCTGGAAGCAGAATTTCACTTTCAGATAGACGAAAAGCCACTGACGTTTACCCGCCAGATCGTCTACAAGCGGAATGATCCCCGCACGGGCGAAATGTACCGTCCTTTCGTGATTGTCCCGCCGGTGCTGGTGAGTGTGCCGGAGAATGTGTATGTGTTTGCTTCTTCTGAGGCCCAACCCATCGCGGCCACCGTAGAGGCAAGTCAATCCGGAGTAAAAGGGACGGTTTCCTTAGAGGTTCCGGCCGGTTGGACGGTTGAACCGGCCCGTCAGGACTATGCTCTGGAACTCAAGGGAGAAGAGCAGGAGTTTTTGTTTTCGGTAACCCCACCGGAAGGGGCCAGCACGGGAGAAATCCGTGTGGTGGCGGACTATGATGGAAAAAAATATGATCAGAGTATGGTCGTCATTGACTATGAGCATATTCCGACCCAGACATTGCTTCCTCCAGCCACGGCGAACCTGGTCAAACTGGATATTCAGAAGGAAGGTAACCTGGTGGGCTACGTAATGGGCGCCGGGGACGATGTGCCCAAAGCACTGGAGCAGATCGGTTACGAAGTGGTGTTGTTGCAGGAAGACGATATCCGTATGCCCTACCTCTCCAACTTTGATGCGATCATCATCGGGATTCGCGCCTACAATACGGTGAACTGGCTGCGCTACCGCAACAACCGCCTGCTGGAGTATGTCAATCAAGGGGGCACCCTGATTACCCAGTACAATACCAATTCCCGCCTGGTGACCCAGGACCTGGCTCCTTACAAGCTGCAACTTTCCCGCGACCGCGTCGCTGACGAAACCGTCGACGTGCGGATCCTTAACCCTACCCACCCGGTGCTTAATACTCCTAATCCGATTACCCAGGAGGACTTCGCCGGATGGGTGCAGGAACGGGGACTGTACTTTCCCGACGAGTGGGACGAAAAATTCACGCCGATCTTCTCCATGAACGACCCCGGCGAAGACGAAAAGAAAGGGAGCTTACTCGTTGCCCCTTACGGAAAGGGCTACTACATCTATACGGGGATCTCGTTCTTCCGGGAATTGCCAGCCGGAGTGCCGGGAGCGTATCGTTTGCTTACCAATCTGATCTCTATCGGGAAGGAGGCCAAGGTAGAACGGGGCAACGAATAACGTATCCCAAAGGAAATGTTTTTCCGGGGGACAGTACATACCCTCTTCCGGCGTCGGGAATCATGGAAATGGCCTGTTCACTAACAAAAACGGCATCGGGAATAACTGATTGGCCCCGCTGAGCCCTTCCCCCTAACCCGGGAATAACACTGTAGACCCGCTGAATGCCTCCGCCTAACTGGGGAACGATGTTGCAGGCCCGCTGAGTCCTTCCCCGTCGCCGGGGAGCCATATTGCAGCCCCGCTGAATGCCTCCCGGCTAACTGAAAATTATTAAAAAGGACCTTTGACTAACGAAACTGTAAATTTTAGTTAGTAAAAGCAGTGTTTTTTTATCCCCGCTTACCGGAAAAAGCCCGGGAATTAGTCTGAAGTATTCCGTATCTTACATGAGCTATGATCATGCAGGCGTTTGCCAGTAATCCTGGATCTTCACGATAACAGATATCCTTATGCGTACTCCCCGAAGAAATTTTATCAAACAATCGGCCCTCGGCATGAGTGCTCTGGGTATGGCATCCGCCGGAATGGCCCAACCTGCTCCTGCTTCATCCGTTTTAGAAGGGCGGTTGCCCCGCGAAGTATGGATCGCCACGCTGACCCAGGAAGGAATCTACGGTAAAGACTGCCCGGAGATGCTGGAACGCACGATTGCCAAGATGGAGGGCGTATTACCGCAACAACCCGACATTATTTGCCTGCCCGAAACCTTTCACTACGCTGGCATTCAGTCTCCGAAGCCCACCATCCCGGAGGTAGCGCGGGATTGGGAGACTCCGATTACCGAAGCGATGTCCGCATTTGCGCGAAAGCACCAGTGCTACGTCATTGCGCCCATCCACACCCTGGCTGAGGGGAAGGTCTACATTGCCGCCGTATTGTTCGACCGCGCCGGAGAGCGTATGGGCGGGTACCGGAAAATCCGGGTGACCGAAGACGAGATGGATGCCGGAGTGACCCCGGGTACCCCTGATCCACCGGTGTTCCAGACCGATTTCGGAGTCATTGGTATTCAGATCTGCTTTGATGTGGAGTGGATGGACGGCTGGCAGCAGTTGCAGCGTAAAGGAGCCGAGATCGTCTTCTGGCCTTCTGCCTTTGCCGGAGGTAAAATGATCAACACCATGGCCTGGCGGCATCAGTATTATGTGGTATCCAGCACCCTGAAAGGCACCACCAAGATCTGCGACATCAGCGGTGATGAGATTGCCAGCAGTGGCGCTTACAATCGATGGGGAGTGTGCGCTCCGGTTAATCTGGAGAAAGTTTTTCTGCATTCCTGGCCCTACAGTCAGCAATTCGCGGCCATCGAAGAGAAATACGGACGGAAAGTGCGGATTTCTACGCAGCACGAAGAAGAATTCTCCATCATTGAAAGCTGCTCGCCGGATGTGAAAGTAGCCGATATCCTACAGGAGTTCAACCTCAAAACCATGCAGGACCATCTGCTCAGTGCGCAACGTCGGCAGGAAGAGCACTGGAATACATAAGGCCATCAGTGCAGTTTTCAATCGTACCCGCCGGCTTTGGAAGCCAGTTCCTGGATGTGGTTTATCAATTTTTCTCCAAACGTGGTCTTGCAGAGATAACAAGCTATTTTTGGGAGGATTAGTCACGGTGTCTGCTCGCCCACTGTGCTTGAGAAAATTACTTAATCAGCGATGATGTGCATGAAAGGGGAAGCGTTAGGGCAAAACAAGTCGCGTCCAAACGTAACTCGCCTGGTATGGTATCTGGGATAATAATCATCGCCAAAGTCGCTTCAAATATTCATCTATGAAGATTATTCCCACAACCTGCCTTTCCATCCTGCTGGTATGCATCCTGATTTCCTGTCAGCAAGCGGCTAAACAACCTGCCGAAACCGCATCGGCAGTTTCCATCCATACCGATTTTGAAGGAGGAAGTCTGGGAACGATTGAGCAACTGGAGAGGAACCACTGGCGCTGCGGCCTGGCCGGGGAATCTGATTGGGATGACCGCAATCGGCAGGCCAGCTGGTACTACTTTCGGGTAGAAGGTGCCCGTGGGCAATCCCTGACCCTCGATCTCACTGATCTGGTAGGTGAGTACAACTACAAGCCCGGTGCCCATGCGGTCACCTCCGAAACCCGCCCCGTCATCAGCTACGACCAAACCACCTGGCAACACCTGACCGACGCAGAGGTGGAATGGCAGGAAGAAGCGGTAGAATTACGGTTGCAGCTCACGCCCAAAGCCGATACCTTTTGGATAGCCCACCAACCTCCCTATACCACGGAGGATTTGGACCAATTACTGGCTACTTATGAAGATCACCCAAGCCTGAGCCAACGAAGTATCGGGCAGACGGCCGAAGGCAAACCAATACCGCTCCTGACTATCACGCATTCCGAAATTCCTCGGGAACAGAAGCATGTGGTCTGGCTGATGGCCCGTCAGCACTCCTGGGAGTCGGGTACTTCCTGGGTCATGGAAGGAGCCATTCGGTATTTGATGGAAACTGAGGAAGGCGAGGCCTTACTCGACCGGTTTGTGTTTCAGCTCATTCCCCTGGGCGATCCGGACGGAGTGGCCCGGGGCGGAGTGCGCTTCAATCAGTTCGGACACGACCTGAATCGGAACTGGGATCTGGTGAAGCCGGAAGAAATGCCCGAGATACAGGCGCAGAAAGATGCGATTGTCCAGGAGGCCTCGGAGATTGACTTTTTTCTCACCCTGCACAATACCGAATCCGCCGACTACATCCAGGGGCCGGATTTACCGGTGGGCAACGCCTTCTGGAAAGCAATGGTGCAGGAGACATCCTTTGAATCCGAAGAAGGTTTGAGGGAGATGCCCGAGACCACCACGGCAGGTAAGGCCGGGAGGATGACGGTGAACCAGGCGCTGTGGGCGGAGGAGCAGCTACCCGCTTACCTGATGGAGCTCAAAGTGGAAAAAGTGAATAAACTCGATGTCCGACGGTCCGTACAGGACTGGCTGGCTTTGGGACCGGGGCTGATCAAGGCCCTCGCCACGGCGGTGCCCTGAGTATCGGGTAAAGAAGCGATTACCCATCGCTTCTTATGATCGCCGGTCAGGATTCAATTGGCATTCAGATAGGTTCCCTGATCAAAGGTGAAAACCGGAGAGGGAGTGCGGGCCGTTTGCAGAATCTCTTCCATCTCGGCCACAACCTCAGGGTGCTCCGCCGCCACATTATGCACTTCGGACACATCCTCCGCCAGGTTATACAGTTCAATCGGGCTGTCCGGGTTCTCCAGTACATTGTATTGCACTACCTTCCAGTCGCCTTTACGCGCGGCCAGACGTCCTCCTTTTTCATGAAATTCCCAATACAGATAGTCATGCTTCGGTTGCGTACCTTCTCCCAGTAATGTAGGGAGGAATGAGATGCCATCTACGGAGGATTGCTCAGGAATACCCGCCACTTCGGCCAAGGTTGGGAATACATCCCAGAAGGCCGACACATGGTCGCTTTGGCTACCCGCTGCAATGTGATCGGGCCATCGGGCGATCATTGGCACCCGGATACCGCCTTCGTACAGGTCTCTTTTGAAGCCGCGCAGCGGGCCATTGCTATCAAAGTATTCCGGGTCGGCGCCGCCTTCCTGGTGGGGGCCATTGTCGGAGGTGAAGATGATCAACGTATTTTCGGCTAGTCCCAAATACTCAACCTTTTGCATGATTTCCCCCACCTGCTGATCCAATACCGACACCATGGCGACAAAAGCCGCATGCGGTTCTTCCTGAGATTCGTAGGGACCCTGCCGGTAATTCTCGCCACCGTCTACTCCCTGATACGGTGCTTCCGGCGGATATTTCCCACGGTACTGATCCAAGATACTATCCGGGGCAATCAGTTCTGCATGGGGAATGATACTGGGTACAAACAGGAAGAACGGTTCGTCCTGGTGTTGCTCAATAAAGCTCAGGGTTTCTTCGTGGATGAGTGAGGGAGCGTAGGTGCCCTTCTGGGTTCCGGCGTTTGCTTCCAGCACCACCGAGTCCTGGTTATGCCACAGGTGGTGGGGATAATAATGATGGCCGAACCGCTGACAATTGTAGCCGAAAAATTCGTCAAAGCCCTGCTGGTTCGGGTCACCTTCCGAGCCGGGGTATCCCAGTCCCCATTTGCCAAAAGCTCCGGTGGTATAGCCTGCTTGCTTGAGTGTTTCAGCTAAAGTGACTACACTATCCGCCATGGGATATTGTCCTTCGGGTTGCACTTCTTTATTTCCCCGGATGGGAGTGTGTCCGGTATGCAATCCGGTCATTAAGGCGGAACGGGAAGGGGCGCATACCGTGCTGCCGGAGTAGTGTTGGGTAAAGCGCATCCCCTGGGCCGCAAGTCGGTCAATATTCGGGGTTGCAAATTGATCCTGCCCGTAGCAGCTGAGGTCGCCGTAGCCCAGATCGTCGGCTAAAATGTAGATAATATTCGGAGGAGGTGCGGTGGATGTTTCCTCCTGGTTTTTCTGCGCTTCCGAAGCACAACCGGCGATGGTTGCAGCACAAAATAAGAAAGCAGTAAGTCTTCCCGGGGTTAACTTCTTCCAATAATTCATCCGTAATTCAATAGGGTTTAGGTGTGTACTCGTGTAAAGTGAATAAAGTCGTAAATAGGCTTCATCACCTTTAAAAAAAGAAATATAAGATCAATCGGATAAAGATACACATAATCTTCACGGACAACGAAATATGCTTCAATGAATGAAATGGGTGATAATGGATAAATAATTAAAAGTCAATGGATTGAAGCGATATTAATAAACATATACTTTAAGCAAGTCGCTTTCACCGGTATTGCTGACATAATCTTGCACTTTGTCATTGAATTGCAAGATACTTTAAGTAAACGATCTACAAAATAGCCTAATATTATCCTCAGGGGCATCGGGCTTAGCGATCCTTTTTATACCTTCGCGAATACCGATGATACACCAGAAACCACTAAAATCTTCATCTGTAAAAATTCACGCAATACGGTGGGTTGTAACTGCTTTGAGCATATTCCTATGCCTTAAACACACAGCATTCGCTCAAGTGCAGTTACCCAATATCATCTATATCAATGTAGACGATCTGGGATGGAAAGATCTGGGTTGCATGGGTAGTGCGTACTACGAAACTCCCAACTTAGACCGTCTGGCTTCCCGGGGAATGCAGTTCACCCAGGCCTATGCCCAGGCCGCCAACTGTGCTCCCAGCCGGGCTTGTCTGATGTCGGGTCAGAATACTCCCCGCCACGGTATTTACACCGTGAGCCCTTCGGCGAGAGGAGATGAACGAACCCGACAACTAATCCCTACTCCTAACACAGAGGTGCTGGCTGACTCGGTTTATACCATGGCCGAAATGCTGCGTGATCAAGGATACATGACCGCTACCTTTGGGAAGTGGCACCTGGGTGAAGATCCGACTACGCAAGGGTTTCAAATCAATGTGGGTGGCAGCACGCGGGGAAACCCCGGGAAAGAAGGCTACTTCAGTCCGTACAATATCGATCACTTGGAAGATGGTCCGGAAGGTGAATACCTGACCGATCGCCTTACTGATGAAGTGCTTTCTTTTCTGGAGGCCAATCAGGATACCACTTTTTTTGTGTACCTGCCTTACTACTCAGTGCATACTCCTATCATGGGCAAGGAAGCTCTGATGCGTCAGTTTGAAAATAAACCCGCATCAGATGGGCAGGGGCGGGCGGATTATGCCGCAATGGTCGCTTCGGTTGACCAGAATGTTGGGCGGATTTTGCAATGGCTGGAAGCGCGGGGGCTGACCAAAAGCACCCTCATCATACTCACTTCTGACAATGGTGGGATTCGTGCCATCTCTAGCCAGCAGCCGCTAAGAGCAGGCAAAGGGTCGTATTATGAAGGGGGCATTCGCGTTCCCCTGATCGTACGCTGGGATGGACAGATCGAGGCAGGAAGTCGTTGCGAAACCCCAGTGACAAACATGGATATTTACCCCACCTTACAGGCTATAGTAGGCAGGGAATCAAAGGGGCAAACACTGGACGGGGAGGATATCTCTCCGCTGCTGTATGGCCGCCCGCTGGCTGAACGTCCTATTTTCTGGCACTTCCCGATTTACCTGCAAGCCTATGATGAGCAATTGGATCAGGGCAGAGATCCTTTATTTCGTACCCGACCCGGTTCGGTGGTACGCCTGGGAGACTGGAAATTACATGAGTATTTCGAAGACGGTGAACTGGAGCTTTACCAACTGTCGGAAGATATGGGAGAAGCACATAACCTGGCAGATACCCATCCTCAGAAGGCAAAAGAATTATATCAACTGCTGATCGACTGGCGGAAGACAACCCAGGCACCCGTACCGACCGAGCGCAATCCCCAATACGATTCCGCCTATGAGCAGGCGCAACGCAATCGGCAAACTACGGAGAAGGAGCTAAAGTAGCGGGCTGTTTATTCTTCCCCGGAAGCTGATCCTTTCTCGTCTTCGTATAAATAACGATCCTGCTGATTCAGCGGCATCGCTATTGCTTCCTCGGTGGTGCGCGCTCCTACGCGTTTCGCCTGAGCGTCGTAAGTTTTGATCATCTGAGCTGCCCGATCGGGTTCTTGATCAATCAGGTTGTTCATTTCGCTGCGGTCATTCGCCAGGTTGTACAGCTCCCAGGCACCGCCCCGTTCACCCACCAGTTTCCAGTTACCATCGCGGAGTGCCCGACTGCCCCGATACTCCCAGAACAAAGGGCGTTCCCGTTCCAGGGTGTTTCCTTGCCAGATGGGCAGCAGGCTGACTCCTTCCATGGGCAATACTTCATAACCATCGTACTTCTTGGGATACGTAGCACTGGCAATTTCTACCAGGGTAGGCATCATGTCCAGGATTTGCCCGGGTTGATCGGTTATGCTGTTGGGAGCGATTTGTCCGGGCCAGCGAATGATCATGGGAGTAGCGATACCCCCTTCGTGAATCCACTGTTTATATTTGCGAAACGGAGTATTGGAGGCCTGGGCCCATTCGGTGTCATACGTTCGCCGCGATTGAGCCGGACCGGGAGCAATATCCGGAGTACGGTTGGCATCAAAGGGGCAGCCGCCATTGTCGGACAGAAACATGATCAGCGTATTGTCGGCAATACCCAGGGAGTCCAGGTGATGGAGCAGGCGGCCAATCTGCTGATCCAGGCGATCCACCATGCCGGCGTAGACTTCCATCAAGGCTTGTTCTTCCTGTTGTTCGTGTTCGCTGAGGCTTTCCCAGGCGGGAGCCAGGGTATCTCGGGGAGAAAGCTGCCATTGTTCTTTAATGATCCCTAAGTCGTGCATCTTTTGCAGTCGCTGCTGGCGCAGGCTGTCCCATCCTATCTGGTATCGCCCCCGGTATTTCTGGATATTTTCCTCAGGGGCCTGAAGCGGATAATGAGGAGCATTATATGCCAGGTACAGAAAGAAAGGCTGATCCTGTTGGGCTGCCTCAGAAACCTGCGTCAGGGCGTGGCTGGTGAAATTGTCGGTGGAGTAAAAATCATCCGGCACCTTGTATTCTTCCTGATCCAGGCGCATGTAGTTGCGGCCAGTGCCGTAATCAAGCCCGGTAAAAAAGTTGATGGCTCCGCCCAGAAAGCCGAAGTAGTGATCAAAGCCTCGCTGATTAGGAGTGCCGATCTCTTCTTCCCAGTTGCCCAAATGCCACTTTCCACTCATCAGGGTTTGGTAGCCATTTTCTTTCAGCACTTCGGCCAGGGTAACGTTATTATCAGGTTGCAGCAGGTTATCGGTTTGTTGAAAATACAGCCCGGTCAGTAGGGTAGCGCGGGTCTCGGTGCATTTAGCCGTGTTATAAAACTGCGTCATGCGCATGCCTTCCTCCGCCAGCCGGTCCAGGTTGGGGGTTTGGATTTCTGAGCCGTAGGAGCCCAGGTCAGAATAGCCCATATCGTCGGCCATGATGAGCACAATGTTAGGACGTTGATCGGACTGTTTGCTGTAACAGCCTTCCAGAAGGAGCAATGCAAGCAATAGCAGGGAGCAGTGGGGCAGAGGAAGCTTCACAATGATGGAGTGTTTTGGTTGAAGTATCAGTAGCAGAAACGCACTCGATAAGTAATTTGCTTATTGAAGAGCGCGCCCCCCTAAAGTATGCATTTATTTTGACAGGATGAATAGAAATAGAGCCTCCGTCTCCATCTATCCTTGTAGCAGAATTTCGGCGGCCTGCCGGCCAGCGCGCATCGCGGCGTTGATGGAACCATTAAGCAGATAATCTCCGGTAACGTACAATCCCTCTCGGACAACACAATGGTCTTTCGTCAAGTTGTGGGTGACCGAATCCTGGTTGGGTAGGGCATAGTCAATCCGATAGGTTTTCAGATGCTGCCAGGCATGGGTCTGTTTGCCAAACCAGGGCTTCAGTTCTGCTTTAACTTTTTCCGTAAGCTCTTCATCTGATTCGGTGCGCTGCCCGTTGACCGAGACTGAAATCAGATACTTACCCTCAGGCGCATAAACCGAAGACACCTCATTCATCACCACAACATTGTTAACCAACTGATTTGCATTGGTATTGAGTGCCAGAATAGGTTTGGGAATGGGCGAAGTGTCAGCCGTAAGATACACGTTGACGGTGGAGTGATGCGGTTTGGCAGAGATGTTGGTCAGGGTATTCAGTAACGCATTTGGCTCGGTGGCGATTAATATCTGAGAAGCCGTAAATGTAGCCCCATCAGTCGTAGTCACCGTTTGCCCTTCAATGGCCTTTACTTTTTGGTTCGTGAGTACGGTGTTGGGTTTGAGGCGAGCCGCTAGTTGTTTCGGTATCTCTTCCATGCCAAGTGCCGGAACGGCCGTATCACCTTCCGAAAACATTTTAAACACGAAATCAAACTCTCGCCGCGAAGTGGTAAGCCCGTTTTCCAGAAAAACCCCACCCATAAACGGCTGGAAGAAATTGCGCAGCATCCGCTCACTAAACCCGTATTCCTGAATGACCGCCAGCGTGCTCTTTTCCGGTTGGGTAAAGATCTCGTCAATGGTCTGACCCTTCAGTCGATTCTTTACCTTCAGGATGCGGAGCTTGTCATTTATTGAAACAACATTGGCAAAGAGGGTTTTGAATGCGGCTGTAGGCACCCGGCTCGGGTCAGTAATCTCCTGTTTCCCATTTTCAGCGAGAATCAGGGCACCCGGGATGAAGGAACGCAATTGTAAGGCTTCGTAGTCCAGGTAACGCTGCGCTTCGGGATATTCGGTCAGCAGTACCTGAAAGCCACGATCGAGCAAAAAGCCGTCTACCGGATCAGTCTTAATACGCCCGCCGGGGCGATCTGTGGCCTCCAGCAGTTTGACCGTACGATGTTGCTCTTGCAGGGTAAGGGTAGCGATGAGTCCGGAGAGTCCGGCACCGATGACGATTACATCAATCTCGTTGGATTCAGGCATGTGCAATAAGGTTATAGCATCCGAACTCCGGAACAAGGCAAAAGTTTTGGGCTGGTCAGGAATTGAAGTATATTTTCTGTTGAAAACAGGCGCTTAACCGCCAATGTATCACAAGCAGATTCCTGCGGTCGTACAGTAGGGAAGCAGGAGTTCTCTTATTTTGAGTGCTGGCTGGTACACCAGGGGTATTGCAATAAGGAGAATCAATGCCTCCATTACAGATGCGTTAAGGGGGTGAACCTTTTTAAGGGATTATATGTACCTGTAAAATTAACCCGGAAAAAATAAACCTGCCATAAACCCCGGTGGAAAATGTGCTTATTGAAAACTTGCACCTATGATGTCAACCCAGGCCATACCGCCTGACCAGTTTCTTAACCTATGGGCTTACCTGCCCGGTCGGTATTGGGTCATCGACCGGTTGCTTAACGTAGTGGCGGTCAGTCAGGAGTATCTGGATTTTGTTCAGCAATCTTCCGAAGCGGTAATTCATCAGCGCGTAACTAAACTGTACCAACCTGCTCAGCATGCCTTGCCCCAGGGAGGCTTGGATACTCTGGAACAGACGTTGGAAGAAGTATTGCAAACAGCCCGGGAAAAGCGGCTAACCACGCAGCAGTTTGCCAGCCAGGATCAGGTCTATGAGCTACTTTATCGTCCAGTACTTAATCGGGAGCAGGAGGTGGAGTACATCATCCACCAGGCCGTAGCATCATCTCCACCAAAAGTTGAGATATACCAGACCATTGCAATGAACCTGCCCAATGCCGCGGTCTTCGTACTGGACCACCATTTGCGCTATCTGGTAGCCGAAGGTCCGGCGCTCCAAGCTGCCGGGCTCAAATCATCCGATCTGGAAGGCCAGCACATCTCTGAGGCGGGCAGCGTGGATATTACTCAGTGTGAGTCTAATTGTCGGCAGGCACTGGCGGGCAAACCCTTCTGGAACGAATACCAAAGCCACGGACGTTACTTTGACCTTTACGGTACTCCCCTGCGTAATCATCAGGGAGTGGTATATGCCGTCATGATAACCGCTTACGATATTACCGTACGTAAAGAAGTAGAAGAGGCTTTATACCAGAGCGAGGAGGGGTTGCATCTGGCACTCGATACCGGAGGTATGGGGAAATGGGAGCTCGATCTGGAGCAGGAGGTGATGATCTGTTCTGACCAGTGTAAAGCCAATTTTGGGCGCCTGCCCCACGAGCCCTTCCCGTATCAGGAATGGAAAGCTGCGGTACATCCTGATCACCGCGAAAGGGTGCAACAGATTGTGATCCGGTCCATTGAGGAGCGAACCGACTACCGGGCAGAGTACGCCTGTGTATGGCCGGATGGTAGCACCCATTGGGTTATTGCCCGGGGGCGTGTACGGGAAGGAGCGGATGAGCCGGCACGAAATATGATCGGCATTACGCTGGATATCACGGAACGAAAACAGGCGGAGGAAGCCATGCGCTTTCGCGAGGAGCGACAACGCTTCCTTCTCCGGCTCAGCGATGCTTTGCAAATACTGGCCGATCCCTTTCAAATTCAGGAAGCGGCCAGCCGCATACTGGCCGAGCACCTTGGTACAGACCGTAGTTATTATGGAGAAGTAGATGAAAGCGCTGGATACTGCGTGGTTCATCGGGACTATATCCAAAACGATGCCCCCAGCATTGCCGGCACCTATCGCATCAATGAGCTGCCTTCTCTATTCGATGCCCTGCGCACCGGGCAGCCACTGGTCATATCAGAACTCACTTCTGCTACTTATTTAACGCCAGAAGACCGGGCTTTTCTTGAGGCCATCGAGCTCCGAGCCTGTATCGTCATCCCGCTCGTCAAGCAGGGCCAGCTTGTGGCCTTGTTGGCGGTTAGCCAGGTGCTGCCTCGCGTGTGGCGGCCAGACGAAATACGGCTGATTGAGGATGTGGCCGAGCGTACCTGGGCTTCTGTTGAGCTGGCGCGTAGCGAGCGGGAACTGCGCAAAAGTGAGGAGCGCTATCGAACATTATTCGAATCTATTGATGAAGGGTTCTGCATCGTTGAAATGTACTTCGATGCCAGTGGCAAAGCGATAGACTACCAGTTTGTGGAGATAAACCCGGCTTTCCAGGGACAAACCGGCTTGCACAACGCTGTGGGAAAGCGAATGCGGGAGCTGGCACCAAACCACGAAGAGCACTGGTTCGAGACCTACGGACGTATTGCTACGACCGGTGTGCCGGAGCGGTTTACGTACGAGGCGAAGTACCTGGATGATCGCTGGTACGACGGGTTTGCCTTCCGGGTTGGATTGCCGGGGGAGCGAAGGGTCGCGATTCTTTTTAATGATATATCCGCCAGAAAACAGTCTGAGGAGGCGCTTCGTAAGAGCGAAGAGCATCTGCAACGCATCCTGGAAAGTGCGACCGACTACGCCATCTTTACCCTGAACCCGGAGGGAAACATCACCGATTGGAATGCGGGGGCAAGCCATATCCTGGGTTATACGAAAGAGGAGGCTATTGGCCAATCGGGCAGTATGGTATTTACACAGGAAGACCTGGAAAACCAGGCAGTTGAGAAAGAGCTCCAAAAAGCCAGAGACGAAGGGCACGTTGCCAATGAGCGTTGGCATAAACGGAAGGATGGTGGCCGCTTCTGGGGGAGTGGGTTTACCGTACCGCTGCGTACGGAGGACGGTGAAGTGCGGGGTTTTCTAAAGATCATGCGGGATAATACCGAAAGAATGGAGATGGAGGCTTCACTCCGGCAGGCCAAACAGATAGCGGAAGAAGCCGCCCAGGCCAAAGAAGATTTTCTGGCCCATATGAGCCACGAGATCCGTACCCCGCTCAATGCAGTTGTCGGGCTAAGCAACTTGCTGTTACAGCAAGATCCACAACCAGTACAATTGGAAAACCTGCAAACCCTTAAGTTCTCGGCAGAAAACCTGCGGGTGCTGATCAATGATATTCTGGATTTTAGCAAGATACGGGCGGGCAAGGTCGCCATGGAGGAGAGCGATATGAACTTACCGCTGCTTCTGAACAGCTTGCGAAGGGCGCATCAGTCTTACGCCTTGGATAATGGCAATGAATTACATATTCAGGTAGACCCCCAGCTTCCCGAAATCTTCCGTGCTGATCAGCTAAAACTCTCGCAGGTGCTGCATAACCTGGTCGGCAATGCCATGAAGTTCACCCAACAGGGAAGCATCAATGTGGAAGTGTCATTGAACCGCCGGGAAGGTGATACGTTTTGGGTTGACTTTTCGGTCAGTGATACGGGCATTGGTATCACGGCGGATAAGCTGGATATCATCTTTGATACCTTCACCCAGGCCGATAATTCTACAGCGCGCCAGTATGGGGGCACCGGATTGGGATTATCCATCACCAAGCTACTGCTGGAACTGATGGGCAGCCGTATAGAAGTAGTAAGCGAAGAAGGAGCAGGTTCCCGCTTCTTCTTCACCCTGATGATGCAACGGGGTTCAGCAGCCGGTGTATCGGCCAACGAGCCCGGGCAGGTATCGATGGCAATGGAACAGATGGGAGGACTCAAGGTGCTGCTGGTAGAAGATGTGGACATCAACCGCATGGTCTGCAATCAGTTTCTGGAGAACTGGTGGCAACTGACGGCCGACGAGGCATTGAACGGAGAAGAAGCAGTGAATATGGCCCAGCAAACCCAGTACGATTTGATTCTGATGGACGTTCGCATGCCAGTCATGGATGGGTATCAGGCCACGAAGACGCTTCGTAGCCTGCCTGGCGGAAGGTACCGGCATGTGCCGATCCTGGCCCTGACCGCAGATACCGTGGCCGAGTTGAAGAAACACCCGGAGGCGCATCTGTTCACCGATATCATTACTAAACCCTTCGATGCGGAGGACTTACAGCAAAAGATTATCCGGTGGGTAGCTTCCTCCGTGGATACGGCCTCCGTGGATACGGCCTCCGTGGACACAACTCGCAGTACTTACGAAAAGCAGGCCGAAGGTAATGTGCCCCACCAAAGCACGAAGAAAGAAGCAGCCGAATCTTCCTCAGAGCTATCTTTGCTGACCATCTCCTTTCAAAAGCTGGATGAATTTTTTCAGGATGATGCCCGGGGCAAACAGGAGTTCCTCGTAAAAGCGAGTGAGGAATTTGAGCACCTGCACCAGAAGTTTAATCAGGCCATAGCCGAGCGTGATGAAACCGCCCTGGAGAACCTCAATCATAGGATGAACCTGCTGCTGGACCTGCTGTCTTTAGAAAATTTGAAAGACAGTCTGCGGCACTGTCTGGTTTTGCTGGCGGAAAACCCAACCCATAAGCCGGTAGGCGGAGCGCTGGCCCAGGCACAAGCGAAAGTGAATGCATGGATCAAGAAGGTGCTGGCTCGTTTGGATGAACAACAACATCAGTCCGGGCCTCCTGATTCGGAATAATTAGCCTGCTCTTTAAAGTACTGCCCTTTCATCACTGAGAATGCCTTTCCGGGGAAGTATTGCCAAATAACTGTTGTCTGGCATTCCTCACGGCCAGGCATGGTAGTCAGGGGCTCCTGTATATACGCTATTTTTCCCCTGCCTCCTGTGCTTGGGCTTGTCGTATCGAGATGATCGAGCTGCGCAGCCCTGCCCCGTGCCATAGCAAGAAGCTTTGAGGTGACACACACGGGAGCTCGTTTATACCAGGTGAGCGGGTTCGATGCTACAGCCGGGCCGTCGTTTGTACTACATGAGGGGGTTCGATGCCACCGTCGGACAGTCGTTTGTACCCCGTGAAGGAGCGATCTACCGGGCAGTGTGGAGAGGTAGATGGATAAACTGAAGAGGTGCTTGCCTACCATCTGAGACAGGCAATAGTATTTTTTTGTCTGGCTAGCCGGCGCCACGGCTTGATTCTTCTCAGATACATAAAACAATTATTACCTTCAGCAAACCCTATGGCCTGAGGTCGGTTGCATTGGTAAGTCATCATTTTTTTATCTAACTTTTTAAGCGATGATCACCGAGAAAACGACAGATACTTCTGAAATTATTCCTGAACGGCTGGTAGATATACACCGCTACTGGCAGGCCAGCAACTATCTGGCGGCAGCGCAACTTTATTTACAGGATAATGTGCTACTGCAACGCCCCCTGCAACCCTCGGATATCAAAGCCCGGCTGCTGGGGCATTGGGGCACTGTACCCGGGCTTAACCTAATGTATGTTCATTTGAACCGCCTGATCCGGGATACCGAGGCTTCCGTATTGTTGGTTGTGGGACCGGGACACGGAGCTCCGGCCATTCTGGCTCATCTCTATCTGGAAGGTTCACTAACCGAACATGATCCTGCCTACAGTGCTGACTACGAAGGGGTAAATGCTCTGGTACGGGCATTTTCCTGGCCTTATGGGTTACCCAGCCACCTCTTTTCTGGCACACCCGGACAGATCCACGAAGGAGGAGAGCTGGGATACAGTCTTTCACATGCCTTCGGAGCGGCCCTGGATAACCCGGACCTGCTCGTGGCCTGCGTGGTGGGCGACGGTGAAGCGGAGACGGGGCCACTGGCTACTTCCTGGCACTCGGTGAAATTTCTGAATCCGGCTACTGACGGAGCCGTGTTGCCTATTCTGCATCTTAACGGCTACAAGATTTCAGGACCTACCATCCTGGGCCGGATGACCCACGATGAGCTTGCCCATCTTTTTACCGGCTATGGTTATCAGGTACGTTTTGTGGTAGGCAATGATCCTGAGCCGGAGAATGTGCATCCCGCTCTATGGGAAGCCATGGACTGGGCCTACCAGGAGATTCGCAATATTCAGCAGGAAGCCCGGCAAGGAGCCTCTGATACTGCCCCCCAATGGCCCATAATTATTCTACAAACTCCCAAAGGCTGGACAGGGCCAGAAGAGGTAGATGGCGTTTCCATAGAAAATACCTTTCGCGCCCACCAGATTCCGGTGGAAGATGTAAAAGAAAAGGAAACGCATTTGCAAAAACTGGAAAACTGGCTTAAAAGCTATCAGCCCGGAGACCTGTTCGATGGGCAGGGACAACCCGGCGAGTGGGCGCAGCATATCTGCCCTAAAGGCGATTTGCGGATGGGCATGAATCCCCATGCGAACGGCGGGCAGCAACTCACACCCCTGAAATTACCCGAGTATACTGATTATGCCGTGGAGGTTGCCACTCCCGGTGAGGCAGGCGCCAAAGGCACGCAGGTATTGGGTACTTATTTTCGTGATATCTTCCAGGCCAATGCCCAGGCTCAGAATTTTAGAATTGTGTGCCCGGATGAAATTGATTCCAATAAATTACAGGATGTCTTTGAGGTGACTGGCCGCGACTGGCAGGAGCCTATTTTAGAAACGGACGAGCATCTGGCGCGTGATGGTCGTGTGATGGAGATTCTTAGCGAACACACCTGCGAAGGGTGGTTAGAGGGGTATTTGCTCACCGGAAGGCACGGGGTGTTTGCTTGCTACGAGGCCTTTATCCCCATTGTCGATTCCATGCTTAACCAGTATGCCAAGTGGTTGAAAATGAGCAAGGAAGTGCCCTGGCGTAAACCCATTGCCTCCCTAAACTACCTGCTAACGTCGCACGTATGGCGGCAGGATCATAACGGCTACTCTCACCAGGCACCCAGCTTTATGAATAATCTGGTGACCAAGAAAAACTCAGTAGCTCGAATTTACCTGCCCCCCGATGCTAACTGCCTGCTGTCTGTGGCTGATCACTGCCTGAGAAGTCGTGATTACATTAATCTGATCGTAGCCAATAAAGCTTCGCAACCGCAGTGGCTCGATATGCGATCGGCCCAAGAGCATTGTAAGAAGGGGGCCTCCGTTTGGGAGTGGGCTGGCACAGTTTCGGGTGATGAACCTGAAATTGTACTGGCTGCCGCCGGAGATGTGCCAACGATAGAAGCTGTACGGGCAGCCCAGCTCATCCGGGAAAAAGCTCCTGAGCTCAATGTGCAGGTGGTGAACGTAGTAGACTTATTTGCTATCATGGCTCCCGAGGACCATCCTCATGGCCTTCAGGCAGCCCCCTTTGATCACTTGTTTACCCACGATGGTCATGTGATCTTCGCGTTTCATGGTTATCCCAATCTAATTCACGAATTAGTTCATCACCGGCCCGAACCGGAACGATTTCACGTGCGAGGATATATAGAGGAAGGATCGACGACTACACCTTTTGATATGCTGGTGCTGAATCGGTTGAGCCGTTTTCATCTGGTGCTGGATGTGTTGAAATACACCGTGAAAGCATCCCGGGAATTGGATTTGTTGGCTGAGTACTGCGAGGGGAGATTAGCTGAACATGCTACCTATATCCGGGAGCATGGACAGGATATGCCAGACATTATGGAGGATATGTCAGTATAAGGTCTTCAAATTTACTTAGGGAGATAAGGCATTTTGAACTGGCCGGTTTAGGAGAGGGCGTCGTCAGACATTACCGGGCAGGTCTTCAAAAAGCTGGCGTACTTCGCCCGTTACCCGTTTGGGCCGTTGGGTTTTGGCATCCAGCAGGCACCACACCGACTTTGCCTTAACGCAGAGCTTGTCGTCCTTCGGTTTCCAGATTTCCACGTACCGATCATACTTCGGCCCTGAAGCCTCGCCTACGAAGGTGCGTAGCCGTATTTCATCGTGCAGGAAAGCAGGGTTTTTATACTCGATAAAGTGGCTTAGTATCACCCACACCAATTGCTGTTGTAGGTCGGCCGATGCCTGCTGGCGCCAGTGAGCTTCGGCAACATCCTGAATCCACTGCACATAGCGGACATTATTTACATGCTGGAGTAGGTCAAGGTCTTCCGGTAGCACCTGCCGATGCTGCTCAAATACGAATGGCTTCATGGCGCTAAGAAAAGGAATTACAGCGCCAAAGGGTAAAGATTCAGCTTTTTTACCTCATCTTTTCTGCGGATGGTGACTTGCAGCGGCGCCTGTCGGTTCAACAGGGTTTGTACTTCGTGGCTGCTACGCCCGCTGGCAGAAATGTTGTTGATCTCTACAATCTCGTCGTCGGGAGTGAAACCGGCATGGGCTGCCGGGGAATTATCAAATACGTGGCGAATCAGCACTTTCTCCTGCTCATCGTCCGTTTTGACCACCAAGCCTGAGTAGGCCAGGGCAAATTCATTGGCAAACGATTGATTGGGCTGCCAGTACGATTTCTGGTGCTGGTAATCGAGCACAATATTGAAGCGTTTTAGCAAAGCATTGCCAATATGCCCGATACCGTGGGTAAATGCTTTCTTATAATATTGGGATTGGTTAAGGCGAATAGGAATATCCGACAGGCTGAACCAGCCGAAGGCAAACTCCTGTAAGCGCCCGGAATAATTACGATCTACCACTCCCGAGAAACTCATGGTATAGATTTGCTGGGTTCTGCCCACTTTCCGGGTAAGGTGATGTTTGTCTACAAAAGGAGAGTAGAGGGTCACAAAGGCTCCGGAGCCATTATCTAACTGGAACTTACCCGATAAAGTCTCGCCATTGTTCAGGCGGAATGATCCGTCTACATACGGCCTTCCACCGATCAGTTCAAAGCCCTGCTGATGGTAATTGGTGGGAGGCACAAAGGTGAGGGGGTCGTGAAAGATAATCGTTGACTGGTCGTAGTTAATCTCTACCGTATATTTTTTCAGGATATCCTGGCCGATGATGCCGTGTACCTGGGTCTCGAGGGCCCGATTCAGATGGGAAAGAGGTAAATGCACCAGTTTCACCCGCGATAAGGCAACCTGTCCTAAGGTGAGCGTATTATAATTGGAGTAGTAGACAAATTTAGGCCCGCGCTTACTGCGCACGGTGGAAAAACCATCGTGTGGAATATCCAGTCGATCAGCCTGGACCTCGTTAATGACCGTAGAGGCTGCGCCGGTATCGAAAATAAAGCGTAAGGGCTCTGAGTCATTCACCTGAATATCGATGAAGATATGACTGCCGTGCAGGATAAATGGAACCTGCGTAAGCACCGAGGCACCCGCCCAGGGCCCGATGCCCAGCAGGCAAATCATCATACAAAGGAGTCGGAATGCCGAAATTATCATGAACACCTGTTTCAAACGACAACGATGTGTTGTCCGAGGATTAGTGAAAGATACACATCTTCAGAAAACAAAAAAAGCGCCAACTTGGCGCTTTCCCTATAAAATAAAGACCAATGTACTATTCTACTACGATTCCCGTAATTTTCAGGGTTTGCCAGGTATCCTGGGCAGTGGTTTTCACCGACACTGTTTTATTGAATGCCCCCAGCGTAGCAGCATTATAGGTCGCTTTCACCGTTCCGGTAGCACCCGGTGCGATGGGGTCCGGGGTGAAACTGGCTACGGTGCAACCACAGGAGCCTTTTGCTTCCGAAATAATCACTGGCTGGGCGCTTTGGTTCGTGAAGGTGAAAGAAACTGTTTGCGGCACCTGATATTTTATTTCTCCGAAATTGTGGGATGTACTTTCCCATACAGTTTTTACAGATTCCTTAGCGACTGCGGCAACTACCGGAGTCGTGTTTTGTGCCTGAGACCAGCCAAACAGGCTGATGCATAGCAGGGTAAAGAATGATTTTTTCATTTTGATGTAATTTTTTGTGAAACGATAATGCCGGCCAGCATGACAAAAGTAGAGAAGGTTTAAGAGAATTCGTGTTAATGAAAACCTAAGGGTTGTTAACGAAATGTTAATGTCCTTTTCAACAGTGAAAAAGTCTGTATTTTCGTAAGTATGAACAGTGTAGCCATACGTTGGATCGTGCTTTTAGGGATCATTTCCATTCTCGGCATTGTCGGGGCTCAGTCTTTCTGGGTCATCAAAATATGGAATGCCGAAGAGCGAAAGCTCAACCAGCAGATTTTTGTGGCGCTGAAGAACGTGGCCGATAAACTGGCGGCCCATAACCACAGTATGCCTCCGGCTGACCAGCCAGTAAAACAACTGACTTCGGACTACTACGTGGTACAGGTCAGCGAAGTAATTGATGCCAATGTATTGGAGCATTATCTAAAGTCCGCTTTGGTGAATGCCGATATCATGGCAGATTTTGAGTATGCTATTTACGATTGCCGCAGCGATAATCTGGTGTATGGCAACCGGGTAAGCATCCTCAATGCCGAGATCAGGGAAAGTCGTGATCTGATCCTGCCTACTTATAATCAGTATACCTATTACTTCGGAGTGTTTTTTCCAGATAAGTCGAGCTACGTATTTTCGGAGATGGATACCTGGTTTATCTTATCGGCGGTATTGTTGCTGGTGCTCCTGTTTTTTGGATATACACTGATGGTGATCCTGCGTCAGAAGCGCTGGTCAGAGTTGCAAAAAGATTTTATCAACAACATGACCCACGAATTTAAGACGCCTATTGCTACAATTAATGTGGCGGCGGATGTGCTCCGGTCGCCCGGTATCGGACAGCAAACAGAACGGTTAGAGAACTACGCCAGAATCATCAAAGATCAGGGGATAAGACTAAACGGTCAGGTGGAAAAAGTTTTGCAACTGGCCAAACTGGAGCAAAAGGCTTTGCAACTGCATCCCGAACCGATCGATTTGCATCGGGAGCTGGAAAAAATCAAGGAGAGCTTTCTCACGCACTACGAAGATAAAGTGATGATTGAAACCCAGTTTCAGGAGCGCCCCTGTTTTATCATGGCTGATCAGGTGCATATAAGCAATGTAATTCATAACTTACTGGACAATGCCATTAAATACAGTCCTCAACCGGCGCACATTACATTGAGAACTTCGTTGAAAACTTCGTTGAAAACTTCGCAACGAGATTCCTGCATAGACGTTAGTATAGAAGATCAGGGACGGGGCATCCCGCCGGATTACCTTTCCCGGATATTTTATAAGTTTGTACGTGTCCCCACTGGAAATCAGCATGACGTCAAAGGATTTGGCTTAGGACTGTATTACGTACATAGAATCTGCAAACTACATCGTTGGAAAATAACTGTGCACAGTGAACTCAATCGGGGCAGCCGCTTTACAATTAGCATGCCTTGTATATAACGAAGGTTAGAACAGAATTTATGACTGATATGAAGATTAAAGCTACGTTGTTGTATGTGGAAGATGACGAAAGCTTGCGCTACGTGACCCAGGATAACTTAGCATTGGCCGGGTACCAGGTCGTTCCCTGTCCTGACGGACAGGCAGCCTTGGAGGTTTTCCGTGAACGCGCTATTGACCTCTGCATCATCGACGTGATGTTGCCCAAAGTTGATGGTTTTACGGTGGCCCGGAAGATTCGTCAATCAAATGACCAAATTCCGATTCTTTTCCTATCAGCTAAGTCATTAAAAGAAGATAAGATCACCGGACTGACGATTGGGGGCGATGATTATATTGTGAAACCCTTCAGCATCGAAGAGTTATTACTGAAAATTGATATTTTTCTTCGCCGTAGCCAGGCGCGACCCCAGCCACTTCCTTATAATTCTGCTCCGGTAAATCTGGGACACTATATCTTTAATCATGCCCAGCAGCAATTAACCTATCATGATGAGAGCCGGGCTTTGACCCATCGGGAAGCCGCTTTGCTGGGGTATTTGGTAAGGTACCGTAACCAGGTAGTTAAGCGAGAAGCCATTCTGGCTGCTATCTGGGGAGAGGACGATTACTTTGCCGGCCGAAGCCTGGATGTGTTCATTTCCCGCTTGCGCAAATATCTGCAACAAGATGCAGGCATTCTGATTGAAAATATTCACGGAGTAGGTTTTCGATTGCTGGTTACGGATTAATAACAGCTTTTTGTCTTTTATTAGACCAGCGAACTGCCCAGGGGCGTGGGCAAACCATCCAGACTTTGGGTATTCTTTTTTAGCTGGTACTCCTGTATGCCGGTTTCTCCTTTTTTAGTGGCCCAATCCGTAAGGGTATCCCGGTTGCCCTGAAATTCCATGAAGGGTACCCCAAACCCGCAGGAGGTCTGGGTTTTATCAATATGATTGACAATGATTTGGCGCGCTCCGGTCATTTTTGTGAATTTTGGTATGAGTTCTTCCCAACGGGCCGTGCCGGGTAATACCACTTCCCCCTTGCCATAGGTGCGGAAAATTCTTGGTTTTTCACCGAAAGAGCACCACATAAAGGTAAGACGTCCATTTTCGGCAATATGGGCTGAGGTTTCATTACCACTGCCAGTCAAGTCCAGGTAAGCTACGGTGCGGGCATCAATCACCCGGAGACTATCCAACCCTTTGGGCGAGAGGTTAATATGCCCGTCGGCTTGCAATGGAGCCGTGGCAACAAAATAAACCGGTTGCTGCTGAACCCAGCGTATTTGTTCTTCGGAGAGTTGTGAGGCGGTAGAACCCATGGCATGATCGTGTTAAAGTAGAAAGACCTTGATATGCGTTACGCAAATTAGGGATAATTGTTAATTTTGGTATTCCACATCATTACTATCATGAAACACTGTCGCTTTGTTATTGGGTTGCTTTTAATTTTGCTGGTAAATAGTATTGCCTTCGGACAAAAGATCGAAGCACAAATAGATCAGGTTTTTCAGGAATTTGCTACGCAGGATGACTTTCAGGGAGCCATACTGGTAGCCGATCAGGGAAAAGTGCTGTACGAGCAGGCTTTCGGGCTGGCCAATCGGGAATGGAATATCCCGAATACGGTAGATACCAGGTTCAATCTGGCTTCCATCAGCAAGCAGTTCACCGCAGTCATGGTGATGCAATTGGTAGAAGAAGGTAAACTGAAGCTCAACCGAACCATTTCAGACTATTACCCGGAATATCGCCGCGATATTGGTAAAGAAGTTACCCTGCACCATTTGCTCACGCACCAATCCGGTATTCCTAATTATACCAGCTTGCCCTACGTGTGGTCCGATTCGCTCTACCAGCGCTATAGCTTGGATGATCTGGTAAAGAAATTTGCAAGTGGTGATTTGGAGTTTAAGCCGGGCTCTCAATACAAATACAACAACAGCGGATATTTAATACTCAGTGTCATTCTTGAAAGAGTAACCGGAAAACCGTTTGCCCAACTGCTGGAAGAACGGATCATCCAGCCGCTGGCCCTTCAGCATCTGGCGGTAGATGATCGGGAGCATATTGTACCCAAACGAGCTTACGGGTACGAGAAGACTCCCGAAGGGTATAATAATGTATATAGTATGTATATGCAGAACCTACAAGGAGCGGGTAACCTATACGGAACTCTACAGGATTTATACCAATGGGATCAGGCATTGTATGGTACCACCCTTTTATCTCAAAAGTCATTGCAGCGTATGATGCGACCCTATACTGATGCCAACCAGCAGTGGATTCCTCCTTACGAAAACCGCTACGGCTACGGAGTGGGCATTGCTAAAATTCCGCTTACTTCTCAGGAAGCTGTCTCCATGGTTTTTCACAGTGGACATATCCGGGGGTTCAGTGGCTTCTACGCCCGTTTTCCGGAAGCGGGGCAGGTAATTATTATGCTAAGTAATACGGGAGAGGTAAGCACCGCCCGCATGAATCAGGTGGCTATGGAGGTAGTCAACCTGTTAGATGAAGCCACCCCCTCGGCTACGACTGCCCGGCAGCGCAGGAAAAACAATACGACCAGCGAAGCTCATGCAGTGGAGGAACGGGACCTTCAGTCAGCCATGTATGCAGCCTGGGAAGCGGGCGGATCGGAAGCAGCTATCCAGCAGTATTATCAATTGACAGAAAGCTTTCCGTACGATTACAAAAATACCCAGCAGGATTTGAGCGCGGTAACCAGTCGCCTGGTGGAAGAAGGTGATCTGGAAAGCGGTTTGGCCGTGTCGGCCCTGAATAGCCGGATCAATCCTCACTGGCAGACCTTGACCGAACTGGCAACGCTTTACCAGCAACTCGGACAGAAAGCCGAGGCCGCCCAATATTATCAGAAAGCAATAAGTGTAAACCCTAACCGTACCGAGGCAGAAAAAGCAGCATTTGAGGTAGCTCAGAACGCCCTAAAAGTTTTATTATAAATGGTGATAAAATATGTAGTGCTGGCGTTTTACCTGGGTATTCTGCTGCTCATTGGTTTTGTTGCCGCTGGTCAGGTCCGGGATATTAAAGATTATTACGTCGGGGGAAAGCGATTGGGGTACTGGGTAGCAGCTTTTTCCTCCCGGGCCACCGGATCATCAGCCTGGGCGCTTTTGGGCCTGACGGGCATGGGAGCCATTTGGGGAGTATTTGCCTACTGGGTGGTGCTGGGCACGGTTGCGGGGGAAATAGTTGCCTGGTTTCTGATGGGAAAACCCTTTAAGCGCCTCACCGATGCGTATGATTCCATTACGGTGCCCGATTATCTGGAAAGCCGTTTTCAAGCCTCTTCCCATCGGCTGCGTCTGGTAGCCGCATTGGCGCTGGCTTTTTTTGTGACCATTTACGTGAGCGCCCAGATTGATGCGACCGGAACCGCCTTCGAGTCTTTTCTCGGCTGGAACTACTATGTGGGAGCTATCGTCGGTTTTGTGATTGTCGTATTATATATGTCTTTTGGCGGCTTTATCGCGGTGGCCTGGTCTGATGTCTTTCAGGGAGCGCTGATGGTGCTGGGGTTGGTCGCTCTGCCACTGGTAATGTTGACCCAAGTCCCTTCGAACGTAGTATCGGAGATCAGAACATTGGATGCCGACCTGTTGAGCTGGTGGGGCCCGGGCGGGTTTTCGGGGCTTAATCTGGCAAAGATCGTGGGTTTTCTGATGATCGGATTAGGTTACCTGGGTTCGCCTCAACTGTTTGTGCGGTTTATGTCGGTAAAAAGTGAAGCTGAAATTGATAAAGGCAAGTGGGTGTCGGTTTCATTGACCTTTATTATGAATACCTCCGCGGTTACCCTGGGACTTTTAGGCCGGTATTTATTCACCGCACCTGGGGAAGACCCAACGCAAACACTGGGCAACGGGGGACAGGAGGTGCTGATATATGCTGCTGAGCAATTGCTTCCGACAGTGTTGAGTGGCTTTTATATCGCAGCAGTGCTGGCGGCGATTATGTCTACCATCGATTCGTTACTCGTGGTGGCTTCCAGTGCAGTTACACGCGATTTATATCAGAAAGTATATCACCCGGACCTTTCGGATGCCAGGCTTTCCTCCTTTTCAAAAAAGATCACCCTGTTACTCTCGCTCACCGCTTTAGGGATTGCATTGGCCGTGGCGGTGCTGTCACCGACCCGAACTATCTTCTGGTTTGTTATTTTCGGCTGGTCAGGCATAGCCGCTACATTTTGTCCGGTAATTATTCTTTCGCTGTTCTGGAAACGATATACGGAACAGGGGGCGCTAGCCTCTATGATTACCGGATTTGTGAGCGTGCCGTTTTTTAAATTTATTGCCACGCAGTGGGAAGGGATTGGACCCTATATGGCAAACATCGCCGAATTGTTTCCTTCTTTTCTTTTGGCCATCATAGCAGGTTACATTATGAGCCGCCGTAGCCACTAATCATAAAATAAGTATTTTCTTACATCGTTTAATAAACTGGGCACTCAGACCACGATATTTCTAATGGTTGAGAAATACATTCCTAAAAGGCCCGTACTGCTTAAAAAATCAATAATTCAATAGAAAAAAATTATTTGAAAAATGAAAAAATTTATTGATATTGAATTAAAAATGTACAAAATGTTGGAAAAATAATACATATGTGCTATTTTGCATAAAAATAGTTAAATATTCTACTCGCTATGGACAATTTATATTCCTTTCACAAGCTGTCTCTTGAAGAACGAACTCAATATGTATTAGGAAACGGACAGCTCCTGTGTAGCCGTTACTTCGCAGGTCGTAAGGTTTTTCTATACTATACCGGGCGTTTCTTCGCAGAAATCTGGTTTGATACCCGGAAAAGCAAGGTATCCAATATCATTCCGTTCACCACAACGAAATGTTTGAAGCCCTACCTTGATCTGATTGATATTCAGGATGCTTTTGTTTGCTAATATGGATGCTGAGAAGGGGAGTGCTGGTAAGTGAAACTTAGCTTACTGTAAGGCACCCCTGATTATTATAAAACAGATCTCCCTGGTCTAGCATTTCTTTTACTACACGCACGACCACTTCTTTCTCATGGGCCAGGGACTCCATATCCTGCAATAACTTCTCAGGGGTACTGGGAGTTTTCTGCAAATAATCCACAATGATTTCACGCATGGCAAGTTTATCCGTAAGGGATACATCGGGTCTGGGCGCTTTCTTCTTTTGTAGACAATGATCGCACACTCCGCAATCCATCGGATAGTGCTCATCGAAATATTCGAGGAGCAGTTGGGTACGGCAGCGTACCGGGTGCGAGACATAGTGCACTACAGCTTTTACCTTCGCGGCATAATGCTGCTTTTTCTCTTTTAGTTTAGTAGGAGAGAGGGGGAGTTGCTGGGCATCAAAACGAGGAGTCATGAAGATGAGTTGCGGTCGGTCTTTCCGGGGGTGGTAGGTGATTACCTCCCGCTCGTGCAGACTTTTCAGTTTCCGCATCACATCGTTTACCGAGGTTTGTAAGAATTTTGCCAGTTGCGATTCAGAAATCGAGACATAATTGGCGTATAATTCGCCTCCGTGCACCCGTAAGAGGGTATTGAGAATGGGATCTAAAGAAGCATTGGCAATTTTGAACTTGTAGAGCTCCTGGTATTCCAGTTGAACATGTACAGTAGAGGCCTGGAAAAAGCTTTCATTCATTTGAAGGAAGCCTTCGTCTTCTAACCGTTTGATGGCATGAAACACCGAGATCGGCTTCAACTGGTAGGTTTTGGAAAACTGGGGAAGGTCAAACTCATAGCTGGCCAGGTGACTGCTGCCCACCGCCACTTTCAGGTAATTGGCAATATTCTGATATACCATCCGGAGATAATCAACGGGAGGAAATGAAATTTCTACCCGGTTGGTGAGGCTATCGATATCATTCTGATTGTAAAGAATGACGGCATAGGCTTTTTTTTCATCGCGTCCGCCCCGGCCGGCCTCCTGGTAGTAAGCTTCCAGCGTATCAGGCAAATCCACATGCACCACCAGGCGTACATCGGGTTTGTCAATACCCATACCAAAGGCATTGGTAGCCACAATCACCCGGGTTTTTCCCTGAATCCAGGCATCCTGCTTAGCTGCCCGCTCCTCAGTGGTAAGGCCGGCGTGATAATAGTCGGCAGAAATACCTTTGGCTTGCAGTTTTTTAGCGATTAACTGGGTTCGTTTCCGGCTGCGAGCATATACCACGGCGGTCCCGGGAACTCCATCCAGGGTTTTGAGCAGCCGCTGGTCTTTGTCCTCCTCATAAAAGGAAGAATACGATAGATTGGATCGGGCAAAGCTCTTTTGAAAAACATCAGCATTTCGGAACGCGAGTTTATCCTGAATGTCCTGTTTTACCGTGCGGGTAGCCGTGGCGGTGAGGGCGATAACATTGATGCCAGGAATTTCTTCCCGAAAATCAGCAATCTGCAAATACGGTGGACGGAAGTCATAACCCCATTGGGAAATACAGTGGGCCTCGTCGATGGCCAGTAAGCTGATGTTCATCCGGCGGGCGCGTTCCAGGAATAGTTCGGTTTTAAGCCGTTCGGGAGAAACATACAGAAATTTGATATTCCCGTAGACGCAGTTATCCAGATAAAAATCAATTTCCCGGGCACTCATACCCGAGTAAATGGCTACCGCGGCAATGCCACGATTCTTCAGTTGTTCTACCTGGTCTTTCATCAGGGCAATGAGCGGGGAAATTACAATACAGATGCCTTCCTGCATGAGGGCGGGAACCTGAAAACAGATGCTTTTCCCGCCACCTGTGGGAAGGAGGGCCAGGGTATCATGTCCGGCAATCACCGCATCAATGATATCTTCCTGAAGCGGGCGGAATGTCGAATATCCCCAGTATTGTTGTAAGACCGAGCGGGCTGACATAACGATAGGCTTTGCGGTGAATATACCGATTTATTCGATAGTCTGCTTAATCAACCACCGCGCCACCCGACAGTGCTGAAGAAACCTGAAAGAAACCCAGGGGCGGACTTTCCGGGTCGTTTACATTACGCATATTGGTGGTTGGATTCCGGGGAGGGCCACTGAACAACCCGCCATCGTTGAAAAGCAGTTCCTGTAATTCGCTGTAATAGGAATAGATGTTCGGATTCAAACTATACATTTCAATTCGTACGCTGTCGCCCAGTTCAAATGCGTAATTGGCCAGTTGAAGGGTGTCGATCTGAGCCGACAAAAATTCGTCATTTTGAATGAGAAGGTCTTCTCGTTCATTGTAAAGCGAATCATCCTCATAAATCAGGAAGCGATAGTAGTTGACACCTCTTTCCTTGGGAGTACGACCACTGAAGAAAAAATAGTAACCATCATCCAAAAACAGCAAATCTTCCAGGTAGCGATAACTGAATGAGTCCAGTTCAGCAACTGGAAGCACGGTGCCACTGCCCTCGTAGGTTTGGTTTTCATACTCCACCGTCAGGGTATAGGTCTGTCCGGAATCAATGGGAATCTGGTTATTGACGTACATTCCGGCAGCGTCTTCCCGTTCCGCCAGCAAAAACCGCTGCTGAGATGCTTCATGAACAATAGACACTTCAGCGTTGGATACCGGATTGGAAACATCTGTAGTATAATAACTTCCCGTGGTACTTAGCCGGACACTGGCACCGTTGCGCTCGGGAGTAGCTTCCCAATATGTAAGTGCGCCATCAATAACCAGGTTTGGCCCTTCGACGGGTAGGTCCAGGACAATCTGTTCACGACAGGAGACTCCAATGAGGCCAAGTACTATCCAGAAAATGCATGCGTACCGCATAAGCTACTAAAACTTAAAATTATAGGTGACCGACGGAATGAACCGAAATAAATAAGTCTTGATCGACCCGGGCTCCTGAGAAACGATAGGATCCTCATCAACGTCCGGGTCAAAGGTAATATCGTCATTGTAAATATCTTCAAACGTAATTACAAACGTGTTTTTTCTACCATATACGTTGTATACGGAGAAGCTCCAACTACTTTGCCAACGCCGGTCTTTGTTCTTCTTATTCTCTAAGACTGCCGAAATATCGAAGCGGTGGTAATTGGGCATCCGGTAGGCATTACGTTCGCCCGGGTCGTAGAATGGCACGGACAAACCATTGAGCTGGTAACGTCCTGAAGGATAGGAAACCGCCGTTCCGGTGCTGTAAATCCAGTTCCCGGAAAGGGTAAGCCGGGGAGTAAGCTGGTGCGATAAGACCAGTGCGATATCGTGTGTGCGATCGTATCGGGCGTTATAGGGTTTTCCCTGATTAATTTCTTCAATTTGCTGCTGGGTACGAGAGAGGGTGTAGGCAATCCATCCGGTGGTTCGCCCGATGTCTTTTTTTAGTAAAAATTCTGCACCGTAGGCCCAGCCTTCGCCCACCGAAATTTCTGTTTCAATGTTCTCGTTCAGTAGAATATCTGTTCCGCTTAGAAAGTCAACAATGTCGTGCATCCACTTATAGTAAACCTCCACTGATGCTTCCAGCGTGTTTTGCCGCAAGTTCTGGAAGTATCCCAGTGCCAGTTGATCGCCAATCATGGGCGGAATGTAGGTGTCGGCGGGAATCCAGCGGTCAATGGGCAGACCCGCTGAAGCATTGGAGGCAACCTGCACATACTGCCGCATGCGGTTATACGAAAACTTTAGCGATTTCTGTTCATCCAATAAGTAGCGTACTCCAAAGCGAGGTTCGATGCCATGATACGACTTGATATTTTTCAGCCGCTCGTATTCAGTCTGATCCGTAATGGTTTCATCGGAAGGAGGCTGGGTTTCGTCGTATTGAAAAACTTTTCCCGGACCAATATGCTGAAACAGGGAATAGCGCAATCCATATTCCATAGAGATGCGGTTACTCACATGCTGGTTATTACCGACGTACACCGCATGTTCCAGTGCGTACTTATTATCCAGAATAAAGGGAGTGAAGTTCACACCACTGCCGTGGGGGATGATTTTAGCCGGTTCAAAATCGTAAAGTGAAAGGTGATAGCCAAAATCAATGGCGTGATCGGGAGAAGGAAAAAAGTTTGCATCAAACTTGGCACTGTATTCCTTCAGGCGGGAAGTCCAGGTAAATTTGGCAGTTTCGGCATCAATGTCAAAGCCGTAATCAAAGTTGCTGTAAACCAGGGTGCTGTTCAGGAAAATTTTATCTGAGAACAAGTGGTTCCAACGCAGGGTGGAAGTCGCATTTCCCCAGTCCAGACCAAACTGATCAGCAATCCCGAATTTATCACGCCCGAAGTATCCCGATAGAAAGAGGCGATTTCGGTCGTTAAGAATATAGTTGGCTTTGGCATTGAAATCGTAAAAGTACAACACATTCTCCCGTACATCTTCGTTACCAAAGGTTCTTAGAAACAAATCTGCGTAGGTACGGCGGCCGGACAGGATAAAAGAGGACTGGTTCTTTTTTAGCGGCCCTTCCACGGTCAATCGGCTGGAAATAACTCCTAAACCGCCGGAAACTTTAAATTGCTTGTTGTTTCCCTCTTTCATCTGTATATCCAGGATGGATGAAAGGCGGCTACCAAAGCGAGCCGGAATTCCCCCTTTATAGATCTCCATATTTTTAATGGCATCAGGGTTAAACACCGAAAAGAATCCCAAAAAGTGCGAGGGATTAAAAACGGTTGCTCCATCCAGCAATACCAGGTTCTGGTCAGCCGAACCACCGCGCACGAATAAACCAGTAGTACCTTCCCCGGCGCTGATTACCCCCGGAAGAAGTTGCACTGTTTTCATGATATCCACTTCACCAAACAATGCCGGAAGCCGCTGCACTTTCTCAATTTGCAGGTCATTGCGGCTCATGTTTACGTCCTGCACATTGGCATCTGGTCGGTCAGCGGACACAATAACTTCCTCCAGCTCCACATCCTGTGAAGCAAGTTCAATACTTAATGTCTGATCAGCATTCAGGGTAACAGGCACAATCTTCGGTTGATAACCGATGTAAGAGTAAATCAGCTTATAATCGCCTGAGGGAAGGGTCAGGGAATAAAAACCATAGACATTGGCGGTGGTACCGGTGCCGGGGAGCTGCTCTACTGCGATGGTGGCACCAATCAGGTCCTCGCCACTTGCAGCGTCGCGAACGTATCCGCTTATCGTATAATTTGATTGACCAAAACCGAGAAATGAGTAAAGCAGTCCGGCTGCGAGAAATTCCAGGAAGAAGCGAGGCATACTTTGGGTTGACGTTTGTGAGGTCTAACGCATAGTATGGGTTAAAGTTCTAAAAAAATAGATGTAAAAAACAGGCTTTTAAGCTACTTGTAGGGGATTTTCCTGTGGAGACTGGGAAAGGGCAAAGCTTTGAATAAGCAGCAGCTGTGTTTCCTGTTGTGCCTGGTGAAAGGCTTCTTCCCATAAGTCGTCACGCATGACGCCTTCTTCTTTATATAATAAATATAAGCCTTCAAGCCGGGCTAAATTGCCGGTAACTTTATGGTTGATGGACGAGACAATCTGGTGTAATTCCTGGTAGGAGTTGAGAACGGTTGACATACCTGTAATGGTTAAAGTTTAGGCGAAAGTATAATAATCTGGAGCGTTAAAGCCGATTTATTCGGTGAGTCGGAATTATTACTCGTTTTATTCGCTTATACTATCGTTGAACAAGTCTATGGCATGTTCATCCATGTAAGGAGCAGTGAGGAAGCTTGCTATTCCTTATTTTTTATTGTATGATGCCATCATACACCATTTTTTACACCTTAAATACATTTATTATGGCAGCAGCAAAAACGGGAGATACCGTAAAGGTTCATTATTCAGGAACCTTGGAAGATGGATCGGAATTTGATTCATCGCGTAAAAGAAACGAACCACTGGAGTTCACTTTAGGACAGGGGCAGATGATTGCCGGCTTTGAAAAAGCCGTTGACGGCATGGAAGTGGGAGAGAATAAAAAAGTGACCATTGTAAGCCAGGAGGCGTACGGTGAGAAACGTAAAGAAATGATTATGGAAGTGCCAAAAGAAAACTTCCCTCCAGATATTACCCCTGAATTAGGCCAGCAACTGGCGGTAAATACGCAAGGCAAACAGGTGCCAGTAACAGTAACCGATGTACACGATGATGTCGTTGTGCTGGATGCAAATCATCCACTGGCTGGAAAAGATTTGATATTTGATATCGAATTGGTTGAGATTGCCTAAGGGCACTAAATAGAACCATTCATATTGTTTAGAGAAGCTTGTATCAAAAAATACAGGCTTTTTTTATGCCAGTAAGCTTAGAGAGCAACGATGCTTTTGGTCTTGTTTTCTTCATCATCACTTATTTCAATAATAAAGAAATTGGATTTGTATTCGGACAGATCGACTTCTTTTTGCAGAAAGCCTCGGATGCGCATCTCGTCTTCGTACAGTAAATTGCCAATCACATCGTATACTTTGATGCTCATAGTCGTTCGGGTACCTCCGGTGATATTGACATTAAATTTACCGGATGAAACCGGCTCTAACTGAAAGTCAAAAGATTGACTAAGAATGTTGCGGGAATAGCGAACCCGGTTTTCCAGAGGAATAGTGGGAGGGGAAAATAAGGAAGAGTCAAGGCCCGCGGGAATAGAATCATGCTGATGATCAGCGCTTTGCCCGCAGGCTGAATTGCAAAACCATATGCCACTCAAAATAAGCGATCCCTGCACCAGGAACCGGAAAAAAGCTAATTTTTTATGATGTGAGTTAAGCATCAGCGAATATATCATTTTTTCTGCACAGCCTATAATTACGGAGCGATTTGCCCTCGATAAAGGTATATATACTGATCGGTGAAGGTATACAAAATATTGTCTCCGGTTAAAACATCCCTGATTCTATCTTTCGGTGGTATGGGTAATTGTCGCAGTTGTTTAGAATACAAATTGATGAAAATGAGATGCCCGTCAGCCAAGTAATAAAGTTCATCCTGAAAAAAATGAAAAGTTCCTGTCACATCCACCGGCAGGCGGTAAAGGTAGTTTCCAAACAAATCAAATACAATCATTGCGTCATCCACGTGGATATATAATCGGTTTTGATATTCCTGAAGCTGGTGGACCGTACTTTGAGATGAAACATACCATTGCAGCGAAGCTGAAAGTACCGTCTGCTCCAGGATGGGCTGGTATTTGTGGAGCACCCACTCGGAGCTAATATACCACAGGTGCTGATCAGTACTGAGTGCGGCATTGGCCAGAATGGTCTCGGAAATCTGAAAAGTAGCAACCTCCGCCAGGTTCTGGTCCAATACCTTTAATGTTTGCTGAAAAGGGTAATATGCCTGTATGCGTAGTAGTTGCCAGGGCAGCAGGGTAGGGGACTCCTGGCTGACGGGATGATACATTCTCAGGCTGTCCCCCCGGGCGCCGTACTGTACAATGGCTCCCTGTTCATCAGCCAGATAAAGGCGGCCGGTTAAATCCTGGGTGGTAGCGTGGGGAGCAGACCTTCGGATACTGTCCTGCAATACCCAGCCTTGGGCAATAGCTTCAGGGCCAAAAATTCCCAGCCCCAAGAGCAAACTACTTACGAAAAGTCTGTAGTTGAAATTGCTGTCCATCAAACACTCCATAAGACTGTTGCGAAATCCATTCTCCAATGTTATAGTAACGGCTTGCGTCTGAAACTGGTATATCCAGGGGCAAATGCCGGTGGCCAAAGACATAGTAATCATGATGCTGATGCGTCTCAACCTCGACACAGTACTGATAAATCCACTCATGCTCCGGGCCTCGGAAGGATTCATCCTCTTTTTCGTTTTTTAACCGGCTTTTTTTTGACCAAAGATTGGCCAGATACATGCCCACATCGGGGTGAATGAGGGAAAACAGACGTTGGCAGGTTTTGGAGGTAAAACCTTTCTTCAGCATTTTATAAAAGCTATCCCCAGGCCCCAGGCCATCGCCATGTCCCAGGTGAAAATTATGATCACTGATCTGAACAGAGATAGGCTGGCGGATGATGGGAATGCCCAATTCCTGCTCAAAGTAATCAAACATCCATAAATCATGATTCCCAGTGAAAATGACCAGGAATATGCCTTGTTCTACCAACTGTACAAGCTTTGCCTGAAAGCGTAAAAACCCTTTGGGGATAACATATCGGTATTCAAACCAGAAATCAAATAAATCGCCAATCAGAAAAATGAGGTGGGCATCGTGGCGGATGCTATCAAACCAGTCGGTAATTACTTCTTCGCGCAGGCGGCTCTGTTCTGCATTAGGCGCTCCCAAATGAAAATCGGAAGCAAAGTATATTTTTTTTTCTTTTGGCAGGTGGATGGGAATATGTAAATCCAGTTTTTGCATAGCGGAGGCAAAAGTAAGCACAAGCGTGACCAAAAAAAAAGGGCTGAATTTCAGCCCTTCTAAAAGTAGTTTCCGGTGTTCCGGATTAGGAGTTTTCTTTAGTTTCAGCCGTGGAATGTTCTTCTACGGATGATGTGTCAGCATCTTTTTTTGCTTTCTTTCCACTAGGTACCGACTTATCGTTTTTATCTTCCGAGGTGTTGTCCGAGGCTTTATCGTCCTCTTGTGTGTATTCCTGATAATGAGTAGGCCGACTAAAAGGACGTTTTCCAATGAGGCGGTCCAGGTCATTCTGGAATAAAATTTCCTTATCCAATAGCTCCTTTGCTAAGGTATCAAGCTGTTCTCGCTTTTCAACCAACAGCTTTTGGGTGCGGACATAGGCTTTATCAATAAGCTTCCGGACTTCTTCGTCGATGGTCTGGGCAGTTGATTCTGAATAAGGTTTAGTAAAACTATAATCCGACTGCTGCGAATCATAAAACGAAATATTTCCCAGCTTTTCATTCATGCCATATACGGTCACCATGCTATAAGCTAATTTGGTGATACGCTCCAGGTCGTTCTGGGCTCCGGTAGAAATCTTATCAAACACCACATCTTCCGCAGCGCGCCCCCCTAAAGCCATACACATTTGATCAAATAACTGTTCGGTACGATATAGGAACTGTTCCTTGGGCAAATACTGCGCATACCCCAAAGCGGCTACTCCTCGCGGCACGATGCTTACTTTTACCAATGGGTCGGCATGTTCTAAGAACCAACCGGCTACGGCATGGCCTGCCTCGTGAAATGCGACAATCTCTTTCTCTTCGGGAGAAATGATTTTATTTTTCTTCTCCAATCCGCCAATTACCCGGTCAATGGCATCCTGGAAGTCTTTGGGTTCAATGACTTTTTTATCTCTTCGGGCGGCAATCAGCGCGGCTTCATTACAGATGTTGGCAATTTCAGCTCCGGCAAAACCGGGGGTCTGAGCAGCCAGTTTCTTAGCATCAACGTCTTTAGATGTCTTCAGAGGTTTCAGGTGCACTTTGAAAATGGCTTCCCGTCCCACGATATCCGGTTTGTCAATAGAGATCTGACGATCAAATCGGCCCGGACGAAGCAAGGCTGAATCCAGCACATCGGGGCGGTTGGTGGCGGCCAGAATAATTACTCCGGAATCAGTAGAAAAACCGTCCATTTCTGCCAGCAATGAATTCAGGGTGTTTTCACGTTCGTCATTAGAACCAGGCATAGCACCTTTGCCCCGAGCCCGTCCGACAGCATCAATTTCATCGATGAAGATGATACACGGAGCTTTTTCTTTTGCCTGCTTGAAGAGGTCTCGTACCCGGGCGGCACCTACTCCCACAAACATTTCTACGAAATCGGAACCGGAGAGTGAGAAGAACGGAACACCGGCTTCCCCCGCTACGGCTTTGGCCAGTAATGTTTTTCCAGTACCGGGAGTACCGATCAGCAAAGCACCTTTCGGAATTTTACCTCCCAGATTGGTATACTTAGAAGGATTTTTCAGGAAATCGACGATTTCTCGTATTTCTTCTTTTGCTTCATCCAACCCAGCTACATTGTCAAAAGTCACATTGACCTTATTTTCAGCGTCGAACAAAGCTGCACGGGATTTGCCAATATTAAAAATCTGGCCACCCGGACCACCACCTCCGGCCATGCGGCGCATGAGGAACCAGAAACCGAACAGGATGAGGAATAAAAACCCCCAGTTCAGCAGGAAGCTTGTAATATCTGATCGTTCTTCTACCTGATAGCCCACACGTTCGCTTTCAGCCAGATCTTTCTGAGCTTCTTCAAACTTGCGGTCAAATATATCCGGATTGGCAATTTTCAGTCGGTAATGAGGACCGGAGGAAATTGAAAATGGGTTGCGCTCTTCTAATTCATTCCGATACTCCGGTTTTTGCAGAGCATCCCCGGTCAGGGTTACTTCTACCAGATTCTGGTTGGAAACCAGCACTACTTCCCGAACATCTCCTTCGCTCAGCATGCGTTCAAACCGGCGTTGGGTAATTTCAATGGATGAATTACTTTTATTAAAATAAGTAACACCTAAAATGAGTGCTAGTAAAGTAACAATAATCCATATCTGGTAATTGGGCCGTTGCGGGGGCTTCGGCATCATTTTTTTCTTCTTTGTATCTGCCATTTACTTGATAATCTCCTTACACTGAACAAAATGCAATTTAGTTAAACTTACTTATGAACGTAATTCTTTTTTACAAAGTTTATACCGAAACACCTGATTCTACGGATGTGATCACTGCATCACCCCACAGATCTTCCAAAGCATAAAATTCCCGACGATCTCGCTTAAAGATATGAGCTACGACTGTTACATAATCAAGCAGTATCCATTCGCGGTTTTCTTTTCCTTCGCGGTGCCAGGGATTTTCCCGGGAGCGCTGGTGGACTTCTTTTTCTATGGAGTCGGCGATCGCGTCGAGTTGGGTATCAGAATTACCAGAACAAATGACGAAGAAATCGGCGACTGCATTTTTCACTTTTCGCAAATCCAGCACCACAATATCTTCGGCTTTTTTCTCCTGCATGCCAAAAACAATAATATTACTAAGTTCCTTAGTATTCATGAAAATATCCTTCGTTTTGTTATAGACGGGTAAAATACTAAAATATTTGACCTTGAAATCATTTTCTTTTAAAACGGCCCAACTTGGAAAACAGTTGTTCTATTATGAAAACTGCGATTCTACCAATAGCGTGGCCTCTCAACTGCTCCAGCAAAACAAGATTCAGGCCGGAGCCGTGGTGTTTGCTGATTATCAGACCGCCGGTAGAGGTCAGCAGCATCACCAGTGGGAATCAGTCGCTGGAGACAATTTGACCTTCTCGGTAGTTTTGTTCCCCAATCTGCCTGTTCACCAGCAGTTCCAATTGAATATCCTGGTATCATTGGCTGTAGTTGAAGCATTACAACCCTTAGTAAAGGGTGATATTCAGCTAAAGTGGCCTAACGATATCTTTTATCAGGATCATAAATTAGGAGGTATTCTGATTCAGAATAATCTTCAGCGTTCTACGATCCGCACTTCTATTGTGGGCATTGGGCTCAATATTAATCAAATGCAGTTTTCCTTTCCTCGTGCTATTTCACTGGCCATGATTCGACACCAGGTCATGAACCGTGAAGAAATACTCAATAATATCTTACTAGTACTGGAACTTCGATTAAAAGACATTTATACCAACAATAGTTCAAAACTAATAACTTTGTATGAATCTCGTCTGTATGGAAAGGGAAAAGAACGAACTTTTAAAGACGCAACCGGATTATTCAGAGGAACTATTCTGGGAGTTGAGGAAGGCGGGCAGTTACGGGTACAAACAAGCGAGCAGGTCAGAATATTCAATTTTCATGAGATTACCTACTGCTGGCACACAGATAACGGTTAAACAGCAAATAGAGGCGTTTTTACAAGCTAAGTGACCGTTTCTGGTAAGTCTGATGTAAGATAATTCCTTTTATGGTTTATGTATTGCCACAACAAGTGCTAATTTTGCGGTCAAATCACTTTTAATAATAATTAATATGGTTGAAGAACAAATTCATTACAAGGTAAAAGATATTTCCCTGGCTGAGTGGGGACGCAATGAGATGCGCCTGGCTGAAGCCGAAATGCCCGGACTTATGTCCATTCGGGAAGAATACGGCTCGGAAAAACCCTTAAAGGGAGCCCGAATTGCCGGATGTCTGCACATGACTATTCAAACGGCCGTGCTCATCGAGACGCTGGTTGAACTGGGAGCCGAAGTACAGTGGTCATCCTGTAATATCTTTTCTACCCAGGATCACGCTGCTGCGGCTATTGCCAAAGCCGGAGTGCCGGTATATGCCTGGAAAGGTATGAATGAAGAAGAATTTGACTGGTGCATTGAACAAACCTTATTTTTTGGTGATGATCGCAAGCCACTCAATCTGATTCTGGATGATGGTGGAGATTTAACCAATATGGTGCTGGATAAGTACCCTGAAATAGTTGAGGGCATTAAAGGTCTGTCGGAAGAAACTACCACCGGAGTACATCGCTTATACGAGCGAATGAAAAAAGGAACGCTTCCTATGCCGGCCATTAATGTAAATGATTCGGTTACCAAATCTAAGTTTGATAATAAATACGGTTGTAAAGAGTCGCTGGTAGATGCTATTCGCCGGGGTACCGACGTGATGCTGGCCGGAAAGGTGGCAATTGTAGCTGGCTATGGTGACGTAGGCAAAGGTTCTGCCCAGTCGCTGCGCGGTGCCGGAGTTCGAGTCATTGTTACCGAAATTGATCCGATCTGTGCCCTTCAGGCGGCCATGGATGGTTTTGAAGTGAAGAAAATGGACAATGCTATTTCCAGAGCTGATATTTTGGTAACTGCTACCGGGAATAAAGATATTGTGCAGGATCGTCATTTCCTGAAGATGAAAGATAAGACTATTGTCTGCAATATTGGCCACTTCGACAATGAAATTGATGTGGCCTGGCTGAAATCCAATGCCAAGCGCACCGAGATCAAGCCTCAGGTAGATATATACGAGCTTGCCAGCGGTAATGAAGTGATCCTGTTGGCCGAAGGGCGTTTGGTGAACTTAGGTGTTGCAACCGGACACCCATCATTTGTAATGTCTAATTCATTCTCTAACCAGGTACTGGCGCAGATTGAATTGTGGAAATACCACGATAAGTACGAAAATGCGGTCTATATGCTGCCCAAGCATCTGGATGAAAAAGTAGCTGAGTTGCACCTGGCTAAAATCGGAGTAGAACTGGAAACCCTCTCTGAGGAGCAGGCCGAGTACATTGGCGTCGAAGTGAAAGGGCCTTATAAGCCGGATTACTATCGCTATTAATCCTATTTAAACTTGGTGTTCCGGGCCAGCCGGCCTGGAACACTAATTTTTTTCTAAAACCTGATGGTGGGAAATATCCCATCTTTTTTCTTTTCCGGCTCATCCTCACCAATAGAGATAATCTCAATCTCAGTACGCCGGTTAATTTCTCTACCTCCGAATTCATCGTCATTAGAAACCAGCGGACGCGTCTCACCGAAACCTTTGGAGAGCACCTGTTCACTGGCAGTACCGTATTGTTGCAGGTACTTGGCTACGGCCTGTGCCCGTTGCTCAGATAATGTCTGATTGTATGCTGCTTCTCCCACATTATCCGTATGCCCGTTGATTTGAATTTTGAGGTTGGAATTTGTTTTGAGCAATTGGTGGATTCGGTCAAGTTCGGGAAGTGATTCCGTTTTGATGCCGGCCTTTCCGCTATCGAAGAAAATGTTTTTCAATACGACCACCGAACCTACTTCGGCTTTATTGAGGTAAATATTGCGCTTAATTTCAGTTTTGCCTTTTAGCTTTGCTGCATCAAAATTCTGAGAGAAAAACAAGTAGCCATCAGCCTCAATCGTCAAACCAAAGTTGTCTCCTTCAGGAATCGCAATCTTAAATTCCCCGGTGCTGGCATCTGAAAACTGACGATCAATCACAATGTTTTTGCGGTTATCTGAGAGAACCAATTCTGCAAAAATGACCTCTCCGGTGCTGGCATCGGTTACTTTACCCGTAAAATACACCGCCGCCTTTTTAGCGGGTTGTGAAGCAGCCGTGGCGATGGGTTTACGGTCTTTCGGAGCCATTTCAATAGTGTAAATATCATTCCCCCCCATACCATCTTCCCGGGCAGTAGCGTAATAGCCATGCTGGTTATCTTCTGAGATTACGAAGTAGTTATCATCCTGAGCTGTATTGATAGGATAGCCCATATTGATGGGAGTCGTCCATTTTTCCTGGTATAGCTGGCTGCGGAAAATATCAAATCCCCCCATGCCCAAATGACCGGTAGAACTGAAATACAGCACTTTGCCCGAAGGGTGGATGAACGGAGCATCTTCATCGGCCTCAGTATTAATTTTGGGGCCTAAATTTTCAGGAGCTGACCATTCGCCCTTCCGGTCTTTTTGAGATACATAAATATCAAACCCCCCGTAGCCCCCCGGGCGGTTGCTCGAGAAATACAACTGGGTGCCTTCCTGATTGGTGGAGATGGAAAGCTCGCGGTAAGGAGAATTGATATGATAATTTAACGGATTGGGCACGGTCCATTCTGAACCCTCCAGGGTTGATACATAAATATCACCGTCTCCGGCATCTACATAGATAAAAAGTGTTTTCCCGTCGGGAGAAATAGCCGCGCCGCATTCGTGGTAATAGGTATTAATGTTTTCGCTGATTTTTTCGGGATTTCTCCAGGTGTTGCCCTGTTTCCTGGAAATATAAATATCTTCAAAGAAGTTGTTGTCGTAGGCGGTTTTTCCCCCGGTAGAACCTTCGCGGCGGGAGGTGAAAATTAAGGAGCGACCATCAGAGGTGATGAGTGGGGCATAATCCTGGTTGTCGGAATTGAGTGCTTGTATATTTATGATCTTTACATTTTTAGGGTTATTTACATACTCAATACCAATATTGCATTGTTTGATGTGCTGATCCACCGTATAGGTGTTTTCGGTGGTTGGGCGGTACTGATGGAAATACGTTAGTGCTTTCTCAAACTGATGATTGTACTGGTAAGCCAGCCCCAGGTGGAACCCTAATGTGGAAGTAGAATCGCTGGTGTTTTGAGATACAAATTGTAAGTAGGGCAAGGCCCGGTGTTTGAACTTACCTTCCAGATATGCCAGCCCTATTTTGTAGTGCAACGCAATGTCTTCAGGGGTAATGATCCTTGCCTGTTCGTACTTTTGAATAGCTTCCTCATAGAACCCCTGTTCATAGTATTTATCACCGGACTTCAGTAGCTTTTTAAGCGACTGTCCGGATACATTATGGAGCATCAGGATACCTGAGAGAATGAGGAGGATTTTAGCCCATCGCATGGTACTTCGAATGTAGCTATGATATATCCATGCAAACATACAAGCCTTTCTGTTGAGATGTGTTGGTATGTTGGTGAGATCCTCACATTTGTATTGAAAAGCCAAAAAAGGTAAATTTTTAGGTTTTTTTACCTATCCATTACCTGATTGTAAATATCAAGTGTTCGCTGCGCCATTATCTGATGGGTGAAAGATTGGGTAAGTAGCTGAAAAGCTTGTTGGGCAAGATGCTCCCCCAATGACGGCTGATTAATAAGTCGAAGAAGCTGAACGGCTAGTTTCTCTGAGCTTTTAATGGGGGCGAGTAAGCCGGTTTTCTCGTGTTTTACCATCTCTGGAATGCCGCCAGCATCGGTAGCTACTACCGGTATACGACAGGCGAAAGCATCTAGTATGCTAGTTCCTAACCCTTCAGTTTGAGAAGTCATAAGAAAAATATCTAACTCAGGAAGTACTTTTTCAATATTGGTTAGAAAACCAGTCATCAGTACGCGGTCTTGCAGTTTTTTTTGGGCAATATAGTTTTGAATAACTTCCTTTTCTGGGCCATCGCCCATGATGATAAAACGTACATTGGGCTGTTGCGCCAAAACAATTTCGGCGGTATCCACAAATGTGAAATAGTCTTTGTGATCGGCCAGCGCTGAAGTATTGCCGATCAAAAGAGTATCGGGAGAGAGGGCGAAGCGTTTTCTCAAATAGCCGCTGGGCGCTTTAAATCGGGTTGCGTCAATACCACTGTGAACAGTTACACAGCGATCCGGGCGTTCAATCCCTGACCGCACTATTTTCTCAATGGCCTGAGACACGCAGACAATTTTTTTGATCTGGGGATGGTTGTATTTCCAGCGAGTCAATCGGTTTTGGCGAACCGGAAAATCGACGCGGCGGCTCAGCACCAGAGGAATGCGGTTTCCCAGTGCAGCGGCAAGTACTGCGATGCCGTGTGATTTACCACTGTGGATGTGCACCAGATCAATTTTTTCCCGAGTGCAAATACGTTTAATGGCCAGCGCCGTTTTTATGTCAAAAGAATTGCGGAAGGACAGGGGCTCGTGCTTCCAGGATTGTTGCTGGCAATAATCAGCAAATGCAGAACCTGTTCGGCAAGCCACCATTGGCTGAATGCCCTGTTGCTGAAGTTCAGCAATCAGATAAGCCATTTGTTGTTCTCCGCCCCTCCAGGAAGCTTCCGAACTGAGATGTAGGATTTTCATATCAGATACAAAGCTCTATTTTTGTCTCACTATGCAAAAAGACCAAACAAAAATTCCTGAAAATACCTCTAAGAATACTCATAATGTAGTGGCTTCCTTGGTATTAGATGATAAAGACTGCCATAGAGTTTTAGATATTCCCAGTGGGGCTGGAGCTTTTACTCAGCGAATGCTTCAACAAAATAAAGAAATATATTCCGCCGATATTGAGAATATGATGATGGTAGAGAATCCACATTTTCAACAAGCTGATATGAATCATCGCTTACCGTTTGAAGATGATTTCTTTTGTGCTGTTGCCTGCATTGATGGCATTGAGCATTTGGAACGGCCTTTTGATTTCGTTCGGGAGTGCTGTCGTGTATTAAAAAAAGGTGGAAGTTTGATTGTTTCAACTCCCAATATCAGTGCATTACGCTCGCGATGGAGGTGGATGCTTACGGGCCACCATAACAAATGTAAGACGCCGTTAGATGAAACAAATCCTACACCTTTGCATCACATTAATATGTTTTCGTATCCTCGCCTTCGCTATGTATTGCATAGCAATGGCTTTCAAATTGATCGGGTGACAACCAATCGGGTGAAAGGAGTAAGCTATTTGTACTTTCCCTGGATTCCATTTTCATATGTAAAAACATCGGCTGTATATAGAAAAGAAGAAAAAGATCCTGATCAGCGGAATCGGAATAAAGCGGTACAGCAACAAATGTTTGCTAAACCTCTTTTATTTGGCGAAACAATGATCATAAGAGCTAAAAAAATATAAGTGTTGCATAAAAAAGTTGAGAGCAACGAGAAGCGTAAGGTTTAGTTACCCTTTTGAAGTTGCCATAACTTAGCATACTTCAAAAACTTATAATTAGCGGCGCTTTTACAAACCATTAATCCGGAAATACCGTCTAAAAATCCTAATCTGACAATATAACGATGCAAGAATACCAAAGGGGGATAAAGGAATAAATGCCAGAGAGGGAATACGCGTTTATCCTTAGTGTAATCAGCATTAGCTGAAATGGAAGTAAAACTATTGATTTGCCTTACATGCTGTTCAAGAGAATGATAAGAATAGTGTAGTAGATCTCCTTTGATTTTTAGAACAGTAGCTTCGTCACTGATCTGTACACTATCGTGGGGGTTGGTGCCTCCCCATTGGCCTTTTCGCCGGTCCCACAGGCGTAATTTGGTGTCGGGATACCAGCCGCAGTGGCGTATCCATTGCCCACAGTAATTTGTAAGTCGATTAAAACGGTAAGCGTCGTGGGTCCAGTTTATTTTGATGGCGGCAATAGTTTCGTAAAGTTCTGCCGAGAGGGCTTCATCAGCATCCAGAGAGAGAATATAGTCGTTGGATGCCTGAGTCAGGGCAAAATTCTTTTGTTGTACGTGCCCTTCAAAAGGGTGTTCTATAAAGCGGACGCCTAACTTCAGACATATATCTTTGGTTGTATCCGAAGAATAAGAATCCACCACCACAATTTCGTCCGCTAATTCTTTGACAGAATGGATACAACGTTCGATATTGCGCTCTTCATTGTACGCAATAATTGTCACTGAAATTTTAATTGCCGCCATAAATACGCATCATATTTGCGGCGGCAAGTTACTAGGGCGAATATTGCGACACAACTTTTAGGCAAGCTATGAATACAGATGATCTTTCCCGCATTTTGCTGATCCAGACGGCTTATATCGGGGATGTGATTCTGCTGACACCACTGCTGGAAAACCTGCGTAGACTCGCTCCGCAGGCCAGTATCGATGTGCTGGTGAACCGCAATAATGCCCAGGTACTGAACGGACACCCGAAGATTAATGAGCTACTGCTTTGGGATAAGAAGGCCCACAAGAACCGAAATCTGCTACGATTATTGCAACAAGTACGGGCAAAGAAGTATCCCGCCGTCATTAATTGCCATCGCTATGCCTCTTCCGGCATGCTTACCGTACTATCCGGAGCGCAGCATAAGGTGGGATTTGAGACTAATCCCCTGTCGCGCTGGTACGACATCCAGGTGCCGCACACTATTCCATCCGATTTACATGAAGTAGACCGGAACTTAGCATTGTTAGGTGCATTGATCCCTGGTTTAGACATGGCGGGTTTGGATCGGAGGCCGCGTTTATATCCCAGTGAATCGGATCATCAGTCGGTATCGGCTTATCAGACTACCCCGTATCTTTGTATTGCCCCTACCTCAGTTTGGTTTACCAAACAGTTTCCGGCGAAACGCTGGGTGCAACTGCTAAAAGCACTGAATTTTGAAGGAAATATCTATTTACTGGGAGCACCCGCCGATCAGGCAGCCTGTGCATGGATCAGGGAAGAAAGCCAGCTTAAAAACGTTAGTAACCTGGCGGGGCAGTTATCGCTCTTGCAATCGGCGGTACTGATGCAGGGTGCGGTGCTCAATTATGTGAATGACTCAGCCCCGCTACATTTAGCCTCGGCCATGAATGCTCCGGTTTGCGCTGTTTTTTGCTCGACAATACCAGGCTTTGGCTTTACGCCATTGTCCGATTTCTCAGAAATTGTAGAGGTGAAGGAGCCGCTGGCCTGCCGTCCCTGTGGGTTGCATGGGTATCGGGCTTGTCCGGAAAAGCATTTCCGCTGTGCCCACGATATTTCTCTGCATCAGTTGATACAGGTTTTTGAAAGAGCTTCCTGCCTTCAGTAGATTTAGGAAGCATGAACGAGCTTTTCAAAAAAGGCTTCGTATTGGTCCAGCATGCGCTCTAATGAGAAATCCTGAAGGGCTGTTTTTCGGCCTGATTCAATAAAAGAAGCCCGTAAATCAGCGTCATTTATCAGGCGTTTAATATGTTGGGCAAGCGTGGTAATATCTTCATTTTCAAAAAGAAACCCATTAACCCCCTGTTGTATGAGTTCGGCATTCCCTCCAATACAGGTGGCAATGACGGGTACTCCAAGGGCCATGGCTTCCAACAAAGCCTGGGAAAGTCCCTCAATAGTAGAAGGGAGTACCTTCATTGTAAACAGCGGGTAATGATGCAGTACTTCCTGATTATCAAGTGACCCGGTATAATGTACCTGATGGGGAGTCTTCCATTTTTGCTGGATCTCTTTTAGCTCAGTCGTTTCCTCAATGCCAACCAGCAGCACATGCACCGGCTGCTCAATCATTTGCAAGGCTTCAAACAATTGTATTTGTTTTTTGTAACGGGCAACACAACCAATGACAATGTCATCAGGATTTATCTGATATCGCTGGCGGAGAGCCTCAACCTTTTCAGGATGAATGTTTTGGTATTTTTCAGCAGGAGTGCCATTATATACCACCTGTACATGATCTGCCGAAATACCAATTCCCCGGATAGATTCTTTCACGCCCTGGCTTACGGCAATAATGGCATCTGTTCCTTGTTCGTAGAAGATACTTTGACCAAACCACCCCATACTTTTTACCAGTTGCCGACGGGTGTGCACTAGTTTTGCCGGAAGCTTATACCACCATTTCGCCAGGATCGTACTGTAGCGGTCACGGCTGGCCTGCGCATTGATAAGCTGAATCTGTTGATTCCGAACCAGAGATGCCAAAGCCTTTACGCTGGCAGGGTGAAATTTGGAAGAAAAATTAAAATGAACACGTTTTACATCCGTATTCTCCAACAATTCCCAAAGAAGGGTATTTTGAGGGCAGGCAACCCAAACCTGGTGCTTTCTTCGGGCAAGCCCTTTGGCCAGATAAGACACCGAATACGTTGATCCGGCGACCCCTGCTGCCTGTGAGGTGATCAGAATATTCATGAAAGGTTGTCCAATGAGCGGGCAAGTTAAAAAAAAGTTAGTAAGCCTTGTGTCAATTCGGCAATAGTTACAATCTATATACGGATTCTACGAGGTAAACATTCACAAAAGGTCATATATCAGAATGCTGATGTAACTTTAAGCAAATGGCTAGGCAGAAGTGAAATCTGAAGCTTTCTCTCTATGCCTGTTTAGAAATCTGCCAATAAAAGCTTATCTATTAACCATTAGAGGTATATCATCCTGGGGTTTAGGATATTTCCATCGGCGGTGTGACCATAACCAGTTGGCCGGCTGCTCACGAATAACCTGTTCCGCCAACTCAGCATACTGTGGAAGCAAAGCCTGGTCTTTCTCATACGGCGGAGTGTCGATCTGGGTAAACTGAATGCGGTAATATCCACGGGAAACACGACGCATGGCGGCAAAAAATACGGGATACCCGGTAAGGCGGGGCAGTTGTTCCACTCCCTGGTAAAAACCAGTTTCCCGATGCAGAAACGTTACCCAGTCTTTGGTGGCTTGTTGGGAGGGAGTCTGGTCGGCAACAATTGCAATGGCCCGAGTCTGTTCCCGGCGTTTCAGGATGGCTCGTACGGCATGGTCTTTATTGATGGGTTCACCCCCGAACCGCGAACGGATTTGGTACATGAAATTATTCATGCCAATATTCGCCAGTTTTTTATACATAGCATCTACCGGAAAGGGAAGTTGCAGGCATCCGGCCAATAATAGCCATTCCCAGTTGCATTGGTGAGCAGCCAGAATAATAATGGATTGATGTTGCTGATAGTATTGGTCGATCGGCTCCATACCATCAAACACTACTCGTTGGAGGATTTCTTCTTTGGGCATTGTACGCCCTTTCAGGGTTTCAATGGTGACATCGGCCAGGTTTCGGTAAAAGCCTTTGGCAATCTGTTGAAGCTCCGTAGCAGATTTATCCGGAAAAGACTGGCGTAGGTTATCGTACACTGTAGTGCGGCGGTAGCGTGCCACCCGATGTGCCATAAAGGCTATGAAGTCGGAGAGCACATATAACCAGCGAAGTGGCCAGTGAGAAAAAAATTTAAGCACGAGCGTCATGGCGCACAAAAATAGGGGGCAATCGGGTAACAACCCAACGGCAGTAGCGCTAATTTTCGATTTATCTAAATGGATTTCAGGCTTCCTAAATAATAGGAGAATAACTATTCGATAATAAGCACCCAGGCTTTGCTAAAGCGAGGATCTTTTCTCACCTGGCTAATTTTAGAACGCACTGAATCAGTATCAGATGCCTGCATCAGGCTGACGTAATAATACTGTTTATCAGAGTTGTAACCCACTTTGGCCTGATAACCATCTGAGGTAAGCTGACGCGATAGTTTTTCAGCATTGGGTCGTTGAGTAAAGGTTCCGGCAATCAGATAAACTCCTTCGTCCATTTCCAGTGGATGATCACTTTTCTTTCGTTTGGCTTTGGCAAAGCGAGGCTCATAGGGCTCATCAGCGGTGTCCGCTTCTCCCAGATTGATTGTTTGATTGCCGGAGTTTTCAATTTCTTCGAAGCCTTTATTTTCGTAAGAGGCAGGCTTTTGGTCGAAAGTAGTACTTTTCTTTTCAGGATCTTTTTTAGCAGATTCTGGCGTATTATCAGTAGTCTGCTTGCGTTCGGAGGTTTTTTCTTTTCCCTGCCTGGCAGGTTCCGACTTATTATTATTGACCTGCTTGCGGGCAGGAGTCTCCTTTTTCTCTTTTTTCTTCTTCTTTCTCTTATTCTCTTTATCCTGTTTCTTCTGTGCTTCGATCACTGCTTCGGGAAGCGCTTCCGTATTGGCTTTTGTGGCAAGGCGTGGCTTGCGCTTCACCAAGGCTTTCTTCTTTCCTAAAATCAGACCGAGTTGAACCTCATGGGTGCCAAAGCTATTGGGAGACAAAGCATTACCTCCAAGCCCGTAGTGATAGCCAAATGAGAAATTTTTCGTTTGAAACCCAATGAGAGAAGCAATTCCAGATTGCTGCTGATAACCACCGCCTACCCAGAAACGATCTCCAAACCGCAACAAAGCCAGGGCCTCTAACTGCGGATCAAATTCTTTTGAGTAATGATATAAAATAGTTGGCTCAATGCTTAAGCGTCCTTCCGGGTTCAACTGAAACCGGTAGTTTAAACTTGCAATGGCCTGGGAAAACTGGTTAAAACTTTCCGGAGAGTCTTCGTTTCCCAACGACGGGTGAGGGAACAGCTGGGGTAGTGCAATTCCCAGGTTTAATTTTTCAAAATGGTATTGTAATCCAAATTTTCCATCGAGAAAAGCACCTGCATTCTGGGCAGCCCGAAAGATGGCATCATCCGTGGCATTCACTCCCTGTAAGTCGTAGGTATTCAATGCAAGCCCGGCAGCTAATCCAAGGCGAATATAATGTTCTTTTTCCGCCGAAAGCGGGACCAGATAGGCGGCTGAAGTGCGCAGTGTGGAAAAACGGTAAATCCCCAATCGGTCATGCGTCAGGTCCGCACCAAATGAAATCGGATTGGCGTTACCGGCCGGAGTATGGAAACTAAGATTGGTGCTTACCGGGGCACCTTCCACACCAAGCCACTGCTGCCGATGCGTCAGGTACAATACCGGATGGGCATCATAACCGGCAAATGCGGGGTTGTAAAGATAGGGGTTGGTAACGGCATGGGTAAAAAAGGGCATAGTTTGTCCTACTGCCGTAAGACAAAGAAATATTAAAAAAAAAGTGTTAAGTACTACCTTCATACCCGGAACAGCCTATCATCGATCTTGGCTAAACAAAGCTAAGAAAGCTTTTAATATGAAAAATGTTAGAATGTATAGTACCTTACGAATGCACTAAATCCGGGAATTATGATCAAATCCAACATTCATACAACTAATAGTGTGAAAAAATAATACTTTATCAATTATTTATATGAATAAAATAATAATTAGCAATAATTTTACCCTAAAAGCTTAAAACCGTTCTTTGAAAAAGAAAAAGAACCATTGTAATCAGTAGCAGAATCTGCTAGTTTCGCTCATTAACTGACCCCAATTTTATGGAAGATGCCACGGCTACGCCCGCCCTGTTTACGAGTGATCCGGTAATTTTTGGTATTCTGATGCTGGTGCTGGCCTTTGTTTTCAAGACAGCTGCGAGCGGTCGTCCCTTCTGGCAGAAGTTTTATGCCTATGTACCTTCGGTGCTACTTTGCTATTTTGTGCCGGGAGTATTGAACTCTCTTAACATCATCTCCAGTGAAAACTCAAATTTATACTACGTTGCCTCTCGTTATCTGCTACCTTGCAGCCTCATTCTGTTTACCCTGGGTATTGACCTGAAAGCCATTGTCCGCTTGGGCGGAAAAGCCGTTATCATGTTTTTTGCCGGAACTTTCGGGATTATTATTGGCGGCCCTGTTGCCATTCTTATTGTCTCAATGTTTTCCCCGGATACCGTAGGCGGAGAAGGTGCCGATGCCGTTTGGCGTGGATTAACCACCATTGCTGGAAGTTGGATCGGGGGCGGGGCTAATCAAACCGCGATGAAAGAGGTGTTTGAGGTTGGCGATAGCATTTTTCCGGCGGTGCTGGCTGTTGATATTATTATTGCCAATATCTGGCTGGCAGTTCTATTATATGGTAGTGGGCGAGCCGAACGTATTGACCGTTTTTTTAAGGCCGATGCGTCTTCCATTAAAGAAGTACAAAAACGAATCGAAGATTATGCTGCCAGCATCATGCGGATACCCAAAACGGCTGATTTAATGCTGATTTTAGGGCTGGCTTTTGGAATTACCGGCTTTTCGCATTTTTGTGCCGATGGCATTACGCCCTATCTGAGTGAAAATTATCCGGCTCTGGAAGAATTCAGCCTGACGTCCTCGTTCTTTTGGGTAGTGGTGATTGCTACTGGTTTGGGACTAGTACTTTCTTTTACCCGACTACGCGAACTAGAGGGAGTCGGAGCCTCCCGCATGGCTACTGTATTTCTGTATGTATTGATTGCAACGATTGGCATGGAGATGGATTTAAAGGCCATCGTAAACAGTCCCGGCCTCTTTATGGTCGGTGTCATCTGGATTTTGGTGCATGTCATCGTGTTGTTCATTGTGGCCAAGCTTATCAAAGCTCCTTTCTTCTTTGTGGCCGTGGGCAGTCAGGCCAATGTAGGTGGGGCAGCATCGGCTCCGGTGGTGGCTTCGGCTTTTAGTCCGTCTCTGGCACCTGTGGGAGTATTACTGGCGGTGCTGGGCTATTTTGTAGGAACCTATGGCGCCTGGCTCTGCGGTATCCTGATGCAAAAAGTAGCGGAGTGAAAGGAGAGACTGACAGAAGGAGTGCATGAAAACCGGATACAGTAGGCATATGATAATTAGTAATTTAACAACCAACCATTGAACCATCGAGTGATTAACTATGTCCGTTACGTCAGAACAGGTATTTAAGGATTTAAAGAACGAGCAGTACGCTCCGGTGTATTTTCTACAGGGAGATGAGCCTTTCCATATCGATCAGATAGCTCAATACATTGAGACTCATGCACTATCCGAGAGCGAAAAGGGGTTTAATCAGATCGTTTTGTACGGAAAAGATACGGATCTGTCGACCATACTCACCAATGCCAAGCGCTTTCCCATGATGGCTGCCCGGCAGGTAGTGCTCGTAAAGGAAGCGCAGGAATTGAGCGATCTGCAACAAAAAGCCGGACAAGAGATGCTGGAGCAATACGTGAAGAATCCGCTTCCGTCGACCGTGCTGGTATTTTGCTACAAGTACAAATCGCTGGATAAAAAGCGAACACTCACCAAAACCCTGGATCAGTTTGCCGTGCTGGTAGAGTCCAAAAAAATGTATGATAACCAGGTGCCAGACTGGATCGTACGCTGGGTAAAAGCCCGGAAGCACTCGATTGAAGAGCAGGCAGTGCGGATGCTGATGGACCATATCGGGAATAATCTGGAGCGGCTGACCAATGAGATCGAGAAGGTAATCATCAACCTGGATAAAGAGCCCGAGACCATGATTACGGCTGACCTGGTGCAGAAGTATGTAGGAATCAGCAAGGAGTACAATGCCTTTGAATTGCAAAAAGCGGTGGCCCAGGGAGATTTTCCCAAAGCATTCCAAATCGTGTATTATTTTACCTCCAACCCCAAGGCCAATCCCATCATTCCCACCATCGCACTGCTGTTTACTTTTTTTAGTAAATTACTGTTAATACATCAGGCAACTGATAAGACCGAACGAGGGTTGGCGGGACTGCTAAAAGTACATCCGTTTTTTGTCAAAGAATATCGAGTAGCGGCCGTTAATTACCCCTTGTCCAAGGTGGTTCGGAACATCAGTCTGCTGCGCCGGGCTGATCTGCATTCGAAGGGCATCGATAATATTACTGGTACCGACGATCAGATATTAAAAGCATTAGTCTATCAGCTTATGCACTGATTTTTTTCTTTTAACGTTATGCGAATAGCGTATTTTTACCCCGCACCGTAAACGACATGGTCGTTGGGCGAGTTATACTCAAAGAGACAATTTTTATAAAACCATGAGGCAACCTTATCTTATTTTTATTCTTTTGCTGACGTTTTTCCTGCCTTTCGCGGCAACAGCGCAGCAATACCTGTCCGAGGTTATTCCGGACCGGCTGTATCAGCAGGGGATTGATTTGCTTGAGAAAAAGAAATACAGTGCGGCTCGCGAGTCTTTTGAGGAGTATCTTGCACAGGCACCTCAGGGTTCGTATGCTACTGAATCTCAGTATTATGCTGCGTATTCGGCCATTCGCTTATACAATCCTGATGGTGAGGCGCAACTGGCTGAGTTTGTTCGGGAGCATAGTAGCCATCCCAAAGCCATTCGGGCAAATTATGAGCTGGGAAATTTTTACTTTAATGACCAGCAATTCGATAAAGTCATTGAGTACTTTGGAAAAACAGATACCCGCAACCTCTCCGTAACCGAAGAAGAAACCCGGAATTTCAAGCTAGGATACGCCTATTTTTCCAAGCAGAATTTCAGTGAAGCCAAACCCCTGTTTGATCAACTGAAGGGACGCGAAAACTCCTATACCAATGCAGCGCATTATTATGCCGGTTACATTGCTATGGAAAATGGGGAATATGATGCTGCTTTAAACGATTTGCGGCGGGTTGAACAGGATGAATCTTACGGACGGGCAGTGCCATTTCTCATTGCTAATATCCTGAATCAGCAGGGGCGCTACGATCAGTTGAAAATTTATGGGGAAAAAATAATGGCGCAGAACGAGTCGGGCGGAAAGAATGATGTGGCCAATTTTCCGGAAATCATGCTGTTAGTGGGAGAGGCCAATTACCGACAAAACAATTATGCCGATGCCGAACCTTTTCTGCGTACGTATGCAGCTTCTCGAAACCCCGAACGAGGGGTCCTCTATCGCCTTGGATATACTCAGTATCAGCTTAAGCAGAACGAAGAGGCGATTGAAAGTTTTAAACAAGTAGCCTCCTCAAAAGACAGCATTGGCCAGTTTGCCTCATTCTATTTAGGAGTTTTATACACCCAGCAGGATAATCCTGAGTATGCCGTATCAGCCTTTGAAACAGCCGCCCAACAAAACTTCAACGAAGATATTCGGGAGCAGGCATTTTTCAATTTGGGTAAGACCCTGTTCGACCGGGAAGAGTATGGACGAGCGATTCAATCCTTTAATCAGTTGAAAGAAGAATTTCCGCGTACGCGCTACGCTACGGAAGTGAATAATCTCCTGAGCGAAGCTTATCTGAATACCCAGAATTATGCCGAAGCAATTAAGTTTATTGAAAGTCTGCCGAACAAAACCATGCCGGTACGCAAGGCTTATCAGCAGGTGAGCTATCAGGCAGGAACACAACTATTTAACCAGTCTCAATATCGGCAGGCGGTAGAGTTATTTGATAAATCCCTAACCTATCCTATCGACCGGAATTTGGTCGCTGCCGCCAATTTTTGGAAAGGGGAAGCGTTTTCCATCGGGAAATTCTGGGACAAAGCCATTGATTCATATAATGCGGTCTTCCGGGGATTGGAAGGAGAACGCCTGGAAGGTGATAAGGCGCTCTATCATACCAAAGCGCAATATGGCATTGGCTATGCCTACTTCAATACGCAGCAATACAGTCGGGCCCTACCGTATTTCCGTGACTATATCCAACAAAGCACCTTACGCGCTGATCGCAATAACCGGGACAAGTTTTTTGCCCAGGATGCACTGATCCGACTGGCTGATTCGTATTATGTCACCAAAAACTATAGCCAGGCGATTACCACTTACAACCGGGCTATCGGCGAAAACAGCCCGGACATTGGCTATGCTTATTATCAGAAAGGGGTGATCCAGGGTATTCAGGGAAATCGGGCCGAGGGAATTAACTCGCTGGATCAGGTGATTACCCAATATACCGATTCCCGCTATTACGACGATGCGTTATTTCAAAAAGCCCAGTTGCAATTACAAGACGGTGATTATGATGCAGCCATTCAAAATTTCACAACATTAGTACAGACTCAATCACAAAGCAATCTGGTGCCTTATGCACTATTGCGCCGGGCTGTAGCCTATTCAAACCAACAAAAGTACACCCAGGCCGGTGAGGATTATCAACGCATTCTGGATGACTTTATCACGCATTCAACAGCCAACTCGGCGATTTTAGGTTTACAGGAGGTTGCTACCCAGTCCGGTAGTTCTGCTAACTTTTCGCGTTACCTGGCCAAGTACAAAGAAGCCAATCCAGAGGATGCCAATGTCGCCAGCATTGAGTATGAGTCGGCCAAAAACCTGTATTTTTCTCAGCAGTACGATCAGGCAATTCAGCAGCTTCAATCATTTATGGAGAACTACCCTGACAATGTGAATGCCTCCGAGGCGCAGTATTACATCGGGGAATCCTATTACCGATCTAACCGGATGAATGAAGCGCTGGAAGTATATTACTCGCTGGATGCACAGCCTAACCATCCTCAGGCCCAGCGAATTGTACAACGCATTGCCGAACTGGAGCAATCACAGCGGAACTTTGCTAATTCCGTTACCTATTTCCAGCGACTGGCCCGACTGGCCCGAAACAAAAAACAACAATACAATGCTTGGCAGGGACTGATGACATCATATTATGAGCTGTCTCGGGAAAATCCGGCACTGCTGGATTCGGTGGATTACTACGCGCAGCAAATTGTAGAAAAAGCCAATGTGTCGGCCAACGCCACCAATCAGGCCAACCTGTACCGCGGGAAAGCAGCATATGAGCAGGGAGATCTGGAAAAAGCCCAGGGCTTTCTGAAAGAAACGGTGGCTGCATCTACCGACGACAATGGTGCTGAAGCCCAGTATCTGCTTGCTCAGATTCTGTATGATCAGGGGGATTCTGAAGCATCTATTGAAGCACTCTACGAATTGAATAAAAATTTCGGAGCATATGCGTCCTGGCTAAACCGTTCCTTTTTGCTGATTGCTGAAAACTATGTAGCCATGGATGAGCTTTTTCAGGCCAAGGCTACCCTGAACTCTATCATTGAAAACGCTCCTCAGCCAGAGGTGGTGCAGCAGGCAAAAGATCGGCTGGCCGAGTTGGAGTTGCAGGAAGCCGAACAGCAGCAGCAAAAAGAAGCAGTTGATAGTGCTCAGTTGGAAACAGAAAATGAAGTGATTATTGAAGACCCCTCAAATCCCTAAATAAGCTGGCTTTTAGTGTAGAGGATGGTTAAGAGGGTGAAATTTTATTATTCTCTGATACCAATTTTGATAGTCAGATGCAACGGTACAGCGTAATTTGCCAGACAATCTTGGCAAAGACGGGCTAAAACGAGTATTATTGCACTGTATGGCTATGGGAAATTGTTGGATGCTGATCTCAGACGTTGGCAATATTAGAGATAGGCCAGCGATACGCGTTACACCGCTGTGTTCATATTAATGATCGAGCCTTCATGCTTAATTAATATACGTTTTTGGAAGTAGGTTTATTTTTCGGCTCGTTCAATCCAATTCATACCGGTCACCTGATTGTTGCCAATGTGGTACGGGAATATTCCGATTTGCAACAGGTATGGTTCGTCGTCTCTCCGCAAAACCCTTTCAAAAAGCAGCATTCCCTGCTCAACGAAATAGACCGGCTTCGGATGGTAGAACTGGCGGTGGAAGATAATTTTGATCTGAGAGCCTGCAATGCCGAGTTCAGCATGCCTAAACCCAGTTACACCATTGACTCACTGGTGTATTTACAAGAGCAGTATCCGCAACATCGTTTTCATCTGATTGCCGGCACCGATGTACTCACACACCTGCATCGATGGAAAAATTACCAGGAAATTCTCAAACAAGCACATGTGCTGGTGTATCCTCGCCCCAATGTGGCGTTGGACCGCATCCGGGATGAGATAAAGAACCACCCGAAAATTCAGACAGTACAGGCACCATTGCTCGATATATCAGCTACGTTTATCCGGAAGTGTATTCAGGATCATGTTTCTATCAAATACCTGGTGCCTGATCTGGTAGCTGATTATATCCAGAGCCGCAAGCTGTATCAATAAATTTGGAAGGAGAGGAGATAATCGTGAATATTCATCATTCGCGCATCACTGATCATTACTCACTACACATCAGACTGTCATAATCTCTTTTTCCTTATGACTGAAGATGTCGTCAATTTTGGCAATGTACTCATTGGTAAGCTCCTGCACCCGGTCTTCACCGAGTTTTACTTCATCTTCGGATACGTGTTCTTTCAGTAACTGTTTGATGCTGTCATTGGTATCCTTACGGACGTTGCGCACACTGATCTTCCCATTTTCAGCCTCATTTTTGGCTTGTTTTACCAGTTGCGTCCGTCTTTCTTCGGTAAGTGGAGGAATATTAAGGCGTACGACCTCACCATCGTTTTGTGGATTTAAGCCCAGGTCTGAGTTCATGATAGCCCGCTCAATTTCGCTCAGCACGTTTTTCTCCCAGGGCTTGATCATAATGGTACGGGCATCGGGAGTGTTAATGGAAGCTACCTGATTGATAGGAGTAGGGTTTCCGTAGTATTGCACCATCAGTCCATCAAGCATACTGGGCATGGCTTTTCCCGCCCGTATTTTGTTAAATGCCTGATGTACATGTTGCATGGACTGATCCATTAACTGTTTGGCTTCGTCCAGGTAAAGTTCAATTTCTTCAACCATGAGTATGAAAAATTAGGTGTCGGTAATGATACATGTCAAAAATGAAGGGGTGAACTTACTAAAAAATACGAAAAAATGCCTTTTACGCTTAGTTAATCAGTGTTCCCACCTCCTGCCCGTTGATCAGGTTGTACAGATTACCGGGTTTATTCATATCAAAAACAATAATCGGCAAATTGTTTTCCTGACATAAGGTAAAAGCGGTCATATCCATCACATTAAGTTTCTTCTGATATACCTCAGTGAAGGTAATGGTGGAAAAACGCTTGGCAGTTGGGTCTTTTTCCGGGTCGGCGGTATATACTCCGTCTACTCGGGTGCCTTTTAAGACTACATCAGCTTCAATTTCAATGGCCCGTAAGCTGGCGGTAGAATCGGTGGTAAAATAGGGATTGCCAGTGCCTGCTCCGAAAATGACGATTCTATCTTTTTCCAGGTGGCGAATGGCCCGCCGGCGGATGAACGGTTCGCACACCTGCTCCATTTTAATACCGGACATCAGGCGGGTGTAGACACCTACCTGCTCCAAAGCGCTTTGCAGCGCCATTCCGTTGATCACGGTCGCCAGCATGCCCATATAATCACCCTGTACGCGATCCATGCCCGAATTTTCGGCCTGCACGCCCCGGAAAATATTACCACCACCGATCACAATGGCAATCTGTACTCCTGTGCCTTTTACTCGCTTAATTTCTTCAGCATATTGTTGAATTCGCTGAGGGTCGATACCGTAGGGTTGGTTACCCATCAGAGCTTCGCCGCTAAGTTTTAATAAAATGCGCTGGTATTTCATGAGTATTTATATTGATGCTGAAGTGCCGATAAATTGGGTGCAAGTAAGCGAAATTTATCGAAAGGCCGGAAGGGGTGTAAGGAAAAAAACGTTCTTGTGGGAAATTGCCTACGTAAGGAAATTTATTCAAAAGTTAAGAGTAGCTGATTTTTCTCCACACTTTGGTTGGCTTCTACCTGAATGGCTGCAATTACACCTTCGGTCGGAGATTTTATCGAGTTTTCCATTTTCATGGCTTCCAGCGTAATTAAACTATCTCCGGCCTTCACAGTATCTCCCTCAGTAACGTTAATAGCGCGAATAAGCCCGGGCATGGGGCTGCGGATTTCTTTAATGACGGTTTCGGCAGCAGTGTCCATGCCCAGTTTTTCCAGTAGAATATCCAGTTCTTCTTTCAGTTGAACAGAAATACGCTTGCCATTGAGAGAAAAGACAAATTGCTTTCTGGCATAATCGGCTTCCAGCACCTCAACCCGATAAGAGTTTTGCTGATGGAGCACATGAAAATGAGTGGGGGATAAGGCATGAAGATCAAAATCTATTTCCTGATCATCCAAGAGTATTTTGCCATTTTTTAGTTCAACATTGCGAGAAGAAGCTCCGTTAACAATACCTTTGTACATCTTAGTGCGTTAGAAGTGCGAAGCTAAGTTTAGTCTTTTTTTGTATTGATAAAAGAAACATGCGATTTTTTCTAGTATTTCTGGTGGCCTTCGGAGCTCTGCTGTCGTCTTGCAAAGTTGAACAATTAACAACCAGCCAGCCCGAAGAAATGACCATGCAACAGCCGGAGACGGACACCGCGACGGCGGATATATCTCTCACCGAAGAACCCGAGACAGGAGAAATCAGTCTGCCGTATCAGCCCTCAGCGCCCCGCTTACACGATCTGCTGCATACGCGTTTGGAGGTACAATTTGACTGGGAAAACCATTATTTGCTGGGCAAGGCAACCTTGGAAATTCAACCCTATTTTTATCCTCAATCCACCCTAAGTCTTGATGCCAGGGGGTTTGATATCCATTCGGTGAGCATGCTGGAAGAAGAGACGTTGCAGCCCTTGTCCTACGAATATGACAGTGCCAAGCTACATATCGATCTCGGGCGAGTCTATACCCGTGAAGAACCGTTTTGGGTCGTGATTGAATATACGGCCAAACCAGATGAGGTACAGACGGGTGGAAGTGAAGCTATCACCTCAGACAAGGGGCTGTATTTTTTGGATGGTGAAAATGGAAAATCACCGCAAATCTGGACACAGGGAGAAACCCAGGCAAACTCCCACTGGTTCCCGACCATTGATGCACCCAACGAGCGATGTACCCAGGAGATGTTTATCACCGTAGACCCTCGCTTCGTGACACTCTCCAATGGTACACTGGTATATTCTCAGATGAATGCAGATAGTACGCAGCAAGCAGCCGGATCTGGCGAAATGAGAACGGATTACTGGAAAATGGATCAACCCCACGCCCCGTATCTGTTTATGATGGCCGTAGGAGAGTTTGCCGTGGTAGAAGACCATTGGGGCGATATGCCCGTCAATTATTACATTGATTCCGCCTACGCGCCTTACGCAAGTGCTATTTTTGGGCGCACTCCCGAAATGATTGAATTCTTTTCAGAAAAAACCGGAGTAAACTATCCCTGGCCTAAGTACTCGCAGGTAGTAGTGGATGAGTTTGTTTCAGGAGCCATGGAGAATACTACCGCTTCGGTCTTTTACGATGCTTTGGAAGTAGACGATCGGGAACTGTTGGATGACCACTGGGACGGTATCATTGCCCATGAACTGTTTCATCATTGGTTTGGAGATCTCGTCACCTGTGAATCCTGGTCCAACCTGCCATTGAATGAATCTTTTGCCACTTATTCCGAATATCTGTGGAACGAGCACTTCTACGGTGCCAACGAGGCTGAGTATGTGCGATGGGAACAAATGCAGAATTACCTGGCTGAGGCCGAGGATAAACAGGTTGATTTAATCCGTTTTCGCTATGCCGATCAGGAAGACATGTTTGATCGCCACTCTTACGATAAGGGAAGTTGCGTACTGCATATGCTGCGTAATTATGTGGGCGATGAAGCTTTTTTTGCGGCCCTAAAAAATTATCTGACCGAGCACGCCTATACTTCAGTAGAAATTCATGACCTGCGAATGGCTTTTGAGAAAGTCGTCGGCCAGGATTTGAATTGGTTTTTCAATCAATGGTTTTTGGCAGCCGGGCATCCGGTACTTGAGGTCACCTCTGCTTATGAAAATGGACAACTGCACCTTACCGTGCTTCAGCAGCAGGATCTGGAAAAATCCCCCCTTTACCAGTTGCCAGTTTCGGTAGATGTATGGGTGAATGACAAAAAAACACAGTATGATATTTGGATAGATGAGTTAGAACAAGAATTTTATATGGATCTTTCCGAAGAGCCGCAACTGGTGGTTTTTGACGGCGATGGAGCATTACTTGCCGAAATTTCGCATGAAAAGTCGGCAGCGGAGTGGGCGTATCAGTTTCGTCACAGCACATCCTTCCTGCACCAGCTAGCCAGCCTTCGGGCACTGGTAAATGATTCTACAGCCAGTGCTACCGATCAGGTTTTACAGGAAGCTATGCAGAATGATTTTTGGGTAATTCGGAAGTTGGCCATTAATGCGCAGGAAGGGCAGCTATCGGCCCGGGACACTGTGCGGTTGGCATTACTGGAGCAGATGGCTCGGAGCGATAAAAAATCATTAGTTCGGGCAGATGCCATCACGGCACTAGCCTCAGTAGACGCTGAAAAGTATCAGGATTTATTTTTAGCAGGCATGAGGGATTCCAGTTATTCGGTAGTAGGCACATCCATTGCCGCCTATGCACAGACCTCCGCCAGCAATAAAACAGCGGACTTTGCACCGTATCGTACTTACAAAAACTTCAATATCGTGATGGCTCTGGCGGACTATTATGTTGCTGAGGCAGTTCCGGAGCAACTGAATTGGTTTGCTGAGAAAACGGAGGAAGCATCGGAAGAAACCCTGTATTATCTGCTAAACTATCTGGCGCAATATCTGGCGACAATGAACGATAATAACCTGACCGACAAAGGAGTACAGTTACTTGCTGACTACGCCCGCAATCATCCGAAATATTACATTCGCCTGTCCGCGTATCGAGGGTTGTTATTTTTTAGTGAGGATCCAGCAGTAAGTTCTCTACTTAAATCTATCGAGGAAGGTGAAAAAGACGAAAAATTGTTGGAACTTTACCGCTCCAATCCCTATTAAACTTATCTGGGAAATATTTTTTTAATTTCTTTTAAGCAACAATTTGAATATACGGAAAAAGACTTTACTTTTGCCCTTCCATTAAAAATAGTGGTCGAAAATACTGTTTTTACTACTATTTCAATACATAGGAAATTAGGGGGAGATACCAAAGTGGCCAACTGGGGCAGACTGTAAATCTGTTGTCTTCGACTTCGCAGGTTCGAATCCTGCTCTCCCCACACGAAATCTGAACTTGAGACGAATCTTTCAGGGGAAGTTAATGTTAATGCTGATGCAAGCGGGAGCTATCGTGCGATGGTCACCGTGGCGCGGCAGTTCAATTGGTAGAGCGGCAGTCTTTCAAGCTGTCAGGTGCGCTATCAAGACTTGATAATAAGCGGGAGTAGCTCAATTGGTAGAGCGACAGCCTTCCAAGCTGTAGGTCGAGGGTTCGAGACCCTTCTCCCGCTCAAACGCGCTTGGGTTAAAAGTTGATAGGTTCAATCAATGCTGAACGCAGCTTTAACCATTGGACTTACCGGCCGATGTAGCTCAGGGGTAGAGCGCTTCCTTGGTAAGGAAGAGGTCAGGGGTTCAAATCCCCTCATTGGCTCAAACGCTTATAAGGTGTAGCTCTTTTTGGGCTGGGCCTTGATTACGTTAAATTTTTATCACTGAAACTGTTTTAGAACATGGCTAAAGAAACCTTTGACCGTTCCAAACCGCATTTGAATATCGGTACTATTGGACACGTTGACCACGGTAAAACCACATTGACCGCTGCAATCACAACTGTATTGGCGGGAAAGGGGCTAGCATCATTGAGAGACTTTGCTTCTATCGATAATGCACCTGAAGAAAAAGAACGGGGTATTACTATTAATACTTCTCACGTAGAATACCAGACAGAGAATCGGCATTATGCTCACGTTGACTGCCCAGGTCACGCTGACTATGTGAAGAATATGGTAACTGGTGCGGCGCAGATGGACGGTGCTATTCTGGTAGTAGCTGCTACTGATGGGCCTATGCCTCAGACTCGTGAGCACATTCTGTTGGCTCGCCAGGTAGGTGTGCCTGCTATTGTGGTGTTCATGAACAAAGTAGATTTGGTTGACGATGCTGAGCTACTTGAATTGGTTGAAATGGAAATTCGTGAATTACTTTCTTTTTACGAATTCCCCGGAGATGATATTCCGGTTATTCAGGGTTCAGCTTTAGGGGCTCTGAATGGTGAAGCTCAGTGGGTAGAAAAAGTAGAAGAACTGATGACTGCAGTGGATGAATATATTCCGTTGCCTGAGCGTTTGGTAGACCTTGATTTCCTGATGCCGGTTGAGGATGTATTCTCAATTACGGGTCGTGGAACTGTGGCTACTGGTAGAATTGAGCGTGGGGTAATCAACTCTGGAGATCCGGTTGAAATTCTGGGTATGGGAGCTGAGAACCTGAAATCCACAGTAACCGGAGTGGAAATGTTCCGCAAAATCCTGGACCGTGGTGAAGCGGGGGATAACGTAGGATTGTTGTTGCGTGGTATTGAGAAATCTCAAATCCGTCGTGGTATGGTAATATCCAAGCCAGGTTCGGTTACTCCTCATACCAAGTTTAAAGCTGAGGTATATGTGCTGTCCAAAGAAGAAGGCGGCCGACATACTCCTTTCTTTAAGAAATACCGTCCTCAGTTTTACCTGCGAACCACTGATGTTACCGGCGAAATTACCTTGCCTGATAATGTGGAAATGGTAATGCCTGGCGATAACGTGTCTATTACGGTTGACCTGATTGCCTCTGTAGCGATGGAAAAAGGCTTACGCTTTGCCATCCGTGAAGGTGGACGTACTGTAGGTGCGGGACAGGTTACTGAGATTTTAGATTAATATTTTAAGAATACAGTAAAGATCGGAATAGTTGAACTATTCTGGTCTTTTCATTGTAGACGGGTGTAGCTCAGCTGGTAGAGCAACGGTCTCCAAAACCGTAGGTCGTGAGTTCGAATCTTACCGCCCGTGCTAGTAAATGAAGCGTTCCTATGAATAACGTCGTTGAATTTATCCGAGCTTCGTACCATGAGATGCGAGACAAAGTGACTTGGCCGAATTACTCGTCTCTGCAACGAAGTTCAATTTTAGTACTGGTGGCTTCATTGATCTTTGCATTACTCATCGGAGTAATAGATCTCGGATTTGAAAATGCGATGAAGTGGTTTTATAACGCATTTTAAATCTCTTGATACAATAGTATGGCAGATCCTAAATGGTATGTGATCCGCGCAGTAAGCGGAAAGGAACGAAAGGTAAGAGAGTATCTGGAGCATGAGATACGGATAAATAAGCTGGAGGAGTTTGTGCCTCAGGTGATTATTCCGTCCGAAAAGGTAATGGAGATGCGTAACGGGAAAAAGCGAGTTCGGGAACGTCAGTTTTTTCCAGGTTATATTTTAGTTTCGGCTGATTTGAAGAACGGTGAGGTACTCCATATGATCAATAATGTGCCTAACGTTATTGGTTTTCTAAGTGCTAAAGGTACCAGTACCGCTCGGTCTCAGGAGCCTCCGGTACCTCTGCGGGAATCCGAAATTAACCGAATTCTGGGTCGGGTTGACGAGGCTGACGAGGAAGATATCAAAATGGATACTCCTTATATTGTAGGAGAAGAGGTGAAAGTGATGGATGGCCCGTTTAGCGGGTTTATTGGTAATATTGAGGAGATATTTGAAGAGCGCCGGAAATTGAAGGTAATGGTCAAGATTTTTGGGCGAAATACCCCGGTGGAATTGAATTATATGCAAGTTGAGAAAGTAGATAATAGTAGCAACAATGGCTAAAGAAATTAGCGGATACTTAAAATTACAGATTCGCGGCGGACAGGCTAACCCTTCTCCCCCGGTAGGCCCTGCGTTGGGTAGTAAAGGGTTGAATATCATGGAGTTTTGCAAGCAGTTTAATGCTCGAACGCAAGACAAACCGGGGCAATTGCTTCCGGTAAAGGTGACTATTTATACCGATAAATCATTTGATTTTGTTATTAAAACCCCACCTGCTGCGGCATTGTTACTCGAAGCGGCGAAGGTGAAAAAAGGGTCAGCAGAGCCTAACCGAGCCAGATCAGGAAATGTTACCTGGGATCAAGTGAAGGAAATCGCTGAAACGAAGATGCCCGACCTGAATGCCTTTAAAGTCGAGTCTGCTATGAAGATGGTGGCTGGAACAGCACGCAGTATGGGAATCAGAGTAACCGGGAAGGCTCCTTGGGATAGTAACGCAAATTAGTAAAAAACACATGGCGAAGCTAGGAAAGAAACAACAGGATATTTTAAAGAAATATGATTTCACCAAAGACTTCTCAATTGAAGAGGCTGCGGGTATCCTGAAAGATATTACAACCACCAAGTTTGATGCATCGGTGGATATTGATGTGAATCTTGGAGTTGATCCCCGTAAGGCGGATCAGATGGTTCGGGGAGTGGTGGCATTGCCCCATGGAACCGGTAAAGATGTGAAAGTATTGGTGCTCTGCACTCCTGAAAAAGAGGCGGAAGCAAAAGAAGCTGGTGCCGACTACGTTGGTCTGGATGAATATATTCAGAAGATTGAAGGTGGCTGGACTGATATAGATGTAATTGTAACCATGCCTACCGTGATGGCTAAAGTTGGCCGTTTGGGTCGAGTTTTAGGGCCTCGTGGTCTTATGCCAAATCCTAAAGCGGGTACCGTAACCATGGATATTGGTAAAGCAGTGCAGGATGTGAAAGCAGGTAAGATTGATTTTAAAGTTGATAAATTTGGAATCGTTCATGCCAGCATCGGTAAAGTATCTTTTGATCAGAACAAACTGGTAGACAATGCCATTGAAGTTATTCAAACGATCAGCCGATTGAAACCTTCCTCCGCCAAAGGTACATATTTTAAAAGTATTTCATTATCAAGCACCATGAGTAAAGGGGTGCATATTGATAAAAATACAGTTCCAGGTATTTAATAGCTATGACTAAAGAAGAAAAAGGTACACTGATCGATGAGCTTGCGGAAAAGCTACGAAACACCACGAATTTTTATGTGGCAGATACTGGCGGCTTGTCAGTCAAGCAGATCAATGAGTTCCGTGGAATGTGTTTTCAGCGGGGTATCGAGTACAGGATTGTAAAAAATACGCTGATCCGAAAAGCCTTAGAGCAACTAGATACGGATTACGCCCCGTTTGATGCTGCATTAAAAGGTACTTCCGGGATCATGTTTTCACCTGAGGTTAGTAATGCGCCTGCCAAAGTGATTAAGGAATATCTTAAGAAAAACAGCGGTGCAAAAAAGCCTACTATGAAAGCGGCCTCTATAGAAACTGCTTTATTTGTAGGTGAGGAGCATCTGGATATGCTGAGCTCGCTGAAATCTAAAGAAGAATTACTGGGAGAAGTTATCACCTTACTTCAATCTCCTGCTAAGAATGTTATATCAGCGCTTCAAAGTAGCAAACATAAACTTGCCGGTATCATTAAAACGTTATCAGAGCGAGAAGAAGCAGAGTGATTTTATTAGAAAAAAGGTTTATTTAAAAATATTATTAATTATTAATTCCGATTGAAAATGGCAGATCTGAAAGAATTCGCAGAACAACTTGTTAACCTGTCGGTGAAAGAAGTTAATGAGTTAGCGAACATCCTAAAAGAAGACTATGGTATAGAACCGGCAGCAGCAGCAGCTGTGGCAGCCGCTCCTGTAGATGGTGGTGGCGAAGCTGCCGCTGAAGAGAAAACCGAATTCGATGTTGTACTTAAAGCTCCTGGTGGGTCAAAATTAGCAGTTGTGAAACTTGTTAAGGAACTTACTGGTTTAGGTTTGAAAGAAGCAAAAGAATTGGTTGACAGTTCACCAAAAGAGATCAAGCAAGGTGTTCCTAAGGACGAAGCTGAAGGCTTGAAGAAGCAACTTGAAGAAGCTGGGGCAGAAGTAGAAATCAAGTAAATAGAAGTATACCACTACCATATTTCATTTTTTGCTTAGTAGGCCTGGCCCAAAAGTCAGGTCTTTTCCTGTTTGTATCAGTTTTTAGCGGAGGGCTGCTTGCTTTTGCTCATCTAAAAGTGGTGTCTCCAAAAATATTCCTATCACCAAAAAATTGAAGTGTTTTGGCTAACGAACGAAAATCTAACAACAATACCAGCCTTACGAGAGGTATACCTACCCGTATTAGCTTTGCTTCTATTGAAAAGGTAATTGACTACCCCGATTTCCTTAACGTTCAGCTACAATCATTCCGGGATTTTATCCAGATTGATACTCCCGCTGAGCAACGTAGGAATGAAGGCTTGTATAAAGTATTCTCAGAAAATTTTCCTATCACAGATTCTCGGGAAAATTTTGTGCTGGAATTCATCGATTATGTGATTGACCCTCCGAAATACTCGGTGGATGAGTCTATTGATCGGGGCCTAACCTATTCTGTTCCTTTGAAAGCAAAACTTCGGCTGTCTTGCAACGACGAAGATAATGAAGATTTCGAAACGATCGAACAGGAAGTGTTTTTGGGGAACATTCCCTATATGACCAACAAAGGGTCATTTATCATCAATGGGGCTGAGCGCGTGATCGTCTCACAACTTCACCGTTCGCCTGGCGTATTCTTTGCTCAGAGCAAGCATACCAATGGCACCAAGCTATATTCTGCCAGAATCATCCCGTTCAAAGGGTCCTGGATTGAATTTGCTACTGATGTGAACAATGTCATGTATGCCTATATTGATCGTAAGAAAAAATTCCCGGTTACGACTCTTCTTCGCGCTATTGGGTACGGACTGGACAAAGATATTCTCAACCTCTTTGGCCTTTCCGAAGAAGTTGAAGCTAATGAAAAGAACCTGAAAAGCCATATCGGGCGGAAACTTGCCGCAAGGGTACTGCGTACCTGGACGGAAGATTTTGTGGACGAAGATACTGGTGAAGTAGTTTCTATCGACCGGAATGAAGTGCTATTGGAGCGGGATTCTATATTGGAAGAATCAGATCTTGATACCATTCTGGAGTCAGGAACAGACTCAATCATTCTGCATCGGGAAGATGTGAATGTGACAGATTATTCCATTATTTATAATACCCTTCAGAAAGACCCGTCTAACTCAGAAAAAGAAGCGGTAGAACAGATTTATCGTCAGCTTCGTAACACCGAAGCCCCCGATGAACAGACCGCTCGGGACATTATTCAAAGCCTGTTTTTTAGCGATAAGCGCTATGATTTAGGGGAAGTGGGACGTTACCGGATCAACAAGAAGCTGAATCTGGAGATTGAATCTGATGTTCGGGTACTGACCAAAGAGGATATTATCAAAATTGTGAAATACCTCATTGGTTTGATCAACTCTCGAGCAGTGGTTGATGATATTGACCACTTGAGTAACCGGCGGGTACGTACCGTAGGTGAGCAGCTTTACAGCCAGTTTGGCGTAGGGTTGGCCCGTATGGCCCGTACTATTAAAGAGCGTATGAATGTACGCGACAATGAAGACTTTAAGCCGGTTGATCTGATCAATGCCCGTACATTGTCATCGGTCATTAACTCATTCTTCGGAACCAATCAGCTTTCCCAGTTTATGGACCAAACCAATCCACTAGCGGAAGTAACGCATAAGCGGCGTATGTCGGCGTTAGGACCGGGTGGTTTGTCACGGGAGCGTGCCGGATTTGAGGTTCGTGACGTACACTATACGCACTACGGACGTCTCTGTACCATTGAAACACCTGAAGGACCTAATATTGGTCTGATATCTTCGCTGTGTGTGCATGCTCAGGTGAATAACATGGGCTTTATTGAAACGCCTTATCGTAAGGTGGATAGCGGTATAGTTACCAAAGATGTTGTGTATCTGACGGCTGAGGAGGAAGATACTCATAACATTGCTCAGGCGAATGCGCCTATCAGTGAAGTGGGTAAATTTGTGAATGAGACGATCAAAGCACGGTATGAAGGTGATTTCCCGGTAGTAGGACCTGATGATCTTACCTACATGGATATCGCGCCCAACCAGATTGTATCCGTTGCAGCCTCGCTGATTCCTTTCCTGGAACATGATGATGCTAACCGGGCACTCATGGGATCAAACATGCAGCGGCAGGCAGTGCCCCTGCTAAAGCCTCAGGCTCCTATAGTAGGTACTGGACTGGAAGGACGTGTGGCACGCGATTCACGCTCGCTGATTGTTGCCGAAGGAGATGGCGTGATTGATTTTGTGGATTCTACAAAAATTATAGTAAAATATGATCTTACGGATGATGAGAACCTGGTGAATTTTGGAGATGATCTGAAAACCTATGATCTCATTAAGTTCCGTCGCACCAATCAGGATACCTGCGTGAACCTGAAACCAATTGTGTTGAAAGGCCAAAGGGTTGAAAAAGGGGAGGTGCTTTGCGAAGGTTTTGCCACTGAACACGGTGAACTGGCGCTGGGTCGTAACCTGATGGTGGCCTTTATGCCTTGGCAGGGATATAACTTTGAGGATGCTATTGTTATCTCTGAGAAAGTGGTGCGTGAAGATATCTTCACTTCAGTCCACATTGAAGAGTTTGAACTGGAAGTACGGGATACCAAGCGGGGTGAAGAGGAACTTACTTCGGAGATTCCGAATGTGAGTGAGGATGCGGTGAGAAACCTGGATGAAAATGGTATTGTCCGTATTGGTGCGGATGTGAAAGAGGGGGATATCCTGATCGGAAAAATTACTCCGAAAGGAGAGACCGATCCTACTCCGGAAGAAAAACTGCTTCGGGCTATTTTCGGAGACAAAGCCGGAGATGTGAAAGATGCCTCTTTGCGAGCTTCACCATCCCTACGCGGTACGGTGATCGATACCAAATTATTTTCTCGTCCTAAGAAAGATAAAGACCTGCGTGCGAAAGCACGTAAGGAGGTGGAAACCTTAAAAGCACGCTTTAAAAATGATCTGCTGTCTGTGCGGGCTGAAATGATCAATAAAATGGTCTCTCTGCTGGATGGAAAGTCTTCTCAGGGCGTCAAACATAAATTTGGTGACGAGATTATGGCCAAAGGAGTGAAGTTTGGTCGTCAGAATATAGAGAATAACCTGTTTCCGGATAAGAACATTTACCGCGACGAAAGCTCGTACAGTGTGCCTGAAGAAGCGAACCTTATTGCGGATATTATTGTAGATAGCTGGACCGATGACGAACGGGTAAACCGCTTGATCAGCGAGTTGGTGAAAAACTATAATGTTCGTCGCAATGAAGTTACTGCCCGTTTCAAGCGCGAGCGGTTTACGTTAGAGGTAGGAGATGAACTGCCAGCCGGCATTGTTCAGTTAGCGAAAGTGTACGTAGCCAAGAAGCGCAAGCTGAAGGTGGGTGATAAAATGGCCGGACGCCACGGAAACAAAGGGGTGGTTGCCAAGATTGTACGGGAAGAAGATATGCCATTCATGGCAGATGGTTCTCCGGTAGATATCGTGCTAAACCCACTAGGGGTGCCTTCACGGATGAACATCGGGCAGATTTACGAAACTGTACTGGGTTGGGCCGGCTTAAGGCTTGGCAAGCGTTACGCAACCCCGATTTTCGATGGAGCCACCATGGACGATGTGACCAAAGAACTGACTGATGCCAAACTTCCGCCATACGGGCGAACTTATCTGTTTGACGGACTCACCGGAGAGCGCTTCGATCAGAAAGTAACCGTTGGGGTGATTTACATGCTGAAGCTGGGTCACCTGGTAGATGATAAGATGCACGCTCGTTCTATCGGACCTTACTCGCTGATTACTCAGCAGCCGCTGGGTGGTAAAGCACAGTTTGGTGGACAGCGTTTTGGTGAGATGGAAGTCTGGGCATTGGAAGCCTTTGGAGCGGCCAATGTCTTGCAGGAAATCTTGACGGTGAAATCGGATGATGTGGTTGGACGGGCGAAGGCCTACGAGGCCATTGTGAAAGGTGAAAACCTGCCTCGCCCCAATATTCCGGAATCATTCAACGTACTGGTACACGAACTTCGTGGCCTGGCACTGGAAATCACATTAGACTAAATCAACATGGGCATGCGTGGTCATGCTCATGCTTTTTCCATATCTATTTTAATCATTACATATGGCCTTCAAAAAAAATAAAAAGTTTACCAGCGATTTCTCAAAGGTAACGATCAGCCTGGCTTCGCCTGAATCCATCTTGGAGAGCTCACATGGTGAAGTTACGCAGCCTGAAACCATTAATTACCGGACCTATAAACCCGAAATGGGAGGCTTGTTCTGCGAGCGCATCTTTGGGCCGGTAAAGGATTGGGAATGTCATTGCGGTAAATATAAGAGAATACGATATAAAGGAATTATTTGTGACCGTTGTGGAGTAGAGGTAACGGAAAAGAAAGTGCGCCGTGAACGCATGGGGCACATTGAACTGGTTGTTCCAGTGGCACACATCTGGTACTTCCGTTCGCTTCCTAACAAAATTGGTTATTTGCTCGGGCTTTCTACAAAAAAGCTGGATCAAATCATCTATTATGAACGATACGTGGTTATTCAACCGGGTATCAAAGCCGAAGACGGTATAAGTTATATTGATTACCTGACGGAAGATGAGTACTTAGATATTATCGACAAACTTCCAGCCGATAACCAAAAGCTGGACGATAATGATCCTAATAAATTTATTGCCAAGATGGGAGCAGAAGCATTAGAAATGCTTTTGTCTCGTATTGATCTGGATGATCTGTCGTACAGCTTACGACACCAGGCCGCTACTGATACCTCTCAGCAGCGTAAAGCTGAGGCTTTGAAGCGCCTGAAAGTGGTTGAATCATTTCGGGATGCCCGGAGCCGTATTGAGAATCACCCTGAGTGGATGGTGATTAAGATGGTGCCGGTAATCCCTCCTGAACTGCGCCCTTTGGTGCCGTTGGATGGCGGTCGATTTGCCACATCAGATCTTAACGATTTATATCGCCGGGTTATCATTCGGAATAACCGTCTGAAGCGCCTGATCGATATCAAAGCACCCGAGGTGATTCTTCGTAACGAGAAACGTATGTTGCAGGAAGCAGTAGACTCGCTTTTTGATAACTCTCGTAAGGTGAATGCTGTACGCTCCGATGGAAATCGGGCACTGAAATCACTGAGCGATATGCTGAAAGGTAAGCAGGGGCGATTCCGTCAGAACCTGTTAGGTAAGCGGGTTGATTACTCCGGTCGTTCGGTGATCGTGGTGGGACCTGAACTGAAGATGCACGAATGCGGTTTGCCCAAGGATATGGCCGCGGAGTTATTCAAGCCCTTTATTATCCGAAAACTGATTGAGCGTGGTATTGTTAAAACCGTAAAATCAGCCAAGAAAATTGTGGATCGTAAAGATCCGGTGGTTTGGGATATTCTGGAAAATGTATTGAAAGGACATCCAGTATTACTGAACCGGGCTCCTACACTGCACCGATTGGGTATTCAGGCTTTCCAGCCTAAATTAATTGAAGGAAAAGCCATTCAGCTTCACCCATTGGTATGTACTGCTTTTAATGCTGACTTTGACGGTGACCAAATGGCCGTACATGTGCCCTTAGGACATGAAGCCGTACTAGAAGCTTCAGTATTGATGCTCTCCAGCCATAATATTCTGAACCCGGCTAACGGAGCGCCCATCACCGTACCTTCTCAGGACATGGTATTGGGATTGTATTATGTGACAAAAGGACGCAAAAGTACGAAAGAAGTACCAGTAGAAGGGGAAGGGCTGTCATTTTACAGTGCCGAAGAAGTAATCGTCGCACTTAATGAGAAGCGCATCTCTAAGCATGCTCATATCAAAGTGCGGGGTAAAGTTAGGAATGAACAGAATGAGTTGATAGAGCAAATGATTGAAACAGTCGCTGGTCGGGTGGTTTTCAATCAGCTTGTTCCCGAAGAAGTAGGTTATGTAAACGAACTGCTGACTAAGAAAAAACTTCAGCAGATTATTGCCCGGGTATATAAAATATCGGGTGTGGCGCGTACCGCTCAGTTCCTGGATGATATTAAAGGACTTGGGTTTCAAATGGCTTACAAAGGGGGGCTATCTATTGGACTGGATGATATTATCGTACCTAACGATAAATTGGGGCTGATTGTAGAAGCGAAGGAAGAAGTAGAAGCAGTTCGCAATAACTACTTCATGGGACTGATTACTGATAATGAGCGATACAATCAGGTAATTGATGTTTGGACGCGGGTGAACTCTCGTCTGACCAACGCACTCATGAAACAAATGGAGGATGATCAGCAGGGATTTAACTCTATTTATATGATGATGCACTCCGGTGCTCGTGGTTCACGAGAGCAGATTCGTCAGTTAGGTGGTATGCGTGGACTGATGGCCAAGCCTCAAAAAAATCTTCAAGGTTCTGTCGGCGAGATTATTGAGAACCCGATTCTCTCTAACTTTAAAGAGGGACTGGATGTAATTGAGTACTTTATTTCTACCCACGGTGCCCGTAAAGGTCTGGCCGATACCGCACTAAAAACTGCGGATGCTGGTTACCTTACCCGCCGTCTGGTGGATGTGGCCCAGGACGTAGTGATCCGGGAAGAGGATTGTGGTACGGTGCGTGGGCTTTTGGTTGCCTCACTCAAAGATAATGAGGAAGTGGTTGAGCCATTATCCGAACGTATTTTAGGTCGGGTAGCGGTACACGATATTTACGATCCGATCTCTGATGAATTGATTGTAGAGTCTGGAGCTGAGATTACCGAGGAAATTGCTGCCCGTATTGATGAGAGCGGTATTGAAGAGATGGAGATTCGTTCTCCGCTTACCTGCGAAACGAAAAGTGGTATCTGCTCTAGTTGCTACGGACGTAACCTCGCCAGTGGTTATATGGTACAGGATGGTGAGGCCGTCGGAGTTATTGCGGCCCAGTCTATTGGAGAGCCCGGAACACAGTTGACCCTTCGTACATTCCACGTGGGTGGTACTGCGTCCAACATTGCAGTTGAGGCAACCATCAGAGCTAAGTTTTCAGGAGTAGTTGAGTTTGAAGAGCTTCGCTACCTGGAGACGACCGATGATGAAGGGGAAGCTAAAACCGTAGTTATGGGACGATCCGGCGAGATCAAAATTGTTGATAAAAAGACAGGAAAGGTCTTCTCTACGTATAATGCCCCTTACGGATCATTCCTACGAGTGAAAGAAGGAGATACAGTGGAAAAAGGCGACGAGCTTTGCTACTGGGATCCTTATAATGCGGTGATTTTATCTGAATTTGAAGGAACAGTTGACTTTGAATACATTGAGCAGGGAGTTACCTACAAAGAGGAGTACGATGAACAAACCGGACACCGGGAAAAAGTAATTACCGAAACTCGGGATAAAACGAAAAACCCCGCCATTGCGATTGAACCTACCAGCGATGAAAATGAAGGGAAGTCCTATAACATCCCTGTTGGAGCGCACCTGGCTGTTGATAAAGGTGACAAAGTTCGTTCAGGACAGGTAATCGCTAAAATTCCGCGTATGATGAGTAAATCACGGGATATTACAGGAGGTCTGCCCCGGGTAACTGAGTTATTTGAGGCGCGAAACCCTTCTAATCCTGCTGTAGTGAGCGAGATTAATGGAGCTGTTACTTACGGTGGAATTAAGCGAGGTAACCGGGAAATTTTCATTGAATCGAAGGACGGAGTGAAAAAACGCTATCTGGTTCCGTTATCAAAGCATATTCTTGTTCAGGATAATGATTTTGTGCGGGCCGGGATGCCATTGTCTGATGGTGCAATCACACCTGCCGATATCCTGGCGATCAAAGGACCAACTGCGGTACAGGAATATCTGGTAAATGAGATCCAGGAAGTATACCGTCTGCAAGGGGTGAAAATTAACGATAAGCACATTGAGGTGATCGTTAGCCAGATGATGCAGAAGATAGAAATTGAAGATGCCGGTGATACCAGCTTCCTGCAACGTCAGGTGGTGGATAAATTTTCTTTCCGCGAAGAGAACGACTCTATTCTGGACAAGAAAGTAGTAGTAGAAGCGGGTGACTCACCTACGCTGAAGCCAGGAATGATTATTTCATCGCGACAATTGCGGGATGAAAATTCTACACTGAAGCGTCAGGATAAAGCCATCGTGCAAGTGAGAGATGCACAATCAGCGGTAGCCAAGCCTACCCTGCAGGGGATTACTCAGGCATCTTTGGGTACTGAGAGTGTTTTCTCAGCCGCCTCCTTCCAGGAGACTACGAAAGTGCTGAGCGAAGCATCTATCCGTGGAAAGGCAGATCATCTGAACGGTCTGAAAGAAAATGTGATTGTTGGGCACTTAATTCCGGCAGGTACCGGTATGAGGTCTTACAATAACATCATCGTAGGATCGAAGGAAGAATATGAGGCCTTACGTGCTTCTCGTGAAAACCGTCTGGAAGAACGTAGCAGCACGTTAGAAACCAGCTAGTATGGAAAACGAAGAGAAAGACGAAAACCAACAGCGACGTAACCAGATTAGCATAGAACTCTCGGAAGAAATTGCCGAGGGGCAATATGCTAATTTGGCGACGATCGCCCATTCTAATAGCGAATTTGTTATCGATTTTATTCGCCTCATGCCTGGAACGCCCAAAGCAAAAGTGAAATCAAGGATCATTATTACCCCTGATCATGCCAAACGATTGTTGTACGCACTTCAGGATAATATTGAGAAATTTGAAGCCGCATTTGGCCCTATCAAACAGTCAGATGAAACTCCCAAATTCCCAATAAACTTTGGTGGAGCAATTGGAGAAGCATAAGAGAACTTATTCGTGTAATAATTTTGTTATAAACCGTCAATTTGCATAACTTTGCACCTCAAAATTTAGCGAGGTACGTAAAAACAAAAAATATTAATGCCTACCATACAGCAGTTAGTACGGAAAGGAAGGAAAGAGTTAACTTCAAAATCCAAGTCGCCAGCCTTGGATGCTTGTCCGCAGCGACGAGGGGTTTGTACTCGGGTATATACCACAACTCCTAAGAAACCTAATTCGGCCATGAGAAAAGTAGCTCGGGTTCGTTTAACGAACGGCCGGGAAGTAAACGCCTACATACCAGGTGAAGGACATAATTTGCAGGAACACTCTATTGTGTTGATCCGTGGAGGGCGGGTGAAAGATTTACCAGGAGTGCGTTACCACATTATCCGGGGAGCGCTGGATACGGCTGGGGTAAGCGGACGACTTCAGAGAAGGTCAAAATATGGTGCCAAACGGCCTAAAAAATAAATTTGATAAGATCTAATGAGGAAAGCTAAACCTAAAAAAAGATACGTTTTACCTGATCCTAAGTTCAAAGATACTTTGGTTACTCGGTTTGTGAACTACATGATGGTGGATGGCAAAAAGAGTACTGCCTATTCTATCTTTTACGATGCGATAGATTTGGTAGAGCAACGCACCAGTGAAAATGGTCTTGAACTCTGGAAGAAAGCATTAGGTAATATAATGCCATCCGTGGAGGTAAAAAGTCGACGGGTAGGAGGAGCTACTTTTCAGGTTCCTTTGGAAGTGCGTCCTGGCCGTAAAACATCATTAGGCATTAAATGGATGATCCGTTATGCTCGATCTCGTGGTGAGAAAACCATGAAAGAGCGTCTCGCCGGAGAGATCATCGCTGCTTCCAAAGGAGAAGGCGCTGCCGTTAAGAAAAAAGACGATACGCATCGCATGGCCGATGCGAATAAAGCTTTTTCACATTTTAGATTTTAAAGAAAGAATGAAGCGCGATTTACGATATACTAGAAATATTGGTATTGCTGCCCATATTGACGCAGGTAAAACTACTACTACGGAACGTATTCTTTATTACGCCGGAGCGAGTCACAAGATTGGGGAAGTCCATGATGGTGCTGCCACTATGGACTGGATGGAACAGGAGCAGGAGCGAGGTATTACTATTACCTCTGCGGCGACTACCGTAAAGTGGCCTTACCGGGATCAGGAGTACCATATGAATATTATTGATACTCCCGGTCACGTTGACTTTACTGTTGAGGTAAACCGCTCATTGCGCGTATTGGATGGATTGGTATTCTTGTTCAGTGCGGTTGATGGTGTGGAGCCTCAGTCAGAAACTAACTGGCGACTTGCCAACAATTATAATGTTGCCCGTATTGGGTTTGTGAACAAAATGGACCGTCAGGGTGCTGATTTCCTGGGAGTTTGCAAGCAGGTAAAAGAAATGTTGGGTAGCAATGCCGTGCCTCTTCAGTTGCCTATCGGTGCTGAAGAAAATTTCCGTGGCGTTGTTGACTTAGTGAATAATAGAGGTGTTATCTGGAACGAGGAGGATTTAGGTATGACCTTTACCGAAGTTCCTATTCCGGATGATATGGTAGAAGAAGCGGCTGAATACCGGGAGAAACTTCTGGAGGCAGTCGCAGAGTATGATGAGCGTTTGATGGAGAAGTACTTCGAAGATCCTGAATCGATTACCGAAGATGAAATCCTGACGGCTCTTCGGGCAGCAACCATAGATATGGCTATTGTGCCTATGCTTTGTGGTTCTTCCTTCAAGAATAAGGGAGTGCAAACCATGCTTGATTATGTGATGGCGCTTTGCCCTTCTCCGCTTGATCGTGATAAAATAAAGGGATTTAATCCTGATACTGAGGAAGAAGTGTTCCGCAAGCCTCTTTTTGAAGAGCCTTTTTCAGCATTGGCATTTAAAATTGCCACCGACCCGTATGTAGGACGATTATGCTTCATTCGGGCTTACTCAGGCGTCTTGGAGTCTGGCTCATACATTTACAATGCTCGTTCTGAGAGTAAAGAGCGTATTAGCCGCATTTTCCAAATGCATGCGAACAAGCAAAATCAGATTGAGCGTTTGGGTGCAGGTGATATTGGTGCGGTTGTAGGATTTAAAGATATCAAAACGGGAGATACTCTGTGTGATCAGGATAATAAGATTGTATTAGAATCGATGGTATTTCCTGATCCGGTAATCGGGTACGCAATTGAGCCTAAGAAACAAGCTGATGTTGATAAGTTGGGAATGGCTATTTCCAAATTAGTAGAAGAAGATCCCACACTTCAGGTTAATACTGACGAGGAAACCGGGCAGACTATTCTGCGGGGTATGGGAGAACTTCACCTCGATATCATTATCGATCGTCTAAGACGTGAGTTTAAGGTAGAGATTAACCAAGGTGCTCCTCAGGTAGCTTATAAAGAAACGATTACTACTACGGTAGATCATAAAGAAGTTTACAAGAAACAGACAGGGGGTAGAGGTAAATTTGCTGATATTGTATTTGAGCTTGGACCAATTGATGAAGAGCCAGATCCTAAGGATGTTAAAGGAGGACTTCAATTCGTCAACAATATCGTAGGTGGGGTAATTCCTCGAGAATTTATTCCAGCTATTCAGAAAGGGTTTGCGTCAGCAATGGATAATGGTCCGTTGGCCGGCTATCCCATTGAGCATATGAAAGTTCGCCTTTATCACGGATCTTTCCATGATGTTGACTCAGATGCTTTGTCATTTGAAATGGCTGCTCGTATAGGATTTAAAGAAGCAGCACGGAAAGCAAAGCCGGTCCTGTTAGAGCCTGTCATGTCAGTTGAAGTTGTTACTCCGGAAGAATATACCGGTCCGGTTACGGGCGATTTGAACAAGCGACGGGGAATCATGAAAGGAATGGATACCAAAGCTGGTGCCCAGGTACTTAAGGCAAATGTGCCATTATCAGAACTTTTTGGGTATATCACTGATTTGAGAACAATTTCATCAGGTCGGGCCTCAGCCTCGCTGACGTTCTCGCACTACGACCCAGTTCCTACGAATATCGCTGAGACTGTTATTGCTAACTCCAAAGGCGAGACCAAATAAGAATTATGAACCAGAAGATAAGAATTAAACTGAAATCGTACGATCACAACTTGGTTGATAAGTCGGCTGAAAAGATTGTGAGAGCAGTAAAAACTACTGGTGCAGTGGTAAGTGGTCCAATCCCTTTACCTACGCGTCGGGAAATATTTACTGTGTTGCGATCTCCCCATGTCAATAAAAAGGCACGGGAACAGTTTCAGCTTAGCACCTACAAGCGGTTAGTGGATATTTATTCTAGTAGCAGCAAAACAGTAGATGCGTTGATGAAGTTAGAACTACCTAGTGGGGTAGACGTAGAGATTAAAGTATAATATACAAGGTATAAGCACCTTGATAACCAATCCTGAAAGCGGGATTGGTTATTTTTTGCTTTTTTCAGATTAGCTAAGAATGAGTGAACTACTCATTAAAGTAAAACGTTGCAACGAGGCGATTAATTAGATTAAAATAATTTGTTAAGCTAAGGTAAATCGCTAAATTTGCAGTCCTTTACAGAAAAGAGGAGTCTTTAGTAACAAAATTACATATATAGTACAATGTCAGGCATTATTGGAAAAAAGATAGGGATGACCAGCATATTCGACGATCAAGGTCGGAATGTCGCCTGTACTGTGATTGAAGCTGGCCCGTGTGCGATTACTCATGTTAAGAATGAGGAATCTGACGGGTACAATGCTGTTCAATTAGGATTCGGAGAGAGAAAAGAAAAGAAAGTCTCCTCTGCAATGATTGGGCATTTCAAACGGGCTAAAACTACCCCTAAAGCTAAATTGGTAGAGTTTCGTGACTTTCGCGTAGAGTTCGAAGATCAGGTTGCTTTGGGGGCTACAGTAAAAATAGGAGAGGTTTTTCAAGAGGGGGATTTTGTGGACGCCATTGGAAAATCCAAAGGAAAAGGTTTTCAGGGCGTTGTTAAGCGACATGGCTTTGCCGGAGTAGGAGATGCAACGCACGGGCAGCATAACCGTAGTCGGGCCCCTGGGTCAATTGGTGCGTGCTCATTTCCTTCCCGAGTATTTAAAGGGATGAAGATGGCCGGCCGTGCTGGTGGTAATCGGGTGAAAATTCTGAACCTTCGAGTGCTTAAGATATACCCCGAAAAAAACTTAGTATTAGTGAGTGGTGCAGTGCCCGGTGCTAAAAACGCAATTGTTGTACTTGAGAAGTAATTTCATGATGGAAGTTGCCATAAAAAATATTCAAGGTGAGGAAACAGGGCGATCAGTAACCCTGCAAGATTCTATTTTTGGTGTTGAACCAAATGATCACGCTATCTATTTAGATGTGAAACAGTACATGGCCAATCAACGGCAGGGTACTCACAAAGCCAAAGAGAGAGCGGAAATCGCGGGATCAACCAAAAAGATTAAGCGACAGAAGGGTACGGGAACGGCCCGGGCTGGTAGTATTAAGTCACCCGTTTTTAGAGGAGGAGGTAGAATATTTGGTCCTCGCCCTCGGAACTATGGCTTTAAGCTGAATAAGAAAGTGAAGCAGTTAGCTCGGAAATCAGCTTTAACGTATAAGGCCAGCGATGCCCAAATTACGATTTTGGAGGCATTTGATTTTGATGCGCCAAAGACCAAAAGTTATATGAGTTTGTTGAACTCACTTTCGCTTCAGGAAGGGAAGTCGCTGTTGGTGCTGGATGGTGTGCAGAAAAACGTATATCTGTCTGCCCGTAACCTGCCTAATACCAAAGTAGTGACAGCCGATAAGTTGTCAACATATGAAATTCTGGATGCGCAACATTTGATTATGAGTGAGAAAGCCGTTGAAGCACTAGAGGGAATATTTAATAAAAAGGCAAACGACAATTAATTATGGACGTACTAAAGAAGCCTTTAGTAACCGAGAAAATCTCGGAAAAGAACGAGCAAGGTAAGTATGGGTTTGCTGTTGACAAACGTGCCAACAAACTACAGATCAGAGAGGCCGTGGAGAAAATGTACGGAGTCACTGTGAATAGAGTCTGGACCATGAACTACCAAGGGAAGGTAAAAAGCCGTCATACAAAATCCGGTGTGATTACCGGAAAAACTCCTAACTATAAGAAGGCAATCGTACAGGTGGCTGAGGGAGATATTATAGATTTTTATAGCAACGTTTAATATTGAGGTATTATGGCAGTTAAGAAACTTAGGCCGATAACCCCAGGACAAAGACATAGAATGGCACCTGACCTTTCTGCAATTACGACCAACAAACCTGAAAAGTCGTTGGTGGTAACATTGAAGAAGTCTGGTGGGCGAAATAACCAGGGACGCATGACTGTGCGTAACGTAGGTGGTGGACACAAACGTAAAATTCGTTTGGTTGATTTCAAACGAAGTAAATTTGATGTTCCTGCTACGGTAAAAACAATTGAATATGACCCCAATCGCTCTGCATTTATTTCTTTGATCGAATATAGCGATGGGGAAAAAGCTTATATCATTGCACCGGTAGGTTTAAAAGTAGGGCAGGAAGTGATATCTGGCAAGTCAGTGGCTCCAGAAGTAGGAAATGCGCTTCCATTGTCTGCTATTCCATTAGGTACTATTGTTCACAATATTGAGTTAACTCCCGGTAAAGGTGGACAGATGGCGCGGGGAGCTGGTGCATATGCCCAGTTACTTGCACGTGAAGGAAAATACGTTACTGTGAAATTGCCTTCTGGGGAGATGCGAATGATTCTCTCTACCTGTATGGCAACAATAGGTTCGGTATCAAATACGGACCATATGAACGTAGCCTACGGTAAAGCAGGTCGTAGACGATGGCTGGGACGTCGTCCGCGAACTCGTGGTGTTGCCATGAACCCAGTAGATCACCCAATGGGTGGAGGAGAAGGGCGTGCTTCAGGAGGGCATCCTCGCTCACGAAATGGTGTTATTGCCAAGGGCTTCAAAACTCGTCGTCCTAAGAAGTACTCAAATCGTCTAATTGTAAGCAGAAAGAAAAGTAAATAATGGCACGTTCACTAAAAAAAGGACCTTACATAGATTTTCGCCTGGCCAATAAAGTAGATACTATGAGCCAGGCTAACAAGAAATCAGTGATAAAAACATGGTCACGAAGATCTATGATTTCACCTGATTTCGTAGGCCACACATTCGCTGTGCACAATGGGAATAAGTTTATTCCAGTGTATGTTACCGAGAATATGGTAGGACATAAACTGGGTGAATTTGCGCCTACCCGAAATTTTAGAGGTCATATTTCTAAAAAAGATAAAGGTAGACGATAATATGGAGGCAATAGCAAAACTGAACAATGAGCCAACTGCTCCTCGTAAAATGCGGCTGGTAGCCGATATGATACGAGGCAGAAAAGTGAACGATGCTCTTAATATATTGAAGTTTGAGTCGAAAAGCGGCGCGGCTAAGATAGAAAAACTGTTATTATCAGCCATTGCAAATTGGCAGGAATTGAACGAGGATGAGCGCTTGGAAGAAGCTGACTTGTTCATTAAGGAGATTAGAGTGGATGGGGGGCGAATTTTGAAACGATTACGTCCTGCCCCACAGGGACGAGCGCATCGTGTTCGTAAGCGCTCTAATCATATCACCCTTGTGGTTGACAGCTGGACTGCTGATGAGGTAGTAGAACACGATATTCAAACTGAAGATTAGTAACAAAAACTTTCCATGGGACAAAAAGTTAACCCAATTGGTCTAAGACTAGGCATTATTAAAGGATGGGATTCTAACTGGTACGGAGGTAAAGATTTCTCTGACAAACTGGTTGAAGACCATGAAATCCGAAAATACATCGACGCTCGTTTGGCACGGGGAGGTGTTTCTAAAGTCGTTATCGAACGGACTTTGAAGCGAATCACACTTACCATTCATACTGCGCGCCCCGGAGTTGTTATCGGTAAAGGGGGACAGGAAGTGGATAAGCTGAAAGAGGAGTTGAAGAAACTGACGGGCAAAGATATACAAATCAATATTTACGAAATCAAGCGTCCGGAACTGGATGCGCAATTAATTGGGGACTCAATCGGTCAACAACTTCAAGCAAGGATTGCGTACCGACGGGCAATGAAGCAGGCTATTGCCTCAGCAGTGCGCGTCGGAGCACAAGGGATTAAAATAAAAGTTTCCGGACGATTAGGGGGGGCTGAGATGGCTCGGACCGAACAATATAAAGAAGGACGCATTCCTTTGCATACTCTGAGAGCTGATATTGATTATGCTGTATCTGAAGCGAACACAGTGTACGGTAAAATTGGTATCAAAGTTTGGGTATTTAAAGGGGAAGTATTTGGTAAGCGCGATCTATCACCCAATGTCGGTGGACAAAATAATACTGGAGGCAGTGGTGGAGGAGGAAGACCTGACCGCCGCCGTGAAGGAGGCCGAGGCAGAAGAAGAAATCGATAGATAGGTCTTAAGAATATATAGATATGTTACAGCCGAAAAGAACCAAGTTTCGAAAAAAACAAAAAGGCAGAGTAAAAGGAATTGCTCAGCGTGGACATACTGTGGCTTTTGGAAGCTTTGGTCTAAAAACATTAGAACCAGGGTGGATTACCAGCCGGCAGATAGAAGCAGCTCGTATTGCTATGACACGTTTTATGAAACGAGAAGGGCAGGTATGGATACGCATATTTCCCGACAAGCCTGTAACCAAAAAACCAGCTGAAGTACGTATGGGTAAAGGAAAAGGAGCCCCTGAATATTGGGTGGCCACCATCCGGCCTGGTCGTATTATGTTTGAGGTGTCAGGCGTGCCTTCAGCAGTAGCGCAAGAAGCATTGCGTTTGGCCGCTCAAAAGCTGCCTGTAAAAACACGTTTTGTTGTTCGTAAAGATTACGTTGGTAAGTAATATGAAAAACGAAGAAATTAAGTCTATGTCTGCGGACGAGTTGATGGAGACGCTAAAGTCAGAGCAGGAGAACCTGACTCGTCTACGATTTGCGCACGCCATCTCACCTGTTGAAAACCCCATGAAAATCCGTGCTTCACGCAAAGCTATTGCTCGTATCAAAACGGAATTGCGGGCTAAAGAATTAGCTAAATAAAGAATATTATGGAGCAGAAAGAGCGCAATCTACGAAAAGAACGAATTGGCCAGGTGCTAAGTAACAAGATGAATAAATCAGTTACCGTGTCAGTTGAGCGAAAAGTGCAGCACCCTATTTATGGTAAATTTGTCCGCAAAACTACCAAGTTTGTGGCACATGATGAAAAAAATGAATGTGGTATTGGCGATATCGTCAAAATCATGGAAACCCGTCCGTTGAGCAAAAGCAAGCGGTGGCGTTTAGTTGAAATTATTGAAAGAGCAAAATAATTATGATACAGCAAGAGTCAAGGCTGAACGTAGCGGATAATAGTGGTGCTAAAGAAGTGCTCTGTATTCGCGTATTAGGGGGAACCAAACGTCGCTATGCCTCGGTTGGTGACAAAATTGTCGTTACTGTGAAATCAGCGCTTTCATCAAGTAATCTGAAGAAAGGTACTGTTTCTAAGGCGGTAATTGTTCGTACCAAGAAAGAAGTTCGCCGAAAGGACGGCTCCTATATCCGGTTTGAAGAGAATGCAGCTGTGCTACTTAATGCCAACGATGAGCCAAGAGGTACTCGGATTTTTGGTCCGGTAGCGCGTGAATTACGGGAAAAGCAGTTTATGAAGATTGTTTCACTAGCTCCTGAAGTACTTTAGTATTATGGCATCAGTAAAAAAATTAAAAATAAAAATTAAGTCCGGGGATACCGTAAAGGTAATTTCCGGAAACGATAAAGGGAAGACCGGGCAGGTAGTGTCTATTCTTGCTCTGGAAAATAAAGCGTTTGTGGAGGATGTAAACATGGTAACCAAACATGTAAAACCTTCGGCCCAAAATCCTGAAGGGGGAAGGCATCAGCAAGAAGCCCCGATTCACATCAGTAATCTGATGTTGGTTGATCCGGCTACCGGCGAGCCTGCTAAAGTTGGAAAGAAGAAGAATGACAGCGGCAAAAATCAGCGCTACAATAAGAAAACAGGTGATTTTATATAATTATGGCAGCTACTGAAACTTATATTCCTCGTTTGAAGGAAAAATATCACGGAGAAATTATCGCCCAGCTAAAAGAGAAGTTTGGCTATAGCTCGGTAATGCAGGTGCCTCGAATGGTAAAGATTGCCGTCAATAAAGGTGTCGGAGATGCCGTTGCCGATAAAAAGCTGGTTGATGTAGGAGTAGATGAACTTACGCTGATCACTGGACAGAAAGCCATTCCAACCATCGCCAAGAAATCCGTTTCTAACTTTAAGTTACGAGAAGGAATGCCTATTGGAGCTAAAGTCACACTGCGGGGTAGCCGTATGTATGAGTTTATGGATCGTCTGATGTCTGTGGCGCTTCCCCGGGTACGCGATTTTCGTGGCATTAATGATAAAGGCTTTGATGGACGGGGGAACTACACCCTTGGTGTAAAAGAGCAAATTATTTTCCCGGAAATCAGTATTGATAAAATAAATAGAATTTCCGGAATGGATATTACGTTTGTTACAACGGCAGATACCGATGAGGAGGCTTATGAATTGCTGAAAGCTTTCGGGATGCCTTTTGCAAACAAGAATAACGCATAATTATGGCAAGAAAATCAGTTATCGCCCGAGAGAGAAAAAGACAATACCTGGTAGATAAGTACGCTGCTAAACGAGCAGAGCTAAAAGCCCAGGGTGATTACGAAGCATTGGATAAATTACCGAGAAATGCTTCACCAGTTCGTTTGCATAACAGATGTAAATTGACCGGACGGCCAAAAGGGTACATGCGTAAATTTGGAATTTCGCGTGTTACGTTCCGGGATTTGGCATCTCAGGGGAAAATCCCTGGAGTTACCAAGGCTAGTTGGTAAAAAAGATGAATATATTTTTTACAAAGGGAAGAAAATCTTACCTTTGCAGTCCGTTTTGAAAAATGGGTAATAGTTAAGACATGATTACAGATCCAATAGCTGATTATCTGACCCGACTAAGGAATGCAATTAAAGCAAACCATCGGATCGTTGAAATTCCGGCCTCTAACCTGAAAAAAGAAATCACAAAAGTGCTTTTTGATAAGGGGTATATACAAAACTATAAGTTTGAGGACGGGGTAAATTATCAGGGAATTATTAAGATTGCCCTAAAATATAATCCTGCAAAAAAGACTCCGGCCATAACCCACCTTGAGCGAGTGAGCAAGCCTGGTTTGCGTAAATACGCCAAGGCTTCCGAATTGCCCCGGGTGCTAAACGGATTAGGAATTGCCATCTTATCTACCTCAAGAGGAGTTATTACGGATAAGGAAGCCCGACAGGAGAATCTAGGGGGTGAAGTGATTTGCTACGTATATTAATTAAAATACTATGTCTCGTATTGGAAAACAGCCTATCAGCATTCCCAGCGGAGTTACCGTTGCGCGGGAAAATAGCTGGGTAACCGTGAAAGGGCCTAAGGGAGAGCTAAAGCAGAAGATTGATGCTGCCTTTAAGGTTACGATTGAAGATGGGGAAGTAGCTGTGACGCGCCCTACTGAGCAAAAAAGACACAAATCGTTACATGGTTTGTATCGATCGCTGGTAGCAAATATGGTAGTAGGAGTAAGTGAAGGATATAAAAGGGAACTTGAATTGGTTGGTGTTGGTTATCGAGCCAATGTTCAGCAGGACGTTTTAGAACTGAATTTAGGATATTCACATAATATATATCTGCAAATTCCGGAAAGTATTACGATAAGTGCTGAGACTCCTAAAGGGAAAAATCCTACTGTAACGCTGGAAGGGTATGATAAGCAGTTGATAGGACAAGTTGCAGCGAAAATTAAGTCATTACGACCGGTTGAGCCTTATAAAGGAAAAGGAATTCGGTTTGTAGGAGAAGTTATCCGAAGAAAAGCAGGTAAAACTGCTGCTAAATAAAGTCAAATTATGGCAGTTAGTAAGAAAAATAGTCGGCGAATTCGGATTAAACGAAGTATACGCCGAAAAATTCAGGGAACGAGTGAACGTCCCCGGTTATCGATTTATAAGAGTAATAAAGGAATTTACGCTCAACTTATAGATGATCTCAAAGGTGTAACGCTTGCTCATGCTTCTTCTAAGGAATTAGGTGACTATTCTAATCCTAATGTTGAAGTATCAAATAGTGTGGGTAAGAAGTTGGCTGAGAAGGCCGTTGCCAATGGTCTGGACACTGTTGTTTTTGATCGTAATGGATATATCTACCACGGCAAAGTAAAAGCATTAGCAGAAGGTGCCCGCGAGGGTGGCCTAAAATTTTAATCAATGGCACAGAACGTAAGATCCGTCAAGGCAAGTGAATTAGAGTTAAAAGAGCGAGTAGTTGCTATTAAGCGTGTCGCTAAAGTAGTGAAAGGTGGTAGAAGATTTAGCTTTTCGGCTATCGTAGTGGTTGGTAATGGAGATGGTATTGTAGGATACGGGTTGGGAAAAGCAAACGAAGTAACCGATGCTATAACGAAGGGCGTTGATGATGCTAAGAAAAATTTACTGAAAGTACCAGTATTGAAGGGAACAATCCCTCATGAGAATATTGGTAAGTTCGGTGGAGGTTTCGTGTTGTTGAAGCCTGCGTCTGCTGGTACAGGAGTTATTGCAGGTGGAGCAATGCGGGCGGTACTGGAAAGTGCTGGCGTACACGATGTATTGGCGAAATCTAAAGGCTCATCTAATCCCCATAATGTGGTGAAAGCAACTTTTGATGCGCTTTCAACCATGCGTGATGCATATGCTGTTGCTGAACAACGAGGGGTAGAGTTAGAAAAAGTATTTAATGGATAGTAGTATTATGGCTCGCATTCAGATTACACAAACCCGAAGCACGATTAAGCGACCTAAGCGTCAGAAGCTTACGATTGAGGCATTGGGTTTAGGAAAAATTAACCGGAGCGTTGAGGTTGAAAATACCCCTCAGATCAGTGGTATGGTTAAAAAAGTGGCTCATTTGGTAACGGTAAAAGAATTATAATATGAACCTGAGTGATATAAAACCAGCTAAAGGCTCCGTAAAAGGAAAAAAGCGCATTGCTCGTGGTGCCGGATCAGGGTGGGGTGGTACCGCCGGCCGTGGTCACAAAGGAGCGAAGTCTCGGTCAGGATATAAATCTAAATCAGGTTTTGAAGGTGGTCAGATGCCTCTTCAACGTCGTGTGCCTAAATTTGGATTTAATTCACCCAATAAAGTTACCTATCAGGTAGTCAATATTGGGCAATTACAGACTTTGGCTGATAAAGTTGGCAAAAGTGAACTTACATTGCAGGATTTTTTGTCAGCAGGATTAGTTGGTAAAAAAGAACGCTTGAAAATATTGGGGGATGGTGAACTGTCAGCATCCGTGAGTGTGGAAGCCCATGCTTTCTCCAAGTCAGCCAGTGAAGCGATAGAAAAAGCCGGAGGAAAGACGATCAATCTCTAAACGCGCATGAAGAAGTTTATTACCACCATAAAGAATATTTTTTCTATTGAAGAACTTCGTAACCGAATCTTCAATACGATAGGATTCCTTATAATCTTCCGATTAGGATCATTCGTGGTTTTACCAGGGGTAGATCCTAATTTATTAGAGCAAGGAGCTGATGGTGGAATATTCGGCTTGTTGAATACCTTTCTAGGAGGGGCATTTAGCCGAGCTTCTATTTTTGGGTTGGGTATTATGCCCTACATCTCTGCCTCAATTGTAATTCAGCTTTTGACCGTTGCTGTTCCTTATTTCCAGAAAATGCAGAAGGAAGGCGATTCGGGCCGAAAGAAGATGAACCAGATCACCCGGGTGCTGACCATATTTATCACCTTAGGCCAGTCGGTAGGCTACTTGGCGTACGCAGTACCTAAGGAAGCGATCATGATTGACCAGACATTGTTTACAATCACAGCCATGGTGCTTCTTTCTTCAGGTACAATATTTTGTATGTGGCTGGGAGAAAAAATCACAGACAAGGGAATTGGTAATGGTATTTCAATGTTGATCATGATTGGTATCATTTCCCGATTCCCTGGGGCAATTGTTGCTGAAGCCTTGGCTAAAGGGATGAGCGGAGCACTATTATTTATCTTAGAGATTGTAGCCTTGTTCTTTGTGGTAATGGCTGCGGTAATATTAACTCAGGCTATTCGGAGAGTGCCTGTGCAATATGCTAAGCAAGTGGTGGGGAATAAAGTATACGGAGGGCAGCGTCAATATATACCTTTGCGCGTAAATGCTTCAGGTGTGATGCCAATTATCTTTGCTCAGTCGCTGATGTTCTTACCAGGTTTGCTGGCAGGTATATGGGCTGATTCAAATGATATTGCTGCAACGATTGGACGAACATTTGCAGATATTGCTTCTTGGCAATACAATCTTGTGTTTGCCGTTATGATTATCTTGTTTACCTTTTTTTACACAGCAATTACGATTAATTCAACGCAAATTGCTGATGACCTAAAGCGTAATGGGGGGTTTGTTCCGGGGGTTAAGCCGGGTAAGCCTACCGCTGATTTTTTAGATAATGTGCTCTCGCGGATCACTTTACCTGGTTCAACTTTTCTGGCAATAATTGCCATTATGCCAGCCATTGCGATGGTGGCAGGAATTACGACTGACTTCTCCTACTTTTATGGGGGGACCTCTTTGTTAATTATGGTAGGAGTTATTTTAGATACACTACAACAGATTGAGAGTTACTTATTAATGCGTCATTATGAAGGCTTGATGAAATCAGGCAGAGTGAAGGGACGGTCTCAGAACGCAGCAGTAGCCTAAAGAATTTTACACAACCTATGGCAAAACAAGCTTCAATAGAGCAAGACGGAACCATTACCGAAGCACTATCTAATGCAATGTTTCGGGTAGAGTTGGAGAATGGACACGAAGTAATTGCTCATATTTCCGGCAAAATGAGAATGAATTATATTAAGATTTTACCAGGTGACCGGGTAAAGCTCGAAATGTCACCATATGATCTTACCAAAGGACGGATCGTTTATCGTTATAAATAGACATCATGAAAGTAAAAGCATCAATCAAAAAGCGAAGTGCGGATTGTAAAATCGTTCGCCGTAAAGGAAAGCTTTATATTATTAATAAAAAGAACCCTCGGTTCAAGCAAAGACAAGGATAATTATGGCTAGAATTTCTGGAGTTGACATTCCTGATCACAAGCGTGGCGAAATCGGACTTACCTATATTTTTGGTATTGGTAAGAGTGCGGCCCGTGCTATCCTGGACAAAGCAGGAATAGATCCTAATAAAAAAGTATCAGAGTGGGATGATGATGAATCAAACCAAATTCGTCAGATTATTTCCGAAGATCACAAAGTAGAAGGGGTTCTAAAATCGGAAGTCCAGCTTAATATTAAGCGCCTGATGGATATTGGTTGTTATCGTGGACTTAGACATCGACGTGGGTTGCCTCTTCGAGGTCAGCACACCAAAAATAATTCCCGGACACGGAAAGGTAAACGAAAAACAGTAGCTAACAAGAAAAAAGCTACCAAATAATATCGCCCTAAGCTATGGCTCAGAAACGTAAAGATAAAAGTAAAAAAAGGGTTGTCGCAGTAGACAGCTTAGGACAGGCTCATATTAAAGCCTCGTTCAATAATATTATTATTTCTATTACCAATATGGCTGGGCAGGTAGTTTCCTGGTCCTCTGCTGGTAAAATGGGATTTAGAGGGTCTAAGAAAAATACTCCTTATGCTGCTCAAATGGCTGCTTCCAATTGCGCGCAAGTAGCGTATGATCAGGGTATGCGTAAGGTTGAAGTTTTTATTAAGGGGCCAGGGTCTGGTAGAGAGTCTGCGATTCGAACATTGCAGAATGCCGGATTGGAAGTGACCATGATCCAGGATGTTACCCCATTGCCCCATAATGGATGCCGACCTCCTAAACGTCGGAGAGTTTAATTTCTAAGAAAACGAATAGATAGTTATATGGCTCGTTATAGAGGTCCTAAATCAAAAATTGCTCGTAAATTCAACGACCCTATCTTTGGTCCGAGTAAAGCTCTACAGAAAAAGAGTTATCCTCCCGGACAGCACGGTCGTGGTCGGCGGAAAAAGCAGTCGGAATACGCAGTGCAGCTTATGGCTAAGCAAAAGGCTAAATATACCTATGGTGTATTAGAGCGACAGTTTTCCAATTTATTCGAAAAAGCCAGCCATAGTAAAGGTATTACCGGTGAGGTATTACTTCAACTATTGGAATCACGCTTAGACAATGTAGTTTATCGGTTGGGAATCTCACCAACTCGCCGTGGCGCCCGCCAACTAGTATCTCACAAGCATGTGATCGTTAACGGCAATGTTGTTAATATCCCATCTTTCCAGGTGAAGCCGGGAGATATTGTAGGAGTGCGGGAGAAATCAAAGTCACTATTAGCAGTAGCTGATAGTGTGGCTTCTCACAGCCCCAAAGTAAAACAATACTCGTGGCTGGAATGGGACGGTAAAGAGCTGTCCGGACGTTATGCGTCTTTACCTGCCCGGGAAGATATTCCTGAAAATATTCAGGAGCAGCTCATTGTTGAGCTCTATTCAAAATAATTTATTTGAACTTTTTTTAATCACTACGCATACATTATGTCAATACTTGCATTTCAGATGCCCGAAAAAGTGGTAATGGAAAAGGCTGACAATTTTCACGGCCTTTTTACTTTTAAACCGCTTGAGCGAGGGTACGCGGTCACGATAGGTAATGCATTGCGAAGAATATTACTTTCTTCTTTAGAAGGATATGCGATTACAGGTATAAAAATTCCAGGAGTGTTGCACGAATTTTCTTCCATAGAAGGTGTGGTAGAGGATTTGTCGGAAATAATTCTGAACCTCAAAATGGTTCGTTTTAAAAAGACCTCTGAGGATTTTGTAGAAAACAAGATCGTAATTCCTTTGCGTGGGCAAAGCACGTTTACCGGTGCCGATATTCAGAAGAGCACAACTTCTTTTGAAATATTAAATCCAGAGCATACAATTGCTCACCTTGATGAAGCTGTTGATATTGAAGTTGAATTGTATGTAGATAAAGGGCGTGGTTATGTTCCCAGCGAGGAAAATAGCCAAAACGATCAGAACTTTGGTTACATTCCTCTGGATGCTGTCTTCTCTCCAATCAAGAACGTAACGTTTGAGGTAGAGAATACACGGGTTGAGCAGAAAACTGACTTCGAGCAGTTATTGATGGACATTGAGACAGATGGCTCTATTCACCCTGAGGATGCGTTGAAAGGTGCAGCCAATATCTTAATTAAGCATTTTATGCTTTTCTCTGACCAAAGCATGGTATTGGAGTCTCCTCAGCAAGGAGAGCCTGATGCAGTGGATGAGGAGATGTTGCATATGCGTAAGTTGCTGAAAACTCCATTAAATGATCTTGATCTATCTGTGCGGGCTTATAATTGCCTGAAAGCAGCTGATGTGAAGACATTAGGCGATTTAGCACAGCTTGAAATATCCGATATGATGAAGTTCCGAAACTTTGGTAAAAAATCATTGGCGGAGCTTGAGCAATTGATCCAGGAAAAGAATCTTTCTTTCGGAATGGATCTTACAAAATATAAGTTAGAAGAAGACTAAACACCCGTTTGGGTGCGATAAAGAACCTCAGCATGAGACACGGTAAGCGAATTAATCACTTAGGAAGAACTTCCTCACATCGTAAGGCGATGTTGTCCAATATGGCTTCATCACTCATCATTCATAAGCGTTTAACTACAACGGTAGCTAAGGCCAAAGCCCTGCGTAAATACGTAGAACCTCTGATTACGAGATCAAAGGTGGATAGTACGCACTCTCGTCGGGTTGTATTTTCCTACTTACAGGACAAGGATTCTTCTCGGGTATTATTCGATGAAGTATCAGCACGAGTAGCTGAGCGTCCCGGTGGATATACCCGAATCATTAAATTAGGTAATCGTTTAGGTGATAACGCCGAAATGTGCATGATTGAGCTGGTTGACTTCAATGAGCTATACAACGCTGAAGAGAAGCAAAAACAATCTCGTACAAGACGAAGCCGACGAGGTGGTTCTAAAAAATCCTCAGAAAGCACTACCGCAGCAGCAGCGCCTGCTGAGGCAGTCGTAGAAGAAGATACTGTTCAAGAAGCAGTTGTGGTTGAAGAGGAGGCTGCAGTTGAAGAAGCTCCTTCAGCCGAGGTCACTACGGAAGAAGAGACGGCTCAGGCATCAGAAACCGAACCTACAGATTCTACAGAAGAAACTGATGATGCAGAAAAGCCAAAAGAATAAATCAGTATTTTCAATATCAAAGAAGGGAATTGTCCGGTTAACGGATTATTCCCTTTTTTTTTAATCCATATTTTACAAACTTGCCAACAACTTTAGCCACATGCAAAATTCAACACTACCGCAGCGGCCTGCCACCCTATATCTGGAAGATGGAACTCGTTTTGAAGGAGAAGCCATTGGAAAAATTGGAGTGAGCGGAGGTGAGATCTGTTTCAATACCGGCATGACCGGGTATCAGGAAATTTATACCGACCCCTCGTATTACGGACAAATTATCGTTAATACGACAGCCCACATCGGCAATTACGGTGTACTACAAGTAGAGCAGGAATCAGCGCATCCTCAAATCAGGGCCATCGTTGTGAATTCGTTCTCAGATGGATTTAGCCGCAAACAAGCCGATAATGATCTGCAGAAGTATCTGGAGGCGCACAATGTCGTTGGGATTTCCGGAATTGATACACGAAAGCTGGTACGCCATATTCGCTCAAAGGGCGCAATGAATGCCCTTATCTCTTCGGAAGACCTGGATAATGAAGCCCTGAAAGCACGGTTGGCAGAAGTGCCTTCTATGGAGGGGCTGGAGCTTTCCAGTAAAGTATGTACCACCAAACCCTATCTGCTGGGAAATGATACGGCTCAGAAACGCATAGCCGTGTTAGACCTGGGAATAAAGACTTCTATTTTAAACAATCTGCTCGATCGCGATTGTCAGTGTAAGGTATTTCCCGCGACTACCACTTTTTCTGAAATGGAAGAGTGGCAGCCTGATGGTTATTTTATTTCCAACGGACCGGGAGATCCGAGTGCTATGGATTATGCAATTGGCACCGTGAAAGAGATTGTACAAGAAGACCGTCCATTGTTTGGTATTTGTTTGGGGCATCAGTTACTGGGACTTGCCAGCGGCATTCCTACCTATAAAATGCACCACGGGCACCGGGGATTAAATCATCCGGTGAAAAATCTGGAGACCGGGTTATGCGAAGTAACTTCTCAGAATCATGGTTTTACCGTAGATTTAGATAAGGCGAAACATGCTGACAACATCAGTGTTACCCATCTGAATCTTAATGACAACACAGTGGCTGGCTTGCGGGTAAAGGGAAAAAAGGCGTTTTCTGTTCAATACCACCCTGAGTCCTCACCAGGACCACACGATTCTCGGTATCTTTTTGATCAATTTATTAACCTGATAGAACAGTAAAAAGAAAGAAGTAACTGAAATTCATAACCGAACAGTTGCTTCATGTAAATAGTGATAATCAGATTTTTATTCACTCATCTCTCCATAAGATTCTATAATTCTGTCATTATACTTGGTAGCTATTAAACTAACGAAACTATGAGTATCATTAAAAAAATTCACGCCCGCCAGATATTGGATTCCCGGGGTAATCCTACGGTTGAAGTAGATGTTTTGACGGCACACGATGTGTTGGGACGAGCTGCTGTGCCTTCTGGCGCTTCTACCGGCAAGCATGAGGCCGTAGAGTTGCGAGATGATGATAAAAGCCGGTTTATGGGCAAGGGCGTAACCAAAGCCGTTGAAAATGTTAATACGGAAATTGCTGAAAAACTATTGGGGGTCTCGATATTTGAGCAAAACCTGATTGACCAAACGATGATTGAGCTGGACGGCTCTGAAAATAAGTCGGAATTGGGCGCCAACGCCATGTTGGGAGTTTCTCTTGCAGTTGCCAAAGCCGCAGCACAAACTTTAAAACAACCATTGTTCCGGTATATTGGGGGGGTAAATGCAAATACATTGCCTGTTCCTATGATGAATATTTTGAATGGAGGTAGCCACGCCGATAATGCCATCGACTTTCAGGAGTTTATGGTGATGCCAGTAAAAGCAGGCACTTTTTCAGAAGCACTTCGGATGGGAACAGAAGTGTTCCATCATTTAAAGAAAGTATTAAGTAGTAAAAATTTATCAACCAATGTAGGGGATGAGGGCGGATTTGCCCCCAATATTGCCTCAAATGTTGAAGCCATAGAAGTCGTATTACAAGCGATTGAAAATGCCGGATACAAACCCGGTGAAGAGATTTTTATTGCGATGGATGCGGCCTCTTCTGAGTTTTACAACGAAGAAAAGAAAGTTTACCATTTTTCTTCTACCAACGAAGAACTGACTTCCAGCGAAATGGCCAACTACTGGAAAGAGTGGGTAGATAAATATCCAATCATTTCTATTGAAGATGGTATGCACGAAGACGACTGGGAAGGCTGGAAAGCACATACCGAAAGCATCGGTGATAGAGTACAGTTGGTAGGGGATGACCTGTTTGTAACAAACGTAAATCGCCTGCAGCGAGGTATTGATGAGGATATTGCTAATGCTATTTTGATTAAGGTGAATCAGATTGGTACACTTACCGAGACGATTAACGCGGTAAATCTGGCTAAGCGAAATGGTTACAAAAGTGTGATGTCTCACCGTTCAGGTGAAACTGAAGACAATACTATTGCTGATTTGGCCGTTGCATTAAATACCGGGCAGATTAAGACCGGATCAGCTTCTCGCTCAGATCGGATGGCTAAGTATAACCAACTATTGCGGATTGAAGAAGCCTTGGGACTCACTGCTTACTATCCCAATCAGTTATTGTAGCATGTAAGTTTTCGAGGAAATCCATGTCTTTTTCATAAGCATAAGGCGGTAATTATCATGTTAAAATGGGTATATTCGCTTAACATTAATGAATAGGGCATGGATTTTTTGCGTAACATACCACGGCTTCTGAAAAGTTTCTTTTTTGTTTTCTCGGTGGGGTTCCTGATCTGGATGTTTTTTTTGGATGCGAACGATTTACCCTCCCAGTTCCAACGTAATCGTGATATTCATCAGTTGGAGCAGGAGAAAACGTTCTATAAGAAAGAGATTAAGAAAGTAAAGCAGGAGCGGGAAGAATTAATGACAAATGATGCATTACTGGAAAAATTCGCCCGGGAAAAATATTTAATGAAGAAGCCTAGCGAGGATGTGTATGTTCTTGAAAAGCAGTAAGATACCATTTTTTATCAACACAAAATGGCTCTTAGTGATCGCATTGATCGTAGGAGATATTTGTGTAAGTCTTGCTCAGGAGGATTCCTCTGACTACCGTGAAAAACCGGCTTTCTGGGAGCGGTTATCTCCCGGTGGAAATTTCAGCCTGCAATTTGGTTCTCTCACTTATATCGATGTTTCACCATCTTTAGGCTACCGTTTTACCGATCGGTTTACAGCCGGTCCCGGTTTTACCTATCGTTATCTGAAGTACCGTGGATTCCCGGGAAGTAGTATTTATGGTGGGCGTTTCTTTGCCCGACATTTGGTGGCCAGGCAGTTTTTCGTGCAGACAGAATACGAAAACCTAAGCGTAGAATTTTTGACCAATGATCCCCGAGAGCCATTTGTGCGTGAATGGGTGCCTGGTTTTTTTATCGGAGGTAAGGTATATCAGCCCATCGGAGAGCGAGCAGGCTTTATGATTGCCGCCCTTTACAATCTTAGTTATGATAACCTGCGCTCGCCGTACAACAGCCCCTGGGTGTTTAATGTAGGATTTACTTTTTAAACCGAAAATTCAACCTGAAACTTCTCAGACAATTCCTGCAAGCTCTCAACCACGGGAGGCAATAATGGAATACCCTCTTTGCGGCGCAGACTTTCCTGTTCCCGCTCAGGATCACCCGGTACCAGCACTTTTTCCTGTCCTTCTACCGTTTGTGCCTGACGGAACGTTGAAATCCACTGATCCATGTGCTGCTTGAAATCGCTAATAGGCCGGAATGCATCGGCCCGCATGGCTCCCACAAAATGCCCGATACCTTGCCCAACTGGTTGGCTGGAAGGTTCTAAAAATGCTACAAATGGAGGTACCCATGGGCCATAGTTCGCGCCAGAGAGCACGGCCGAAAAAATATCTACCCAGCCCCCCAGACAATATCCTTTATGGCTGCCATGTTCCCGATCACCGCCCAATGGCAATAAAGCCCCGCCTTTGGCTACCTCAGTCGGGTCCTGAGAGGGAGACCCGTTTTTGGTCTGTACCCAGCCCGTAGGAGCCTGTTGGTTTTTCCGCTGCAGGATCTCCAGTTTCCCATTGGCCGCAGTTGTGGTAGCAAAATCTGCCACAAATGGTGGTTCTTCGCCGGCGGGTACTGCCACTGCAATAGGATTTGTTCCTAACAAACGATCAACTGAAAACGTAGGAGCTACCAGCGGACTGGCATTGGTCATGGCTAAGCCGATCATATCATGCTGCAGGGCCTGCATGGCGTGATATCCGGCAATACCAAAGTGATTGGAGTTGCGAACTGAAACCCACCCGGTACCCACGTTTCTTGCTTTTTCCATGGCAATCTCCATAGCCTGGGGAGCGACGACTAACCCCAATCCTTGGTCGCCGTCGACAACGGCGGTGCTGGGGGTTTCATGTACGACTTTAATAGTGGGTTTGGCATTGATTCTGCCTTTTTCCCATAGCCGCACGTAACCAATAAGACGGGCGATACCGTGAGAGTCTACTCCGCGTAAATCGGCACTGGATAATACGTTTGCCGCTAGCTGAGCATGCTCAGGGGAGCAGCCTATCTTTAAGAAAATGGATTTGGAGAAATTTACAAGAGCTTGATGATCAAAGTTTTGCATGGAGGAATAAAATGGAAAATACAGAAATTATTGATAGGTCAGTTTTATTAGATTCGCTTCGCCAATTCTACTAAGAGCCCTTCTTTTAATGCGTAAGAAGAGATGCGGATATCGAGGATCTGATATTCTTCCAGTACAAACCGGATTAACCAGGAGGCGACGACAATCATATCTACCCGCATGTCAATCATGCCTGGAATTATGAGTCTTTCCTGACGGGTTTTTTGAGAAAACTCTTCAAGCATCTTCTGAAAGGCCGAATAGGTTAAGGGCAATTCAGTGGCTCCTTCAGCGATGGTTAGCTTATTTTCCAGCACATGAATATCGCTAAGCGTATCAAAGGTGCCGGAAGCTCCCACCAGCGTTTGAGGGTGATATTGCGCAACAATTGCTGCCAGTGGAGTTAGTGTTTCACTAAAATAATGCTTAAGTGCCTGGATATTATCCTGAGAAATGGGATCCTGGATATCAAATCGATCCAGCAATCGTTGGGCGCCTATTTCGAAACTGTGTTTCCACAGAATTTTGTTCTGATTACAAAGGATAAATTCTACGCTGCCGCCCCCAATATCCATAATAAGAGCATTTTGCTCGCCTAGTGAAACTGCCTCGCGTACACCATAATAAATGAATTCCGCTTCCTGATCACCGGGAATAATATCGACGATGATATCAGTTTCTTCAAGAATTTTTTGAGCAAATTCTTGCCCGTTTTTCGCATTACGAAAGGCGCTGGTGGCGGTGCAGTGAACGTTTTCCAAGGGAATAGCAAGGGACTGCAACTGCGCCCGGAAATGGTGTAAGGCTTCCAAAGCCCGTTCCTGCGCTTCGGGAGTAATAACTCCCTGATTGATACCTCCTCGGCCAATCATGACCGGGATTCGTTCGTGGTGGATGACCTGGAAGGTATTTTCTTTTTGTAACTCAGCCACCAGTAAATGGAAGGTGTTGGTGCCCAGATCTATGGTCGCAACTTTTTGACTCATGTAGCTAAAGGGGTAGGTTAAAGCAGGGTAAAACGTGCAAAGTTTATGATTTACTCTATCTTTGAAACACTCAAAATATTTGCTACAACATGAAAACACCGCCGAACGGTTCATCAGCACCAGACTCAGCTTCAAAAAAAAGTAAATTTCATGAACTACAGGAAAAACACCAGCAGGCCGCGTTAGGAGGTGGCGAAAAACGCATTCAGGCCCAGCACGATAAAGGGAAGCTTACCGCCCGGGAACGCCTTGATCTGTTACTGGATAAGGGAAGCTTTCAGGAGGTTGGCAAATTTGTGGCGCACCGATCCCACGAATTTGGTTTGGAAAAACAGCGTTACCTGGGAGATGGAGTTGTGACCGGGTTTGGTCGTATTCAGGGGCGACTGGTCTACGTTTTTTCTCAGGATTTTACCGTTTTTGGTGGTTCATTGTCGGAGGCCCATGCCGAGAAGATCGTTCGTATCATGGATTTAGCCATGAAAAACGGTGCCCCGCTGATCGGGCTGAATGATTCGGGGGGAGCTCGTATTCAGGAGGGAGTGGTCTCACTGGGAGGCTACGCTGATATTTTTTACCGGAATACCCTGGCTTCAGGTTTGATTCCTCAGCTTTCAGCCGTTATGGGCCCCTGTGCTGGCGGCGCTGTCTATTCCCCGGCCATTACGGATTTCATCTTCATGGTGGAAAAAACATCCTACATGTTTGTCACCGGGCCAAATGTAGTGAAGACCGTGACGCATGAAGAAGTAAGTTCGGAAGAACTGGGAGGCGCCATGACCCACAGTATCAAGAGTGGAGTGACGCATTTCCATGATGCTAATGAATTGCAGTGCCTACAGCGGCTTCAGAAGCTATTCAGTTATATTCCTCAGAACTGCGAAGAAGATGCCCCTAGGCTACCGTATGAAGCAAGAGAGCATGAGCAGCGGCCCGAACTGAACGAATTGGTACCTGAAAATCCCAACCAGCCTTACGACATGCGAGAGGTCGTGCAGGGCATTACCGATAAAGATACATTTTTGGAGGTGCATCAGGACTATGCAGAAAATATTATTGTGGGCTTTGCCCGTCTGGCTGGGCGTAGTATCGGTATTGTGGGGAATCAACCGGCAAGTCTGGCGGGAGTATTGGACATTAATGCCAGTAAAAAAGGAGCACGCTTCGTCCGCTTTTGTGATGCTTTTAATATTCCTCTGTTGGTGCTGGAGGATGTGCCGGGATTCCTCCCCGGTACGGATCAGGAATGGAATGCCATTATCACCAACGGAGCAAAACTACTGTACGCCTTTAGCGAAGCGACCGTGCCTCGGGTGACGGTGATTACCCGGAAAGCTTACGGTGGGGCTTACGATGTAATGAACTCCAAGCACATTGGCGCAGACATGAACTTTGCCTGGCCATCAGCCGAGATTGCCGTAATGGGAGCTAAGGGTGCCGCCGAGATTATTTTCCGCCGGGAAATTGCGGCTGCGGAAAACCCGGAGGAAAAATTACAGGAGAAGATTGATGAGTATACTGAAACGTTTGCGAACCCGTACCGCGCAGCCAGCCGAGGGTATGTGGATGAAGTGATTTACCCCGAAGATACCCGGGCAAAGCTGATTCAGGCTTTTCAGATGCTGGAAAATAAGGTCGACCGATTACCCAAAAAGAAACACGGGAATATTCCGCTCTAGGGTAAGGTATTCCGGCAAATTGTGGAGATTGAGCAACTTATTCGCCTTATCTTGCTGCTATGGCTCGATGGGTTTGTTGGATGGGGTTAATGGTATGGGCATCCACCTGGGGAGTGGCGCAAGGGGTAGGAGACGAGTCTTTGACCATGATGTTCTACAATGTCGAGAACTTGTTTGACATCCGAGACGATTCACTGACGCGAGACGAAGCTTTTCTTCCGGAAGGAGACCGCCATTGGACGTACGGGAGATTACAGCGTAAATTAACGCATATTTACAAAGTAATTGCCGGGGTAGGAGCGTGGCAGCCACCGGCAGTGATTGCCCTGGCTGAGATAGAAAATCGATATGTATTAGAGGCATTATTGCAAGAGACGCCTTTACATCGTTTTCATTATCAGATTATTCACCAGGAATCGCCGGATAGCCGGGGGATTGATGTTGCCCTGATTTACCGTCCTGATCTCTTCACTATTGATTATCAGGAATTTATTCCGGTGGAACTTCCCACGTACCGCACAACCCGCGATATTTTGCATGTGCGAGGGCAGTTGCCAAATCAGGATACAGTCTATTTGTACGTAAACCACTGGCCATCACGTTATAGTGGCACAAAAGTTTCAGAAGCTTCTCGATTGGCGGCAGCGAATACTTTACAAGGTCATATCCGGCAATTGTTACAGAAAGATCCGCAAGCGAAGATTTTAATCACTGGAGATTTTAATGATGCTCCCGAAGATGCAAGCATGTTATCATTAATAAAAGGAATGCCTTTGCAAAATATAAGCGAGTACGGGTATGAGGGAACCCACAAACATCAGGGTACGTGGAGTAGACTGGACCAATGGCTGGCATCAGAAAGTTGGGAAGCGGAAGACGCACATTGGGTGATTGAAGATGGGCGGGGGAAAATCTACCATCCTGATTGGTTATTAGAGGAAGATCAGGCTAATTTGGGCTTTCGCCCTCGGAGAACATACGTAGGCTTTCAGTATCACGGCGGGTTCAGCGATCATCTTCCTATCTATCTGGGGTTGGTGCTTCGCCCTTAACTTCGTTCGCTTATCTTAACTCATTGTATAAAGAAGTCTAAAAACCACATGATACAATCCATAAGTAGTAGCATATTGGTGCCCTCACGGATGGTATTTCTGATGTGGGGAGTTTTCTTTCTGGATCAGCTATATCCGGTAGATTTGGCAATGTTTGGTATTCTACCGCGCACCATTCCCGGTCTGATTGGTATCTTTACTGCTCCTTTGTTGCATGGGTCAGTAGCCCATTTGGTATCCAACACAATGCCGGTAATTATTCTGGGGACGGTACTGTATATGTTTTACCGTCCTATTGCCCGCCGCGTTTTTTTGCAGTGTTATTTCCTGACTGGCATCCTGGTATGGCTCTTTGCCCGCACCTCTATTCACATTGGGGCTAGTGGCCTGATTTACGGACTGGCTTTTTTCCTGATCTTTTTCGGACTGTTTCAACGGGATTTTAAGTCACTGTTGATTTCTATTGTGATGATGATTGTTTACGGAGGGATTTTTTATGGAGTACTGCCTACCCAATCCTATGTCTCTTGGGAATCTCATTTACTCGGAGGACTAGTGGGACTCTTAAACGCCATCACGAACAGTAATAGTCGTTTGGGAAGAGCCCGCGCTCGCTAACTTAAGCCTGAACGATCTATTTATTTGTTAAGTGAGATGAAAACCTTACATAGTTGTTTTTGACTAGTTACCGGATTGCTAATGAGTCTTTTGACGCGTAATTTTATGTAATCATCAAAATTAGTCTTACCCTCACCACTGCTTACTTATGATGAACTTTGACTTTACGCGTAACCTGGACAGCATTAACCAGGATTTCAGTGAACTATCATTATCTGACCAACTCACTTTTTTAGAAGCATTAGAAAATTATCGTTATCAATTAGAAAAGAAGTGCGATGTATTTGGTACCGAGCCATCCATTTCTTACGCGCGTTTGGATTATCTATGGCGGATATTAAGCCAACATCTATTAAATGCCAACAGCCTGTCTAATACACTTAGGAATTAAGTTGAGGATTAAATTTTCTATACAAGGCTGTAATAATCGTTTAAAAGAGGACACTTAAGACATAGAAAAAGAGCTTTTCCCTTTTTAGATGGTACTGAAGTGCTGAGCTGATAAATCAGAGAGAAGGCAGTAATGGGCTGTGCTTATGGTACAGTGATGGTTACTCACTCATCATTTTTAAAACTTCTTGTCGATGAGCAAGCTGCTCAGTGATTTGATCAAATTGAGCGATTGTTTCCAGCATGGTATTATGGTCTATTCCGTTTTTCACTAACTCAGTTTGTTGAACCAGGGTTGTATAGAATGTATTCAATTGTAGCAGACTGAGAAGGAATTTCGCTTTATGGACCATATCGTCCAGTTTCTCAGCATCTTGCTCAGCGACTGACTGCTGATATTGCGCTTTATGCTCTTCGACAGCTTCTATCGACATCACGTAAAATTGCCTGATTTTATCAACATTATCCCCAAACGAATCTTCCGCTGTGCTAAAGCCAGTTTCAGGAATCTTAGTCGCCAACATTTTTTCTTTATTTTTTATAATTTCCGGAGTAAACCTTACACATTGAATTAGCAGATTTTTCAAATCACTCGGATTAAAAGGCTTGGTGATAAAATCAGTGAATAGAGCGGCCTCAGAGTGTTGGGTCGCATTGATTACATCTGCAGAAAAAGCAATAATGGGTATCACCCGGTATTTCTTCTCGGCCCGGATGTGTTGGGTCGTTTCGTATCCATCCATACCCGGCATCCGAATATCCATGAGAATCACATCATAATCAGTTGTTTTTATTTTTTCAAGGGCTTTCACTCCATTTTCAGCTTCGTCGGCTTTGATGCCCCAGTTGTGCAGGTACTGTTGCAATACCATACGGTTAATAGATTCGTCCTCTACGATTAATAGTTTTAGCTGCGCAAGTCCGGGAGTAGCAGTATCCGTTAGGGCAGGTGCAGTGTCGGTAGCGTTGTTACTCGTAGCTTCTTTTAGTAGTAAAGTAAAAGAGAACGTCGCTCCTTTCCCTTCTTCACTGTTAACCTGAATGGAGCTTCCCATCAGGTTGAGCAGCCGTTTGGTGATGGCTAACCCTAAGCCGGTACCCCCAAATTGCCGCATGGTGGTACTATCCGCCTGGATAAATTTCTCGAAGATCATTTCTATTTTGTTCTCAGGGATGCCAATCCCGGTATCGCTTACTGAGAAAATAACCAATAAGTGGTCATCAGCTTCTTCATGAGGTGCCCGGTCAACCGCTAACGTTACCAGGCCATTTTGGGTAAATTTAAGCGCATTGCTGAGTAAATTATTCAGGACCTGAGCCAGTTTGCCTTCATCGCCTCGTACATGGGCTGGTACTTGCTTTGATATTTGGGTATGTAAAGAGTTTTTCCGGGTCTGGGCCGATGTCTGATGAGCATGTTCTAAGCTTTGAATGAGCTCGTATAAGTTGAAATTTTCTTCGGAGAGGAGAATTTTGCCGGCTTCAATTTTACTAAAATCAAGCACATCATTGATGAGGGTCATTAGATTTTTAGAAGAAAATTTCAGCGTATTAAGGTTGTCAATCTGTTCTGGTTTCGGAGAATGACTAAGCAGCAAATCAGATAACCCAATAATCGCATTAAGGGGAGTTCGAATTTCATGGCTCATATTGGCTAAAAATTCCTCCTTAGCCTTAGCCGCTCGTTCGGCTTCTTCTGTTGCCTGTTGAAGCTCTATTTCGTACTGCTTTTGTTCGGTAATATCATCAACAATACCGTATGATTTGATAATATCATGTTGGAGCCGCTCGGGCGTGGCAGTAATTTTTACCCATTTGATGGTTTGCGTTTTGTGGGTAATAATCCGGCCCTCCCACTGAAAACGCTCCAGGTTTAATGCCGATAACTGATAATCCTGGGCATAAGTATGAAGGTCTTCCGGGTGAATGGCCTGCCAGGCCAGGTGGGCATCCTGCATCAGGTCATTGGCGGTAATTTCGTAAATCTCCTCGATGGCATCACTCACGTACACAAACTGATCGTTACCATCTTTCCGGACAATATATTCGTAGATCATTTCCGGTATGTTGCGCGATATTCGTTCCAATTGCCGTTCTTTTTTTCGAATACGTTCTTCTGCTTCCTGCCGCAGTAGTTCAGTACCAGCCCGAGTGGCAAAGAGCGCCAGAAGGTATTCCGCCTCCGGTATAGGTTTCCAGGGCACATCGTAAATTAGTACAACCACTCCCAGGCTTTCCCCTGAAGGAGAAGTGATCGGCACGCCAACATAACTTTCGGCATTCCAACGCTGGAGCTTGTCATCTTCCGGAAATAATTTAGATACGTGCTCGAAGTGCCGGGTATTATCTTTGTTGGCCACTTGCTGGCAGGGTGCGCCCTTCAGAGCATAAGAAAAATTATCAATGAGTTGGCCATCACGGCGCAACGCGATGGTTTTGATACGATGCTTGTTTCGCATCAGGCGCCCGATGTAGGCATACTTGGCGTGAAAAAGCTGCGTTAATTTTTCTGACAAATACTCAAAATATTGCCTGCCGCTCACCTGAGCACTGCCTTCTATCATATCTTTAATGATATTACCTTCTTCTACCCGTTTGGTAATATCCCGGGCAAAATGAGCCCCTCCCACAATTTGCCCGGTATCGTCGGTGAGAGGGGTATAAGAGACCTCTACATAGCGCCAATGGGTCTGTGCTTCATTTTCATAATCAAAGACAAAACGCTCCCCTTGAAAGGTGCGACCAAAATGCTCGTGCAATTCATCATGATATTTCATTGAAGCCGGAGCCAGCTTTTCCAGCAGATGGTCGCCTTCCTTGAAAGTGAGCTGGAAATGCTTCTGCATAATCTGCTGAAAAACATTATTGATGCCAATGATCTCGTACCTGGTATTTACTGCCAGAATACATTCATCGGTATTGTTGACTAATTTATTCAGTACGGCTTGCTTACGCACTAAGGCTTGCTGAATTTGCTTTTGCCTACTAATATTCTGCACTACACTCAATCCTGCAACTACCTCCTGATCATCATATATCGGAACCATATGGTAGGTATAGGTTTTATCAGAAACCACCTCCTCCCCACGTATTGTCTCCCCCCGCAATGTCGCCTGATAACGGTTAAGCAGCTTATCCATCAGTTCATCAGAATAGTGGCTGAATAATTCATAGGGAGTTTTACCAATAACTGACTTTTCAGAAATTCCATACTGCATCAGTTCCTGCCCGCCCGCCAGGGTGTAGCGCAACTCTTGGTCAAAGACGAAGATCATGCCGCTGGGATAACTCTCCAGTAGCGCAGTTTGCAGGCTTTCCCGACGCTGTAGCTCTTTCTGGGAATGAATGGTAGCGGTGATATTGACCGATACCGTGGTCAGCCCGGTGACGGCTTCCTGTTCAATGATAGGATTGACCGAAACATCGTAGTATTGTTGATCGATGGGGATTACTTGCTGAGCAGGTATTCCTGACTCAAGGACTTTCTTTTTTAGCTCAATTAGTTGCGTGTCTTTTCCGTAAAACAACACATAATCAGTTTTACCCAGCAGAGACTCACCTAGCCCAAATTGGTGATGAGGATTGTAGACCCAGGTATAGTGCAGTTTTGCATCCTGGTTAAATACACCGATACTGGCATTATTGAGCGCCAGACGAAAACGCTCCTCACTTAGCCGGTATTTTTCCTGAGAAACCTGTAGTTCCTTGTCTTTTTGTACAAGAATGGTATTGGAATATTCTAACTCGGAGTTCGCAGTAATCAATTCTTCGTTGGCCGATTGTAATTCTTCGTTACTGGTTTCCAGTTCTTCATTGGAGGACTTTAACTCTTCATTAGTAGATTGAAGTTCTTCGTTGAGCGTTTGCATTTCTTCATTCCCAGCTTCATATTGGGACGTAAGCGTCAACAATTGCTCTTTTATTCGGATCAGCTCTTCCTCCAATTCCTGTACCCGGGTATTCTGTAAATCCTTGCTGCTAAGATCTTTCCGGGAAAGAGGCAGTCGTTTGGCAATATCAATTCGCTCAAAAATAACCAGAAAATAAGCCTGCTGTCGATAGCGTTGCTCAATGGGCTTGACAATGAGTTGTACGTATTGTTCTGTCTCGAGAATATCAAACCTGATAATAGCACTGCTGGCAGAGCGTTGATGCTGAAGGGCCTCTTTAAAAGTGTCTTGTAACGGCAGGTGCAAGGCTGAATTAATGATTTTGAGCAAATTTGTACGAAGTGCTCCTTCACTCAGTTCAAGGTAAGGTTGCAGACTGCCTCTGATTTCAGCTACTTCTAATGCTTCGTTCACAATAGCATAGGGGTGGGCGAAAGTCTGAGCAAGCGTCTGATGTGCCAGTTCACCCAGATTTGGTTCAGCTGGCGAAGGCCTGGATTGTGGAGGAGCCAGATAAGGGGGCAATTTGGGAAGGGGGCGTTTTGGGGAAGGAGTAGGGTTGCGCTGAAAAATGCGATACTTACCCTGTTGAGGCTTAAATAAGTGCTTATACTTTCCTGTACTTTCAGATTTTCCTAAGAATAGATAGCCGTTGGGCTTAAGCACATGGTGCAATGTAGGAAATACTTCCCGTTGTAAGTCTTCGCTAAAGTAAATCAGTACATTGCGGCAGCAGATCAGGTCAATATTACTGAAAGGCGGGTCCACTAGCACATTGTGTTGAGAAAATAATACCCGTTGCCGAATGTGTTTACTGATCTCAAACCCATCATCTCTCAGATTAAAATACCTGGTAAGTAACGGCTCTGGTACTTCAGCCACTTGTTCGCGTGAGTAAACGCCCCGGCGAGCATAAGTAAGTGCCTTAGCATCAATATCAGTGGCAAAGATTTGGAATTTAAGAGTCTTTTTGTTTTCACTGAGAGATTCAGCTAGCATAATTGCCAGGCTGTAGGCTTCTTCCCCGGTAGCACACCCAACAGACCAGACACGAATTGTCTGATGAGGTTCAGTGTGATGAATGATTTCTTGTAGAGCAGGATTGAGCGCTTCAAAGGCCAGTGAGTCTCTAAAAAACTGGGTGACACCAATCAGCATGGTCTGAAATAAGGTGTCTAATTCCTGAGGGTGCTTCTGAATATAATGATAGTAAGCTTCCAGCGTATTGAGCTTGAGCGCGCTCAGTCGCTTGGAAACCCTTCTCTCCAGTGTAGAACGTTTGTAGCGGGAAAAATCAGCCTGCGTTCGTTGGGTCAGCAGGTTGAAGATGCCCTGCCAGTGATCTTCCGGTAAGGGAATTTCTCTGATCAACGAAAAATGATGAATATATTTGCTGACTTCTTCCGCAATGGCTTCAGGATAAACTACTTTGTCGCAATAGCCAGTGTTGATGGCCGACTGAGGCATATTTTCGTGGCGGCTGGTATGGGGAGTCTGGGCAATGGTATATCCACCAAGTTCTTTAACGGCAACAATTCCCTGAGCACCATCTTTTCCCGTGCCCGAAAGCATAACCCCGATGGCATGGCTTTGACATGTGGTGGCAAGTTGCTGGAAAAAATTATCAATAGATGGGATAGGCCGGGTACCAGCCCGGGTTGCTTCAGTCACCTGTATTTTCCCTTCCTTAAAACCCAACTGAGCGCCAGGAGCATTGATATATACCTGCTTTGGCAGAGGTCGGGTGTTATGAACGGCAAGCTGCACTTTCCACGCTGAATGCAAATTGAGCAGCTCGACCATCTTACTTTTATAATCAGGGCTCAGGTGCTGGGCTATGATGATAGCAAAATGGTCAGCATCATCCGGAATATGGCTGAGCACTTTATTTAAAGCTTCTAAACCGCCTGCTGAAGAACCAATACCAACAACAAACAGTGAAGACTGTGGTTCTTCATGATTCATAGAGGCTGTAAATGTGTTAAACTAATCAGATATTTATACCAATAAGCGCCCGTATAAGAACTAATATAACAGAAAAATCTAAAACGAGATAACAAGCATATGCTGCGTTGTCAGGAAGAAGTTAGTTTTGGTTCAGACATTTCACCGCAAGATTAGGGGTTGTAGGTATATAGCAGAAGCATGAAAGAAAAACTCGGGTAGGCCTGACAAATATATGTTAGAAGGTCAGCAATAAGAGTAGATCAATCACCTTTGTTTCCGAAGTGCTTTTCCATTACTTGGCGTAATTTTTCCTTATTCAGGGGCTTACTAAGATAATCCACAGCCGTAGAGTGTTTAATACGCTCTATGTCTTTTTCATTTTCAGAAGAAGTAAGCATTACCAGAATCATGGATGGGCGACCGGTTAACTCTAACTGCTGATATTGCTCTAAAAACTCAAACCCATTCATCACTGGCATATTAATATCGAGCAGAATAAGGGCCGGACAGTTGGCTTCTGTCTGGCATTGGGTTTTCACCATATCAATACCTTCCTTACCATTTTTGGCAATCAGTACCTCATTGGTAATTCCCATTGCTTTCACTAAATCTTCATTAATAAAATTTGTGATTTCATCATCGTCAATTAACAATACAGCATTCAGCTTTTTCATAGGCTCTTTCTGTCTTATAATCTGTTTTGTAGTAAGAAAAGAATACTAAAATAGGTTGGCTATTGTTTAGCGTTTAAAATACACGGTAAAGGTAGAGCCAACGCCTACCTGACTTTCAACTTCTATTTTTCCTCCCGAGCTTTCGATAATTTTTTTTATGATGTACAAGCCCAGCCCGGTGCCATCCACATGGTCATGCAATCTTTGAAACATGGAAAAAAGTTTATGCTCTTCAGACATATCTATCCCCAGCCCATTATCGGTGATGGTGAAAATCTGATATACTGGATTTTCTTTACAATGAATTTGTACCAACGGCCGGCGTGCCGGAGATCGGTATTTAATAGCATTGGATAGTAGATTATATATAATGCTTCGCATGTTTTTGGCTGAAAACCGAATGGGTGAACATGCAGATACATATATGCTCAGTTGAGCATCGGTTTCTTCGATCATCCGGGCAAGATCCAACTGTACTTCGTTTAGCACTTTTCCGATAGAAAGCTCGGCAATGTCTTCGGCTATCTCTCGTTGCAGGCGAGCGATCTGCGCCAGGTCAGTGAGGGTATTATTAAATCTTTCTATGGAAGCCGCCATCAGACTTAAAAGTCGCTGCACCATGCTGGCTTGTAAGGTTTCTGGCGAGAGATAGCGTTCCAGGGTATTTATTAAGCCTTCAATATTATCGATAGGAGTTTTTAGGTCATGCGAAGCCATATAAACAAAATTATCCAGGTCGGCATTGACCCGGCTCAATTGTTCATTTGTTTCAAACATTTCCTCATTTGAGGCCAGAAGCTCCTCATTGGTAGTTGCCAGTTCTTCGTTAGTAACCGCCAGTTTTTCCTGATATTGCTGTAGTTCTGCCTCTCTTTTCTTCCGCTCGGTGATGTCAATAGTGATGGTTGCTCTCCCTAGCAGATCGCCACTGGCAGGGTCTTTAACCATGAATGTATTATAGAGTATCGGAATGGCTTCACCGGTTTGGAAGTGGCGAAACCGAAATTCACCCACCCATTTTCCCTTTTTCCGGGTAACAGGAAAAATAGTGTCCTGTACAAAAGCAGCATCTTCCTGAAAGAAAAAATCCATCCCTTTAAGTTCAGATAACGGATGCTCGCGGTCCAATCCGACCATATCCATTGCTGCCGGATTCAGGTATATAATTTCCCCGTCTATGTTGGACATTCCAATAAAGTCCGAACTGTTTTCCAGCAGCGCGGTGCGCTGGTATTTTTCCCGAAGCGTCTGCGTAAGCTCAGTATTGGTAAGCAACAACTCCTTGTTCTTTTGCTCAATTTCCTGGCGAGCAGCTACCGGCTCACTCACATTGGTGGCTACCGCAATTACTCCGGTTACCTGCCCATTTTCCTGCCAGGGGTGGTACACAAAATTAAAATACTCGGTTACTGCCTTCCCTTCTCGGTTGAGAGTGACCGGAAGTTCCCTCCCTACAAAAGGCTCGCCGGTGCGAACCACATTGTCTAACAGACCTTCAAAACCCTGGCCCTTAGCTTCGGGAAAGATATCAAATAAGGATTTACCGAGTGCCTCCTTCAGGTTGAAACCCCAAACTTTTGCTCCCTCCGTATTGGCAACCTCCACTACATAGTTTGGAGCCCGGAGGATGGCGATGGCTACCGGAGCCTGGGCGAACAAATCTAATAATGTCGCTTGTTGCTGCTTAGCTTCCCGACGAGCTTGCACCTGCGCCAGGGTGGTAGTTACCTGATTGGCTAATAGCTCATGAAAGTTTTGGTAGTCGGTATCGTATTCCAATTGAGGACCGATTCCTAGAATAAGAAAGCCATGTACTTGTTTCTCATCCGGCTTTAGTAACGGAAACACAACGGCTTTCGTAACGGTGAACTTTTCAGAGTGATCCGGTAAAGAGTACTGGATGGCCAGGTCGTTAATATGGGTAGACTGTTTTTTCTGCTGAGTTTGGCTGAGTGGCCAGGGCGTTGTTCCTGAGTGACTGGCAATATCCAGGGTGGTTGGCGCAAGCGATGAAGGCAGATGCCCTGTTTGCGTGGCCAGGCGAGCTAATGTTGTTTCTGTATCCAGTAAATACATAAGCGAGAAGGGAATATCATGGCTATTTTCAGCAAGTATATCACTGATTTGACGGTATACCGTGTTTTCCGAAGTAGCTGTATCCGAAATTCCCTTCAGTGCCTTTAACCTTCGTTGGCTTACTACTTTATGAGTTACCTCGTTGCAGGCGCAAAAAACACCTCCTATGCTGCCATCGTTATCAAGTATTGGACTATAAGAAAATGTCCAGTAAGTTTCTTCCAGAAAACCTTTACGGTCTAGTAGAATTAACAAGTCTTCTGCGTAGAACTGCTCTTTTCCCTGGAGAATACCTTCGGCAACACTGCCTAACTGATCCCATATTTCCTGCCACATATCTCGAGCTCTGGCGCCTAGTGCCCGAGGATGCTTACTGCCTAAAGCTGGCAAATAGGCATCGTTATGAAACATATAAAATGATTCTGACCACCAGATAAACATGGGATAACCTGAATGCAGTATAATTTGCAGGCTGGTTTTTAAGCTTTGAGGCCAGTGAGTAGGATCGCCCAGGGGATGGGTGTTCCAATCATATGCTTGCATTAAAGCGCCCATTTCACCACCACCACTAAATATATCGTGATCACCGGAAGGCCTGGAAGTTTTTTCAGCTTGCGACATGAAGAAAGTTAACAGATCAAAAAGAAATATCTCAAGGAAATAGCCATTCTTAAAAAAATAGGTGTTAATACCCCCTTGGGGGAAGCTATGTAAAAAAGTGAGATTAGCTTTTAAAAGCGCTTAAGCTCAGGCAAAGGTACTAATTATTTTTAAGCTAAACAGGAGTATACGATGCAGCAACTACACCAAAAACAACCATAAAATCTGGATTGCCGGTTTATGCATCGGACTGATTTTATCTGCTTCAGAAGGCAATGGACAGACTAATGCTGACTAGATGTGAGAGGGTTAGAAAGAGAGCAACTCTTTGGCATTTTCGTAGGCGATGGTTGAAGGATTGTTGCCGCCCAGCATCTTGGCAATCTCCACCACCCGTTCTTCTTCTGTTAGCTGGCGTATCTTACTTTCAACCTTTTCTGAGCTATTGTCTTTGTACACAAAGTAGTGCGCATCCCCTTTAGCAGCAACCTGGGGCAAATGGCTGATGGCAATCACCTGATGGTTGTGCGACATTTCTTTCATCATATTTACCATCTTAATCGCAATCTCACCGGATACACCGGTATCAATTTCGTCAAAAATAATGGTGGGTAGCGAGGTTTTTCCCGCCAGAATATATTTGATGCAAAACATGAGGCGGGAAAACTCTCCTCCGGAAGCCACCCCTTTCAGCTCCTGTGGGGCAATTCCTTTATTGGCGCTAAACAAAACAGCAATGGTATCAACTCCAGACTCCCCAGGTTCCGCCTTGGTTCGTTTCACTTCCACCACCGCATCGGGAATGCCCAGGTTTTTCAATAACCGACTGAGTTCTTGGGCAAAGGGAATAAAGGTCGCCTGGCGGGATTCAGTTAATCGCCTTGCTTCTTCGATCATTTCACGGTAAGCAGTTTCTTTCACTTCCTTCAGGCGAGCAATTTCGCTATCCAGATTAGTTACCTGCTCTACTTTCTCTTCCAGTTGGTGCTGAAGAAACAATAAATCCTGCACAGATGGTGCATGATGTTTTTGCTGTAGTTTATATAGCAAATTCAGGCGATCGCGCGTAGCTTCTACTTTTTCGTGGTCAAAATCAACTTCCAGGGCTTCGTTCTCCACCTCGCTGCCAATATCCCGCAGCTCAATCAGGCAGCTTTCAATTCGCTGATAGAGCGCATCGTATTTGATTGAAAAGGGAGCAATTTTGAGGATGGCGTGTTTAGCCTGTGCCAACAACTGGTCTACCGAAACGTCTTCGTGGCCGAATAAGGTTTGGATGGCACCCAGTTGTTCTTGAATGTGCCCGGCATTTTCCATGACTTTTAATGCTTCTTCCAGTGTCTCCTGTTCACCTTCTACCAGATTGGTCTGGTGTAGCTCATTCAGTAAAAAGCGGTTGTAGTCATCTTCCTGCCGAAGGCGAGATGCCTCGGAAGTCACGCGGTTAAATTCTTGTTCGGCCCGGCGGTACTGCTGGTAGCTTTGATAATAGGTTTTTCGCAGCGCATCATTTGCTGCAAAGGCATCGATAATTTCCAGTTGGTAGAGGTTATCACCCAGCAACAGCGTGTCGTGTTGGCTGTGAATGTCTACCAGCAAATGGCCAATGCCGCGTAATGTTTCCAGCCGTACCGGAGTGTCATTGACAAATGCCCGGGACTTTCCGTTTGGGGCAATTTCCCGCCGGAGAATACAGATAGGGTCGTAATCGAGCTCTTCCTGATCAAAAATAGATTCCAGGCGGAATTTATTGATGGTGAACACCCCTTCTATGATACACTTCTTTTCTTCGTTATAGAGAGAGCGTTTGTCAGCCCGGTTTCCTAATAAAAGCCCGATTGCACCTAGCATAATAGATTTACCCGCACCGGTTTCTCCGGTGATGATATTCAGGTTTTCAGACGGTCTCATTTCCAGCGCCTGAAGCAATGCGTAATTTTTAATAGTCAGGCTTTGAAGCATACACGCTCATTTGTTAAGAACCTTTTCAGCTACTAAGACTAGCCCGTTTTAAAATCGGGTAATGGTACAACAGTAATTTGCGAGGCTAAGTTTAGAGATTTACTGGTATTATGCCTCTACTTCCTCTGTTGTGTTGTACAAAATTAAAGAATAAAATTCTTAAACTAAGAATAGTTGCGATGATTTTTTTATGAAGCTTTGGTTTCGATCACTTAATGATCGCCTGGTACTTGTCGGTTTCGGAAGGATTAATGGCTACCAGTGTGTTGTAGGCCTCACGTCGGGCAGAAATTTCACCTTTGGTAAAAACGCTGATCAGCTCATCATTTTTGGCATCAAAAAAAGCAATAATTGAGATGGATTGGGGAAATAACTTGCTTACTTCCTGCATTCCCTGCAATGCTTCCAGAATATTTTTTCTGGCATCTTCCTCCTTTTCCATAAACTGATCCATGCCAAGTAGATGGTAGTTATATAATGCTTCTCGAACCGGGCGCATCTGAGGATTAATCATATTTTCTACCAACCAGTATCGGTTGCGACGGTTTCCTCCGAACTGATCCCAGCCTCCCCCTTGTTGCTGGGCATTGACCACAATCTGCTGGGCTGTTTCAAAATACTTTTGTCCACCCAACTCGCTGAATGAGTCGTAATCGAGCCCGAGGACGATGTAGGCATAAAAAGCCAGCAGGCTACTGATATTATCGGTAAAACTACTTGCGTTGAAGTTGAGCGGCTGGTCTTCTACATACCGAAAACTCCAGTCCCGGTCGGCAAAGTTAAGCAGCAAAGTTTCGTAATTGGTGCCATACACTGGGCGAGAAGATTGGATCTGCACAGTTGCTTCAAAATCGCTGGACGTAGGCATTTTATCAATGGTAATAATAAAGTTACAATTGATACGCTCTTCGGGGGCATAGGCGTCGTCCGTCCATTTGCGGTTGTTCAGAAACTGAGCAAAAGACGTCTCCATATCCTCAAAAACCTGCGTCCCGGTGCTCTCTACATTTTGGTTATTGACCCGAACAGTAGCGTTCAGCTCCTGAGCAACTGCCCATAAACTCATCAAAACAAACGCGAGTGTAGCCGTGATTCTATACTTCATACTGATTGATGTAATTCCAAATATCTTTTGCCACCACTGATTTATTCTTTAGTGCAAAGTGCTGCAGTGTTTTGTTATGCCGGTCTATAATTGATATCCGATTAGTATCATAACCAAAGCCAGCGCCCGGATCGTTCAGTGAGTTTAACACAATGATATCCAGGTTTTTCTTTTCCAATTTCTCCAGCGCATTGGTTTCTTCATTTTGCGTTTCCAGGGCAAAGCCTATCAGAAGCTGATGTGTCTTTTTCTGTTTACCAAGCGTAAGGGCAATGTCCGGGGTCTTTTCTAATGTTAACGTAAGCGTGCTGCTTTTCTTTTTCAGTTTTTGAGAATGTTTTTCCTGAGGAGCATAATCTGATACTGCTGCCGCAAAAATAGCGATGTCTGTTTGGTTGAAGTAATTCTGAGCTGCTTCCAGCATTTCCCGGGCAGTAAGCACGGAAATTTTATGAATGTTGGGATGATGGATGGCCAGGGCGGTTGGGCCGCTGACCAGGGTAACTTCTGCGCCATGTGCTGCAGCTTCCTCTGCCAGCGCATAACCCATCTTTCCCGAAGAGGCATTCGTCAGGTAGCGAACAGGGTCAATGGCCTCCTGGGTAGGGCCGGCAGTAATCAATACTTTTTTTCCCTTGAGGAGTGTCTCACCTTCAAAGTAAGCTGCCAGGGTTTGAAGAATATGTTCCGGTTCGGCCAGGCGTCCCATGCCCGACAGGCCACTGGCCAGTTCGCCTTCTTCGGCATCAATGATATGGTTACCGATCTGTTGTAGACTTTGGAGATTGGCGGTTACCGATGGGTGTTGGTACATATCCAGGTCCATGGCGGGGGCCAGCCAGACCGGGCACCGGGCTGAGAGATACGTTGCAGTGAGTAAGTCGTTGCAGAGACCCTGGGCAAATTTTGCCAGGGTGTGCGCACTGATCGGAGCTACTACGATGGCATCGGCCCAAAGCCCCAGTTCCACATGGTTGTTCCACTGGCCCTGAGACAGGTCAGCAGAAAATTGAGATAAAACGGGGCGTTTGGAAAGGGTGCCCAGTGTAAGGGGAGTGATGAAATCCCTGGCTGCTTCGGTCATAATCACCTGTACTTCGGCGCCCGCTTTCACAAGTAATCGAACAAGAAAAGCAGCTTTGTAAGCTGCTATACTACCACAAACTCCCAGAATGATTTTTTTTCCCTGCATTGGCAAGGCAATGATTATTCTGTGGTATCTTCAATATGGCGATGCATGACTTCATCGTTCAGGAACTCATCCATCGCTAAAATAGTCGGCTTAGGCATACGCTCATAAAATCGCGAAATCTCTATTTGTTCACGGTTCTCAAAAACTTCCTCCAGGTTATCAACGGTGGTGGCAAACTCAGCCAGTTTTCCGTTAAGTTCCTCTTTCAGGTTGACCGAAATCTGCCGGGCTCGCTTGGAAATTACTACTACTGATTGGTATAGGTTTCCGGTAGGAGCCGCAAGTTTATCGGTATCCTTGGTTACAATGGATGCGTTGACGTTCGGTTTTTTTATCATGATTTTATAGATGCTTTACTGTCACTGGTATCTTTTCGTATTTTATTCAGGCAGGTTTCATAAATAGACTCTGCCTGGGTAACAAACTCACTTTGAGGATATTTGTCAATAAAAGTCTGATAAAATTCAATAGTGGTATAATACCGCTCTTTTTGTTTGGATGTAATACTTTGTTCAGCCAGATAAAATTGGGCCGCCAACTTCCAGTAGCTGGCATTCTCGTTCATGTCTGAGTCAGGGTAATCTCTCTGAAAATTATCCATGGCGATAATGGCTGCTTCATATCGTTCCAGATTATAATACTGTATTGCATTGGCAAATGCTTTTGCTTCCAGTTTTTCCTGTAATTCGTCCAGAATCGCTTCGGCTCGCTCTTTGTAATCACTGTACGGATAGCGATTAATAAATCGCTGCATGGCATCAATCGCTTCGGTGGTACTACTTTGATCCAGGCTGGGATTGGGCGATTCCAGATAAAGCGAATAGGCATGCAAAAACATGGCTTCCTGGGCCCGTTCACTGCGAGAATACGTTTCGTAAAACTCCTTAAAATAATGTGCGCTTAGTATGTATTTCCGCTGGTAATAATGTGCGTAAGCGTAATAAAACTGCGCTTCCTCAGACTTCTGGGTTCCTCTGATGATAGGAAGTACGTTCTCTAACAGCACAGTTGCCCGATAATAATCTTTTTCGTTATAGTATTTGAGGGCTGCCTCGTATTGTTCCTCCCAACCGCCGGTTTTCAATAACTTGCGATAATCGCTACAGCTACTAAGCACGATAACAATCAGTAAAAGGGAGATGGAGAAGTAGGTTTTCAATCCGTCTTTATTTAGAAAATGCAAAGGTAAGGGGTTAATGCAGTATATGCAACCCGCCCTTATAACAACAAGTTCCCCGAAATTATTCGGTTACAGTAAAAAACGCTCGGAAAGAAGGGTTATTTTCTTACGACAAACTTTTTGGTATTGATGCTTTTGCCGTTTACCTGAAGTGTATAAAAGTATATCCCATTCTGTAACTGCTCAATGGGGAGCTTCAGGTTGGTTTCTGAGGCATCGAGGGGTAATTCCAGTACACGATCGCCCAGAATATTATGTACTGTAATGGTGGCCGGAGTAAGCTTTGAAGCCAGGGAGTAGTCAATGGAGGCTACGGAGGAAACCGGGTTGGGATATATCTTGCTTACCTGCAATGATTCATCAGAGAACAGAATACCGTTAGGGAAATTATTTTTGATATGATAGGTGAAGCGTTCAATGAGGGGTTCGCCGGGAGCTTCAATATCGTAAATAGTCAGGGAAAGTTCTCGGGTAAGCTCGTCATATCCGGCATTGAAGCGAATCCGGACATCTTCAATAATTTCGTCGGGAAATAAGGTGGTCACTTCCAGGGCATCGAATTTGGTGAAACATTCCGTACCAATGCAGATGGATGAGATCTGGTCACCTTTAAGGTAGGGATCATCGAGCCTAATGCCCAACCGGATAGGCTTATCGCCATTGTTCTTTACCCGTAACTGGGTAGATACCAGACTTCCGGTAGCTACAGATTCCTCAAAAACAGGATCTATAAGTGCCAATTGCTGGCCTATGCCAACACTGGAAATAAATAAAAATAACAGAAACGGTAAAAATAACTTCATTCAACGCAATTAATCTGCCTATATTTTATAAAAGTAACAGATTTTTTTGTTTTGAAACAACTAAATTTATAGGTTTTATTACATAGCGCATAGAGAAATTAGGAAGGAAAAATAGCTGTTGGGCGCAAAAGCATTTCAATAGAAGGCTGTTTTTGCTTTTTCAAGATAGGTATGTACTACAGCCAGCCGATACTATCCGTAAAAAATGTTGTTTTTTCGGTAAAACCTACGTAAGCCAGTGCTGGCATGGTCAAAATTTTTGACTGTAAGTATTAGGAGTATCTGGTGAAATAGCTTCAGGCGTTTGAATAGCGATCAACCGCCAGCATTGGGCCGTATTCCCACATGTTTGATTATCCTCTCATCTGTGAAATTTACTAATCAGGTAGCGATTACCAGAGTTGGTGCGGAGGGTTGGGTATGAGATTGCCAACTGGTAATGGAGAGCGCTTGGGCAATTCTTCTCATTATCGCACAACCGATCCTGTTTCTTCTCTCGTAGAATCTTCCCGGATTACCGTACAAACCCTGCTTGTTGACGATGGTTAGATTGCCATAGTCCGTTCCCGTATGCTCTGAAAAAAGAGTTGTAAGCTTTTTTAGACCGGATTCAACCTGAAAATTAAGGATTCATTGGGATTGGAACGGGTTTGACCTCCACATTGATGGGCGGAGGTTCTGGTTTAACCACTGGTTGGAAGATGGTTTCTAAGGTTGGCCGTTCATCCAGCCTCCAGGCAAAGCCTTCGAGTCGGGTATCATCGGGTTTAATCTCGTGCGGAGGAATGAAAGAGCCTTCCGGTTTTACATCAAATCGGATATTATCCAACTGATTGTCTTTGAAATAAATGTAAATATCACTGCACAGAATGCGGTTCATCGCCAGTATCAGAGAGTCGCCCTGTAACGGAAAATAAATGCTTTCCCCATTACCATACACATTGATATTGGAAATATTTCCCTGGTCAAAGAAGGCCTCCATATCCCGCCCTTTTATCTGGTTGAAGTTCTTCAGCGTATCTGTGGAGACGACGAATGAATTATCTTTAGCATTCATTTTGTGAATTTTCCCATCCACAATTTCTACATTGATGGAGTCTGCTTCAATCTGGTTGGCATCCGTCCAGAGTACCGGGTCTTTAAAGAAGTAGAGTACCGAATCTACAATATGATAAGCCAGAGAATCAGCAATTCCTTGAAGATCAGAACGATAGATGCGGACGTTGGGGTAGGCTAAGATCCGTTCGTTGGCCGGGATTGAATCTTCCAGACTCACCAGGGTATCGGCCGCCATGAACAGCGTATCCCCCTCCATCAGCTTTTTCATGATGGGGTTTCCGAAAATTTTAGTGATCCCATCCTGCATACTGTAAAAAGCGGAATCTCCGGTTATGATGAGGTCCTGCTCCTTAGAAACCATTTGCACGTTACTTTGGGCGGTGTAACGTTTGTTTAATTCATCAGCAAACAGCCGGTCGGCACTGATGAGGTATGCGTCGGTTTCAATAGTGCCCAGCCCAAAAATAGATTGTTTATCAGTGGTGCTCAGTTCACTCCCGGCTTCAGCGTTCAGGACCGTACTATCCTTCGATGTAATTACGGTAGGCCCTCGGGTATAAGCAATTTTGGTCACCGTATTGTATTCCAGCGTATCGGACTCGATAATGTATTCGGGGTTGGTCAGTATCACACTATCTTTGAAAGCCGCCATGTGGGTAGCGGTTTGGTAAGAACCTAACTGGCTCACCAGCACATTGGTGGTGTCCACTAGCTTACCCCCTTGGTAGTAGTAAGCAATATTATCGGCCATGTTGTAGTCCAGGAAATCGGTGTAGAGTGTTAGGGTGGGGTCGCGGTAGACGACATCTTCCCGCATTTCGGCGAGTCTCTGATCTCCATCGTAGCGGAGTTTTCCACCCGTAATCACGACAGTATCCCCTTGTTCCACCCGGACAATTTCCCCAAATACTTCGGTGAAATTGCGGTCTGCGTAGAGAATTACCGAGTCACCAAAAATGCGGGTAGTGCCCTGCACCAGTTTAACATTTCCGATGAGTTTACGAAAATCATTCCCTTCGGCATCCCGGCCTCCTCTCAGTCTATCAGCTTTCTCAATCTGGATCTTATTTTGCCCGTTAGCCGGCAAACTCCATCCTACGGTCAGCAAGACCGCAACAAATGCCCAGTAGCGCATCATATTCTTCATCGTATTTTAGTACCTTAACGAGCCATATAACATTAACATTGAATTCTTTTCAGCAAAAGTTCCGCAAATATATCAACGAAAACCGGTTGTTCGAGCCTGAGGACCGGATACTGTTGGCTGTAAGTGGTGGAATAGATTCCTCCGTACTCGCCCACCTGCTATCTCGGGAGCATGCTCAGTGGGCCATGGCGCATGCAAATTTTCAGTTGCGGGCCGAAGAATCTGATCAGGATGAGGCTTTTATCAAAAGCCTGGCTGAAACTTACCAGGTGCCCTGTTATACGCAGACATTCGATACAAAAACCTATGCGCAGCAGCAACAGATATCCATTCAGATGGCCGCCCGGGAGCTTCGCCGTGCCTGGTTTCTGGAATTGCTCTCTCAGGAAAAGTATGACTATATCGCGCTTGCTCATCACCACAACGACCAACTGGAAACCTTGTTGTTGAATGTTACCAAAGGTACGGGAATTTCGGGTTTGCGGGCCATGCTGCCCAAAAAAGGCGTTTGGATACGGCCGCTCTTATTCACTGTGAAAAAAGAGGTGATGGCTTATGCCGAAGAACATCAGTTACATTGGCAAGAAGAGCGCTCCAATGCCGAGGATAAATATCAGCGAAACTGGGTGCGGCACCGGATCATTCCGGCCTTGCAAAAGATCAACCCTTCCGTCTTATCAACCAGTCAGCATACGCTGGCCCGGCTGCGGGAGGTAGAGGCCATTTTTAAGGCAGAGGTGGATCGGGTAGGCCAGCAAGCCCTGCGTATGCGAGGAATGGAAATGGTTATTCAAAAAACTGTACTATCATCTCATCCGCAAGCCACCTCCTTATTGACCGAATGGCTATCTCCCTACGGTTTCTCCTGGACTGATGCCCGGCAAATCATAATTTCATTGCAAGGGGAGGCACAGCCGGGATTGCAATTTCTATCCACCAGCCATACACTCTGGGTAGACCGGGAGGAGCTAGTCATTATTCCACAGGAAAGCGAGCCTGAAACCATTTCCGTAACTCACGAAGAAGCACAGATTACCCGTACTCCACTGGGGCACCTACAGGCAACAGTATTGCACCGGGAAAAGTATCAGATAACCGCTGAGCCCCTGGTAGCCGCGTTAGATTATCAGCAGCTTCAGTTTCCGCTTACTTTACGTACCTGGGAACCAGGAGATGCCTTTCAACCCTTAGGCATGAAGCATCGAAAGAAAGTCAGTGATTTTCTGGTAGATGCCAAAGTGCCTCGCTATCAGAAGCCGCAGGTGCTGGTGGTGCTGTCCGCCGGAGAGATTATCTGGGTGGTGGGCCATCGGGTTGATCACCGCTTCCGGGTGACGGATCAAACCAGGCAAGTGTACGAAATCGCCTGGCATCCCGCCAAAGTCTGAAAAACTGTGTATTTTTACCTGAACGTAATCTGGTATGATGCGAAATCCTTTTCAACGGTCATTTACAGATGAGGAGCTGGGACTCATCACTTTTTTGTCAAAATTTCAATTGTTTGAGCAACTTACCCAGGAAGAGAAAGCTACTTTCTTTTCGTATCTGTATCTGCGTAAGTATCAGGAAAATGAAGTGGTCTATTTCCGGAAAGATCCCAGCCATGCCCTTTACCTGATTAAAAGCGGTAAAGTAGCCTTGCTCATTGATCAGGAACAGGATTTTGAGACATTGAACGTAATTTCAAGTGGGCAGTCATTTGGCAATAATAGTTTGCTGGAAAGCAGCCTGCGTCCCTATAGTGCCGTGGTACGATCGCTGGAAGCAGAATTATATGTGATACCGCATGTGAATATTCAGGATATTTTCTCCAGTCATCCGAAAATTAAGGCCAAAATGATGGCCTCGCTGGGAGAGATGTACGAAGAATATCTTCAGGATTTGTTTCATGTGTACCGCTCGGCCAAAGGCTTTTTCAATCTGAACCAGGTAAGTGCGAACATTTAACCACTTGGGTTTGGGTTTGTCTATATCCTGCTTTAGATTGCATCTACACTATTTTTTCACTCAAAATCAAACCTAATTTATGAAAGTAACTGTCGTAGGAGCCGGAAATGTTGGGGCCACATGCGCTGACGTGCTGGCTTACCGGGAAATTGCCAATGAAGTCGTGGTGGTCGATATTAAAGACGGGTTAGCAGAAGGCAAAGCGCTGGATATCTGGGAAAAAGCCCCCATTAATTTATACGATACGCGCACCGTCGGCTCTACCAACGATTATAGCAAAACCGCCGGCTCAGAAGTGGTGGTAATCACCTCAGGATTGCCCCGCAAACCGGGTATGTCGCGCGATGATCTGATCGGTACCAATGCCAAGATCGTGCAGTCGGTCACCGAAAATGTGATCCAGCATTCTCCCGACGCCATTATCATCATTGTATCCAATCCTCTGGACGTAATGACTTATAAGGCGCACTTAACGTCTAAAGCACCCCGAACCAAAGTAATGGGTATGGCCGGTATTCTGGATACAGCCCGTTATCGTGCTTTTCTGGCCGAAGCAATCAACGTTTCTCCCAAAGACATCCAGGCAGTGCTGATGGGCGGGCACGGAGATACCATGGTGCCACTGCCCCGTTACACTACCGTGGGTGGTATTCCCGTTACCGAACTGATTGATGAAGATAAACTGAATGCGATTGTAGAACGTACCAAAACCGGTGGGGGAGAACTGGTGAAACTGATGGGAACTTCCGCCTGGTATGCTCCGGGTTCGGCCGCCGCGCAAATGGTAGAAGCCATCGTTCGCGATCAGCGACGGGTTTTCCCCGTTTGTGTGAAACTGGAAGGAGAATACGGTATCAGCGATTGTTATCTGGGTGTGCCGGTTATTCTGGGCAAAAATGGTATTGAAAAAATCATTGAGCTGCAACTGACGGATGATGAAATGGCCATGCTCAAAACATCTGAACAGCATGTGAAAGAGGTGATGAGCGTACTGGATAAGATGTAAATCCAGCTTTTCGACTAGCACACGATCTAAGGACGCCATATCAACACTGGCGTCCTGTTTTATGCTTAACTACTACTCTGCCATGCGTTACGTAGCACTCATGTTTTTAGGGGTATTATTTGCCTGCCAATCCCAACCCGGACAGGAAACGACGACTGTGGAGGATACAGCCAGCCTTCAGCAACAGCCCCAGCCAACGCAGGAAGTATTATTTGATGAGATGATGGCCATTCACGACAGTGTAATGCCCGAAATGGACCATATCTACCAGCTTCGTCAGAAAATTCGCGCAGAACTCGATAGCTTACAGGCAGCCAGCAGCACCGAAAGCGCTCGTCTGGATAGGCTGGAACAGGCATATCTGAACCTGGCCGATGCCGATGAGGCCATGATGAACTGGATGCGCAGTAATGATTTTACCTTTGAGGGCATGACCGAGGAAGAAATTATTACACGCATCGAGCAGGAAACCCAATCCATTCAACAGGTGTCAGATCAAATACAGGCCAGCATTCAGGAGGCGGAGCAACTGCTGGAAGAATAAAAAACGAGCAATTTGTGTGGGTTTTAACCATTAATTAGCAGCGCTGTTCAATTAAAGTAAAATCTCCTCAAAGGCAATTTCCTGAGCCGCCAGCACAAATAGTGTGGTAGGTAAGCCCTGCGTTCGTTCCGAAAGTTGCTCGTAATACTCCAGAAAATTCTCGTTTGGCTCAGCCAATCCCATCATAATTAAATCCGCTGATTGAGACTCTTTTTTCAGCAGCGACCAGAAAGAGGTCTGTTCATTCACCAGCACCTGATGGCGAAAAGGGATACGCATATTCTGGATAATTTCCCGCAGATTTGCTTCGGCATCCTGGGCTGCAGCCTGGGTAGGCACAGCCATCTTGACCGTCACGGTTACCGACCGCCAGTCCCGGCTGCCACTGATTAGGTAGGCTAGAATCATCATGAGCGCTCCGTTTTTCCGCAGACCGCCCCACCACACATCAATGGTTTTTTTCTGGCTGAAACCTTCTTTTTCTTCGTCTCGTACGATTACCACATTGCGTTGGGCCTGGTGGAAAAGCTTGATCATCTGGCAATAGGCGGCGTGATGGGCCTTTTCCCGCGTATCACCCAGCACGATGGTATTGGGTACCAGCGCTCCCAGCCCGTAGGTTTGTATCAGTCGGGCTCCACCAGTAAAAGGATCAGCATCCGCGGTGACCCGCACAAAGGACTGTACCCCGCGTCCTTCCAGATAATCCCGGATGTTGTTTTCCAACGATTTAATTCGGTCAAAGGTGACATCATTGGCTTTAAGTACCGTAGCCACCGTCAGCAGCGATTTTCCTTGAGTAATGGCATAAGCTAGTTCGATCAGATGCCATCGTCGGGTAGGAGCACCGGATAATACCAACAGGTGCGGACGCCAGTTCTTAGGATCGGGAGAATGATCAATACTCAGCAGGGCTGTACGGGTCAGGGCCATCCAGAGGCCCCGTCTTACGTCACCCCAGGCCGTGCGCAACCCCCGGCGTTTTAGCCAGACAAAAATGATCGCTACAAAGAAAATAGCAATCAGGGTGGCCAGCGGATTGATCAGGAACATGACGGCGATACACCCGATCGCACCGAGTAATGAGAAAAACCAGTGCACCCGAAAGCTGGGGCGAAATGAGGGACTGCCCAGCAAACGTTCCACTCCCGCCGCAATGTTCAGCACTCCGTAGGTGGTTAAAAAAAACATACTCAGAATAGGCGCAATCAGGTCCAGGTCGCCCAGAATTACCGCGATGATGGCCAGGATCATGGTGAAAATGGTGCCCGCCCGGGGAATATTGTTGGGGCCGTTTTCCCGACCGAGCCAGTGAAAACTATGGGGCAGCACTCCATCATTGGCCAAAGCTTGCAGGATACGGGGGGCACCCAAAATGCTACCGACAGCACTGGATAGGGTTGCGCCCCATACCCCCAGCAGAATGCCATTTCCCCAGAAAGAAATGCGCCGCATAATGAGCGGGTCTTCAATGAGGGTTTGGGCATCGGCCCGGCCAGCCAGGATGATGGGCAGTACCATATAAATTAGATAACCTGCCCCCACCGCGAGAAATGTTCCTTTCGGAATAGATTTTGCCGGATTTTGCAGATCACCGGATAGGTTAACGCCGGCCATGATACCAGTAACCGCTGGAAAAAAGACAGCAAATACCCGCCAAAACCCTTCGCTGGATTGGGCCGGAGCGCCCCACAACTCAATATGCGTAGCTTCCAGGGGCTTTCCGAAGAATAACGAAAGCAGGGAAATGGCAATGGCTGCCAGGATAAAATACTGGGTTCGGATGGTAGCCTGGGTAGAAAAAAGGGCGAGCAGTCCGATGGCTACGGTGACTCCGCAGCCGACCAGTTTCATACTGAGCATGGGAAATACATTCACAATACTCTCCGCAAAACCAATCACATACAGCGCTACCGAAAGGGCCTGTGCGATAAATAAAGGAATTCCCACGGCTCCACCCACCTCAATTCCCAATGACCGGCTGATCATGTAATAGGCCCCGCCGCCTTTTACCTGGGTATCGGTGGCAATGGATGCAATGGACAGCGATGTTAAAAAGGTAATACTGGTAGAAAGGGTAACAATGATGAGCGTTCCGATCAGCCCTACATTCCCCACGACCCAGCCAAATCGCAGATACATGATAACCCCCAGAATGGTGAGCAGGGAAGGAGTAAATACTCCTCCGAACGTACCCAGCTTTTGAGCGGATCCCCCGGTGTTGGTTATTCGTACATTTTTAGTGTCGGTTCCGTTAGATGGCATGTTGTAGTAAAGACCCGGATTGGCAAACCGCCAGTGCAGAAAATAGTAACCTACGAATTAATAACATTCTAAGAGATTCCCCAACTTTTCCGTTCCTTATGACACGCTCACAGGTGGGTAAGTCGGGATAATAAAGGCATTACCTATCTAAATGAGTAGTAGGTGTAGGGCTGCCATGAGTGAATCTGACCATCCTGGAGTAACTGGCGAAATAATTTTCCAGGAAGCAGCTTGAAAAATTCGACTTTTTTCTAAATTGCTATACTATTTTAACCTGAACTTATGAGCATTTCTTTGCTTAAGTGTCTGTATCCTAACAAGTTGTACTTGTTCATGCCTTTGCCCTAGCTGAGTTTATCCTTCTCGGTACCAACCCTATTATTTTTACTGCTATGTTACTTTTTGAGCTGAGTTTGCCCTTAAGGGAACCCGTACAAGTTTTTTTCATTATTCTGCTGATCATTCTATTGGCTCCCCTGCTGTTTGATCGCCTGAAAATTCCCAGTGTGATTGGGTTGATTTTAGCCGGGACGCTGGTAGGCCCGGAAGGGCTGCATCTGATAGAACGAACCGAAACTACCCTTTTCGGAACGGTGGGACTGTTGTATATTATGTTTATTGCCGGGCTGGAAATAGACCTCAACGATTTTCGTAAATATCGACACAAAAGCATTGGGTTTGGGGCAATTACCTTTCTGGTACCGCTCGTAATTGGGACTCTGACCAGTATTTTTGTGCTGGAGTATCCTTTTCGGTCTGCCTTACTGCTGGCGAGTATGTTCTCAACCCATACTTTAATCGCGTATCCTATTGCCAGCCGCCTGGGGATCACCAAAAACAAAGCTGTTACCGTAACGGTGGGGGGCACCATGATTACTGATACGGCTGCGCTACTGGTGCTGGTAATCATTACCTCATCCATTCAGGGAGAATTGAATATAGGATTCTGGATCAGGCTGGTCAGCTCCATCGCTGCTTTTGTTTTCGTGGTGCTATGGGGCTTTCCCAAAATATCCCGATGGTTTTACCGGAATGCGGAGAACGAAAGCGTTATTCATTACATTTTCGCCCTCAGTATGGTGTTTGCTGCGGCATTTCTGGCCGAGATTGCCGGACTGGAGCCCATTATTGGCGCTTTTTTAGCCGGACTCGCCCTCAATCGACTGGTGCCTCATAGTTCCCCCTTGATGAACCGGATTGAGTTTATCGGAAATGCCCTGTTTATCCCTTTCTTTTTGATTAACGTCGGAATGCTGGTGAACCCGGGAGTATTAACCCAGGGAACGGAGGCATTGGTGGTGGCTGGGGTGTTGACCGTGGTAGCACTCAGTAGCAAATGGCTGGCCGCCTTCTTCACCCAAAAGATATTCCGGCTTAGCGTATTACAGCGTCATGTGATTTTCGGCCTGAGTAGCGCTCATGCCGCGGCAACCATCGCCATCATCCTCGTGGCTTACCGACTGGACTTACTGGACGACAACGTGCTCAACGGAACCATTGTCCTTATCCTGGTCACCTGTATGGTCAGTTCCTTTGTCACCGATAGGGCAGGCAGGAGATTGGCAGTACAGGAAATGGAGCACCCCGAGGAAGAACCCGTGCAAGAAGAGAAAATTCTGGTGCCCATTGCCAATCCCAAAACCTTGGATGCATTGATAGATCTGGCCATGCTGCTTAAGCGAAAGGACGCCCCGATTTATGCATTATCCGTGGTGGTGGACGACCATGAAGCGAAAACCAAGGTGGCTACCCAAAATCGCCTATTTACGAAAAGTGTGCAGTACGCCGCCTCCTACGATCAAATGATCCACCCTATTTCCCGGGTAGACCTCAATGCCAGCAGTGGTATTCTACGTACAACCAAAGAATTGAATATCACCAAAGTTGTGATGGGGTGGAACGGCAAACTTACGCCACGCTCTCGGTTTTTTGGGAGTGTGCTTGATAGTATTCTGGAACATGCGGAACAAACCGTAATTGTAGCCAAAATCCTGTATCCGCTCAATACAATTGGCAAAATAATGCTGGTAGTGGCTCCCAACGCGCACCTTGAATCAGGGTTTACCGAATGGATTAGCATGGTGCGAATGCTAGGATATCAGACTACAGGGAAGGTGCAGTTAGTCAGTGAGACGGATACGCTGGAATCAGTCGCCAAGATGCTGAGCGAGGGTAAACCTTCATTGGAAGTGGTGCAAAAAGCTTTTCATGAGTGGGATGATTTCCTGATTCTTGCCCGGGAAGTAAGCCCTCAGGATTTACTCATCCTGGTGAGTGCCCGCACCAATACCATATCCTACCACGATTATCTGGATAAAATCCCAGATTATGTTTCAAAATATTTTACCGAAATTAGTTTCATGATTGTTTATCCTGAACTGGAAATGCCCGGGTAAGAATTTTAAATAGCAGATTGTTGCTTTACGAAAAAGATGTTTTAATATAAAATTAATGTCTATTCCACGGTAATAGACTGGATGGGTATATTGTCCCGTAAAGAATGAGGTGCTCATAAAAATCGCAGGAGAAATATTTGACTATTTTCAATAAATTTTAAATTCTTATTAAAAGGATGTGGATTGTTACGCCAATTTTTGTATAATTGTATAAACGGTAACGCAACCATTAAAAATAATTAATTTTTAACGTTCGCTTTTTTCTACTGCTTTACAACAACCTGAACAGGCCCTCGAATATCAGATTTCTGAATTTCGGCGGCCTTTTTGTTTATACGGCGACTTACGTTTATCAATGCTGTATAATGCAGTATAAAATAGGGCTGCCAAGCCAAATTGACATATAAAGCCAACAAGCAGGTATGCGGAATGTAAAAAAAATGTAAGTCGGGTATATTGCAGAAAACTCCTTACACGATACACACTTGTACCCTGTAAGGAGCTCTAATATGAAAGACTTATAAAGAAACCCGAGAACTGCCTGATTTTAGGAAGAGGGAGGGTTAGCCGCTAATCTACCACCAGTTTATAGGTAGGGTCTTCCATGACATTTACCTCAATAATCTCCTCAGCATTTTTCAGCAGCTTACGGCAGTCAGGGCTTAGGTGCTTGAGATGTACTCGTTTGCCTACTTTCTGATAGCGTTCGGTGATTTTATTCAGGGCCTCTATGGCCGACATATCCACCACCCGGCTTTCCTGGAAATCTATAATAACTTCAGTGGGGTCGTTGAGTACATCAAATTTGTCGTGGAAGGCGGAGATCGATCCAAAAAACAGTGGGCCGTAGATCTCATAATGCTTTACCCCATCTTCATCCAGGTGTTTGCGGGCCCGAATGCGCTTGGCATTATCCCAGGCAAACACCAGCGCCGAGATGATCACTCCAATCAGGACAGCCAGGGCCAGGTTATGCAGAAAAACCGTCACCAACGTCACCATTACCATGACAAAAATGTCGGAGATGGGCATTTTGTTAACGACCTTCAGACTGGCCCACTCGAAGGTACCAATGGATACCATAATCATCAAACCCGTGAGAGCGGCCATGGGCAGTTTCTCAATCAGGTTGGCCCCGAACATGATGAAGATCAATAGCATGACCGCGGCAACAATGCCTGATAAACGGGCGCGGGCTCCGTTGGAAATGTTAATTAGACTTTGTCCGATCATGGCACAGCCCCCCATCCCGGAGAAAACACCGGATAAAATATTGGCTACTCCCTGGGCAACGGCTTCTTTATTACCTCTTCCACGCGTTTCCGTGATTTCGTCAACAATATTGAGCGTGAGCAGACTCTCAATCAGCCCCACACCCGCTACGATGGCCGCATAAGGAAAAATGACAATCAGCGTTTCCAGGGTAAAGGGAAGATCGGGTATATGGAACGGAGGAAAGGCTCCCTGAATAGAAGCGATATCACCCACTGTGCGGGTATTGATGCCGAAAAACACCACAATGCCAAAGATCGTCAGAATTGCCACCAGAGAGGCCGGAATGGCTTTGCTAAGCTTGGGCAATCCCCAGATTATGAACATGGTGATGAGTACCAACCCCAGAAAAGTATATAAAGGAGTACCTGTCAGCCAGGCACCCGTACCATCTTTAAACTGGGCCAGTTGCGACATGAAGATGATGATGGCCAGACCATTGACAAATCCAAAAATTACCGGGTGGGGGACTAAGCGCATCAGTTTCCCCAGCCGGAGAAAACCGGCGGTAACCTGTATCATACCCGCCAGCACAACGGTGGCAAACACATATTCCACTCCGTGAGATTGCGCCAGGGATACAATGACAACAGCCACCGCACCGGTAGCCCCGGAAATCATGCCCGGGCGCCCGCCCAGTATGGAAGTGACCAGCCCCATCACGAAGGCTGCGTATAGCCCGGTTAAAGGCGACAATCCGGCGATTAGTGCAAAGGCTACCGCTTCCGGAACAAGTGCCAGAGCTACCGTGAGGCCAGATAATACTTCTATTTTGTAATCGACTTTTTGTGATAAGTCGAACAGGTTAAAATACTTTTTCATCAATATACAGACAATATTAGTGGGTATGCCGCACTGAAATGGCGGCATAAAGGGCTAAAAAAACCAGATTGTTAGGATGTTTCTACCGGAAGGTAGTGTAGTGACAGATGAGTATCAGTGTTGTTGTTTTTTGAAGAGGCAAAGGTAGTATTTATCCTGCTTTAAACCACCTGATTCGGTAAAAAGAAACACCAAATCGGATTTAGAGAACACAGGCAATGGTTTTAGTATTAGTAAACAGGCTGACTATCGGGCAAAGGAAAATTTTCTTCTGATGAGGTCTTGGTATGCTCATCTTCTTGCCTCTCAAGCTTTGGCGGTAAATACGCACGAGCGGAGAACCATCAAACCATAAGAACTTTTACCAAATGATGCCACTGGCTTGTGTTAAAGACCGCTCCTTTGTATGTTTGCTTCAATTTATAATAAGTCTAAATAAATAGTGCGCTCTCAGTTTGAGAGCTGAAAGTGACAGAACAGCGCGTCGGAAACTGGCCGTGAAAACCGGACGTAGCATACCTGTTAAATATTTCAATACGAAAACCATCAGCATATCTATGAAGCCGAGAAAAATGATCCGTTATATCCATTTGGTCTTAGGGCTGAGTTCGGGGCTGATAGTATTTATCGTAGCCATTACCGGTTGTCTTTATGCTTTCAAAGAGGAGATTCAGGGACTAAACCAGTCTTATCGCTATGTGGAGGAGCAGACGGGGGACTTTCTGCTTCCTTCTGAAGTACAACCTATTGCTGAGAAGATATTTCCCGGCCGACAGGTGCATAGTGTGGGGTACGGGGCAAGAAACGAAGCAGCCGAAATCGTGTATTACGAGATTGAACCGGAATTTTACTCCGGGGCGTACATCAATCCGTATACGGGTGAAGTGCTGAAGGTAAAAGATTTTACGAAAGGCTTTTTTCCTTTTGTGCTCGACGGACATTTCTACCTCTGGCTGCCTCCCCAGATCGGCCAACCGGTAGTGGCAACGGCCACGCTCATCTTCGTCGTGCTGCTCATCACCGGCATGATCTTATGGTGGCCGAAGAAAGCCAATGTCAAACAACGCTTCAGCATCAAGTGGAGCGCTCGCTGGCGTCGGAAAAACTTTGACCTGCACAGCGTGCTGGGGTTTTATACCAGCTGGGTAGTGATTGTACTGGCACTCACCGGTCTGGTTTGGGGTTTTCAGTGGTTTGCCAAAACGGTGTATTACACTGCTGGTGGGGAGAAAGAACTCCTTTACCAGGAACCACTTTCTGATACTACACGCATGGCTACTGCTTCTGACTCAGAGAATAACCTGGACCTGCTCTGGAAGAAAATGAAAACCAAATACCCTGAAGCACTCCTGATTGAAGTACATTATCCGCATTCCGAGAGCGCATCGCTCTACATCAACATTAAGCACGATGAGATGACGTACTGGAGATCAGATTATCTGTTTTTTGATCAATACACGCTGCAAGAGGTTGAACCGGATCATATTTACGGCAAATTTGAGAACGCCAGCGTTGCCGACAAACTCATGCGGATGAATTACGACATTCATATAGGAGCTATTTTCGGGTTGGCCGGGAAAGTGCTTGCCTTTTTTGCCAGTTTGCTCACTGCCAGCCTGCCTGTGACCGGTTTTATGATCTGGTGGGGCAGAAAAAACAAGAAGAAACGCAAAGTGCCTCGTGTTTCTCAGGCCAAACAGCCTTTCCAGCATGCGTAACTATTGCCTGGGAGCGGTGGCAGTGTTAGTGCCGCATTGAACCTGGCCGAAAGCGGTTATGCAGGCACTGCTCACGAAGAAAATAAAAGCGGTAGAAACTACGAAGCGCATGTATACGAGCGTTTAGTGGGGGTTCATCACGATAACGCCTCAATATTCCACCGTATTTCTATCACGTATCGGAAACGACTTTTTTTATTCGCGTCAAGGGCGCTCACTTGCCATCTTTTCCAGGACTTTTGGCAATTTCTTTCCCAGCTGCTTTTTCCACCCCATACCCATAATCAGGCTCACGATCACTAGCTTCAATCCTTTGTAGCCCGAATGTTTCATACTGAGTATTGTGCCACCACAAGTGGGCTTCAGGGTAAAACTCAATTCAGTATCTAACTGGGCAAAGATGCCTTTGGTCGCTTGGTCGGCTGTATCGGAATGAATACCGGCACAGGCCAGTGCTTTTTCACCCGTTGCTTCTCCCCGGTAAGTATAGTTGATGGTTTTTAAAGGCTCTAACCGGGTAATCTGGCAGTGCGTAATACCATCCCAGCCTTTCTGAGGGGCCATTCGGAAGGTGAATTCCCGATGGATGGTAGGTACGATGTCATTTTCCATAAACCATTCACCGAGCAAAGGAGCATTGGTTAATGCCCGCCATACCAGCGTTGGGGGGTGGGGGAGTATCTTTTTTAATCTGATTGTTCGCTGCATCAGGTTAGGTTTACGAGAGTTTGGTTGCCCATTATCGAAGTAAAACTACTGGATAAATTGCGAACCCGCACGTGGTGCGAGAAGAATATATGCTGCATACAGGGTTCGACAGCACTCCGCGCCACGAATGGATGCATTCGAGAGGTGTCGATTGCACTCCGCGCCACGAATGAATGCATTCGAGAGGTGTCGATTGTACTCCGCGCTACGAATGATTGCATTCGAGAGGCGTCGATTACACTCCTCAGCGAGAAGAAATGCAATCTTTAGGGTTCGATAGCGTTGCGCGCGTCGTGGGAGCGCAATTGTAAGGGGTTAATTGCACTCATCGGGCGGAAAAAGTGCAATGCATGTAAGAATTTGCAATCCCTGGTCAAAAGCAAGTTCAGAGTACCCCACCAAAAGGCTGATTTTGCCTAATACCAGGAAATGGTACGCTCGGAGGGCTCTCCTCCAGACCCGTCATGCTGCTTAATTGAACGCCCGAAACGGGCGACGAAAGCAAATGACTAGGCATACACGTAATGCAGTGCTTAGCCCTTTGCTTAGCTGGCATCGTTTGTACTAAACGGAATCCCGGTTTGCCGGGAAATATCCAGCAGGTCGTCTACCACGGGTTGTAGTAAGGGAATGCCTTCTTTGCTGCGGACTTGCTCGGCTTCCCGTTCAGGATCTCCCGGAATAAGCGGGCCATTGGTGCCAGGAGCCGGTTTGGTATTGCGGAAGGTACGCACCCAGTCGTCGATCTGCCGTTTGAATTCGTCAGGGTCAATGAAACCATCAATTTGCAGGGCACCGAAAAAGTGTCCGATGCCTTTGCCCACACTACGCTCCGGTACATGCTGGCGCAAAGCAAAGGGGGGAGCGAAGGGCCCCCAGTTGGCACCACTCAGCACACAGCACAGAATATCCACCATCGCTGACAGGGAGTACCCTTTATGCCCGCCGTGTTCACGGTCTGAACCTAAGGGAAGCAGAGCACCTCCATCGACCATCGCCTGAGGGTTGGTGGTTTGTTCGCCTTCCTTGTCCACACACCAGCCCGATGGTACCGGGTGTTGTTCCCGTCGGGCAATTTCAATTTTGCCGTAGGCTGCCGCACTGGTGGCCAGATCAATGACGATGGCGGGCTCTTCCAGACCGGGGAAAGCAATGGCGATGGGATTGGTTCCCAGCATTCGCTCCCCGCCCCACAGCGGAGCTACCAACTTGGTGGTATTGGTCATCGACCAGCCAATCAGGTCACGCTTCAACGCTTGCAGGGGGTAGTAACCGGCGATGCCGTAATGGTTGGTATTGCGTACACTTACCCAGCCCGACCCCACCTGCTCGGCTTTATCCATCGCAATCTCATTTGCCTTCGGGCCCACGACCAGTCCTAAGCCATTGTCACCATCCACGGTAGCGGTGCTGGCCTTTTCCCGCACAATGGTAATATTGGGTTTTGGGTTGATACGCCCCAAAGTAAGCATGTCAAAATACGTGTGCAATCGCGCTACTCCGTGTGATTCTATGCCGCGTAAATCACTGGTAGCCAGTACTTCTGAGGCTAGCTTGGCATCGGCTTCCGGCACGCCGAAATGCTGGAACACTGCTTGAGAATACTGTTGTAAATACGCGGGGGAAAAGGTGTAGGTTGGTATATCAGTCATGAAAGTATAATGGTTAAAAAGGGAAAGTTACAATGCAAATGCAATAATGCCAACCAAAAGGTGAATTGGCCGGATTATTTGAATTTGCAGGAAAGGTTTGGGAGGGCTATTCGGCGTTTAGCGAATCTATTTCATCACCAAGAATAAAGGCCTTCATCAGGCGTACAGTCTCATCATCTGGTTGCAGCACATTCCGGATAATGGAGAGGTGATCCCGGTCTTTAATCTCATGAGCCATCACCGGATACTGATGGGCCTGTAAAGAATCCACAAATTCCCGGTTGATGGCGCCTCTTTGGGGCATATCATGGTCAGCATAGAGGATCAGAAAAGGCGGCAACTTCTGGGCCTCGCTGACGAAGAAAAGTGGAGCGGTCTGGTCCACAATTTTTTCCTCGGCGGGTAGGTTGCGCTCCTTTTTGGTGGTTTGGTGACTGTCCATTTGTCCGCTGATTGCGATGACGCCCGTCAGTCGACGAGGTTTCAGGTCATAGGATTCCAGATAGGTAGGGTCCAGCGCCACCATGGCCGCTAAATAGGCGCCCGCCGAGTGTCCTCCCACAAACAGTCGCTTGCGGTCACCCTGATACTTTCGGGCATTGTCGTATACCCATTGGATGGCTGCAGCCACATCATCAATATACGCAGGGAAGGTTGCTTCCGGGGAGAGGCGGTAATTGATCACCGCAGTGCCAATACCTTCGCGGGCCATCCGCACGCCTACTTCGCTGGCTTCCAGGGAGTCTTTGGAGTTGATCGTCAGCCCACCCCCGTGCAGCCAGATCAGCAGGGGAAAGTCCTCTGCCAGGTCAGGCAGATAAAGGTCCAGTCGGCAACGTTCCATTTCATAGGCATCGCCCTGCGTTTTGTAAGCAAGATCCGGTACCCGGTGAATGGGCAACCCCTCCGATGGGCGTAGTTCCTGTCCTAAAATAGGCGAAGTAAAAAACAATGCGAGTACTACTGCTATTTTCATTATGATGAATGTACAAAACTTTTTAGACATCTTGGCGCTGCTGCACTCTACCTATGGGTTGAATTGCCAGCCGGTTTGATTGGAACACGGGAGATGAATTTCTATTGGGCATGGGTGTACGAATTGGATAATTGAACCAAACTCCTTTATTTCAAGATACAAAACAAATGTAATGATGATACACAATCATATTCCTGGCAAAACGCAAATTTTCTCAGCTACCCTGGTGTGGATACTGCTGGCAGCGGCTTGCCAAAGTCCCTCTTCAGAAAATGCAGATACTGCGACTACGGAAGATTCTGTCGCCAGTGCGTCCGATAGCCCGACATTCTTAACGGAACCTTTGGTTACCGATCTCTACACTGCTGACCCGTCGGCCCACGTATTTAATAACACGCTGTATATTTATCCCTCGCACGATATCGAGTCTGGCATCCCACAGGATGACCTGGGCAGCCATTTCGATATGAAAGATTACCATGTGTACAGCATGAATGAGGTAGGAGGGGAAGTTACCGATCATGGTGTGGCTTTATCCGTAGCTGATGTCCCCTGGGCTGAGCGGCAGATGTGGGCGCCGGATGCCGCATTTCGGGATGGAACCTATTATTTGTATTTCCCAGCCAAAGATGCAGATAGTGTATTCAGGATTGGAGTAGCCTCCAGCGATTCGCCTACCGGCCCGTTCCAGCCCGAAGAAAATCCAATCACCGGCAGTTACAGTATAGATCCGGCTGTGTTTGCCGATGCGGATGGAGCCTACTATATGTACTTTGGAGGCATCTGGGGAGGGCAGTTACAGCGCTGGAGCAGTGGGGAGTATGTGTCAACCGATGAATACCCACCCGATGACCAGCCCGCTTTAAGCCCGAAAGTGGCTCGTCTCAGCGACGACATGCTGAGTTTTGAGGAGGGGCTGCGGGATGTGACGATTCTGGACGAAAATGGGGAACCCCTGAAGGCGGGAGACAACGAGCGACGGTTCTTTGAAGCCGCCTGGGTGCATAAATACCAGGATACCTACTACTTTTCCTATTCTACCGGCGACACCCACTTTATTGCGTATGCCACCGGCGACAATCCCTACGGACCCTTTACCTACCAGGGCGTAATCCTGAACCCGGTCCTGGGATGGACCAATCATCATTCTATCGTGGAATTTAACGGGCAGTGGTATTTATTCTACCATGATACTGAAATTTCCGGCGGGCAAACCCACCTGAGGAATATCAAAGTCACTGCGCTCACCCATCGTCCGGATGGCAGCATTGAAACGATTACTCCATGAGCCTTCTCCTTTATTGATTGACTGCCTGACGGACTTGCTCCCACCAGGCATCGGTAGGAAGTTGTCGCGGCGGCAGGATCAGCGGCTGGCCAATTTTGGGAGTGGCCAGGGTGAGGTCCAGCTCCCGGGCTTTGGCTGATAATCTTTCTACCGGATCAGTCCAGGTATGAAGCGCTAGGGTGAAAGCCCCCCAGTGGATGGGCATCAGCACTTTTCCCTGCACATCTACAAAGGCCTGGGCCGTTTGTTCAGGCAGCATATGAATGGCTTCCCAGCGTAGATCATATTGTCCGCACTCCATCATGGCCAGGTCGAAGGGACCGAGTTTTTCGCCGATCTCCTTGAAATGAGGACCATAACCGCTGTCGCCGCTAAAGTAGATATTTGCCGTAGGAGCCGAAATTACCCAGGAAGCCCAAAGCGTGCTGGCCCGGTTAAACAGGCCCCGACCGGAGAAATGGCGGGCCGGAGTGCAGGTCAGTTGGATACCGTCGTGCTCCGCCTCATCCCACCAGTCCATTTCATGAATTTTGCTTTCCTCCACTCCCCAGGATCGCAAATGCGCACCAACTCCCAGCGGAACATAAAAGGCATTTACTTTTCCTTTAAGTGCCCGGATAGATTCATAATCCAAGTGATCATAATGGTCGTGGGATAGCAGGACGGCATCAATGGGGGGGAGTTGGTCCATAGAAATCGGTAATTCCTCACTGTATCGTTTTGATCCTAACCAGGGATGCGGTGAAGGTGATTCGCCCAGCATGGGGTCCAAAAACAGGGTTTTACCCGCCACTTCCAGCAGAATGGCCGAATGACCAAACCAGGTAACCCCGGTGAAGGAAGATTCATGGTTGGCAATGTCCAGCGAATCTACTTTTTCCACTGGTAAGGGGGAATTGGGCTGGCGATTGGGGTTGCCCTTGATATAGTCGCCCAGCACACTGGCCAGGTTAGCAAAGCTCATATCCATTTCCGAAGGAATCTGGTTGATGAACTTTCCGTCCTGGTAATGATCCAGCGTAGCAAAGTGCTGCAAACGCTCCGCGCTGGGCTTATGCCCGAAGGTAGGATAAAAGTTTACGAAGAGTACGCCGATAAAGAGAATGAGTACGACAAGTGCGCCGATGAGTAGCCCGATCATTTTTAATAGCTTAATGAGTAAATTCATAAGAGAGATACAATGTTGCGAAAGCCGGTTTGGTAAACAAAACCCTGGCAAGTATATAGTATAAACACTGAATTTCAGTAGTATTGGCAAACATGCGCCGGATATACCCCTCCTAAGACGAACGAGTTGAACATTTATGCTGAGCGGGGAGATATTATTGGCAACGTTGCCTCCGAAAAACGTATTGACATCTATCAAAACAAGAACGAGCAAGATACTTATGAACAACGATGAACTGGCCCTGGAACGCACCAAATTAGCCAACCAGCGTACTTTACTGGCATATAGCCGCACGGCCATGATGGTTTTTGCCACGGGAATTACTTTTTTAAAGCTACTGGCCGAGGATGAAGTGCTGAGAATTACCGGATTTGTATTAATTCCGCTTTCTGTCCTGGTATTGGTCTACGGGATTGTGTCCTTTACCCGGTTTAATCGGCGGATGCAGAAATAAGGCGTATCGCCACAATAAGCCGCAAGCGGATGAATGTCAGTACTCGATCAAGTAGGCTTGGTTATCTGCTTTTATTGAAAACCAACTGGCATATTCAAGATTATACGGAAAACGAATGCGGTGTTAAATTCAATGCGATCAATAGCCATTCTTAGGAAGCTTTTGTAACTTTCCCGCCTGAAAAACACAATCCCATGACCACCTTCACTGAGACGGCTGTTGATTTTACCCCGGTAAAGCGGGCCGGGCAGGATGCCTTACGCCTTCGTTCCAAAACCATTGATGATGTACTGCGCGCTGTGGCCGACGCGGCGGTTGCCCAGACGGATTACATCCTGACTGAGAACCAGAAAGACCTGGATCGAATGGATCCGGATGATCCAAAATATGACCGTTTGAAGCTCTCCGCCGAACGAATAGAAACGATTGCCCGGGACATGCGAAACGTAGCTGATATGCCTTCCCCCTTAGGGAAAATCCTGGAAGAGCGCACCCTGCCCAACGGATTGCAGCTGAGCAAACAGTCGGTGCCTCTGGGAGTGGTAGGAGTGATTTATGAAGCCCGTCCGAACGTCACCTTCGATGTGTTTTCACTTTGTCTGAAAGCAGGTAATGTTTCGGTACTGAAGGGGGGCAGCGATGCCGAGTACTCTAACCTGGCCATTGCTTCGGTGATTCATGAGGTATTGCGACAGTACCAACTGAATGAGTCCCTGCTTACTTTATTGCCTGCCTCCCGGGAGGCAACTAAGGCATTGCTGGAAGCGGTAGATATCGTGGATGTGCTGATTCCCCGGGGAAGTCAGGGGCTGATCAACTATGTGCGGGAAAATGCAAAAGTGCCGGTTATTGAGACGGGAGCGGGCATTGTACATACCTATTTTGATGTAGACGGTGATCTGGAGAAGGGGAAAGCCATTGTTTTCAATGCCAAAACCCGCCGGGTAAGTGTGTGCAATGCACTGGACTGTCTGATCATCCACCAGCAACGCCTGTCAGATTTACCAGCCCTCATCGAAAAACTGGCTACGAAAGAAGTGGAGATTTATGCGGACGAAGCCAGCCATGCTGCATTAGCCGGACAGTATCCGGACAACCTGTTATTCCGAGCTTCTGCCGAACACTTTGGGATTGAATTTTTGTCTTATCGGATGTCTATCAAAACGGTTGAGGATCTGGAAGAAGCGCTGGACCATATTGCCCGATATAGTTCCCGCCACAGCGAGGCCATCGTGTCTGAGGATCAAACCACCATTCAGACCTATATGCAATCAGTAGATGCCGCGGCGGTTTATGCCAATGCCTCTACGGCTTACACGGATGGAGCTGAATTTGGTATGGGAGCTGAAATTGGGATCAGTACGCAGAAGCTGCACGCCCGGGGGCCCATGGCTTTGGCCGAACTGACCAGTTACAAATGGTTGGTTTATGGACAGGGGCAGGTGCGAGAGTAGCCTACTGGATTAGCGGCGAATTTTATCAAGTATCTGATTAAGGTTTTTTACTTCTTCTTCAGTCAGGTTGTTCAGGTCTTGCATGGCCTGTTCCACTTCGGGGTTGATGCAGTTAAGCAGGGCGATGCCTTCTTCCGTAATCAAAATATTGACCCGGCGGCGGTTCTCCGGGCATATTTCACGGGTGACAAAGCCTTTGAGGCGCAGCTTTTCTACCAGTCGGGTAGCGTTCGACATCTTATTCAACATACGCTCGGTGATCAGTTGTAGGGGAGAGGGGTTCGGATGTTGCCCTTTCAGGATGCGCAATACGTTGAACTGCTCGGCGGAGATACCATGTTTTTTGAAGATGGGCAGCAGAATACCCGCGAGCCAGTTGGCCGTAAAGGAAATGTTCAGAGCCGCCTTGTGGAAAGGGTTACTGAATTTTGCCTGCTTAATTTCTTCTTCAAGTTGCATAGTACTATAGTGATAGTGTATAAGTTGTATGTACAACGGTTAGGCTGAGAAAAAAGTTTTTCTGCAGGCAAAAAGAAAAGCCTCTCTACACCTGTAAAGAGGCTTTTCTGTTCTACTTCTTAACCTAAACATATCTATTGGGCCTACCAGCCCACCGGGAGAAACATCTGTGTTACATTATTACACTCGGTCAGCAGCATATATTCGCCGGTTTCAGGATCAATCATCCAGGTATATTCTACCAACGGACAGAAAGGCTGGACCTGCTGATTTTTACTGACTGAAAAAATTGGTGGAGTGTCTTTTTGACAGGGGTTATCCGTCTGACACTTATCGTACAGTTTATAATCGCCCGTATCCGGGTCAATGCACCATACCAGTTCTGAACAGGTGGCGCGTCCACAGGGATTATCGGTCTTACACTTGTCGTAGAAAATGTACTTGTCTGTCTTTGGGTCAATACAAATATACAGATCAGGGCACTTCCCATCAGGGTCTGATGCCGTGTAAGCGATCTGGCGCCCGTTGCGTTTGAGAATCATATAACTGGCTTTCTGGCCTTTTTTTGTATGAGCGTACAACACGCTTCCGGTCGCCTTATTTTGTTGCAGACGATGGTACCCGTTTTGTTTGGAATCAACAGTGTTGAGATCAAGTACCTCAAAATTTCGGGTTGGCGTTTTGCTCTTGACTGCTGCATCCAGTTGAGGGGCTGCAGCGGAAGAGAATGGGCGTTGGATCGCATCTTCCTGCTCACAGGAAAACAGCGCAAACAAGACTACCCAACACACGGAGAATAGTTTTAAGACATTCATAGTTAACAAATCGTGAGTTGATTGCCTACTCTGTTTCAGGCTTTTCGGCGTCCGCCTTATGCATGGATTAGCTAATCGATGTTCTGCATGATGTCTGTTGGTAGTATCAACTGGTGGGCGGGTCACCCGCAAGTTACGGGCAGTTGACGGGGCAGGCCGGAGTATTGACCAGGGTAGTTATTGGCTTGATATCCTAACGCTGGGTAACTGAGGTGACGAATATCAATTGAGAGGCGTCATTGATCAATGCACCGGGGCGAATGGTCAATTTGATTCCGGATTTCGGGGCGCAGTGAATATTTTTCAGCAATATTGTGGTGACTTTACCGCAGGGGAGAGGCACTAATCTATAAAATATATAATCCCCGATTGCCATGAAAAAGTCAATGCTCCTGATCGGAATTTGCTCATTTTTTCTGATGCTAAACTTCTCTTGTGAAGATCCGCTGGAAGGCGATATAACGGCGGATCTTACCAAAAATATGGATGTGGTGATTACTTCTGAGGTATACACCTATTGGAAATTTATTTATAGTACTGCCGACAAAGCGGATGGATTATACAAGATCGGTTTCAATCCTGAAACAAACACGAACATTTATATTGCAATTACTGATGGGGTGGTAGTTGATGCCTGGGGAGCAGCGATGAAAGGTTTTATCACCACCAATAGTCAGGAAACAGATGTTAATACCTTCGGGCTAAGTAATCCTACTGACCCTGTGCCCGGCCAGCCGTCTGCTTCGGTTTTGCCGCAGTTCTCAGGTTGCCCGCACGACATTTTCTGCCATCCTGACCCTCAGTCGTCTCAAAATAAATGTATCTATGTACAGCAGCCAAAATCCAGGAGGCTCTGCATCCCCCGTTCCGGTGATATATGGGTATATGTTCCCCGATCGCTGTAGGTGATGAGGTATCTGTTCAGCCTGTTCTTACTGTTACCAATGGCTGCGTGGGCCGGTTCACCCATTGATAGCCTACAAACCCGATTGGTTACTGCCCGGGACACGGCGCGGATCAACCTGCTGAATCAGTTAGGAGAAGCCTACCGCTACCAGGATATTACCAAAGCGCGGTATTTTCTGGACAGCGCCTTGCGGTATGCCGAAAAACTCCATTATCAGCATGGTGAAGGGCAGGCTCATCTTAACCTGGGAGTGACGTCCATAATTCAGGGAGATACGGAGGGCGGGACCTATCATACTCAGCAAGCCAGTACCATTTTTGAAAAGTTGGGCGAACAGCCGGGAGTAGCGAATGCCAATAAAAACCTGGGTATACTGGCCTTTTATCGGGGAGATCATGCCCAGGCAAAACACTATTATCAGATTGCCCTCGGCATTTTCCGGGAAATTGGAGATCAGCGGGGGCAGGCGAAATGCTACGCTAATACCGGGCTGATACTGACCACTCAGGGAGAATATGAGCAGGCTTTAGATTACTTTCTGAGAAGCTTGCGCTGCAATGAGTTGCTGAATGATCAGGAAGCCGCCGCCAGTGATTATGTCTATCTGGCCCAGGTGTATCAACATACCAATGATCTGGCCCTGGCGCTTCGCTTTCAGAAAAAAGCCTTATCCATTTTTGAGGCCACCGATAACCAGGTTCGCCAATCTCTGCTTTTAAGTGATATCGGTAAAACCTACCACCAGCAACAAGACTGGGAGCAGGCTTTAACTTATTATCAGCAGGCACTTACCCTGGAGCAAGTGCTGGGGAACGAGCGGGAAATGGGCATTGTGCTGGGTAATATCGGAGCAGTGTACGAAGAAGTGGGCCAGCCCGAGCAGGCGAAAACGTACTATCAACAGTCGCTGGCAATTGCCAGGAAGGTGAATGATCAGCGAAATATCCCGGTTTTACTCCTAAATTTAGGAGAATTGGCGATGCAGCAACGTGCGTATCCTAAAGCCATAGACTATCTGAACCAAAGTATTGGGCGGGCGAAAGCTTTAGGGCAGAAGAGTCATTTGCAACAAGCGTATCACATTTTGTATCAGGTCAGTGAGGCTCAGGGAGACTATCGGCAGGCACTTCGGCACTACCGGCGATCAAGACTCTATCAGGATAGTTTGTTCTCCGAGGAGAAATCAAAGCAGATGGCAGAGATGCAAACCCGCTACGACGTTGAAAAAAAAGAACAGCAAATTGTGGCGCAGGAGCAGGAGATTACCTGGCTGGCCCGGACCCGGCATATTGAGAAACGCTTACGGCTGGTGCTGATCCTTGCATTGGGACTTTTGGGGCTGCTGATCCTGTTTGTCTATAACCGGTACCGCCTGAAACAGCAGTCTGCCCAGCTATTGGACGAGAAAAACCGGGAGATTCAGGGAAAAAATACGCGGATTAGTGAGATGAACCAGCAACTGGAAAAGCGAATGCTCCGGGCGCAAATGGACCCGCATTTTATCTTTAATTCGCTGAACGCGGTGCAACACTTCATTACGATCAATGATAAAACCTCTGCGCTAAAGTATCTGTCTAAGTTTTCCCGACTGATCCGTAGAGTGCTGGAAAACTCCGTGAATACCCAGGTGCCGCTGGCCGATGAAATTACGCTGTTGAAGCATTATATTGAATTGGAACGGCTGCGGTATAGCCACCCCTTCGATTACATCATGCATATAGATGCGTCGGTGGATGTTCACGAAACTGAGATCCCGTTCCTGCTCATTCAACCCTACGTAGAGAATGCGCTGGTACACGGGCTGCGACATAAAGCGGAAGGTGGGCAGTTACGTATCGAGATACAACGAACGAGCCAACACCTGTGCTGTGTGGTGGAAGATAACGGGATCGGACGTGCTGCTGCCCGGCAACACCGATCGAGAAGCGCGTTTCCCTCCCGGGGTATGTCAGTAACCCAACAGCGATTAGAGACATTGAATTACGGGCAAACCAAAAAAACCAGTGTGCATATTCTGGACCTGCAGGATGAGCAGGGAAAACCCGAAGGAACCCGCGTTGAAATTTTACTACCTCAAACGGAAGAAGAACCATGCTTACTGCTGTCATAATAGAAGATGAATTACATAGCCGGGAGGCTTTAAAAAATATGGTAGGGGAGTACTGCCCGAAAGTGAGGGTACAGGCCGTCGCAGCATCGGTAGAAGAAGGGGTATCTTTGGTGAATCAGTGGAAGCCCAATTTACTTTTCCTGGACATTGCCCTAAACACCGGTACCGGATTTGATTTGCTGGAACAGCTACCGGAGCGGTCGTTTGAGGTAATCTTTACCACCGCTTACGAGCACTATGCGTTGCGTGCCATTAAATTCAGTGCCATTGACTATCTGCTGAAGCCCATTGACCTGGAAGAGCTTCAGATGGCAGTGGATAAAGTGCTCAACAAACAGAAAACTTCCTCCTACAATCAGCAGATTGATACTTTACTGCACAATTTGCAGCAGCAGAATTACCGCCGACACACCATCACCCTGGCCACCACCGAAGGGTTATTCTTTGTTCCCGTATCTGATATTATCCGGCTGGAAGCGATGGGTTCATATACCCAGTTTTATTTGACCAACAACCGGAAGATTATGGTCAGTAAACACTTGAAAGAATATGAGCAATGGCTGAACGAAGCTGATTTTTATCGTGTCCATCAGTCTCATCTTATTAGCCTGAATGAGGTGGCCCGGTATGTGAAAGCCGATGGGGGATATGTCATACTCAAAGACCAGACTCAGGTAAAAATATCGGCCAGCCGAAAAGAAGGCTTTCTTCAACGGATGCATCCGCTGGCCATAAATCTTTAAGCCGTCAGTTCCAGCGGACTGACGACCTCTCCGGCAGGCAATTGGCGAAGGGCCGAAGGAATATTCTCCAGCAGCACTGCTTTGATCTGATCTAGCCAGCGTTTTTTTGCTACCCCCTGGTGCATGGCCAGGCTGATTTCCCGTACGGGCGGCGTGCCCGCCAGTGGTTTGATCAACTCTTCCTGCTGAGGAGCTACTCCCAGCGTGGCCAGCTCCGGAATCAGTGTGATACCGTGGCAGGCTTCTACAATACGTTTCAGCGACTCAATCGAGCTGCTTTCGTAGCGCAGGTGGGTGGGGTGGGAAGAGTTTACCTTCAACTGGCAGAGGTTATTCACCTGGTCACGAAAACAATTCCCTTCCTGCAATAGCCAGAGGTCGTGCCGGGTAAGTTCGGATACGGCTACCGATTCCTGCTCAGCCAGTGGATGATTGGTAGAAACGTACACAAAAAACTGTTCGTAGAACAGGGGCTCTAATTCCAGACCGGCAGCTTCCGTGGGAGTGGCCAGCAAACCGGCATCGATCGTACCATTCTTCAGGGCATCTATAATATCTTCGGTAACCAGCTCCCGAATGGTCAATTGTAAATCAGGATAGGTGCTGACCAGTGGGTCGTAGAAGAGGGGAACTAGGTACGGGGCCACAGTGGGAATAATGCCCAGGGTGACCGCTCCGCCGGAAGTTTCCCGGATATCCGAAGCCAGGCTGCGAAGCGACTGGGATTGACGCCATACCTCGCGGGCCTGCTTCAGCCAGCGTTCCCCTTCTTCGGTCACGGTAATCGGTTTACGAGAGCGATCAAATAGTACTAATCCTGTTTCTTTTTCCAGTTGTTTGATCTGAATAGTCAGGGCCGGTTGGGTGATATGCAGTTGTTTAGCGGCTTTTACAAAGCTGCGGTGCTGTGCCACGGCCAGGGTATATTGGAGTTGATCCAGGGTCATAAGAGTATAAGTATTATTTATACTCTTATAGTTACGATTAATTATCCTAATGGTTGGGGCTGCGTATACCTTAATAAATAAATGCATAAAAGATATGATAAGCACTGCCGTAGAACAAGATAATCGAGCCAGAGCCAGAAAGCAGTTGGTAGACCAGTTGAATGGATTACTGGCCGATTACCAGATTTACTACCAGAACCTTCGGGGATTTCATTGGAACATTACCGGACATCTGTTTTTCCAGTTACATGCGCAGTTTGAGGAGCTGTACCAGGAAGCTGCCGGAACCATCGACCAACTGGCTGAGCGCATCCGGGCACTGGATGCCACTCCGCTGCACGCGTTGGATGACTACTTTCAGAAAGCCCAGCTAACTGCTGCCAAAAATGTGAGCCAGGGTGAAAAGGCTATCCATATTACCTGGAAAAACAATCAGGTAATTCTCTATACCTTAAAGGAGGCACTGGCTACGGCGCTGGAAGCTCAGGATGAGGGTACTGTATCGTTTGTAGAAGACCTGATTAAAGATACTGAAAAGAGGATATGGATGCTTCGGGCATTTTTACAATAGGTGTCTGATAGTGCATGCCCATCTTTTTATAGTTGAGGAGAAGTTCATGTGACAGTAGTTTTTATGACTTAGTAGTAAAACCAACCGGGAATTTCCCGGTTGGTTTTTTTGTATAAAGTGATTCCCTAAATTTGCCCAACCGTATTCAACAGTTCAATCATACAATTTTTGTTTTATGAGTAATGTACTAATCATCGGAGCCGGGGGAGTAGGAAATGTGGTTGCCCATAAATGTGCCGAATTGTCGTCAGTTTTCAGCAATATCCTGCTGGCCAGCCGCACTCAGGCCAAATGCGAACAGATTGCCGAACAGGTTCGTCGCAAATATCCCGACACTTTTATTCAAACTGCTCAGGTAGACGCTGATAACGTGCCTGAACTGGTGCGGCTCATTGAAGAGTTTCAACCGAAACTGGTCATCAACGTGGCTCTGCCTTATCAGGACCTGACCATCATGGATGCCTGTCTGGAGACGAAAGTACATTATCTGGATACGGCCAATTACGAACCGCGCGATGTAGCAAAGTTTGAATACAAATGGCAATGGGACTACCGCGAAAAGTTCGAAAAAGCCGGTATTATGGCCTTATTGGGCTGTGGCTTTGATCCCGGAGTAACCGGCGTATTCACGGCTTATGCGCAGAAGCACCACTTCGACGAAATACATTATCTGGATATTGTGGATTGTAATGCCGGAGACCACGGTAAGGCTTTCGCCACCAACTTCAACCCGGAAATCAACATCCGGGAGATTACCCAGAACGGTCGTTATTGGGAGCAGGGGAGTTGGGTAGAAACCGAGCCGCTGGAGATTCATCAGCTGGTGGATTATCCCGGGGTGGGCGAGCGGGATTCTTATCTGCTCTACCACGAAGAGCTGGAATCGCTCACCCAAAATATTCCCCACCTTAAGCGAGCCCGTTTCTGGATGACCTTCTCTCAGCAATACATTACCCACCTGCGGGTGCTGGAAAATGTGGGCATGACCCGCATTGATCCGGTGATGTTTAAGGGACAGGAAATTGTGCCTTTGGAGTTCCTGAAAGCCGTATTACCCGAGCCGGCATCCCTGGGCGAAGGGTATCAGGGACAAACCTCTATCGGTTGTCAGATTAAAGGGCTGAAAGACGGGCAGGATAAAACCTACTTTGTGTATAATAACTGCGACCACGCTGAAACCTACCGGGAAGTAGGAGCGCAGGCGGTATCGTACACCACCGGAGTGCCCGCTATGATTGGGGCCATGATGATGCTTACCGGAGAATGGATGCAGCCCGGAGTATACAATGTGGAAGAGTTTAACCCCGATCCGTTTATGGATGCCCTGAATCAGTACGGTCTGGCGTGGCACGAACGGGTGAATGAACCCCTGGCTTTCGAGTATCCAGACTAATCAGGAGCATAGGGCTGGTGGTTGGCCGCGAGATCGGTCATGTGGGCCTCGAAAGTAATGATGCAAGCCGAAACACTTTCCAAATAGGAGTTGGGTAGAGTGTTTAGTTGGTGGGCAGTGGTTTTGGGCAGCATTATACGACTGCCAGGCGCTTAGCAATCGTTTCCGAGGCAAATATATAATTGCCAGCGGTTAAGTAATGAGTTATGAGGCCCGAAAATGACTGCCAGGTTACTTGGAAGTAAGGTTGGAGCATGGTTAACGATTTCCCCCGCTGAGGAGTAAGGTTTGCGTAAGCATATGGATTGCCTCCTAATTTTTTAGGCGTTTGCCCTTACCGGTAAAGTAAGGTGAAAGTATTTTTTTGAAAACACGCCAGAAGAAATGTCTGCTTTGCCGGTGCATAAAGGCCGAGCTTTCTATCAGAACCAGGCAAAGGAGCAATTTACTGATCGCAGGAGAAGGGTTTTTCTTTTCCAATGATAAAGCATATTGTCTTGCGCATACTTACGTCGTTTCAGAAATATGATTGGAGAATTTTTTATTCTCCCAAATGCATTGGTCGAGAAAAGTTTGTCTTCTGGAAACAACCATACTAGAGATATTTACCTATTAATCGTAGTATTTTTTACGCAAGGCTCTAAAGTTTGTGCGCACCAGCCCAAAAAACCTTTTAAAAGCAGGGGCAATTTACTAGATTAACCTACTGTATTGGTGAAAAACTTTCAGATATAAATAGTACTGTTGGTAGCGAATTTAAAATGGAAAATTCCCGGGAAAATAGTGATCGTCTTCGGGCAGCCTTCTTTAATAATGCCCTGGAGGCATTTGTCATATTCGATAAGGAGTTAAACTGTTTGGAGAGTAGTCAATCCTATCTGGACCTGTTTCATTTTAAAAGAGAGGATATTGTCGGAAAGCATATCTCTGCCTTTATTCCCGGGATCAAAGAAGCCAAACGTTATCGCATATATCAGAAAGTTATTCGAACCGGGAAAGCCGAAATGATTGACGAGGTAGTTCCTCACCCCAGCCTGGGCAATTATTGCGTGCGGGTGTATGCATTTAAGGTAAAAGATGGATTGGGAGTGGCTGCTATGAATATTACCGATCTTCGGGAAGCTATTGAGGATTTAAACATTTTTTCATATAAAGCTTCTCATGATATGCGCAGCCCGCTAGCCACCATTATGGGATTGGTCAATGTGGCTGATCAGACATCAAAAGACCTGGAAGCAGCCATGGATTACCTGGAGATGATTAAGCATCAGGCCGAACGCATGGATGGTGTGCTGAAAGAGCTCATTGATTTCATCCGAATAACCAGCGGAAAGAAAAAACATTACCTGATTAACTTTCGGCAGTTGGTTGACGAAGTGCTGGAGTCACTTTCGGGCATGGAAGGGTACCATGATATATACTTTGAAAAGCACATTTTCGCCGATCATAAGTTTTACAGCGATAAAGCCCTGCTGGTATCCATGTTTCAAAATCTTATTGACAATGCGATTAAATACCGGAAAAAACACCTGGATACCCCGTGGGTAAAAGTGTCGGTAACAGATGATCAGCAGGGCGTGAAGATTTGCGTTGCTGACAATGGTATCGGTATTGAACCTGAGTACCAGAATGATGTGTTCAATATGTTTTTCAGAGCTACCAACCTCGTCGACGGAATAGGACTGGGATTATATAGTGTACAACATTGTGTAAATAAACTGGGCGGAGACATTACGCTGGAGAGTGATGAGGAAGGAACGGCCTTTACCATATTTTTGCCAGATGAAAAAGAAGCACAGACTTAGCGCAGGCTGGATTATCATATAAGTAGTGAATTGAGCAGGTTTTCTAAAGTCGTATACCCTAAAATTTGTAGGTGCCTGCGCACAAAGCTTTTTCAAAAATAGTGGCCATTTATTGGATTAACCTATGGAGCAGGCGAAAAAACAGATTGATATAAAAAAAGACCAGGAAGATAACCTGAGCTGGCAGGCATCCTTTTTCGACAATGCTCAGGAAGCATTTATCATTCTTGATAAAGATCTGAGGTTTGTAGATGCAAATCAAAGTTTTTTAAAAATATTACACTTTAAGGAAAAGCAGGTAGTAGGAAAACTGATCACTGATATCATTCCTGGTCTTGAAGAAACGGCACGCTATCGGATATATCAAAAGGTCATTCGGACCGGAATCCCTGAGATCATCGACAATGTAGTTCCTCATCCAAGGATAGGAAATTATTCTACGCGCATCCATGCATTCAAAGTGGGAGATGGCTTGGGGGTAGCTGCCATCGATATTACTGATCTTAAGGATGCCATTGAGGAGCTGAATACCTTTTCTTACAAAGCCTCTCATGATATGCGCAGCCCGCTGGCTACCATTATGGGATTGGTCACGGTGGCCGAGCAGGAATCGAAAGATCTGAATACGGCCCTGGATTATATGCATATGATTAAGCTGCAGGCAGAGCGCATGGACCATGTGCTGCAGGAACTGGTTTCCCTGGCCAGAATCAGAAAAGGAGAAAGGGCCTATTACCCGATTGAATTTCATGAGCTGATTGATGAAGTGCAAAACTCAGTGGTCGGCCCGGCAAAAGCAGGTAACATACGCTTTGAGAAGCACATTGATCTCTGGAAACCCTTTTATAGTGATAAATCGCTACTGATGTCACTGCTACAGAACCTGATTGATAATGCGGTTAAGTACCAGAAAAAACACCTGGATACCCCGTGGGTAAAAGTGTCGGTTTCGGATGATCAACAGGGCGTGAAGATTTGCGTTGCTGACAACGGTATAGGCATCAAAGCCCAACACCATAAGAATGTGTTCAATATGTTTTTTCGGGCTACCAACCGGGTCAGTGGAACCGGCCTTGGTTTGTATAATGTAAAACACTGTGTGAAACAGCTGAGGGGTGAAATTACGCTGGAGAGTAGTAGGGAGGGTACCACCTTTACCATATATCTTCCTAACCAGAAAGGAAAGTAAGCCGCCAATCTATATTGCTTTCAGTATGCCTTTTGCCCGGGGCAAGGAGAGGCACCTGCCGCTCGAGCTACCCAAAGAATTCCCAAAAAAGCATGCCGGGCTAAAAACTAAGCCGAACGGTACTGAAAACTACCGGCGTTACACCAATATTTCGGTAATTCAGCTTATTTTTGGATAAAACCCAACGGCTGAAATATGCATAATCGAGCCCAATAACATCGGATACAAATGGAGTTTATTGTTGCCACCAGGAAAGAAGAGTTTGATGCGGGCAAAGCACTGTTTCTGGAGTATATTGAGCAACTGGGTATTGATTTGTCGTTTCAGAACCTGGAAGAAGAACTATCAATGATCACCACCCAATACGGAGCACCTTCTGGCGGGCTGATATTGTTGAAAGAAGCAAATGAAGCGGTAGGCTGTGTGGGCATACGAAAATTTGAGCCTCAGGTAGCGGAAGTGAAAAGAATGTTTATCCAACCGGCTTTCAGAAGCCGAGGCATGGGGAAACCATTGCTGAGTGAGGCAATACAACTGGCCAGATCATTGAACTATCGTGCGTTAAGACTCGATACTTTGCCTTTTATGCGAAAGGCCATTACCCTATACCATGCGATGGGCTTCCGGGAAATCGAGCCGTACCGCTATAACCCGATTGAGGGCACTCGATATTTTGAATTGGACTTAACGACGGCGGTAGTCAAGGGGTAAATCTTTTCATCAGCCATTTTCTTTACCGAATGCCTATTAATCCCGGATGACAGCAGGAAATACCAAAAAAAGACCAACTTTGGTGGAAACACAACATATAGAATCTCCTGTTTTAACCGTATTGAACCGCAAAATGAACTTCACTAAAACCCAGCCATTGAAAATAAGTAAATTACTGGCCAGATGGATAGCCTTCATGCTCATATTAATGATCCAACCCGCCTGGGGGCAGCATGAAATTCAACCCACCGACGAATTTATGATCGTAGGGCAGGTGGAACAGGAAGTGACTTTCAAAATTTCCGATATCGGCAAATTTGATATAAAGCCTATTAAGGATATTCAAATTACCAACCATGCAGGAGAGAGGAAAGGTGCGATTACCGGATTAAAGGGTATTTTAATCAAAGATATTCTGGCACAGGCAACCATCAAGGTTGATAACCCCAAGCAGTTGAGCGAATGTTTCCTGACATTTGTGGCAAGTGATGGATATAAAATAGTCTATTCCTGGAACGAGATTTTCAATACAGCTACCGGTGACCATACTTTTTTACTCACGGAGATGGATGGAAAGCCGGTGGAAGAAATGTCTCAAAGGATCGTGATGATTTCTTCAAGCGATTATAGAACGGGGAGTAGAAACCTAAAGGGCTTATACAAGATCATTGTAGAGCGGATAGAGTAAAATTTTGCCACCCATCAAAGTAACTGTGCTATAGTCCTCGTTTTAGTTGTTGTATGGCAATTATTTTGCTCACAATATATTTTCCATACTTTTCCCGTTAGCGTGCTTATCTCCCCTAAAGCGTGATTCCGCCTTTTGCGCCCTCTTATTTATAATAACGGACACATTATCATTTTAAATAGCACAGATGTACTATTTCCCGAGGTAATTCTATGGATTTTTGCTATAAATTCAGTTTATTGTAACAACTCATACCAGGAAATCGGAACTTATCTTCCGGGCCTGCCCGTTAAGAAGTGAGTTAAAAGACTTATTCTTTTTTGTAAAACCCCACAGTTATCCGTTTGATGATTAATTGCTTATTTCTGTATTGTCTTTCTTTTTGTTTTTGTGTCACCTTGTTTTCTGCTCCTTTATGCCGGGCTGAAGGCATTGTAGAAAGCGATCCGCCCAGAGAGATATTATCGGAATTCGGAAAGAATAAAGTCATTCCTCAGGAAATGCAGGACGTTATTTTAACCGCCCTGTCGTTCTACCCCGAGCTTAAAAATACCCGGATTAACTTTATCTACAAAGAAGAGATTCGCAAGTCGGTGATGCAGGCACAGCCCAAGATAAGTACAATTTTTCGCGGCAAATCCCATCGGGTATATAATGTAAAAATCAGCCGCTATCTTAAACTAAACAAAGAAAGCCTGGACATCTCAACCCTGCCTTTTGAGGTGCTGGTTGGATGGATTGCCCATGAATTGGGGCACATCATGGATTATAAAGACCGAAGCGGGTTGGCCATGATTGGTTTTGGTACCAAATACTGTCTTTTTGAAAACTTCCTAAAGAAAGCTGAACGGCGGGCCGATCTATTTGCCCTGAAGCATGGCCTGGGTAACATGATTATGGAAACCAAAAACTATGTACTAAACCATGCTGATATTCCGGTTTCATACAAAGATCGGATTAAGCGATTGTACATGTCACCCGAAGAATTCACGGAAATGCTCAGCGAGGTGGCTCCCTGATTTACACCTGGGCTTTTTGCACAAATTCTTCCCACTCGGCAAAATCTTCTTCTTTCATTACCCGGACAGTTTTCACCTGTCCACCTTTTTTCTTGCTGGCTTCACTCCACTGGTAAAACAGATCGGCAGGTATTACTTCCACTTTCACATCTTTGAGTGCTTTGCTGCGGGCTACCCCATAGTTTTTGTTTGAGTCCTGAAGGATTTTGTCCAACGTCTGCGCTACCTCGGTAGCATCCATTGGGTCATCTGATCCCAGGTACCATTTGTGAATATATTCGCCATCTTCTTCCCGGCGGATGGCCGCTACCGTAAATTCCAGTATCGTTACCTGAAATTGCTCCTGTAGCTTTTGCAGGGCGGCATTCATCTTATGTACAGATAATTGAGAGCCTACCACATTCAGAAAGTGCTTGGTACGGCCGGTAATAGCAATTTCACCCCGTTCTTTACTGGTAAATTTAACGGTATCCCCAATCATATATCGCCAGGCACCCGCAACCGTAGAGATCAGTAACACATAATCCTGTTCTTCTTCTACTTCGGCGAGGGTGAGAATCTCCGCATCAGGATGCACATTACCTTCTTCGGTCATGTTTTTTTCCTCAAAAGGCACAAACTCAAAGTAGATGCCATTGTCCACCACCAGAGCCATAGAGGTGGTATCCGGGCGGTTTTGAAAGGCGAGAAAGCCCTCAGAGGCCAGATAAGTATCCAGATAGATCAGGGGGTGGGCCAGCAGTTTCTCAAAACTTTTCCGGTAGGGTTCAAAAGCGACGCCGCCCGGAGTGTATACGCTGAGGTTTGGCCAGATCTCATGAATATTTTTCAGCTTATGGTGTTCGATTACTTTCTTCAGCATCAGTTCAATCCAGGAAGGAATGCCCGAAAGTGCACCAATATCCCATTCCTCAGCCCGTTCGGCAATCTTTTGTACACGCTCATCCCAGTCGTCAATGCGGGCAATGTCGTCGCCTGGTTTGTAGTAGCCCTTGAACCAGAATGGAATATTACTGGCGCTGATCCCACTGATCTCACCTTCCAGGAAGTTACCCCGCTGCTGTAAATCAGTGCTGCTGCCCAGCATCATAATTTCCTTTTCAAAAAATTCGGCAGGCAGATCAAAATTCGCCAGGCTGGTCACCTGCTGGATGCCAGTATTCCGGATGGCGGCCAGCATCTCATCGGTCACTGGAATGCGTTTGCTGCTACTACCGGTAGTACCCGAGCTCAGGGCAAAATATTGTGGCTGCCCCGGCCAGGTAATGTTTTTCTCACCATCCTGCAAGCGATGCCACCATTCATCATGAATCTTTTGATAGTCATGCATCGGAATGGTTTCAGCAAAGGCCTGCCGGGGATTGGCCGCCTCCAGGATTTTGGAGAATCCATATCGTTGGCCAAAGGCCGTATTTTCAGCAGTTTTTAACAGGTAGGTCAGGACACGCTCCTGCGCCGGAATGACTTCGGTTTCCGGAGTTAATTTTTCTTTTAACTCAATGGCAGTTTTAATAAAGTTTCCAAGGATGGCCATAGGGATCAATTATTCGCTAAAAAATTACAATGGGAAGACTAAAATACAAGGTGTTTTGTTTTTACATAAGCTGCCTATCGTTTAAGTAAATAAAAAAATCCGATAGGTCTTCGGTCAGTACCAATGCTATATACTTGTTTACAGCCTAGGCTTGTAAGAATATTGTAGCAAGGTTGGCACAAATGAAAAACCTGCTTAAGGTGCTCTTTGTTTTACAGGGTGGAGTAATGCTGGTTTGGTGCTTCTTAAACAGGTTTTGGTAGCTGATCCGCATTATTTGATCATCAAAAAAGGCGAATTACGAAGAAGCAACCCTTCATAACCCGCCTTTTGATTGGCCACCATATCACCTTTTACTCATCCCACCAGAAACGACTTTGCAGGTTGGGCGTGGTAGTCGGAATATTGGTAGGATTCAATAAACGTTCTTCCTGCGGGTAAGGCAGACGACGGGGAATCTCTCCATTGGCGTTGAAAGAATTGGTTCCGTCGGGCACCACCGTTAAATCCGGATAGCCGGTGCGCCGGTAATCATTCCAGCTAAGCAACCCCTGCGAGTAGCAGGCAATGTATTTTTCGTTGATCAGTACCTCCAGTTTGTCACTGGCGGCTGCCCAGTTGGCATCTAGTTCGGCCTGATAAGCAGCGGGCACCGGAGCACCGGTAATCTTAAGAAAAGAAGCTGTTACCGCTTCGTCCAAAGCCGTTTTGGCCGCTGCTACGTCGGGAGCTGCTTTTTGCAGATAAGATTCCGCCTCAATAAATTTCACCTCCACGTAGCTCATGAGCACTACCGGAGAATTGATGCTGGTATAATAACCGCTAAATTCAAAATCATTTTCTCCATCCACAAAGAAAGGCTTGCGGGTATCGTTTTCCGAAAAAACATTTGCGAAATAGTCATCCATGCGCATGTTTCCCGAACGGCTCTGGGTAAACTGGTACTGGGGATTGGGCTCATTGGCCGACGATCCGAAAATCATCTCATAATCTTCCTGATTCGATGAGATAGCCTCGGGCAACATTGCTAAAGCGGCATCATACGCGGCCGGGTTACGTTTTCCCTGCTGGAAAGTGTAGCGCAGCTTCAGGGAGTTTGCGGCCTTCACCCATAAGTCCAGATCGCCCCCGTAAATCACATCATCGGCCCCGGGACTACCTCCCGGGCTATCATCGGCGCTTAAGCTGGCAATGGCAGCATCCAGTAACTGGGGCAAAGTGGTGGAGTACAATTCCTGTTGCTCGTCATAAGTAGGGTTGAAGTTGCCTTCATTCCCTTCAAAGGCGGTAGAGTAGGGTACATTGCCGAAGGCATCGGTAAGATTGCCAATGCCGGTAGCCATCAGCACTTCGGCCACGCCCTGGTAATGAGGCGCATTCTGTTCTTCTCCTTTCATCATCACAAAGTTGATGGTGTTTAAAGAGTTGTGATACATACGTTGCCAGGTGCCATTGGTATCGGCTTCCCGGATCAGATAGCGCCAGTTGTCCTGCTGTTGGGCATTGATACCGCGAAACTGCTGGGTGAGTAACCCGCTAAAGCGTACCATTTCTCCGCCGACCACCCAGGCAATGGCGGTTTCACCGGAAGGAAGCAGAGCACTCATGGCTACGTCCTGCGGTAGCGAAGGGTCTACATTGGTATCACCAAACTCGCAGGAGCTGATGGATACCGAAAGAGCAGTAATCAGTAAGAATACTTTGATAATATATCGTTTCATTTAATCATCATTGAATAAGTGAGAAAGAAAATTTGATTAAAAAGTGAGGCCGACACTCACTCCGTAACTTTTCGTATTGGGGTTATTGAAGTAATCGTAGCCAATCACATTGCTGGAGGCACCGGTCAGGTTGGTTTCGGGGTCAATACCGGTGTAATCGGTAAATAGGAAAAGGTTGCGGGCAATGAAACCCACGTTGACTCCGCGGAACGGACTGCTTTCCAGCCATTGTGAGGGCAACTCGTAACTGAGGCTCAGATCGCGTAATCGTACCCAGGAACCGTCTTCGATGGTAAGCTCGGTCAGGTTCACAAAACCATAATTCTGATAGTAATTTGTGCCTCCATCCGTACCGCCTTTTACCACTTCTATGGTATTGGCTTGCTCGGTTGCCACAATCGTTCCGTCATCCTGTACTTGTCCCAGCACTCCATCAAAAACCACCCGCTCGTTGCGATCCAGGGTTTCAGCCCCCACTCCGAAGTTATTTAACACTCCTTTCGTGCCATTGTATACATCTCCACCCTGACGAATATCCAGCAGGAAGGAAAGTTTCACGCCTTTCCAGGTGAATGTATTACGGAAACCCAGAAGGAAATCAGGATTGGGGTCACCCACAATACCTTCGTTCGGGTCTTCAAATGGCAGACCTTTAGCCGGGTCAATTACTTTGCGTCCCTGATCGTCGCGTAAGAAGCGGGTTCCGTAGAAAATGCCGAAGGGTTCGCCTTCAGCAATCCGTTGGGTGCCGAAAGGATCAATGGTAATGAAGGGAATGCCTTCGGCCAGCTTTTCTACCTTATTACGAATGCGGGTGAAGTTGAGGGTAACATCGTAATTGAAAGCTTCACTGCTGATGATATTGGCGGTTAATGCAGCCTCAATTCCGTAATTGCGTAGCTCGGCAGAGTTTACGGCCCGTTGCTGCCATCCACTGGCACTGGGGATGTCAATGTTGAGAATGGCATCGGTGGTGGTGGCATCAAAGTACGTGAGATCCAAACCAATGCGACCGTTAAAAAACTGTAAGTCGGCTCCCACTTCCATGGTGGTGGTGGTTTCGGCTTTGAGCTGGTCATTGCCGAGCAAACCATCAGGATTAAACGCATTCAGACCCAGCGCTGGAAAGATGACGCCCTGGGGAGTGGTCCAGCCATCCCGTACCCGCGATTGGGCAAAGCCGCTGTTCGTGACAGCGAAAGGAGCATCATTACCTACCTGCCCCCAGGAGGCGCGTAACTTTCCGTAAGAAAAGATCGGGTTGTCAATCGCAAAAGTTTGGGTGAAATCCCAGCCCAGGCTGGCTGCCGGGTAGAAGAAAGAATTGTTTGCTTCGGGCAGGGTAGAAGACCAGTCGTTTCGCCCACTGAGGTTGACGAAGAGCTGATCGGCTATGTTGACGGTCAAGGTACCGAACAGACCGTACAATTTGCGGCGGGTGACCCCTTCTGCTACATTGACGGCGGTGGCACTGGCCATGTTAAAGAATCCGGGCGAAGCCAGCCCCTGACCATCGATGCGATTGATGGCCACGTCTTTACTGTAATAGTTGTGTCCCACGGTAAAATTCAGCCCAATGTTTCCGCTTACCTCCTTTTTGATGGTCATCAGAAAATCGGAGTTGATGTCTTTGCTATTTATTGTCTGATTGATCGCCTGACCTGCCTGTACGCTGGATGAGTTTACATCGTTGCGAAAAAGCCGCTCATCGCTGTAGGTATCCACGCCCAGGCGATAGGTGAAATTCAACCAGGGCAAAGCCTCGTAGGATAACTGGCTGTACCCGATAATCCGATTTACATCGTCAGTCGTATAGTTTTTATTGACGGTAAAGTAAGGGTTGTCATAGACACTGCCGCCGCGATAGGCTCGTTGGGTACCATCCTCAAAGAGATACCCGGCACTGTTATCAAAACTAGGGGCGGTACGCAATAAGCCCAGCATCACACCCGAGGTGTTGGAGCCATTCTGTAAGCGTTTTCCGCCGGAATTAATGTAATTGGCTGAAAAGGAAACGTTGAAATTCTTAAACACCTCGGTAGAGGTGGTAGCCCGAAAGCTGGTACGGTCAAAAAAACTGTTGGGCATGATGCCACTCTGGTCCAGACGGCCGATGGAGAAAAAGTAATTTGTGGCCGCCGTTCCACCCGATACACTGACATTATGGGTCGCATTGCTACCAGTTTGAAAGAAATCTTCTGCATTGTTATAGGCGCGGGCCACCCGGCTGGTTGCCCGGGGATCACTGGCAGGTACCACGAGGCCATAGGGGTCCCAGGGGGTTGCTTCGTCGGCATAGCGAAGGCCGTCAATGCGAGGACCCCAGCTGGTGCTGGTGGTAAACCCGTTTAGTGCGGCCTGAAAATCCGGCACTCCATCTACCACCGCACCCTGGGCATAGGTCGTTTGCAAATCAGGCAACTTGTTGATCTGATCCACGGTATAGCCAAAATCGTAGGATATTTTGGGTTTGGTATTCCGCTGCCCTTTTTTCGTAGTAATGACAACGGCTCCGTTGGCCGCTCGTATGCCGTACAATACGGTGGCAGCCGGTCCTTTTAAGACCGTAAGTGATTCCACATCCTCGGGGTTGATATCAATGGCCCGATTGGAATTAGTGACTCCGCCTGAACCGAGGTTAGAGACATCATCTTCCGGAGAATCTGCCGTATTGTAAGTGGAGTTATCAATGGGGATGCCATCGATCACAAACAGCGGAGCATTACTCCCCTGTACCGATTTATTACCCCGGATACGGATCTGGGCCGCTGCTCCGGGAGTTCCACCCGAACTGGTAACCTGTACTCCGGCTACTTTGCCGCTTAGGGCACTCACAAAGTTGGTTTCCCGGGACTGCACGATTTCCTCGGCATCCACATTTTGAATAGAATAACCCAGCTCCCGTTTATTGGCCTCAATACCCGCGGCCGTAACCACGATCTCAGAAAGCTGGCGGGTATCCGATGCCATCGTGATGTCAAGGGAGGACTGTCCATTGACCTCTACCGTTTGCTGGGCAAAGCCGATAAAGCTGAAGACCAGACGGGGATTGTCCGAAGTAAGGGTGACCCGGTAGTCTCCGTTCAGGTCGGTGATTGTTCCGTTCGTTGTGCCTTCTTCCAGCACATTGACTCCCGGTAGCGGAGTCTGATCATCGGCTGAGGTAACCCGTCCGGATACGGTTTGCTGCGCATAACTCCAATGGGTAGTTAAACTTAGCAACAAACAAAAGTTGAAGAGTAAAATGTTTCTCATAAGACATGGAGAAGGTTAAGTGATAAGATGGTAATTGTGCCTTCGTTCCTGTAAAAAGGGGAAGGCTGAAAAATGAAATTTTCAAATTACTCAAGGTAGAAGAAAGGAGGGAGGAAGTTAATCCCCTTGAAATAGGGATTTTAGCAATGCAGCGGTTATTGGTTTAATTTTGTTTTTTGTGTAAAAAAGCTAATTGGTCGGAGAAAATATGAGATTTCACAGATGAAAACGAGTAGATTATCGCAGAGAGATTCAGATTGTATATCCCCCGTAGGGCGGGATGCCTCAAAATTGAAAAATAAAGATTGGATAGTGTGAAAAACAGTTTACTGAGCTTTGGTAATTCCAATTTGTGGGCACATGGATAGGAGTGTACAGTGGGAGCAGCGAGGAATAGTGCCTTTACATATATGCTTGCCGAAGGGTACCAGCAAACGGTTAATCTCTACCCAATATGCTTTCGGTAACTTTTCTTCAAGTGCATATAATGTCTTTTCGGGAGTATTGGTATGCACATAGCCCCAGCGATTGGTGACCCGGTGAACGTGAATATCCACTCCTATCCGGGCTTCACCATTGGCAATACCCAAAGCCAAATTGGCACATTTCGGTCCCACCCCCTTGAAAGACGTAAGCACCCCAAAATCAGCAGGCAATTTACTGTCATATTCTTTGATAGTCCGTTCGGCAATTGCATGAATCTGGTAGGATTTTGCCTCATGAAATGTGCTCTCGATAATGAGTGCATCTATTTGCTGGGGTGATAATGCATGAATGGCCTCGGGAGTGCGCGCTCTGGAAAACAGTTTGATCGAGGTAGGCACCGTCACTTCATCGTAGGTGCGAATGGAGATGATACAGGCAATGAGTTGCTCAAACAGGGTAGTATATCCCTGATCGTACAGGTCGAACAAAGCCGCTTTCGGTAATGGAGCTACCACTTCCCGCAAGCGACGGACAGCTTCATGAATGTCAAAGGGCTCGGAGATCGATACAGGCATATCATAGAAAATTACTTTGCACTGGAAATGTTTTGTTGTGCCTATCACACATCAGTTTTCTCATAATATTTTCAGAGACGAGCGTAAGGAATAACCGCAGCAAATCTTACATAGGGGTTTTAATTTATATGTATATATTTATATTAAATATTAAAAAAATATAAATATGAGCAAATTTATCCTCACATTTCTCCTCCTACTATCGGTTTCCTGGGTGTGGGCTCAGTCAGAAGAGCTGACCGACGAAGAGCAGGCATCGTATCGGGCATTAGCAGATAGTATAGAAAGCTCACTCATCTACCAGCACGGAACGATTGATCTGGAAAATGGTATGGCAACCTTACATGTCCCGGAAGGCTATAAATTTCTGGATGCCAAACAAAGTGCCTATGTACTAACCGATTTATGGGGGAATCCTCCCAGTCCGGTGTTGGGTATGTTGTTTCTCGAAGAAGCCGGCCCTTTGAGCGATAGCCTTACCTATGCGGTGGAAATCTCATATTCTGAAGAAGGATTCATTGACGACGAAGATGCGCAGGATCTGGATTACGATGATTTGCTGGAAGAAATGCAGGATGATGCCGAAGAAGGGAATGTTGCCCGCGCAGAAGCCGGATACGAGGCAGTACATTTAGTAGGCTGGGCCGCGGCACCATTTTATGATGCGGATAATAAAAAGCTGCATTGGGCCAAAGAATTGCAGTTTGAAGGAGAACCGGTCAGTACGCTTAATTATAATATCAGAGTTTTAGGACGAAGGGGTTATCTGAATCTTAACGCCATCGGCGGCATGGAGGTGTTACCGCAGTTTCAGCAGGATGTGGATCAGGTATTGGCCAGTGTTTCCTTCAACGAAGGCCATCGCTACAGTGACTTTAATCCCGATGTTGATCGGATTGCTGCCTACGGTATTGGAGGACTGATTGCCGGAAAGCTTCTGACAAAAGTTGGCTTCCTGGCCGTTCTGGCCAAATTCTGGAAGGTAATTGCGTTGGCAGTTGCGGGAGCGTTCGGAGCATTCCGAAAAAAGATTTTCCCCAGCAAATCATAAAAAAGAATGTTCTTCCATCACTACAACGAGCGAGTGATGGAAGAACATGTTATGCTTAGTTACTTTTACTCTCGGTCTCTCTGCTTACCATCACTGCGTCAATCTCATTTTCCTGCAGCATGTCAAGCAATTCGGCCACGGGACCATCTATGGCCGTCTGCCATTCATTTTTCACCGTTTCCCAGCGGCTGTGAAGCACCTGAAAAACTTCCTCATGCTGGTCGGCAGGCTTGAAATCGGCGGTTGCCACGGCCGCTGATAAGTACGAAAGTTTTTTCATCAATTTACCGGGAAACCGAACCCCGTCTTGTCCGGTTCCGGAAGTCTTCAATTGAATCATTTCGTTCTCAATTTCCAGAATGGTACTGTCTACCGCGGCTAATGTTTTTATTACATCTTTTCGATCTGCTGAAAGCAAAGGTTTTAAGTCCAGCAATTGCCGACGAATTTTCTCTGCCTCATTGATGGTGACAGATATATCCTCAATGTCATCTTTGATTTTCGCTAAAAGCTCAGTCTGCACTTGGATGTCTTCCAGTGTTCCTTCCGAGTTCGGGTCTTTCAATACCTTGATCGTCTGGGTTTGTTCGTCATCGCCTACCTGCAGGTGTACCTGATACGTTCCGGGAGGTACCAGATTCGATACGGGCGACATGGGAGCTTCTCGAGTTCGGTTATCATCCAGCGGGAACCATTCGGCATACCGAGGTTTGGTGCGCATGACCAGTTCAGTGGTTGGGTCATCATTAAAGTCCCACCATACCCGGTTAAATCCGGCTTTTCCTTCCTGTTTCATCGTACGCAATGTATCGCCTGACTCACTTGTGATTGCCAAGGAGATGCTGTCTTTCATGGTTTCAGCCGTTTCTTCGGATAACCAGTAGTGCATAGAAGCACCAAAGGGAGGATCAGTACCGAAAGAGGGTTCTTCAAAAAACTGCATATTACCAGTCACTGGCTGGAAGCGATACGCATCTTTGGGCGCAAACAAATGCGCGTCGGAGGCGGCAACTTCCTCGTTAAATTGCTGTAAAGGAGTAAGGTCATCCAGAATCCAGATACCACGTCCGTAAGTGCCCACCACCAGGTCATTGAAATGCTCCGGAATATCCAGCCAGTACATGGGGCTGGCGGGCAGGTTGGTCATCAGCGATTGCCAGGTACCTCCGTCATCGTAGGAGAGGTATAAGGCATTTTCGGTACCGAGGTAGAGCATACCCGGGCGGGTAGGATCTTCCTTGATCATCCGACAGTAGCTCAGTGGCGAGTCCTCAATGCCAGTGGTAATCTTCTCCCAAGACTGCCCGTAATCACTAGTGCGATAGACATACGGAGCAAAATTTCCCATTTCATGGGCGTCCACAGTCATGTAGGCCGTGCCCGCTTCATGGGAGGATGCATCAATATTCCTTACCGCTCCGTATTCAGGCATATCGGGAACGTTCTCTGTGAGGTTTTCCCAATTCTGACCATTGTCACGGCTGAGCTGAATCAGGCCATCGTTGGTTCCTGCCCATAATTCCCCGGCACTCAGGGGCGATTCTTCAAAGGCAAAAATCACATTGGCGTACTCCACTCCAATGTTATCGCCGGTAAGTCCACCGGAAAACTGCTGTTTGGTGGTATCATTTAGCGTAAGATCCGGGCTAATTACTTCCCAACTCTGCCCATCGTTTTGGGTGCGGTGTACGACCTGACTGGCCACATACACGGTGTTATGATCGTGCGGAGAGACCAGTAGCGGGAAAGTCCACTGAAACCGGTATTTTACTTCATCCGCCGGGCTTCCTCCGGTATTCTCCGGCCATACTTCCACCTGACGGAACTGCCGGCTTTCTTCATTATAACGAACCACCACTCCGCCTAATGCTCCTGATCCTGAAGCGCTGGACCATACGATATCGGGGTTGGTAGGATCGGGGGTGGCAAAACCACTTTCCCCTCCTCCGATGTCGTGCCACATGCCCGTAGGAATAAAGTTGCCCCGAAAGCTCTGGACCCGGCTCCGGCTGGGACCTTTCATAGAAGGGCCATCCTGGCGGTTGGTCAGCACATTGTAGGGAATGGCATTGTCGGTGGTAACATGATACAACTGAGCGATAGGCAACTGGGTTCGATACCAGGATTTGCCCCGGTTCTGGCTAATGGCAAGCCCACCGTCACCCACGACAATCTGCCGGTCGCCGTTGGTGGGGTCAATCCACATTTCGTGGTGGTCCCAGTTGGGAGCATCCTGCCGCTCGGCCGCGGTGGCCGTAGCGCCACCGTCAATGCTGGTATAATAACTGGCGGCCATAAAATAGATTTCATTCGGGTTATCGGGAGAAGCCTTGCAGCGAGTATAATAGGCCCCTCTTCCCGAAAGGTCACGATTGGAGTTGACCAGGGTGAAGGACTTGCCCCGGTCGTCGGATCGCCATAGTTCTCCGGTATTGGTGGGTTTGCCGTTCAGCGGCACTCCATCTCCGGTTTCAATCAGGGCATACAGGCGGCCCGGCTGGGAAGCAGTCATGCTTAGCGCAATTTTACCGACATCTCCTTCCGGGAGGCCGTTACCTTCCAGCTTTTCCCAGGTTTCGCCGGCATCAATTGAGCGATAGACACCCCCGGTTGGTCCCCCGCTGGTGCGGGTCCAGGGTTTGATATCCAGTTGCCACATTCCGGCAAACAGCACCCGGGGGTTATGCGGGTCCATCACCAGATCAGAAGCACCAGTACTGTCACTGACCTGCAATACATGGTTCCAGGTCTTGCCGCCATCGATACTTTTAAAGATGCCACGGTCTTGCTGGGGAGTAAAACTATGCCCCAGCACGGCGGCATAGACAATATCCGGATTCTCAGGGTGCACAACTACCCGGCTGATGCGGGCCGTTCCTTCAAGGCCCAGGTGCTCCCAATGATCACCACCATCCATCGACTTCCATATGCCATTTCCAATGGAGATGTTAGATCGAATGAACGATTCTCCGGTGCCGGCGTAGATAATTTCCGGATCGGACTCGGCCAATGCCAGTGACCCCATGGAATGCACAGGTTGATCATCAAACACCGGGTCCCAATGAATACCACCATCCGTGGTTTTCCAGATACCCCCGGAGGCAGCCCCCACGTAGTAAGTCAGAGGATCTCCGGGTACGCCGGTTACAGAATTGAGACGATTGCCCACCGGGCCGATATGACGATATTGGAGTTGCTCCATATGCTCAGGCTTTAACTCCTGAGCAGTAAGGTAGGGGGCAGAAATGATACTTAAGAGTATCATCAACATAGGTAGTGTAGAACTGTGTTTCATGTGTAATAAACGTATGATCAGGATAGAATTACTAATTCGATTGTTCGCCTGCCGCGACACTCATATCTTTCCCTGGCTGGGTGGTGTTCACTATACCACACTTTCTAAAAGGTGCCTGGGCAATCTTCTTATGTAAAACCAAGTAGCAAGACTACAAAGCGGCATCAGATTTTATCGCAAATAAAGAATGTGCTGATTTTTGAGGGTTAATTCTTCAGCTTGAAACGATGCCTGGCTACTACATTCTCTGTGCAAAACGAGATGCCCGTTCTTGCATTTTGCTTATAAGGCAATAAGTGTGCTATATAAAATTATATTCTGTAATATACTATTTATAAATAATAAAATTCTTAAAAATTGTATTTATTGGTACATTTTGATTGTGTTAATGATCTATTCCCAACTATATAAATACTTCAAAGTAATTGCAGTATTCTGGATACAGGCGAATTGATTTAGGTTGGATGTGGGCTGTGTTTTTATTTTCAGAATTTTTCTCACGATCTCCCAATAATTCCTGGAACAGATTGATGGGAAGGCGGTCATAGCTTAATGGGTATTTTTGGTTATGCTGCTTTCTGCGTTGGGTATTCTTTGCCTATTCCTTTATCTTTCCCTGGTTGGTTGATCAAGTGACAGATGTTTTGTGGATGAGAGAAGTCTGGTTTTCAGCATGATCACCCATGTCCTGATACGAGAATTACCATGACCGATACCGAATATTTTTCGCATTTATATGAGATTGCCAGTCATCTTAATAAAGAATTTTCTTTGCATTCGGCTTTAAGAAAAGCATTGGAAAAGACGGTAGACCTGTTAGCATTGGAAACGGGATGGATTTGGTTGGTGCAGGAAGATGTGAAGTCAGTATACCTGGCGGCATCCTATAATCTGCCTCCGGCACTGAGCGAACATCCCGAACGCTTATCAGGCTGGTGCTTTTGTATAGAAACCTATTTTGCGAAGGGGATCACCCAAGCCCGAAATATTAGTGAGATCACCTGTTCCCGCCTTAAAAATATCAAATCAGGCACCCGGGATCTGAAGTTTCATGCTACGATTCCCATCACCACCCACGGGCAAAAAGTTGGACTGATTAATCTGGTAAGTAAAGAGACGCAACAGTTGAATGGCAAACAATTATCTATCCTGAATACCATCAGCGAACTGATCGGCATTGCCATTCAGCGAACCCGCGTGCAGGAATCATACAGAGAGGCACTACCTACCCAGGACAAAACATTACACGATGTCTTAACCCGGGTACTTCATCCCCGGATAGATGAACTGCTGCAAAATCTCCAGCAAGCCCAGGAGTCTGCCGGACAGGAGGAAATAGTCCAGACGCAAGAACGTATTGCGCTCTTACTAACCCAGGCACAAGCACTACAGCAACAACTTACGCTCATTTTAGGGGAGTCGGGAGCATATTCTACCGATGAGGTGACCAAAAAAAAACTGCACTATCCTACCTCCCCATTAACCCAGCGGGAACTGGAAGTCCTTGGGCTGGTTCGGAAAGGACATACCAACAAGCAAATCGCCGAACAACTCTTTATTGCTGAGCGTACTGTTAAATTTCATATCTCATCCATCTTATCCAAACTGCTGGCCCGCACCCGTACCGAAGCCGTAACTACCGCCCTACAACGAGGTTTGCTAAGCAGTTTTTAATGATTGATGAATAATGATTAATCATTGGTCATTACTCATCAGTCATTCATCAATACAGTCACTGTACCATCGTACAGGTATACTTCTAGCCTTTCGTACGTTTTTCTGGGGCTTTTCATGGTTGATCTTTGCTAACATGATAATCATGAAAACACCAATGATATGAAAACGAACAAAACTGCTCTTATTACGGGAGCATCTAAAGGTCTGGGACTTTCTTTAGCAGAAGCCCTGGCCCATAACGGTTGGCGATTATTGATCAATGCCCGAAATGCCAATGAATTACAGAAAGCCAAAAAGCGGCTGGCATCACTCACCGAAGTAGTGGCCATTGCCGGAGACATGCAGGATGAGATTCATCTGAGTGATCTGGCCGACACTTTGAAACAGCACCACTGGATCCTGGACCTGGTAGTGAATAATGCTTCGGCACTGGGTATTTCTCCAATGCCGCCGCTGCTGGAGCATCCGGTCGAGAATTTGCACCAGGTCTTTCATACCAATATGATCGCACCTATCTCACTGTTGCAGAAGGTAAAGCCTTTTCTCAATACCCGTGCTGCGATCATCAATGTGAGCAGCGATGCCGGAGCAGAGGCCTACGAAACCTGGGGCGCCTACGGGGGCAGCAAAGCCGGACTGGACCATATGACAGCCATCTTGGGAAAAGAGAATCCTGACTATCGTTTTTATGCTTTTGATCCGGGCGATATGCGTACCGATATGCACCAGGCGGCTTTTCCCGGAGAGGATATTTCGGATCGTCCGCTGCCGGCGGAAGAGGCGGTGCCAGCCATGATTCAACTGATAGAAGGAGCCTTTCCCAATGGACGCTATATGACAAACCTGCTTAAACAACCTGCCGTATGATAGCGCTTCCCCAACCCATAATACAATTTGATCTGCCTGAGCACTTAGTCTGCCCGAAACCAACGGAAGATCGCGGAGTGTCTCGGGATGACGTACGCTTACTGGTCACCAGTGGATCTGGCTTGGTTGACCATGCTACCTTTAAGCAATTAGATCAGTATCTGACTGCCGGAGATGTGTTAGTAGTGAATACTTCGGCAACCGTTGCTTCGGCACTGCCCATCCTTCTGCCCAACCGGCGGGTAGGAAGAGTGCATTTAAGTAATCGGGTTAAGGAACGGGAGTGGCTGGTGGAGATTCGCGAGGTAAGTCAAAACCGAACGATGCGCTGGAAGGAAGGGGAGGTAGGTATGCGCTTTCCGTTGCCCGGAAGTGCCGAGCTAGTGCTGAAGAAGCGATACTATAAAAACCATCAGTGGCTGGATCTCTGGGTGGCTGAACTTCGCTCTCAGGAACCTTGGAAGGAATACCTTCAATCACAGGCTCAGCCTATTCAGTACGAAAAGCTGGACAAGCGGTATCCGCTGGAGTATTATCAGACCTACTTTTCCTTTCATCCGGGGAGTGCTGAAATGCCCTCCGCCGGCCGGGGGTTTACCGGGGAGTTAGTGGAGAAGCTTCTCGCCAAGGGGGTGTCTTTAGTGCCCATCCTGCTACACACCGGAGTGTCCAGTCTGGAGGAGCATGAAAAGCCCTATCCCGAGTACATGGAGATCAGTCCGGTCTCGGCAGCGATCCTTAATGCCGCTAAAAACCAGGGGCGAAGAATCATTGCCGTAGGCACCACGGCCGTCAGAGCAGTGGAGAGTGCGGTTGATCAAGCGGGAAGGGTAATCCCGTTTCAGGGTAATACCGAGCTGTATATCGAGGCGGAATATCCGGTGAAGGTTATCAACGGTTTATTGACCGGATTTCACGAACCTAAAGCCTCACACTTACACATGCTACAGGCCATTGCTGGCTTTGATCACGTACAGCGTGCCTATGAGGTGGCGATAGCGGCCGAGTACTACTGGCACCAGTTTGGAAATCTGCACCTGATCCTGCCCTGAAGAAGCTATTACGGAAGTATTATTAGTAAACTCAACTTAATACAGTATATGAATCAAATCGATCAGACAGACATCGTAACAGAATCACCGGAAGCAACGCTCATCAGGCAGAACGTGGAAGAGAGTGCTTACTATCAGAAAGACCCGGAACGGTTCAGTCAGTTTTTAACTCCCGAGGCCTTGTTGGTCAATGTGAAAGGAGTTCGGGTGATGGGCCGGGGAGAGATCGTAAAATTTATGAAAAAAGCTACCCAAAGTTTTCTGGCAAACGTATGGGTTAAAAATGAGGTAATACAGATCACCTTCCTGCGTCATGATGTGGCCGTCGTGAGCGGTATACAGCACGTATTTGTCAAAGGCGAGCATTTGTCGGAAGAAGTAGCGAAAGGCAGCCTGACGTTAGTGCTGGTGAAGGAGGAAGGAACCTGGTTAACCGCCGCCGGGCAGAATACCCTCATAGAGCCATAAAAGGATACGAATGAACACCACACCAAAAGGAAACAAAGTAAGGGTATTCGACCGATACCAGGTATTTGTGATCGCCATACTGGCCATCCTCCAATTTTCCATTGTACTGGATTTTATGGTCTTGTCTCCCTTAGGGGCGCAACTCATCGAGGAGCTGGATATCTCCACCCGGCAGTTCGGTTGGGTGGTGTCGGCCTATGCCTTCAGTGCTGGCTTCTCCGGTATTCTGGCCGCCGGGTTTGCCGATCGCTTCGACCGGAAGAAACTTCTGTTATTCTTCTATACTGGCTTCATTGTCGGTACGGGATTGTGCGGCCTTGCGCCGGACTATCACTTTCTGTTGGGCGCGCGCATTGTGACCGGACTGTTTGGCGGGGTAATCAGTGCCATTAGCTTTGCGATTATCACCGATCTGTTTGCGCTGGAAGTACGGGGGCGGGTGATGGGCTTTGTGCAGATGGCCTTTTCGGTCAGTCAGATCATGGGAATTCCGGTCGGATTGTATCTGGCGAATCATTGGGGGTGGCATGCTCCCTTTTTAATGATTACCGGGGTAAGTGTACTGGTGGGGCTGGCGATTATGGTATATCTGAAACCCATTGATGCGCATCTGGCTCATGTAACCAGGGAAAACCCCTTTCGGCATGTGCAGCGTACCGTTTCTCAGTCGAGATACCTCAAAGCTTTTGTGGCTACAACTTTGCTGGCAACCGGCGGGTTTATGCTGATGCCCTTCGCCAGCGCTTTTAGCGTTTACAACCTGGGCATTTCGCTGGAAGAACTCCCCCTGGTCTATCTGATCACCGGCATTGCTTCCCTGATTGCCGGGCCGTTGGCCGGTAGGTTGAGCGATTCCATCGGCAAATACAAGATGTTCTGTATTGGCACCCTATTGAGTATTGTGCTGGTGCTGATCTATACCAACCTGGGCATTACTCCATTGTGGCTGGTGATCGTGCTGAATGTCATTATGTTTGTCGGAGTATCTTCCCGGATGATCACCGCCTCGGCACTGATGACGGCGGTCCCGGAGCCTCAGGAGCGGGGTGCGTTTATGAGTGTCAATTCATCGGTGCAGCAGGTGTCCGGAGGCATTGCGGCGGCCGTGGCCGGACTGATCGTGGTACAGACCAGCAGCGGAGTGTTAGAGCATTACAATACCTTAGGCTACGTAGTGGTTGGTGCTATGCTGATTACCATCGGGATGATGTACATGATCCACCGCTATGTGATGGACGTACGGGATACCGGACGAGCATCTGAGGTTGTAACCGGAGAAACAAAATCTCCCGTAAAAGCAGCTTAGTTTTAGTTTTCATAGCACTGCCAGATTTGTTAAATGTGGACAGCTTGCCCTGGCAGTATTTTCTGGCTAACATTTGTTGCCGAATCTTAATCACAGTCAATTATCAATTAATATCATTCCTATGATAGCTCAGGAAGTTGGACTGGTGCAAGAGTGGCACCAGGCATTGAATACCGGGAACCCGGAAAAGCTGGCAGCACTGGTCAGTACCGATGTGCGTATGGGTGGGCCGAGAGGCTCCATCAAAGGGGTGGAAGCCCTGCTTCAGTGGATAGACCGGGCTAACATCACCCTTACTCCCAAACGGTACTTTAAACGCGATCACCTGGTCGGTGTGGAAGCACTTGGGACCTGGCACGATCCGGAAACCGGTGAAGTGACCGGTCAGCAGGAAGTTACAACAGTATTCACCGTCAAAGATCAGCTTATTTCTCAGCTCTTCCGGTACGATAGTCGGGAAGAAGCCCTTGCATCTTTTGGACTGGTGGAGGCCGACGAAGTGCTGGTGTAAGTTCGTCGGTTATCCTGATTGGGAAAGTAGAATGCCAATACCTTATCTTTGAGCCTGTCTAAGCATTGGACTGGTTTTATAGATTGCATGGTGAAGTCTAAAGGTATTAAGACATTCAGCCCGGAGAGGTTCCGGGAAAAATATATCAGGCCGAGCGAAAAACCGGATACTATTTTAAAATCGGATTATGAGAAGTTCTTCATTGTGAAAGTGGAGGATTTGATCCGGTTGATCAATCTTCCGGTGCCGCCGATGCGAACGACCAATCACACCTTCATCTACCTCACCGACGGAGAGGCTGTCATGAGTATTGGAAGTGAAACCTATACAATCATCAAAAACGAATGCCTGTTCGTTCCGGCCGGGCAGGTATTTTCCTTCGACAATGTGGATCTTAATCAGGGCTACCTGTTCAATTTTCAGCCGGATTTTCTGGTGGGTAAATTCGGAACCAAAGAGCTGCTGATAGACTTCGAGTTTTTGCAGGTTTGGGGTAATCTTCGTA
>JAVKCN010000048.1:0-117420 GCA_040222715.1 Cyclobacteriaceae bacterium | reverse complement strand
ATCTTTGTAACGTATTTGCTGCCCTACTCGCATACACCTTCGCTGACCAGCAACCAAGGATTATCGCTTTTGAAGATAGAAACCGACTACTCAATGCTGCATGAATTTGTATTATCTTTAGAACTACTCAATAACTGACGTCTGTTTAGTATGACTACGGTATGCGCTCAGTCGTCAGTGAAGGGGTATATCATAGCTTCCTCTGGCGAGGCCATACCTTACGCCCACGTAGTGAATACCTCCCGGCAGGGGGTGGTGACCTCCCAACCCAACGGCTTCTTTAAGATCGAAGCGGCTACGCAGGACACCCTGCGGTTCACCATGGTGGGCTACCAGCCGTATCAGTTGATCATTCAGTCAGAGCATGTGGAGCGGGAGCAGAAGATCATGCTCGTAGAGGATTCCGTGCTGCTGCCGGGCATCACCATTATAGATCGGCCGATGGAGCCAGTTATGAAAGTGCCGGAACGGGAGCCCATGAAGGTAAACAGTGTGCGTAGCCGGGAAGAGATCGTGCCCAAAAAGACCATCAGGTTTGATATGGGAAACCCGGCGAATATAGAGCAGGGGGTGCCTACGGTGGGAGTAGGAGGAACTTTTACCGGAGTCCTGACCCACCTGTACGATCTTGTTTCCAAAGATGGCAAGGAACGACGGGCGTATGCCAAAAGCCGGGAGCAATCGATGGAGGAAGCAGCCTATACCGAACTGATCACAGCCCCGGCGACGGCAGATACCCTCCAAACCCAATACCAACTTACCCACTCCGAATACGAACGCTTGCTGGCTCGCTTCAACCAGCAGTATCCCGATGCCCGCAAGCTACCCACCAAAAGCGAAATCTGGGGACTGCTGCACTACTTCTTCAGCCAGCAGATGCCATAGGCCACCACCGCCAAATAAGATAAACCCGTTACATCTTCCGAACCAGCAGCGCCTGAAACCAGTCACTTGCCTCATCCGCTGGTTCCACGTACAGCGTATCCCCGGATAAGCGCACGTGCCAGCTCTGCCGCAGGGCGCGGGAAGACTCGCTAAGCAAAAGGGTGTCCTGCTGCAACTGCCAGCGCCCTTCAAACGACTGGTGTTTGCCTTCGCCGCTCTGGTACACTCCCTGCCAGTCCATGGTGAGCCAGTGCGCCTGCTTCTCGTTGGAGGGGTAGTGCAGGGTGTCGTGTTGATCGGTCCACTGGTAGAAGTACCAGGTGCCGGGCAGGTTGGTCCGTAGATTGGGGGGCGGAGGGGGAGGTAGGGTCGGCAACTGTTCGGTGCGGGAGAGGTTGATCTTCCGGGTACTGGTGTGCAGTACTAAAAAGGTCTCGCCCACGGCCGCTTTCCACCGAATGGGCTGGTTGCTTTCGGAGGTATAGAGTAATACCGCTGCACGGCTTTGCGATAATTTCCACCGGCCCTGCTGCCCGCTATTGGTCCGGAAGGTGCCATCGGCCATAAACTGAATGGCACTGCCCCAGTCTATCGGATCATCCAGCCCGCTCCGGTTAAAGGCCACCCGGTCGCGATCCATGCCATCGACGGTGAACTTATCAATCTTCCAGGTGCCCAGCAGTTCGTCGGGGGTGGCCGACATACAGCCTGCCAGTCCCCCAGCCAGCCAGCCCAGGATCAGTATGCCAGAAAGGTGTTTCATGCATCATCCATTACTCAGCGCGCAAGGCGTTGGTCGGGTTCGTGCGGGCGGTTCGGTAGGATTGCCCGCTGACCACCAGTAATGCTAACAAGATAACCAAAATTCCTGGCAGGGCAAAGAGCCACCACGATAGATCAATCCGGTAGGGGTAGGTCGCCAGCCAGTCGGCCAGCAGGTAGTTGGCGATCGGAATGGCCACCACCAGGGCAATCAGTACGAGTTGGAGAAAGTCCTGCGACAGTAGCCAGAGGATGCTCCGCACCGAAGCCCCCAGCACCTTGCGGATGCCGATCTCTTTGGTACGGCGGGCCGCCGCGTAGGAGGCCAAGCCGATCAGTCCTAAACAGGCAATGACGATGGCCAAGATGGCAAAGGTGTTCGACAACTGCCCGATGGTCTCTTCATTGGAGTACATCCGCTGGTAAGCGTCGTCCAGAAACTGGTACTCGAACAGGTTGTCGGGGTTGTATTGGTGGTACAATTGCTCGATGCCTGCTACCGCACTGCGCATAGACTTTGTGTCGATTTTAGCAAGTGCTTTTACGGCATCATTGGGGTAATATCGGATAATGAGCGGAGCAATGGACTCGTGCAATGATTGCAGGTGAAAGTCTTTGACCATGCCGATGATCTGCCCTTTCTGTCCCCAGAATTCCAATTGTTTTCCGATGGGGTCTTCAAAGCCCATAATCCGGGCAGCCGCCTCATTGATGATGTAATTGAGGGTGTCGTTGCTCAGAGCAGGGTCAAAGTTACGGCCCAGGGCCAGTGACACCTGCATGGCGTCCAGAAACTGATCATCGGTCGTCAGAATGCGGAAAGAGTGCCGGTCTTCCGGCTGCATGCCTTCCCAGTTAGGGTCATTGGTGCTACTCCAGATCGAGATGGGGTTTTCACTCACGAAGGTTACTTTACTCACTCCTTCCTGCTGTAATAGCTGGTTGCGGAGTGTTTCGTGCTGCTCATCTTTTATCTCACCAATGCTGAATGACAGTACCTGCTCTTTATCAATACCCAGTTGTTGTTGTTGCATGTAGCGGGTTTGCCAGTGTACCACCAGCGTGGCGATAATCATCAGCAGCGATAGCGTAAACTGTACCATCACCAGTCCTTTCCGAAGCACTACCCCCTTCAGGCCGAACTTCAGACTACCCCGAAAGATGGTTGTGACTTTGAATGAAGACAGAAAAAATGCCGGGTACAACCCCGCTAGCAGTGCGGTTAGCCCAACCAGTACGATCACGATGACCCAAAAGACGGGTTGGTCAAATGGCAGCGACAAGGATTTGCTGGTCATGGCATTGAAGGCGGGTAGCAGCAGAGAGATCAGTGCTAAAGCCACCGCTGCCGATAGCATGGTGAGCAGCAGCGATTCTCCCATAAACTGACTGATCAGCGACCGGCGACTGGCCCCTATGGCCTTGCGCACTCCGATTTCCCGGGCCCGACGCGCCGACTTGGCCGTGGCCAGATTCATAAAGTTGATGCAGGCCAGCAGCAGCACCAGGATGGCCACCACGGAGAAGATACGAACGTGCTCAATGCGGCCTCCGCTCACTTCGCCGTTCTCAAAAGAGCCATACAAGTGCATATCCTCCAACGGGTACAGAAAAACGTCGGACCTGATGTTGGGATTATTGCGCACGTGTGCGTGGTAGCGGGAGATGGTAGGGGCAATCTTCTCGTTTAGATCGGCCAGATTAGTACCAGGTGCGACCAGGGCATATTGCTGGTAGTTGAAGTTGCCCCAGTGGTCGATTTCACCGCGATCCTTGGCAAAATTTACGATAGGAAGCACAAAATCAAATTGCATAGAAGATTGAGCAGGTGGTTGAGCAAAGATGCCCATGAGGGTGAAGGAGTCATCCTGCCGGTAGTGGATGGTTTTTCCAAGTAAATCATCCCGGCTGCGCCAGTCAGCACCGAATAAGGTGGTGGCCAGGTCTTCGGAGACGGTGCCGTATGAGGGGTCAGACAATGCCTGCTCCGGATCACCCTTGATCAGGGGGAAGGTAAATACCTCGAAGAATTCCGCACTGGCGTAGAGTCCCTTCTTTTTAAACATCTGGTCGCCCTCCCGGAATAGCTCGTCAAACTCCCAGGTGCGACTAACCACATGCTCAATCTCCGGGAAGTCTTTCTCCAGGGCCGCTTCCAGCGGGTATTGGGTATACCGACTTACCTGTATTTCCTGATCACCGAGTTGCCCGCGCACCATCACCCGAAATAAGCGATCCGTATTTTCATGAAAGCGGTCGGTGCTCACCTCATCGTGTACCCAGAGATAGATAAATAAGCTACAGGCCATGCCCAGCGTTAAGCCCAGCAGGTTGATCAGGGTGAAGCCTTTGTGGCGGACTAAGTGACGAAAGGTGGTGCGGAAATAGTTGTGAAGCATGGAAATGATCAATTAACCCATAAGAAAGAAAAAATGCATACCCAAACATACGCATTCATCCGGTTTCGTGTCAACTTTTGCAGGGAGTTGCAGTATTGGTGCAGTGAGTAGCAACCCTGCGTCGGGGGATGCCCGGGGCGCAGACCATAGACATGGGCTATTGGGTGAGCCATGCCTGGAGTCTGAGCCATCCGCCGCTGCCATCAGTACCCCCCTGACTCGTCACTACGCTACCCAATGTCGGGACTGGGAAGGGCTTTTGTCCATACTACACCACCCGGCGTAGTCATCGGGAAACCTTATACCGGGCATCATGTCATCCGGCGTAGCAATAAGTCTGGCCCCGACACCTTGCGGCATGGTCGGTCGGAGTCATAGGGGTATCTGGGAAGCGATATTTCGCCGGAGAGCGGTGGCATTCAGTAAGGGAGAAGCCGGGGTAAGTTTTGGGGTGAATAGTTGAAAATCGGAGGTGGAAATGACGAATGCTGCGGTAGCCGACTCCGGTCAGGGTAGGATTAGACCAGCTGAACTTCTGGTTTTACTCAAAAAGCCCCGATTTATTACCCATGTCAGCAATGGTCGGGATATGCTTTCATCAGCCGAAGGTGTCTTGCTAGTTTTAGGCTGAATGGTCACTAACTAGCTTGCATGATGGGACGTTTTAACAGTATTGAAAAAACCTTATCAACCGCTCAACTGATCCTGGATGGCCTGTTGGCCAACCCGGAACTGATCAAGGTCACCACCCCTTACGGCTACCACAAGGCCCACATCCGGAAGGAAAAAGCCCAGTTGGAACATACTCTGATGTTGTTCAATGCCAAAACAGACTGTATTCAGGAAAAGAAACAGGCGACCCGGCGGCTCAATACGGCCCGTACAGAACTTCGCGAAGTATACCTTCGGCATAGCGGTATACTGCGGGCTTTTTATCGTGCCGATACCGCCCTGCTGGAAGAACTGGGGTTGCACCGGCCCACCCCCAAAGCCTGGGACCGGCTACAGACCCAGGTACAACGTTTCTATGCCAAAGCCCATACGCTGCGTGAAGAAACTACTGCTTTCCCGCTGCGAGCGGATGAAATGGAGCAGGCCCAGTCTATGATTGGGGTAATTGCCGAAGCCCGGGTGCAGCAAATGCGCAAGAAGGGAGAGGCGGAACGCACCACCCAGTTACAGAACGAAGCCCTCGCAACCCTGCGCCAATGGGTACAGGACTTCCTGGTCATTGCCAAAATCGCCTTCCGCCACGATCCTCAGCAACTCGAAGCCCTGGGTATTGTGGTAAAAGCTGCCTAGTGGCGTGATGCCAAGTGCAAGTTAGCGGGCTCATCTATAAACCGTTGATGGTCGGCAAGTAGCCGTAAGCATTCGTGCAGGGCATCGCCTTTTGGCTGCCGGTTGCCAATGGCTTACCTCCGTCACTCGATACTTACAATATAGCACTGGTCAGCGCAATCTGTACACTGGTCCCTTGCTTTATCTTTCGGTAGGGCGGTGGGAGCGGAAGTAGCGGATACAGAATAAGATGATCCCAGTAGATAGCGCGATTTGCAGGAAGGCCCAGCCGTAGTAATTAAGCGCAAAGGCCAGGTACGCAAACAGCGCCAGGGTACCCATCACCAATACAATCAATACAAATACACCTAAAAAATCTTTCATGGTTTCGTCGTTTTTAAGTCATCTTCATCGGTGGTCTGCTTAAGTAACTTCCCTTTTTGCTTTTGGTTTGGCAAAGCGTACTGTATTGAGGGGATGGTTGTGGGACATATGTTCCGGGGTTTCACCCGGGTCAGGAGGCATGTTTAGAAAAATAAACGCGACTTTTTCACCAAAATACCCGTATCTTGAGGAGCCCTCACGAAAGAACCATCCTATGCGCCGCTTGTTTCGAGTACCCTGCCTGATCAGCCTCATCACCAGCCTGCTACTGTGCCCTGCCTGTCAGCCGGACGATGCTGCGGAAGCCATTCCTACGCTTCAGGAGCAGCTGGTGGGCACCTGGGAGCTGGGGTCGCTGGATGCGGAGTTGAGCGTGGATGGCGAGCATCTGACCGTGTACCTGGCGCAAATGGCCGAGACCTATGGCTTGTCAGCCGAAGAAGTAGCCCTGGCATTGCTGCTGATACAAGGGCAGACCATACAGCAACTGATCGGCAACGAGCCGTCCCTCACCCTGCTGGCCGATCAGCACTTTGAATTACTGTCGCGCGGAGAAGCTCCTGTGGCTGGCCGCTGGCAACTCAGCGATGATGAACAGCAATTACACCTGCTTCCCCCATCAGACAGCACCCTGATCTTCAGCATCCAGGCCTTTCAGGAAGATGCCCTGACGCTGCTGCTGGATGAAACCTTCGCCACCAACCTGTCCCTTCCCGGGGTGCCCGAATTCCTGCGGGCCCGGCTGACAATGGATTGGGAGAGAGCCGGGGGGAATGAATAAGGGCTTGAATGAGTGAGGTATTGCGTGAGTGAGGAGAGGCAGGCAGCCTGAGGTTTATGGTGGTGAGAAAATGCTATGAGGTATCTCTTTGGGCTGATTATTTCTGTTACGAGCATATCCTATCAAATATATTTGTAGTTTCGGGCGATAAAAAACCTGTGCCAGTTGCACGGATAATTGCTGTCGTTTATTCTAGCCTGACCACCATGAAATACGATTCCTGCCTCCTCTCCATCGTCCTGATTGCCCTGTTATCGGCTTGCTCCGCCGAACAATCCTCTCAGGAAACCGCCGCTCCTCCGTCGCCACTGGAGCCGGTGCCTACCGAAGCCCAGTTGAACTGGCACCAGATGGAACTCAATGCCTTCATCCATTTCACGACCAACACTTTCACCGATAAAGAATGGGGATACGGCGACGAAGACCCGGCCATCTTTAACCCCACCGACTTCGATGCCGACCAGTGGGTATCCACACTGAAGGAGGCTGGTTTCCAGGGCATCATCCTGACCTGCAAGCACCACGATGGGTTTGTGCTCTGGCCCAGTGAGTACACCGATCATTCCGTAGCCCAAAGCCCCTTTCAGGATGGGCAGGGAGATATTGTCAAAGCGGTATCCGATGCCTGCCGAAGTCATGGATTGAAGTTCGGGGTCTACCTCTCTCCCTGGGACCGCAACCGGGAAGATTACGGGCAGCCTTCCTACATCACTTACTACCGCAATCAACTGCGGGAGCTCTTCGATCACTACGGCCCGGTGTTTGAAATGTGGTTCGATGGAGCCAATGGGGGAGACGGTTACTACGGCGGTGCCCGTGAAACCCGGCAGATCGATCGGCAAACCTACTACGACTGGCCCACCACCATCGACCTGGTCCGCGAGCTGCAACCCGACCCGCAGGTGCTGTTCTTCAGCGATGCTGGCCCTGACATCCGCTGGGTAGGTAACGAACGCGGCATTGCCGGGGAAACCAACTGGAACACCCTCAGCCGGGATACCCTCTACGCCGGACAAAGTGGCATCAACGATCTGCTGGCCCACGGTTCGCCCGATGGCACCTCCTGGGTGCCGGCCGAGGTGGATGTGTCCATCCGTCCGGGTTGGTTCTACCATGCCAGCGAAGACTCACTGGTCAAGACTCCCGAGCAACTGTTTGATATCTACCTCACCTCCGTGGGGCGGGGCTCCAACCTGCTGCTCAACATGCCTCCCGACCGGCGGGGCCGCATTCACGAAAACGATGTGGCAGCCCTGAAGGGCTGGAGACAGTTACTGGATAAGGCATTCGCCACCAATCTGGCCGCGGGTGCCGAAGCCCAGGCGGATCGCTACCGGGGAGAAGACGATACCTACGCAGCCTCTCAGGTAACCGATGGCGATTGGGAAACCTACTGGGCTACCGATGATGAGGTGACAACCGGCAGTATTGAAATTGATCTGGGAGGAGTTAAGCCGGTTGAGTATATTGTATTGCAGGAGTATATTAAGCTGGGGCAGCGGGTTGCCTCTTTTACCGTGGAGGCCTGGCTGAATGACACCTGGCAACCCGTAGCCGAAGCCACCACCATCGGCTATAAACGCATACTGCCCATTGACCCGGTGGAGACCGATAAGGTCAAAGTCACCATCACCGAATCCCAGGCTTGCCCGCTCATCTCTACTGTAGCAGTGTATTGACAATAAGTGATGTTTGAGAAGGTAAAGCATGCTGCCATTGATCAGGTAGTCCAGGCATGTTTTTTGTGATTTATAAGGTGTTAGATAGAGGCTACGCTATATCGTGGGGCCTTTTATGTTATCACTTCAATGTACCCTGTAATGAATAAGTACCTGATTTTCAGCTTCAGTATTGCCATGCTGCTTCTGCTAGCTTGTGAAGAAGAGTCCGATTATATCCCCGAGGCGTTTAGCCTGGGTGGTATTGAGCATGCGAGGGTGAAGACCTTCTATTATTCGGATACGGTTACCGTTTCCGGCATTACCGGTGCTATTGCTATACAATTTGATGGCATTGCTGATGGTGAATCCTATGTTGCTGAGGCTTATATCAATGACACCCCGGTTTCTGGCTTCGGGTCATCAGATTTACGGGTAAATAACGGCGATCAGGTATACGTAAAAGTACAATCCAGTGAATACTATGCTACGGCTATCACCACCAGCATTACCATCGGTGATCAGCAGGATGACTTTACCATTACCACCCAGCCTTTGCCCCTTCAGGAAAGAAACTATCCGGGAGCCTTCTTCTACGATTTGAAAGCTTTTGCCATTGATGAACAGGTATATATGGGATTGGGTAGTGATGATGCCGACGCATCAGCACCGAAGAAACTTTATGCCTATGATATTGAGGGTAAGACCTGGTCAGAAAAGGCTGAGTTTGCCGGAGATGCTGATTTTAGTTATTTGTTCTCTGCTGGCGGGAAGGCGTACGGAGGATATGACAATGCCGTGATGGAATATGATCCGGTAGCCGATGCCTGGCAAAGGATAGAGAATATTACCCTGGGGGAAGACAAGGTCTCATCCAGCGTTTTTAAAGTCAGCGACCAGGTATACGCGCTGGTAGACTATACCAATGCAGCCAGCAAAGTCTGGAAGTTTAATACCAATACGATTGCCTGGGAATCAGTCATTGAGCTTAATAGCCGTTTGGGAAGTAAGCGCTTTCTGTTCTCCATTGCTGATAAGGCATACTTCCGGGCGGCTGATACCGAAGATTTATCGGAGTATGATACCAGCACGCATACCTTTACCCCCATTACTACCCTTCCTGCTCCTGATGCCAGGTTTGGGTTTGACATGCAGGGGAAAGGATATGTATGTTACACGGGTACAGAGGGAATTGCGATATACGCGTATGACCCATCCGCCAATACATTCACGGAAGTGTCTGGCCTCAAAGTCCCCAATCCTCCTGATGACCTGAGGGCAGGGCTATCCACCGGACAGCATGCTTTCATCATCACCGCCAGGTACAGCGGGGTACTCGGAGCGGCCGATTTATCCGAATTACTGTTTTATGAGGTTACTCGCAACTAAAGACGCGGATAATAGCCTAACCTTGGACTACCGTGTGCTTGCTGATAAAGTCAGGATCAATGATCACTCCCAGGCCGGGGCCGGTGGGCACGGTGACAGTACCCTCCTCACTGCTGAGGCTGGAGGTAGGAGATTCCAGGGGTAGCTCGTTGTTGAACCCTTTGAACTCGTGGTAGGGGCCGGCATTGGGCACGGCCGAGACAAAGTGCATCATGTAGAGGTAACCCAGGCCAGAGCCGGAGATGTGGGGAGTGCAGGTTTTGCCTTTTAATGCCGCCATGCGGGCCACTTTCATGGAGCGCACCATGCCTCCGAAGTAAAAGATGTCGGGTTGTACAATGTCCAGTGCCTCTTCTTTGATCAGCCAGCGGAATCCATGCATACTGGGTTCCTGCTCACCTCCGGCCACGGGAACATTCAGCGCTTTAGTGACCTCCCGTGTTTCCTCGTACCAGTCAAAGGGTACGGGTTCTTCATAAAAGTCGTAGTTGTATTCTTCCATCAATTTACCAATGCGAATGGCTTCATCAGCCGTATACGAACCATTGGAGTCGGCGTAGATGGTCATATCATCCCCAAAAGCTTTTCTGACCAGGGGGATCAGCTTCTCGGTCCGGTCCGGCGGAAAGTCCGCGTTCCTGCTCATGCGTCCACCTACTTTGAATTTCAGGGCTTGGGCCCGGGTTTCAGTAACCTGCTGCTGGATCAGACCAATAGATTCTTCGGCAGATTTGCCCCGAAAGTTGTTGGCTTGGTATACAGCAATTTTCGGATGATGGATCTCACCGATCAGTTCACCAATGGGTTTTTGAGCAATCTGACCCAGCAGATCCAGCACGGCAAACTCGATGGTCGCCAGCGGTACCCAGAGCGCCAGGTTTTGCAGCTTGTAGTTACTTTGATAGACATAGACCTCTTCCAGCAACTGCTCCCAGTCTCGCACATCTTTACCCTGAAAGAAGGGTTGCAGACGAAGGACGAAGATCGGATACAACGAGACCATCTGCATATTATTACTGACCGAGAGTCCTTCCGCTCCGTCTGTAGAGGTGATCCGGCAGAGGAAATTATCCTGATAACGTAGTAGCTCCAGTCGATCGATGATGACCGGGTCCGGGAACAGCTCGCGCTTTAGTACAGGTTGGGCGAGCACGGCATCCAATGGGCTGTCCTCAGGTAGGAAGCTTTTATGGGTGGAAGAAGCAAATAAAGACACCCCAGCCATGCCAGTGGCCGTGGTTTTAAGAAAATCTCGTCGGTTAGGTTGCATCATGGGTTGGTTGGGTAGAAAATAGATCAGCAGGCGAGGAATACATACCGAACTTTGCAACGAACGTTCTCGATAAGTATCCCGATTTTAAAATCAGTTGAAATGAGGGGGCAAATCACCCCTCGCTTTTAAATGTAGGCAAAATAGAGTAACATTAGGCATTGGATGATGGTATTTTTACCCTATCCCAATATTGCCAATATTTCATTACTAAATACAAACCTAGACCTTAAATGACGCTTCGAAGACCTTTCCCCTGTATTACCATCATGATCTTTCTAATTGCAGGGTGCCAGTCGGGCCGGGTGTCGGAGAAAGCCGAGGCAACTTACAGTGGTGATAAATTCAACGAGCACATCCGAACAACAGCGGCCCGCACCCCGGAAGAAGAACGGCAGGGTTTCAAACTTCCCGAGGGTTTTGAGATTGAGCTGTTTGCCTCCGAACCCGATATCGGTAAACCTCTTAACATTGCTTTTGATGACCAGGGCCGCCTTTGGGTGACCCAGTCGCATGAGTATCCCTTTCCCGCCGAACCCGGAGAAGGTGCCGATAAGCTTTCGGTGCTGGAAGATACCGATGGGGATGGAAAGGCTGATACCTTTATTCACTACGAAGACACCCTGAACATTCCCATCGGGGTGTTGCCCCTGCCAGAAGAAACCTTTGCCTACAGCATTCCTAATCTGTATCGCTTCACCGATACCAATGGTGATGTCCAGGCTGACCGCAGCGAGGTGGTATTAGGAGCGTTCGGCCATACCGATACCCACGGCATGGTCAATAACCTGACCCGGGGCTACGATGGCTGGATCTACACCTGTCACGGCTTTACCAATACCTCTACCATTGCTGGCACTGATGGCGACTCCATCACCATGACCTCCGGTAATACCTTTCGTTTCCGACCCGATGGCAGTCGGGTAGAGCAAAACACCTTCGGACAGGTCAACCCCTTCGGGCTGGCTTTCGATGAGTGGGGCTATATGTATTCTACCGACTGTCATACCTCGCCCATTTACCAGCTGATTCGGGGAGCGGATTACCCCCATTTCGGCAAGAAAGAAATCGGCATTGGTTTCGCTCCCGATACCAAGCCCATGGGAGAAGAGTCTACGGCATTGTCCGGCTTAGTCTACTATGCCGATACCCACTTTCCTGAAGAATACCAGAAGAACTTCTTCATCGGCGATGTGGTGACCTGCCGCATCCACCGCAATTCTTTTAAGTTTGAAGGCTCTACTCCCATTGCCCAGGCTGAGGAAGATCTGGTGAAAAGCGAAGACCCCTGGTTTCGCCCGGTAGATATCAAACTAGGCCCGGACGGAGCGCTGTATGTAGCTGATTTCTACAACAGCATCATTGGTCACTACGAAGTCCCCCTGGACCATCCCAAGCGGGATAAGGTGCGGGGGCGCATCTGGCGCATCACTTACACAGGCAATGATCAACCAACGGCAATGCCCAATCTGGCCGAAGCATCTACCGAAGCGCTGATAAACACGCTGGAGGATGATAACATTTTTGTCCGCATGACGGCGCTCGATGAATTGGCAGACCGGATGGGGGATGAAGCCATCGGTCCGTTAACTGCTCTGCTGGAAGATGTCAACACTCCGGAAAGATCCTACACCCTGGCCTTGTGGGGATTGCAGCGACTCGATGCGCTGAATGAATCCATGATCCAAAAGGCCGCAAAACATGCCAGTCCGGTGATCCGAACCCATGCCATGCGTGTGTTGCGGGAAATGGATGACGATAGCCAAACGTATTATCCGCTGATGGTAGAAGCCTTGGAGGATGAATCCCTGCATGTGCAACGAGCGGCGGTGGAAGCCATTAGCAACTATCCTTCTATGGAAACAGTAGAACATCTGTTAGCTCAGAAAGCCAGGGTTCCTGATTACGATACCCACTATCAGTACACACTTCGTCTGGGACTACGCAATCTGCTGCGGGATGTATCGATGATGGAACAGGTGGTGGCCAGACAGTGGGATGCTCCGCAGACGGAGGCCCTGGCTGATGTGATGACCGGAGTGGAAAATACTGCATCGGGGCGATTCCTGTATGCTTCTCTGCAAGACCATCAGAGCCACGAAGATCAACTGCCCAGCCAGTTACAGCATGTTGCTCGCTTTGTTCCTTCTGCTCAGGTAAAATCCGTTATTCAACTGGCTCGGAAGAAAACCGAAGGTAATCTGGATCAGGGCTTTGCCGTGTTTCAGGCCATACAGGAAGGCTTGGTACAGCGCGGTATGGACAGCCCCCAAGCCATGACCCCCTGGGGTTCCCAACTGGCGGAACAGCTATTCGATCAGTACCTGCCTGCCGGAAGGTCAGAGGCTACTGCGGATACTGTGGAAATGTCTGAAGAGACGGCGCAAAAGCTGACCCTGGCGGTGAGTTTGGCGGGTAACTATCAGTTGACAGCCCTGGCCTCCAATATGAAAAGGGCGTTGCAACAGGCTTCTGCCAATGAAAACGTAAAGGTAGCTGCGGCCAAAGCCCTGCTTCAGATGGCTCCTGAAGAAAATGCCGCGATCGTACAACAACTGCTGGCTGATGAGGCGGAAGATAGTTCACTAAAACGAAAGCTAATCAGCATGCTGGGGGAAATGAGTGGTTCGGTCACGATGAAAGTGCTGGCCGGTGCTGAGAACCTGCCACCGGACCTGCAGCGGGAAGTGGCAATGGCCCTGGCCGGTTCTCCCGAAGCCCGGTCCGTCCTCTTTCAGAAGGTGCAGCAGGGCGATATCTTTGCCCGGGCGTTGGTCGATCCTAAAGTAAAAGAACGGATACTACTCAATATTTCCGATGAGCAACTTCAAACCTTTGAAGACATCACCGCCCATGTACCCGCAGTGAATGAAGAACGCAATGAACTGATTGAAACCCGCCTGGCGAGTTTCACGGAAGCGGATTCGCTGGCCCAATCGGGAGTGATGGTGTTTAACCAGAACTGTAAGACCTGCCACCGGGTCAATAATGATGGGGGCATGATTGGCCCGCAACTCACCGGGATCGGGAACTGGGGCGCAGAATCCCTGGCTACCAAGATCCTGGACCCTAACCGCAACATTTCAGAGGCGTTCCGTACCTACACCATCAAAACCAAAGACGGCAAGGTGATGACCGGATTATACCGGCGGGAAGAAGGGGCAGCACTGGTGTTTGCCAATATGAGTGGACAGGAGTTCTCAGTGCCCAAAAGTAATATTGCCGAACAGGAAGCCTCCGAATACACGCTGATGCCCGATCATTTCGGGGAAGTACTCTCCCAGGATGATTTCAATGCTTTACTCTCTTACCTTTTAAGCATGCAGTCTTAATAGTCTCTCTATGAATACCAACCACCTAACAATGTCTTATTCTGTCTTCGGATATATTTTTTGTTTATCCTTTTTGGGAAGCTCGGTACTGGCTCAGCCGCATCCACCCGAAAACATCAGTAAACCCGTTCAGTTTGAGCGAAAAACCATTGCGATGGAAAGCTACGAGTCAGTCGGAGCCATTGATGTCAATGGCAATGATACCCTTGATCTGGTCTCCGGCTCGTACTGGTACGAAGGACCGGATTATGAAGTGCGGCATTTTATCACGGATATATCGCGCTGGAATGAGTACTACAATGATTTTTCTACCATTCCGGTAGATGTGAATGCCGATGGGGCCATGGATTATGTGACGGGCGCCTGGGGCAATCAGATCATCTGCTGGCGGGAAAATCCCGGTAACGGTGATCCCTGGATAGAACATCTCATTGATAGTACCGGTCCTGTAGAGTGTACTCGCGGGTGGGACATTGATGGAGACGGCCATCTGGAGATTGTCCCGAATAACCCCGGTAACTCACTGAAGTTTTACCGACTGGATCGGGACGCGCAGGGGAAATCGCAGGGCACCTTTACCAAAACCGATGTGGCGGATAAACAAGGGCATGGTTTGGGGTTTGGCGATATCAATGGCGACGGACGAGGAGATCTGATCAGTGCCGATGGCTGGTTTGAAGCGCCCGAAGATCCTTTTTCCGGTGAATGGAAGGAGCATCAGGAGTTCTCATTTGGCGGGGCGAGTGTTCCCATTCTAGTGGAAGACGTGAACGGAGATGGCAAGAACGACATCATCGTCGGGCAAGGCCACGGGTACGGCCTGACCTGGTACGAGCAAACTACCGATGAAGCCGGGCAACGAAGCTGGGTGGCCCACCCGATTGACCCCTACAACGCACAATTTCACACCATGGAATGGGTAGACGTAACCGGAGACGGACAACCTGAACTGGTGACTGGTAAACGTTATCGCGCCCACAACGGACATGATCCTGGTTCCATCGACCCGCTTGGACTGTATTACTTTCAGTGGAATGGGGAATCCTTTACCAAACATACCATTGCCTATGGGCCGCTGGGAGTGGGGAAAGGAGCGGGTTTATACATGGCCATCGTAGACCTGCGCGGCACCGGACGTAATGATATTGTGGTGGCTGGGAAAGACGGTCTGTGCGTGTTTTACAATGAAGGGTACGGAAAATAGGAAGCAAATACGTTCATTTTCTCAGATACCCTCTTACCTCGCACAAAAAATGAATCTTTCATGAAAAAGACACTGCACTATTCTGTCCTGCTGTTATGCACGCTTTCCCTATTTGCTTGCCAAGCTACTGCCCCAGTGGATGAGGAAGCTTCTGTTTTTGCCCCATCCAATCTGGTGGCCTGGTGCATCGTGCCTTATGACCGCATGGAGCGAAGCCCTCAGGAGCGAGCTGAAATGCTACAGGAGCTGGGCATTACCAAACTGGCCTACGACTGGCGACCCCAACATCTGCCAACCTTTGAAGAAGAGCTTCAGGCGTTGGAAGAACATCACATTGCGCTTCAGGGAATCTGGTTCTGGATTGAGCAGGACTCGGTAGGTTATCTGGGGGAAGATAATGAAAAACTATGGGCCAGGATGCAAGAAAACGATGTGCAGACCGAATGCTGGTTTTCTTTCAGCCCTCAGTTCTACGAAGGCCTTTCAGAAGATGAAAAAGCGAGCCATACCATTGCGTTCATCCGCAACTTTCGAGACAGAGCCAAGGAGATTGGCTGTACGTTGGGCATGTACAACCACGGCGACTGGTTTGGTAAACCGGAAAATCAGTTGATGATCATTGACTCCCTGGGCGAGGATCATCTGGGGATGGTCTATAATTTTCATCACGCTCACCATGAGATTGATCAGTTTCCCGAATTACTCAGGGAGATGCAGCCCTATCTGCTCGCCATCAACCTGAATGGCATGGTGAAAGACGGTGAGAAGATTGTCATTCTGGGAGAAGGAAATGAGGAGCTGCCTATGCTGCAAGCGATCAAAGGCAGCGGCTATCAGGGCCCCATCGGGATCATTGGACATCAGGAAGAAGAAGATGTACAGGAAGTACTAACCCGGAATCTGACGGGGCTGGCTGAGCTTCAATCGAAGCTGAAATAAAGTCAATCCATTGGTCGGAAGAGTAGACTCAGCCTTTCTTGTACCGGATGATTTACAAAGCAAGAAGATTTCACTAACTTACTAGGGTTGGCGTACAACCACTGATAACATACGATACTTTTTTTTGATCCAAAACCTACACTCATGAATTATACTAACAGCCTTAGTCTTCATCGTATTCCGTTAAAAGCTACGGTTACTTTACTAGCCACCGCCTGTGTGTTGCCCTTCCTCATTCACCTGATTCCTCCGATCCAGGGCACTCCGGTAGGGGCTATATTGCTGCCCATGTTTTACATTCCCTTTATCGCGGTAGTATTCTTCGGTCTGCCTGTTGGGGTTATTGTCGCTGCTTTAGCTCCAATGATCAACTTTCTGATCACCGGAAATCCGCAGTGGCAGATTGTTGCTGTTCTAAGTTTTGAACTTATAGTCTTTGCGTTGATTGCTCACCAGTTACTCCGTAGAAAAGGGATGGCCTGGTTGGCTGCCCCCCTGGCATACATGCTCACCAAAATTGTTTCTTCAGTGTTGCTTATCGTGATTCCTCTGGTAGGTAATGTGGAACCGATTCAATTTTTCATGAACTCGGTTAGTAATGCCTGGCCGGGCCTTTTGGCACTGGGAGTGATTAACTTTGTCGTGCTTCGTTATCAGCAGCGCCTGATATGAGTGAGAAGGTAACGCTTTCGTTTTCAACCATCAGTGAAGCACTTCGAGCCTTCCCGCTGCCGGAAACCGATTGGGTAGTAGGCATTGGACGAGGGGGAGTCGTTGCGGCCAGTCTGGTGGCGCATCAGCTTCGGTGTGGCCTTACCATTGTCCAGCTCAACTACCGGGACGATGACAATCAGCCATCGCACGAAGATCCTATCTGGATTCGGGAGTTCTCCCCTGACTTCACTCCCGATGCCCGCATTCTACTCGTAGACGATGTGTCAGTGAGTGGCAAGACGCTGGATACGGCTAAAACCCGCTTAGCCGACTACCGGGTATCAACTTTTGTGCTGAAAGGGAAAGCGGACTATGTATTATTCCCTGATATTAAAACCTGTGTGAATTGGCCCTGGAAAGCAGTTGATTATGCAATTTAAAGTATCTAGTGTTCGAACAGGCGGAGTACTCCTTACTCTGTTACTAAGTTTTCCCCTGCTGGCTCAGGAAAAAGACAGTGTTACGGTAGCACTGGACCCCGTGGTGATTACCGGAACGCGGTTGGAACAGCAAAAAAGTAAAGTGCCTGGTAGTATCTCGGTAGTGACTCGGGAAACTATTGAGCAAAGCGGGCACACCAGCATTCTGCCAACCCTGGCCAGCCAGGTACCAGGACTCTTTCTGAATGCCCGGGGAGTGATTGGCTACGGAGTAGGACCAAATTCCGGGGGAACTATTAGTATTCGGGGCATTAGCGGCACTCCTAATTCCCGGATCCTGGTTTTAATTGACGGGCAGCCGCAGTTCATGGGCATCTTCGGCCATCCCATAGCTGATGCTTATACCTCAACGGATATTGAGCGGGTGGAAGTGCTCAAGGGAGCTGCTTCTTTACTGTATGGCTCCAATGCCATGGGTGGGGCCATCAACATCATCACCCGTCAGGCCCGGTCAGAGGGACTTAGTGGTTCTACCCAACTGGCATACGGATCTTTCAATAGCAGTAAGTATAACGGAAATATCAGCTACAAAAAAAGAGACTTTGAGGCGGTGATCGCATTTAACAGTGAACACACCGATGGTTTTCGAGAGGAAGGCAAGGATGAATTTGATAATACCACGGGGTATCTCAAAGTGGGGTATCAACTCAATAAATCATGGGCCGCCACGATTGACGGACAGCTGGCCAATGCTACTTATTTTCAACCGGGAACCACTGAAGTGCCCCTGGAGAATGACCGCCGGAAATACCTGCGAGGTCGGGCTGCCCTTTCTTTGGAAAATACTTTTGAGAAGATACAGGGAGCCTTCAAAGTGTTTTACAATGCCGGAAAGCATGAGTTTACCGACGGCTTTCGCTCTACGGATGTGAACCAGGGCTTTACATTCTATCAGAATCTGAAGCTGCTACCGGATAATATCATTACCGTCGGAGTAGATTATAAAAACTTTGGCGGGAAAGCGGAGAATGATAGTCTGCCACCACCGGCCCGGGTGGGCTTCGATGAAAAGCAGCGGGTTAATGAGGTTGATTTTTATGCCCTGGTTGAACATACCTTTCTGGAAAAGCTTACGCTCGAAGGGGGGATTCGCTTTATTCAGAATTCGCAGTACGGCGGAAATACCACTCCCGCGGCAGGGTTGGCGTATCAGGCTACGGAAAGTACGACGCTGAAAGCCTCCGCAGCCAAAGCCTTTCGTAGTCCTGCTATTGTTGATCTTTTTTTGTTCCCACCGTCCAATGACGAGTTGCAGCCTGAAGAAGTATGGAATTACGAAATTGGGCTAATGCAATCCCTGATGAACAAAAAAGTAAGCCTGGAGCTGAGTGCCTATATCAGCGAAGGCGATAACCTGATTCAGGAAGTACCTTCTTCTACTCCCGGACCTCCCCAACGTCGGAATACCGGGGCTTTCTCTAATCAGGGAGTGGACTTTCAGGCCAGGTATTTCTTCAATACCGATCTGGACGTAATGATGAACTACAGTTTTCTGAATGTGTCCGAAACCGTTTTATATGCTCCCCGGCATACGTTGGGAGTGGTGGCGAACTATGATTTCCATCATTTCGGGCTGCAGTTAGATGTGCAACAGTTAGCCGATCTTAGCATTGCTTTATCCCCGGAGGTGCCGGCTGAAAGTTATACAATGGCGAATGCCCGCCTTCGCTGGAGTGTAACAGACTGGATACATCTGTTTGTAGAAGGAAAGAACCTGTTAGATCAGACCTATCAGGTTGAACTGGGCTATCCTATGCCAGGAATCAATGTACTGGGTGGGTTTCACTATAAATTTTAAACCTTATGAAAGAGCAGGATCACCACGACCGAAGAAAGTTTCTAAAGTCATTAGCCGGATTAACCACGGGCATGATGGTGCCTTTGGCCTGTCAGCCCAAAGCAGCGGGGAGGGGTGAGGAGGTGTCAAATCCTACACTGGCGAAGTTTCAGGAGACAACTCAGGGCTCACCCATCCAGGATCGGATGGGTGAGCTGCTTCCTCAGCGTTTACTCGGCAAGACGGGGGAATCAGTAACGATGCTGGGGCTGGGAGGGGCGCATATTGCCCGGATGAGCGAACAGGAAGCTGAGAAAACCATTGAAACGGCTATTGCCGGAGGAGTTCGTTTCTTTGACAATGCCGAGCAATACGGTAATGGTTTGGGAGAGGAACGCTACGGCAAGTTTCTCTGCCCCAAGTACCGGGATGTGGCCTTCGTCATGACCAAGACCCGGGCCACCAATGCCAAAATCGCTCAGCAGCATCTGGAAGACTCTTTACGGCGACTGAATACGGATTACCTTGACCTGTATCAGATCCACGCCATCAGCAGCCCCAATGATGTGGATGGCAGGTTGGAGAACGGGGTGTTGGAGTATCTGATGAAGGCTCGGGAAGAAGGAAAGATCCGGCATATTGGCTTTACTGGCCACCAGGACTACCATGCCCACCAGCGCATGCTGGAAAGTACCGACGTACCGGAAACCTGCCAGATGCCTATCAATGTGTTTGACCCCAATTATAAAAGCTTCATTAATAACGTGCTGCCAAAACTGGTTGAGAAAAACATTGCCCCACTGGCCATGAAGACCCTGGCCAACGGCGGTTTTTTTGGAGGAACTTCTCATTTCAACAGCGGCGACAAACCCCGCATCGTGCCCAATGCCCTGAGCGTACAGGAAGCCCTGCATTTCGTATGGTCACTACCCGTCAGTGTGGTGATCACCGGGCCGGACCATGCCGAGATGCTACAGGAAAAGATTGATCTGGCGCGCTCTTTCACTGTTTTCAGCGAAGTCGAACGTCAGCAGTTGGTAGAGAAAGTGGCCGCCTTTGATGGTGGGATGGTAGAGTATTATAAAGCGTAGCTTTTCACGGGCAAAGACTTTCTCGATACTTTTGCCCAGCGGAAGTATTCACTGTTCAAACCATCAAACGCCCAATCAGTTACCTAAAAAACAACCTGAAGCATTACCCCTCATGAAAGAAACATTCTCTTTGAAGGTTAACGGACAAACCCATACGGTAGAAGCCGAACCGGATACCCCGCTGCTGTATGTGTTGCGTAACCAGCTGGAACTTAACGGTCCCAAGTTTGGGTGTGGCTTGGAGCAGTGCGGAGCCTGTATGGTACTGCTGGATGGCAAGGCAAACCCCAGTTGCCGAATACCGGTGGTAGGCGTAAAAGATATGAGCATCACTACGCTGAAGGGATTAATGCAGCAAGATGGTTCCTTGCACCCAGTACAGCAGGTATTTGAGAAGGGACAAACGGCTCAGTGTGGCTACTGCCTTAACGGAATGATTATTTCAGCCGTAGCCCTGCTGGAAGAAAACCCTCAGCCCGATGAAGCGGCTATTCGGGAAGGAATGCAACGGGTCCTTTGCCGCTGCGGAACCCATACCCGCGTGATCCGTGCCATACAGTCTGCCACCGAAACAACCAATCCTTAAACCCTATCCCTATGAAATCCACCTACACCCGACGTAAGTTTCTCAGAGATACGGGAGGACTCACCGTGGCTTTTACCCTGTTTAGTGGCTGTGGACTGTCGGCGGAAAAAGCTCCGGCGGTTGAAGGCGAGTTACCCGGCAGTTTATCCCGGAATCCGAAAGTGAATGCGTGGTTACAGATTCTGGAAGACGGGCGCGTACACGTTTATACCGGTAAGATCGAACTAGGGCAGGGCATCCGCACGGCGGTGGCCCAGATGGCCGCCGAAGAACTTTCTACCGATATGGATATGATCGAGGTGCATCTGGTAGAAACCGGGGTGACACCGGACGAGGGATATACTGCCGGAAGTGGTTCAATCATCAACAGTGCCATGTCGGTGCGGTACGCCGCGGCTTATGCCCGGACATTATTACTGGAGCGAGCCGCCAAGAAACTGGGGACGAGTGCGGACAAACTGACACTGGCGGATGGGGAAGTAGCTACGTCTGACGGACAACAGAAATTAACGTTTGCGGAAATTCTGGACGGTGAACAACTGGAGGAGGAAGTACCCGCCTCGGTCACCCTGAAGCCGAAGAAAGACTATCAGTGGGTAGGAAAGCCCATTCCTCGCCCGGATATTAGTCAGATGGTGCGGGGGGAACCCTTCTATATTCAGGATTTACGCTTTCCCGGTATGGTGTATGCCCGGGTGGTTCGGCCTTCAGCGTACCAGGCGGAGCTGCTGGAGTTTGATGAAGCAGTGTTGAAGCAACAGGTAAGCGGAGTACTCAAAGTGGTTAGGAACGGAAGCTTTCTGGGAGTGATTACCGAAGATGAATACCAGGCAGAGAAGGCGCAGCGAATTCTACAGAGTAATGCAAAATGGTCGGAAGCATCCGCATTGCCGGGTGGGCTGGATCTGGTAGACCATCTGAAATCATTACCGGCCAATAGCGAAGCGGTAGAGGAAGCGGATTTTCAGGCGGATGAAAACACCCTGAAAGCGAATTACTTCAAGCCCTACATTATGCACGGGGCCATCGGACCTTCCTGTGGTATCGCCTTGTATGAAGACGGTCAGTTACACGTGTGGTCGAACAGTCAGGGCATATATCCGCTGCGCAATGCCATGCCGGAGGTGGTGGGATTGACGGCGGAGAACATCCATATCAAAGGTGTACCCGGTTCGGGCTGTTACGGTCACAATGCCTCGGATGATGCCGCCGTGGATGCCGCCTTGCTGGCAATGGCCTATCCCGGCAAGCATGTGCGGGTGCAATGGTCAAGGGAAGACGAACATGGATGGGAACCCTTCGGGACGGCTATGGTGATGGAGCTGGCAGCCAATCTGGATGCTAACGGAAAGATTGCTACCTGGCGTACTGAACTCTGGTCAGACTCGCACAGTACGCGGCCGAGCGGCGATCCGGGTAATTTGCTGACAGCCCATTATTTAAAAAATCCTTTTGCCAAAAAATCCTACGGATACAGCGGCGGGGGGTATCGCAATTCCCAACCGTATTACACCGTACCCCAACTTAAAGTAGACGCTCACTTCTTTGAAGGACCCTTGCGGGTTTCTTCCCTGCGCAGTCTGGGAGCCTATGCCAACATTTTTGCCATTGAATCTTTCATGGATGAACTGGCTGAAAAGGCCGGAAAAGACCCTCTGGAGTTTCGACTGATGCATTCGGAAGACCCCCGCGGCATTGCCGTCATGAAAAAATTGCAGGAGATGACGCAGGGACAGTCGGCCGGTGAAGGAGAAGGGTTGGGTTATGCCTTTTCCCGCTATAAGAATTCGGCTTCTTACTGTGCCGTAGCGGCTAAACTGAAAGTAGACTCCGGTAGTGGGAAGATACAGATGCAGCGCATGTGGGGAGTGATTGATGCCGGGGAGACCATTAATCCCGACGGATTGAAGAACCAGACCGAAGGCGGCATGATACAATCCGCCAGCTGGACGTTGCGGGAAGAGGTGCTATTTAATGAGCAACACGTCACCAGCCGGAACTGGGACACTTACCCCATCTTCCGCTTTCCGGATGTCCCATTAGTAGAGGTCGCTATTATCGATCGTCCGGAAGAACCCGCTCTGGGAGGTGGAGAAGCTGCCCAGGCCCCCTCTAGCGCAGCCATTGCCAATGCCGTGTATCGAGCTTGCGGAAAACGTATTAGACACTTACCGGTTACACCAGAAAAAATCACCGGCTCGTAGCAGCCATGTACTCAGAGTAATTAGCTAATTGATGGTTAGCTTTCATAGCTTCAAATAAGTAATATTCAGGCAAACCTGGACACTATACTTTTTCACTGGCAAGAGTCTTTAATTCACGGGTTATCCACCTATAATTGACAGGTGTATACTCATGCTGATTCCCAACCTCAATGCTGTGAATTTTTCTGTTACCAAGTAAAACAAGGCTGATGAAAGCATTTTTTGTTAAAATATGGGCGTGAGTTTTATATTTTTTTTCTTTACCTATCAATTACCATTGATTTTATCACTTTTTATGAATAAGTGATGTTTACAGAAAAAAATGAGTTTTTATGTAGTATAAGGCTGTTATCTCTGTGTTTTTAACATAATTTATATTTGATATGTTAAAAAAAATATAAAAAAAGTTTAATTTAATAAAATTCTTACCTTATCTTTACATCAGCTTTTAAGGCAAAGACTGATGACATGAGAAATATATTTAAAAAACGTACCGTAGCTGAGAATTCCGAGGAGGTCGTGGATATGCAACCCCGAGGAGTTCACCATACCGTTAGTTATCGGCAGGAGTTCAATGAAACCTGGATGCACCTTCGTGAGGAAATTAGAAATTCCTCGCTGCCCCATCCTGATGAATTATATGTTGAGAGTCGGGATATATATAGTTATAATGAAGAGGTATCATCATCTAAAAGGTATGTTCAACCCAAGATCAGTGCTGTTGATAAACCTATTCAGCATCACTGTAATGTGATGAAACTGACCAGTGGTTTATTTACATCTGCCGATATGCATGTTCAGGAAAAGCAAATTACTGAATGCCCGACTGAGGTGAGCCAGCGCAAAAACGAAGCTTTTGTATCCCAATACACAGCTACTTTTGATAATACACTTACCAGGTATAGTTTAGAAGCGGTTGATAAAACCCCTCAGAAGAATGTTATACCTGACTATCACTATGAAATCAGTATTCAGAAAGCAACAATATGTTCCTTTCAGGGAGAAATAAGCATCACCAGTGATTACAGAACTGAAGAGTTAGTTTCAACTGTAGATAGAGGATTTGAAAGTGAGACCGATGGTAAATTGGCTACAGAAATAGTGCTTCAATCATATCTTGCTGAAGATCCGAAGACAGATGCACACAGCAGGTGCGGCGAGAAAGATGGTTTTACTGGAAGATCTTATCGAAGAGGGAAAAATAGGCATAGACCTGAAAAGCCAACCTATAGGCTTCAAAACCAAAGAGTAAAAGATAGGCATAGACTCCGAAAAACAGCCAAAGCGCTTCAAAGCAAAGAAGCGAGAGATACCTACCGAGAAACGGTTCTTGCGCATGCTGCTATCAATACTTTTTCCCTTGACAAACTCGGCGGCTTACAATAAACTGTGCTTTTTGATTTATCAATCTTTGCGACAAAGATATGAATGTGGGAGTTGTTTCTGCATAGAAGACTCCTCGAGACATTGGAATGAAAACTATTTCTACATTCATATTCCCTGCTTTGAATAATCGTATACCCGACTTTACACATAATTGTCAGGAATTAGTTTAACGGTGCTGACTAGTTTCCAGGGATGTACCTGACGACGCACTACTACAAGCCATCAGCTCCTCATTGGAATGCCCAGTCGACAAAGTGGGATTGGCTGAAAAAGCTACTTTCCACTGCCTCGCCAAGATCAGCAAGGTGCTCACTCCAATAAGAATTATGATCACAACTCCAACATATTTTGATCACCCTCAAAAAATACATTGCAAATATTTTTACTAAAATTATTTGTAAGACATTAATAATCAGCTAGATGAAAGTATAGAACTGATTGATACGTTATAAAACTGAAAAATAAGTTTTGTAACTGATAAATAAGTTGTACCTTGGGGCAGTACTTTAAAACTTACCCTGATGACTACGATTCTTTTGTATCTGCTTGAAACCTCGGTGTACCTGCTGGTCTTCGCCCTGGCTTATCGTTTCCTGTTTTCCCACCTCACCCATTTCTCCTGGATGCGAGGCTACCTAATCGGTAGCGTACTACTCAGTCTGGGATTACCGCTGCTGCCCACTCCATCTATGGTCCTTACCTTTTGGGGGGAAGAAGCAACAGCCTGGCAACCGACATTTAATTTGCTGTTCACTCCCACTGAGTCGGTAACTGGGGCGGTGCAGTCAGAGGGGGCGGGAGCTGTCGGACTGCCCTGGACGGGCGTACTATTATGGCTATTGGGAGTAGTGTATGGGGCGGGAGTGCTTTACAAAACCTATGGGTTTTTGAGCAATATGTATATGATCGTTCGGTTGGTGGCGTCCCATCCTAAGCAGTGGGAGGGAGAGTACTGGAAAGTGAGGGTGTCCTACGAATGGCCGGCGTTTACCTTTCTCCATTACATTTTTCTGGGCACTCATACTGAACGGCTTACTTTAGCAGAGCAACAGTGCGTGATTGCCCATGAGCGGGAGCATGTTCGGCAGGGGCATACCTACGATCGACTGCTGTTGGAGGTGGTAGGTATCTTTTTTTGGTTTCACCCCCTGATGCGATACCTGCAACAACAATTGCAGGAGGTGCAGGAATACTTAGCCGACCGGGCGATCAGTGGGCAGGGCTCCCAACAAAAGCAATATGCGCATCTATTACTCAAACTAGCCACCGAAGCCCAGCCGGTATCTTTAGCTTCCGGTATTACGGGTAAGCAGATTGGGCGAAGAATTGCCATGCTCAGTAAGCCCCGCTCCAGTCCACAAAACAAATGGCAGTTTGCCCTCATTCTTCCGCTGGCCGTCGGGCTCTTTCTGCTGAGCAGTTGTCTGGACGAGTCCTCTCCGGAGGTAGCCACTGTGGGCGACGCAGAAACCCATGCGACGATGGAAGCAGAGGAGGTTCGCATCCGACAAATACGTTGGGAGGGCAATACCCGATATGATGATGCAACCCTGACCGATGCCCTTACCCTGAAACCCGGAGATACGTATGACTCACTTCGTATCAGTGAAAGTCTTAATTATAACCCTGATGGGGGCGATGTACCCAGCCTATATATGGATCAGGGATATTTATTCTTTAATATAAAGGTTGAGAAACAGGAAGTAGGAGAGGGAATGATCGATTTGGTGATGAAAATAAACGAGGGTGAAACCATACAGATCGGGGATATTCTCATTCGCGGCAATCAGGGAGTATCAGAGCAACAAATACTGGAAGAAATTCCATTTAAGCAAGGCGCCCTGTTCAACCGATCCGAACTGATTGCTGCCCAAAAGGCCATTGCCGACATGGGTTATTTTGATCCGGAACAGGTAGGAATAAACCCTATACCCCACCCGGAACAGGGAACGGTAGATATTGAATTTGTACTGATACCTAAGCAATAATGGAAGAACTCACCAAAACGGAAGAACGGATCATGCAGGTATTCTGGAGGCTGAAGAAAGCCTTCGTGAAAGATATCATTGAGGAACTACCCGATGATCCGAAACCACCTTATAACACCATCTCCTCGGTGGTGCGGATTCTGGAGAAGAAGGGCTACCTGGGGTATACCGCTTACGGCAAGACGCATGAATACTACCCGGCCATCTCCAAAGCCGAATACCGAAAAATGTACCTGAAGAAACTACTCTCCGGTTATTTCGACAACTCCCCTGTTTCTCTCTTATCCTTCATGGTTAAAGAGGAGCAACTCAGTGAGGAGGAAATTGAGGAGCTGAAAAAGCTGATTGATAAGTCAGTCTGAGTGGGAGGCCATTGGCAGGAGGCAGTCAGTGAGCAATAAGCATGATGCTGCATGCATTGCTCACTGGCTGCCTCCCGCTTCCCGCCGCTTGATAACCGGTTTCCGGTTGCACCCGTCATTACTTCACTACAATGCCCAGCGCCTCTAACTGCTGTGGTTGATCGGCGAAAGCGAAGCGGGCGGTACGGATGAATTTGCGCGTCCAGGCTTCCAGTGCTTTGTACGAGCGATCGCGGTTGATACGGGACTGCTGGGCGGCACTTCGGGCCTCATTTTGCTTTACCCGGGCGGCATCCACGGCCTCAATCATGGCTTGCGCCTGGGCCAGCTCTTCGGGAGTAACTCCATAGGCGGACAGCTCGGCTGCTATCAGATGGGTATTGTTGTAAAAACTGCGGATCTGACCCTGTCGGGCGCTTCGTTCATATTTACGTTTTCCGCCCAGTTCAAGTGTGCGGTAGGTGTTGCGCTGGAAAGGTACGGCCAGGCGGGCCAGATGCAGATGCTTCTGATACAGCTTGTTCAGGGCATCCTGGGCGGCCCCCAGCTCGTCGGTGGCCTGGCGTTGTCCGCGAAGCTTTTCTTTTTGATCAACGAACAGCCCGTAGGTTTCCTGGTACTGATTCCAGCCCTGGGTCGTGTCTTTGGGCATCCACCCTACCTGCTTCAGGATGTTGACCATTTCGGGGTTGCTGCGCACGCCTTCAATGGCGAAAAACGAGCGTTCTAATTTCTTTTCGTTTGTCATTAGTATTGTTTATTTGGTGAAACATGGGTACAAAGGAGAAGAAGATTCTGCATGATTCCAGTAGCGGAGGGTAGGGAGGCAGTACACAGGTAAGCTTTTACCCGAATCGTCCTTTTGTCAGCTTTGATCGAAGTACCTCCGCCCGGTCGGAGACGATTTATTCGGCTCGACAAAAGACCTCCGCCCGGTCGGAGATCATTGAAAAAGTGGGTTTGCAGGACATTTTACCGGTATATACAGATTTTTTTGGGCACGGCCACTCCCTTTGGGCCGGACCTGGAGGTAAAAATGAGTTGAATTACGCATGTAAAGAACCCTGCCCGGAAACCAGAAAACCACCCCCTCCCCATCGAGAAAACCGGAAAAGCTTAGCTGCTGGGCGGCTTGGGCGAGGCCGGATAAACATCCAGCTTAAGCGTAAAAGTCTTTCTCCTACTTCAGATTACCAACCAGGGGATACGGGTGGATTTTTTTTGGTATCCTCACTGGGAAAGAGAGACAATATGTGGTATCTTAACTAAAATTATTTCTCCGGGTATAGAGCCCCCCACCTAAAGTAAGCCATCAGTAGATAACCACTAAAGTAGCGGACCGGAATCTGTACCAGAGAGGAGTTAATTGATAAAGCAGGACTCAATTCATGAAGTATCAGCCGCTATTGGGTATAAAATTTGTGACATTGGCCATAAACAATAACCCAAAACTATATGGGAGATAGCCGCATATATGCGCTATCCCTATGTTAGGCAATATTAAAATGAATGAGGATCAGAAAGAATCTATAAAAAAGCTGGAAGAAATAATTATTTATTTTAAAAGACAAGCTATTAACAATAGTAGATTCATCCCTGAGTATGATATTATCTCAAGGATAGTAAACTATCTGAAGTCGCGAACGGAATTATTTGATTTAGACTTTCAAAAGATTATGAATATTCATAACGAGATAATTGATCACGAGCATTATAACGGATCTGGATGGCATGATTTTCAAATAAGACTAACACGATTCTTTCGTGAATTTGGATATGAAACTATCTGGGATACTGAAACGGATGGAATAATGATAAAAACATTGCCTAACACCACCTAGCGCCAAGCCTAAGCTGATAAGCAATTTGTCTGCTTTTTGCCCTAAGTTCTAATAATGAAACTCGAACAGAAAACGCTAATAAGGCCGGCCTGACCGCTAGCCCAATCGTTAGCAAACTCTAACAACAACCTACCTATGAGTTTAGAAGAATTTGAAAATAAGTTCAGAAAGAAAAGACAGTTTGTTGAATACTTTAATTACGGACTTTGCTTTGCGATCATCGGTGTTTCTGGGTTGGTACTTTACTCGGTCATAATCAAATACTTCCAAGTTTATGATGTAGCTAACAAACTATTTCTCATATCCTCATTTTCTTTCTTACTTGCATTTGGGGTTTATGGACTATTTGTACTACGAAAGAAGTATAAATTGACTTATTGGAGAAACCACTTCACAAAAGAAGAAAATCTGACTTTACTTCATTCAACGTGTTCTGAGTTGGTAAAGTCGGACATCCAACTTGACGACGAGAATACCTGCTATTTGTATCAAAAAAAATGGTGGGTAATGCCCTATGTAGTTTATTTTTTTGCCGACCAAAACCTGATTGCCATCAATGTAGACACACTTCGTAGTGGATTAATCGATTTTGGAGCATCACGAAGAACTCAAAACAGAATTCTACATTTGATGAAAGAAAAGGCCCGCCACTAACCGTATGCATAGGTAAGCCAGAAAGCTAGTTGTGCCAAATCAGTCATATTGATAAATGAATATAAAAAGGCAACCATGAGGGCACACATATGCATCAGTTGTTACCAGTAAGCTACTGGTCAGGATACTTCGGAAACCTTATCAGCGTTACCCATCATCAGGTTTTTTCCAGAGCCGCTTCGCTACTACCTGGTTGATGACTTTTTCGCGGTGGTTTCGACTGATGGGAATCCGGACAGACTGGATGATGATTTCATTATTCTCGATGGCTTCTATTTTCGGAATGGCCACGATATAGGATTTATGCACCCTGATAAATGAAGGTGTACGCAGGTTCTCTTCCACATTTTTTAAAGAGAGCAGTGTGATGTACTTGCCGTTATTCGTGTAGATCGTCACGTAGTTCTGTAATCCCTGGATATAGAGGATGTCATCGAAATATATGCGTTCGTACTTATAATCACATTTAACGAAAAAGTAATCCCGGTCTGATGGAAGTTCGGTACGGCCCACAGTGGCCTGGTTCAGCAGTTGGTGATAGTCTTTGGCTTTGTTAGCAGCCTTAAAAAAACGGTTAAACGTAATGGGTTTCAACAGGTAGTCCAGCACATCAAGTTTGAACCCTTCGAGGGCAAAGCTGGGGTAAGCGGTGGTGATAATGACCATGGGTGGGTTTTGAGCCATCTTCAGAAAATCGATACCGTTCATCAGGGGCATCTGTATGTCCAGGAAGATTAGGTCTATCTCGTAGGTGTCTAAGAGTCGGGTGAGCTCAAGTGGGTTGTTTCCCGTACCGGTTAGTTGCAGGAAGTCCGTCTCACCAATATAGTTGACCAGGCCTTCCCGGGCCAGTGGTTCGTCGTCAATGATTACACATTTCAGCATGGTAGCAGGTGGTTTTTTAACTGAGTATACGTTACGCGACTGGCAAAGCCATGGGCTGGCTGACATGACTGATATGAAGGTCTAACTGAAGCGCCACTCGGAACTGTTCATCATTTTGCTGGATGCTCAGTTCGTGTTCACCCGGATAGATCAAATCTAACCGTCGTTGTACATTTTTCAAGCCAATACCCTGGGCCGGAAAAATATCCTGCGAGGTTTCTTCCTGTCGAGAGATGCTGTTCGCTACGCTAAAGCATAGCTGATGATGATTACATTGAAGCTCGATGCTTATTTGATTTGGGTGATCTTTTCGCTTAGATACGTGTTTAAAGGCATTTTCAATGAAGGGGATTAACACAAAAGGGGCGATGGTCAGATCAGCATGATTGGGCTGCTCAATTTCCACCGTAATCGTCAGTGTATCGGTATCCTGTCTGAGTTTTTCAAGTTCAATAAAATTTTCCAGATACAACAGTTCCTGCCGAAGGGATATTTCATGTTCGTTACATTCGTATAACTGGTACCGCAGCAGGTCGGAAAACTTGGCCAGGGCTTCGGAAGCCAGCGTTGGGTTCTTGTGAATCAGCACAAAAATGGAATTGATGGTGTTGAACAGGAAATGGGGATTGAACTGGGATTTCAGAAATTTCAGTTCGGTCTCTAACTTTTCCTTTTCCAGCAGTTTTTCCCGGCGTTTGGCATGTATCCAGTTCTTGGTGAGTTTGATGCTCATGGCCAGGGTCGTGCTGGCTACGGTGGAAGGAAGCGCATTGGCTTTGAAAAAGTGAAAATAATTTTCCGGGGCAATGCCCCACAACTCCTGAAATGTCTGCTCAGACAACCACGCACTGGTATAGTACCCGGTGACAATACAGGTCGCAGTGCCTGCAATGGTGAATATCAGCAAACTTACGTACGGAATATACCGGCCCTTTTCCAGAAACCGGGGAATCAGGAAATACAGATTAAAGTATACGCCAAGTGCCTGGAACACTACGTAGAAAGCAAATTTGATGGCACTCAGGGAGAAGAAGATGCTGTGGGCTACTTCCCATACACTGCCAATGGCCAAGGTCCACCACAAATAATGATACGCAAACCAGAAGGGAAGGTGATAGAGCTTGTACTTAAACAGCCAATCGTATTTGGATTTTGTGAGCGGCACGGTTCTTTTTCACTTAAAGTACAACTATTCCCCTTATTTTGCACGTCTGATGGCCGCGACTACTGCATGCTTAATCATACATGCCGATATGCCGGAAAATTTTCAGGGAGCCGGCCGGCTCTCGTCGCCAGATACGAAGATCCTTTCCGGTAAACACTCCGGAAAAATCCCCATTTCGGATGATGGCAGTATGGCTGGCGTACTCAATGACATACTGACCCAGGTCATCCGCCCGGTCATTCCGAATATCCAGTTTCTCAAAGATCGGGCTTTCCTTGGCATGTACTTCGAAGAAATCATCCAGCGCTTTTCGCCCTTGATATACAGGGTTGCGACTGTATAAAAACATCCCATCATCAGCATAAAACTGCGACCATACATGAGCATCGTGCTGGGTTACGGTTGCTTCCATCAATTGGTTGAGCGCTGCCAGCTCAAACCGGAGAGGGGTATCGATCGGCAGATGAGCCTGAAAAGAAATGTCAACGGTTGGTACCTGGGTGAACTTTAAATGACTTTCTATTTCCAGGGGGTGATTGTAGTTCCAGGCTTCGGTAAGCAGCGTAAGTGTATCCCCCTGCTTTTTCCAAACGGTCATATACTTGCCATCCAGGGCATGTTGCTGTTCAGGCGTTTTTTCCAGCACTTTCATTGAAAAACTGCCAATCTCTACCACTTGCGTTCCCAGGTCAATGATTTCGGTTTCGGTTCGATCATAGTTCTGAACAGTGAAACAGGTCAGGAAAGCTTGGTGATAGGATGAGGCATGGGCATGGCCCATCACAGTTTTCTGGAACTCAGGCATCAGTCGCACAGCTTCGTCGTAATAGGCAGTGATCAACTCCGGTTGAGCGTCCAGCATGCCTCGAGCATAGGCTGATCGGAATTTTTGTAAGTAGGCGATGGTCGCCTCATCAGCCCGAGGCTGGGCAAATCCGGACACACCGGGCAGGCTGGTAAGTATGGCAAAAAGAAAGACGAATGGGAATGTAGATGGATGCATGTTAATGTAGCGGTATGGTTATTATGTTAGAGAATGATGTATCAGGGCATGGCTATTGATGATTTTCCTCAAATACCAGATGCCGGGCAAAGAACGGAAGCACCCGGGTGTAAAACCGGCCATGATCGGTCCAGTTTCTTTCCCAGGGGTCACCACGATACTCCTCCGCCTCATGTTCAATACCCAGATCTTCGAGCTTTCGGCTAAAGGCCCGATTGGCGTACACATGGTCCTGAGTGGGGTCGAAGCGCCCCCAATCGAAGGCGATGCCACGCAAGCTTCGGAGGTTTGCGACAGATTCTTCCAGTTTTTCCTCCAGCAGGAAGCCTGCTTTGGTTTTCAGGGTATTTTCAACCTGGAGCTTTGGCTCTCCATCCTCGAGCTCCATAAAAAAATCGCAGTAGAAGGGGGGGCGATCCAGGTTGGGTAGGAATGCCTGGCTGATGGTTACGAACAGTTGGGAGCGCCCATCGGTGCCGATCTCATCGAATGACTTAGCCTGATGTATCTTTTCCCAGTCGATTTGAACGTATGGCCAGGCGATGTTTCCCGTGCCAGTGGCTACGGGATGGAGGGCGTACACCACACTGAATACATCAGGATACTCCATGGCCAGCTTCAGCGCTCCGCGGCCGCCCATAAAATCACCGGCCAGTGCCCGGCTGTCGCGGTGGGGGATTGTGCGAAACCGGCTGTCAATAAATGGTATTACCTCCTCAATGGTATAGTCCAGCCAGCGTCCACTGACCGGAGAGTTTTCGTATATGCTTCCTGTCGTGGGGGTGGTGTAGTCGGCTGCTACAAAGATGAACTCATCTGCCACGCCGTTGGCAAACCCCCGATCCAGTTGCCTTACCACATTGCCATCTTCAAACATCTGGTCGGTACTCCAGAAAATACTGTGACAATAATAAACTACCGGATATGATTTTCCGGAAGCTTCATAGCCCGGAGGCAGGTACACTTTGATACTACGATTTGGATCAATGCCGATGCGGTTTTCTAGCAGAATGGTAGAAACCAGGGTTTCGGTAAGCAGTTGCCCCCGGGGTATTTCCTGAGCGACTCCTTTCGGTATAGCCAGTAAAACGAGGGCAAAAAGAAGAACGATGAGTTTAGGGTTGTTCATACAGGTTTCTTTTTCAGCTAGATGATGAAGTGCCTACGAGTGACCATGCTTCTGGCATTTTCATGAATGTTTAGTAAAAAAACGTAATCAAATGGGGAGAGAAAAATACATTTGATCAACGGTCGGGCTTCCTTGACCAGTGGTTGATCTTTGCTGATAAGCGGAAGTCATCGGCGAGGTTTTATGGAAGCATAAGGTAATTGTCGCGACAACCAAATGATAAGAAACCAATATAGCAGGTCGATGGCTTTGGCAGAGTAGCCGTAAAATGCTAGTTTTATCGGCGCCTGTTGTGAACCAACTGCAATGACTTGCTCACATCTGCGCACGGAACACAACCTCACTGGAAATGAAACAAGCCTGGTCTATCTTTAGCCTATTACTCCTCATCGGAATCGTTCCGATGTCAATGCATGGGCAATCAGCCAGTGATCATCTATTGCCCCAATACCGCCAAAACCGGGCGCCTCTGCAAACCAAGCCTTATCTGGAACTCCCTCTGGGCAGTATTCAGCCCCAGGGCTGGCTGCTGGATCAACTGCACCGCATGCGCGATGGTATGACGGGAAAGCTGGATTCCATTTATCCCGAAGTGATGGGCGAACGAAATGGCTGGCTGGGTGGAGATGGCGACGGTTGGGAACGCGGTCCCTACTGGATTGATGGTTTATTGCCCCTGGCCTATATTCTGGATGATACCCGGCTGAAGGAGAAAGTGCAGCCCTGGGTTGAGTGGACGCTTACCTATCAGGCTGAGGACGGTTACCTTGGTCCCCAGCCTTTTGCCGAAGCACCTGCCTATGAACCCGGATTGCAACGGGGCATGCGGTGCGACTGGTGGCCTAAAATGGTGATGCTGAAAATACTACAGCAGTACTATGATGCTACCGGCGACGAGCGCGTCATCTCCGTCCTGACCAACTACTTTCGCTATCAGCTACAAGAACTACCCCGCACTCCCCTGGATCATTGGACGCTTTGGGCCAATCGTCGGGGTGGGGATAACCTGCTGGTGGTGTACTGGCTGTATAATATTACCGGAGACGCCTTTCTGCTGGAGTTGGGGGAACTCATCGCCGAGCAGACCTTTCCCTGGACCACCATCTTCCTGAACGAAGAGAACTACGACGATCCGGCCTCTCCCTGGCACTACAGCCAGATCAAACGTTACCCCTTCGATCCGCAGGAAATAAAAGCCCTCACCGTTTCCAAAATGGGCGGCATGCACTGCGTGAACTTCGCCCAGGGACTCAAGCAACCAGTGGTCTACTACCAGCAGGACCCCGATGAAAAGCATGTGCAGGCGGCTCGGAAGGCCCTGCAGGATATAAAAAAGCACCACGGACAACCGCAGGGCATGTACGGAGGGGATGAGCCCCTGCATGGGAATAATCCGGTGCAGGGCGTAGAGTTCTGTGCTGTGGCTGAAGAAATGTTTTCCCTGGAAACCATGCTGACCATTACCGGCGATATGGAGTTTGCTGATCAACTGGAGAAAATTACTTACAATGCCCTGCCTACCCAGGCTTCCGATGACTTCATGTCCCGGCAGTACTTTCAGGCCGCCAACCAGGTTGCCTTAACGGATGAGCTGGAAACCTCTTACGAAACTGTGAACCATCAGGGAACCGATTTTGTGTTCGGCACCCTGACGGGGTACCCCTGTTGTACTTCCAACATGCACCAGTCCTGGCCCAAGTACGTACAAAACCTGTGGTATGCCACGGCCGATGGCGGAGTCGCGGCCTTGTTATATGCTCCCAGCCGGGTCAATATGAAAGTGGCCGATGATGTAGAATTGACCGTGCATGAGGAAACCGGATTTCCGTTCCGGGAAGAAATTCGGTTTACCCTTTCACTCAGCGAGCCAGCAGCATTCCCCTTTCACCTCCGCATGCCAGCCTGGACAAAAAATGCACAGATTGCCATCAACGGACAAGTATGGGAAGGGGATTCTCAGGACCAGACGGCCATCATAGATCGGGAGTGGCACGACGGAGACCAGATCAGCCTGACCCTGCCCATGGAGCTAAAAGCATCACAGTGGTACGATTTTGCCACCGCTATTGAACGGGGGCCACTGGTCTACTCCCTGAAAATACGCGATGAGAAAAAAACCAAAGACCGGCACGATGGCTACGGGGAGTTTCAGGAAGTCTTTGCCCGCGATGCCTGGAACTACGCCTTGCTGGATGAAGATGTAAATAACCTGACCGAGGTGGTTACGGTGGTGGAGAAAGCGTGGGATGGCACGTATCCCTGGAACCTGGAAAATGCCCCCATTGAACTGAAGATGCGGGGAGTGCCATTGCCGGACTGGATGCTGGTGAACAGTGCCCCGGTCTTCCCCGCCTGGTGGGGTGGGCGCAGTGAGGAAGATCGGTTTACAGAAATTACACTTGTACCCTACGGTTGCACTACGCTGCGGATCACTGAGTTTCCGGTGTATGGCAGTCGCTAGGAGGTATCAGAAAACCAACTTTCTGCTGTTGCATCAATTGCTTATTTTTATGACCTATGGCTTATTACTTCTACTACAGCATTTTAGGATTATTATTTGTGAGTGCCACCTGTTGGGGGCAGTCTGCACCAGAAACGCTCTACGACCAAACCAGTGAGGTAAACAACCTGAAGGTTCCCTTTCAGGCAGATTATGCCATCCTGAACCGCTTCTATACCATCCGAAGCTCACCGGAACGGGCTGGACGACTGGAGCAACTTATCCAGCAATACCAGCAGCAACTGGCTCAGTTGAAGTACGCCGACCTGCCGGTGGGAAGCCAGGTCGATTACCTGCTCTTTGCCCGCGATCTGGAGGAAACCCTGCGGCAACTTCATCAGCAGCAGGAAAGCTATGCCACGGCGGAACCCTGGGTGCCCTTGGCCTCCGTGGTGTATGAATTGGAACAGGTGCGTCGTCGGGGAGCCATGCTGGAGGGACAGGAGGTCGCCAGGCAGCTGGATTCACTGCAAAGCGCCTTGAAAAGTGCCATGCAAACACTGGGTAAGGGCGACTCGGTAGATCGTCAGGTAGCGGGTCCGGCTATTGAGATGCTCAAAGAAAACCGACAGGCGCTGGAAAATGTCTATGAATTTTACCACGGTTATGATCCGCTGTTTACCTGGTGGGTGGAGCAACCCTATCAACAGGTAGATACCCTGCTGGTGCAGTACGCGGATAGCCTGCAAAAGAAAAGTAAGGTGTTGAGCACCCAGAAGAAAGACAAGAGCGGGATCACGGGGCACCCCATTGGGGAAGCAGAACTCATGCGCCAACTGGAGTACGAGATGATCGCCTATTCGCCGGAGGAGCTGGTCGATATTGCCAATCGGGAGTTTGCCTGGTGCGATGAACAGATGCTGCGGGCTACCCGGGAGATGGGTTACGGAACCGACTGGAAAGCGGCACTGGAAGCGGTAAAGAACACTTATGTGCCTCCCGGCAAGCAACCGGAGGTCATTCTGCGCCTCTACAATGAATCTGTAGATTTTGTAAAAAAGCACAACCTGATCACCGTACCACCCTTAGCGGAAGAGACCTGGCGCATGCGGATGATGTCGCCCGAGCGGCAGTTGGTAAATCCCTTCTTTACCGGAGGAGAGGTGATCAGTATTTCCTACCCCACCCAGACCATGAGCCACGAAGATAAGTTGATGAGCATGCGGGGGAACAATCCGCATTTCTCCCGGGCTACTGTCCATCACGAACTGATTCCCGGTCACGGACTGCAATTCTTCGTGCGGGATCGCTACAAGACCTACCGGGATTTTAATACACCCTTCTGGCTGGAGGGCTGGTCGCTGTACTGGGAACGGTTGCTCTGGGACCTGGATTTTCCTGCCTCGCCCGAAGACCGCATTGGCATGCTGTTCTGGCGCATGCACCGCTGTGCCCGGATCATCTTCTCGCTCAACTACCATCTGGGAAAGTGGAGCCCCCAGCAGTGCATTGATTTTCTGGTGGACCGGGTAGGGCATGAACGAGCCAGTGCTGAAGGAGAGGTGCGTCGTTCGTTTGAAGGAGGTTATAGCCCACTGTATCAGATTGCGTACATGATCGGCGGCTTACAATTTGAAGCTCTGAAGAAAGAACTGGTAGACCGTGGCACCATGTCTTATCGTGCATACCATGATGCGGTAATGCATCAGGGTAATATGCCCATTGAGATGTTGCGGGCCATTTTGCTGAATCAATCTCCTCCGAAACGTTATCATGCTCAGTGGAAGTTTTATGATGAATAAACAGAATGGAACGATCAGGTTTGCCTGACCAATTTCCTGGTCAGGTGGCATGCGATCAAAATATCCTTTATCTTTTGGAGCAGCCCGGGATTATCGAAGGAAGAAAGTAGCCCAATCACCGAAATACTTTTAAGATAAGAAGGGAGCCGTTCAGATACCCTGCTTACGTGACAGGGTAGGCAGTGCTATCGTTTCGGCAATAACTTAAGTTACATCCAAACCTATATTTACCATGAATCAGATAAGGCTTTTTGTATGGATCGTATGTCTGTTCGGCCCGGGCGGGTTGCTTGCCCAAAAGGTAGATACCCAGTTGTCTGTTGCCCGCGAAATGGCACAGACTTTTGTTAAAGCGCAGCAGATACCCGGCTTTTGCATCAGTGTGTATCAGGATGGGCGCATGGTATGGTCGGAAGGCCTTGGCTACGCTGATCTGGAACTGGAAGTACCAACAGACGCTGCCAAAACCAGGTTCAGGATCGGTAGCGTCTCCAAGTCCTTTACCTCTGTGGCCCTGGCGCAGTTATACGAAGCCGGTAAACTCGATCTGGATGTGCCCATTCAGACCTACGTGCCATCCTTTCCCAAGAAGAAGTATGATATTACCCTTCGTCAGTTGGGGGGACATCTGGCGGGTATTCGCCATTACCAGGGAGAAGAATTCCTGAGCACCCGGCGCTACGCCACGGTAGAGGAGGGACTTGCTATTTTTGCTGAGGATACGCTGCTCTTCAAACCGGGAACAAACTATGCCTACAGCAGCTACGGATGGAACCTGATCAGTGCGGCCATTGAGCAGGCGGCGGAGGAAGACTTTCTGTCTTACATGGAAAATAAGGTATTCAAAGCCATGCACATGGACAATACCGTATCCGATTATCCGGAAAAGATTATTGCACATCGAACCAGTTTTTATGTGCTGGTGAATGATACGATTTATAATGCGCCCTACGTGGACAATAGTTATAAATGGGCCGGGGGCGGGTTTCTTTCTACTACCGAAGACCTGATCACCTTTGGTAAAACCATGATGCAACCAGGCTTTCTGAAGGAGGAAACCCTGAGCACGCTGTTCGATACCCAGAAAATATCCGATGGAAACCCGACCGACTACGGTATTGGCTGGTTTGATCGGAAGGATGAGAGCGGTCGGCGTTGGACTGGGCATTCCGGTGGTTCGGTGGGAGGAACCACCATGTTCATGTTTAATCGGGAAGCCAATATCATCGTGGCGATGGCCGCCAATCGCTCAGACGTGGAGTACGATGATTTTCATTTTAAGATCGCGGCGCACTTCATCGACGACGCACTGACCCGGGAAAATGAATAAGTGACCACTGCACTTATTTCGTCAATATTATCGGCTAATTTTGAAAAATACTTTAATCGCTGTAATATCAGGCGAAATTGTCCGTGGTTATCCTGTTTAGCCAAATAAAACACTGTAGTTTGTTGCCTGATTTTACCCTCCCCCTATGACCAGACGTCTATTCCGGAAGCCTAATGGATATGTTATCCTGTTAATATCTCTCTTACTTGCCTGCCAGCCGTCTCCTGAACAAAAAGAGGTTGCCTCAGAAGCTTCTTCTCCTCAAGTAGCGACCTCTCGGCAAGGGATGGTTTCGGCAGCGCATCCGTTGGCCATGAAAGCAGGTGTGAAAATGCTGCATCAGGGAGGCAATGCGGTGGATGCTGCGGTGGCTACGGCCTTTGCCCTGTCGGTGGTGGAACCCAGCATGAGCGGATTGGGCGGGCGCCTGCAAGCCATCGTACGCCTGCCGGACGGAAGTGTGCAAGGGGTGGACGCCACTACCCAGGCTCCATTAACCTATGATGCCGCAACCGCGCCCAAAGCTCCCTACGGTTACGCCACCATTGGCATCCCCGGCGTAGTCGCAGGGCTCACGAAACTACTGGAGGACTACGGCAGTCTGCCTCTATCCACCGTCATGCAACCCGCCATTGACTATGCGGAAAACGGATTCGAACTACTACCCTTGGCCGCGGCGCGTCATCACGCTCAGCAAGCGCGTTTGAAAGAGTTTTCCGGAAGCAGTAAGTATTTTCTCAAAGCAGATTCCACTACTTATCAGGCGGGAGAACAATTTGTCCAGGAAGATCTGGCCAATACGCTGCGCGCCATTGCAGAGGGTGGCCGGGACGCTTTTTACCAAGGGGCCATTGCGGAAAAGATCGCGCAGGACATGGCCGCGAATGGGGGCATCATTACTCGGGAAGACCTGGCCGGATACGAGGCATTGGATGCCGATATCCTGGAAAGTGCGTACCAGGGCTATTCGGTGTACGCCTTAAGCATGCCTTCTTACGGAGCCATCACCCTGGAAATTCTTAACCTGCTGGAGCAGATGCCCCAACCGGAAGATGAAGATGACTGGGCGGCCAATCTCTATCAGGCCATGGCATTGGGGTATCAGGACCGTAAGCACCAAACGGAAGATTCTATTCCCATCCTCATCACGGATGATTATGCTACAACCGTATTGGAAAATGCATTGGACGGGGAAGCCCTCAGTACGCGAATGCAACCCACCACAACTATTCCGGAAAGCTGGCGGGCCGATGTGGGCCATACCACCCATCTGTCTACCGCGGATAGCAGTGGGATGATGGTGGCACTTACGCAATCGCTGGGTCCCAATATGGGTTCCAAAGTGGCCACTGATGGGCTGGGCTTCTTGTATGCCGTTACCCTGGGCGGTTATTTGGGAGAGTTCGCTCCCGGTCAGCGGGCGGCTTCTCATATTTCACCGGTGGTACTCAGTCAGGGAGAAGAGCCGTTTATGGTGCTGGGAGCCGCGGGTGGATCACGCATTCCGACGGCCATCGTCTCGGTCATCAGTCGGGTGGTGGATCAGCAGCAGTCGCTGGAAGAGGCCCTGGCCGCACCGCGGGTGTATCCCGATGAAGATACCGTCCTGTTGGAGATGCACAGCGCCGAAAGATGGAACGATGAAACCGTCAATGCCATTGAAGCACACGGCTTTAATGTAAAAGAAGTAGAAGAAGAAGCCCGCTTTGGTCGGGTACATGCCATCATCTACGATCCTGAAACCCATACATTTACCGGAGCCGCTGATCCGGACTGGGAAGGCGCCGCCGGAGCTCCCGAGTAATAGCATTACATATACTAACCAATCCTTTTATACATTTTCAAAAACGATTTATGAATTACACAACGAAGCCTGTTATGCAGGTGATGATGGCCGGGTTACTATATTCGGTCACCATGTTTTACCAAACAACGCAGGCCCAGGATGCGGTAGCTGTAGAGAAAAAATACGAAAAAGAGGTCTCTTCCATTGCTAAAAATAAGCAGGTAGGAAACGCCCTGCAGTTTATTCAGGATAATGAACCTCAGGCTTTAGAGAACCTGATCCTGCTCACTGAAATTCCCGCTCCTCCTTTCAAAGAAGAAAAGCGGTCAGCCAAATATGCTGAGATGCTAAAGGAATACGGTGCGGATTCTGTCTGGATCGATGAGATAGGAAATGCCATTGGGCTACGTAAGGGAGCGTCCGGCGAGAAGACCGTGGTGCTGGAAGCCCATCTGGATACCGTTTTCCCGGAAGAAACGGATGTAACCGTGAAGCAGAAAGGAGACACCCTGTTTGCTCCGGGTATCGTGGATGACACGCGTGGGCTGGCCATGGTGCTGGCGGTACTGCAGGCAATGGAAGAAAACGCGATTGAAACCGAATCTGATGTGCTTTTTATTGGCACCGTTGGTGAAGAAGGACTAGGAGATTTACGAGGAGTGAAGCACTTATTTGGGGATAATGGTCCCAAAATAGATTCTTACATTGCCGTGGATGGCAGCGGTCTGGACCGGATCACCCACGTAGGGCTAGGCTCCCATCGCTATAAAGTAACTTTCAAAGGACCAGGAGGTCATTCCTGGGGAGCTTTTGGTTTGGTGAATCCCCACCATGCTTTGGGTAAAGCCATTACCTACTTCGCCGCAGAAGCTGATAAATTTACCCGCGAAGGGCTCAAAACCAGCTATAACGTGGGAGTGATCGGAGGCGGAACCTCCGTGAATGCCATTCCCTTCGAGTCCTGGATGCAGGTGGATATGCGCTCCGAGAGCCCGGAAAAACTGGAAGGTATCGACAAACTGTTGCAGGCGGCCATACAGAAAGCGTTGCAGGAAGAAAATGCCGTGAAAAGAAGCGGGCCGGATCTGGAAGTAGACGTTGAAATGATTGGTGATCGCCCCTCTGGAAAACTACCGGTTGACCTTGCGTTGGTACAGCGGACCATTGCTGCCACACAATATTTCGGTGGCAAGCCTGCCCTTAGAACCGGATCGACGAACTCCAATACTCCCATCAGCAAAGGAGTTCCGGCCGTGACCATCGGGTCGGGAGGAGATGGGGGAAAAGCTCACTCTCTGGATGAATGGTTTGTACCAAAGGATGGTTATCTGGCTGCTCAGCGAACATTGGTGCTGTTGCTGGCAGAAGCAGGTTTTGCAAAATGAATGGAAGAAAGCAAAAGCGATATACCTAATAAATGAACTTAAGTAAAAGTGAGTAGCGCCACTGTGGTTCGATGCATTTTGCAGGTGGGGTTCTGTCTTCCTGAGGCGACATCGGTACGCCGACCTCTCGAAGAGAACGCTAAGGAAGACAGAACAACATCGGTATAAACGCGCTATAGCTTCTGTTTGTAATGCCAGGGAGGGCACCTTACCCCTTTCCGTTGAATATAAATAAACTTATGGGAAACAGCACACGAATGCCAGTTACATACGCCCTGATTGACTGATTGCCGCCCCATGCCTGTTGCATATTCCACCCGTACAAAATAAGGGCGGTGGCTGTGATCAAGTATATTGCCAATAGAACGATGCCAGACCTGGACCGAACATCAAAAAGCAGCTCTGGAGCCGAGGGTATTGTGACCCGGGGCATCTTGTGTGAGATAGCCGGACAGCAGGCGTATGGGCTTATTCCGCAGGGTATTTAACTAATCAAAGAAGGTAAGAACGTGATAATCGGGGCATAGTACGTGATCAGCAGTTGCACAATGATCATGACCAGTAGAAATCGCATGAGGTAGGGAGTCATCTGAGCAATAGAAACGTTGCCGACGGCACTGGCCACAAACAGGGTGGAGCCCACCGGCGGGGTAACCAGCCCGATAATCATGTTGGATACGACCAGCACCCCAAAATGAATGGCCGCCAATCCGGCATCCATGCCGATGGCCGCGCTGATGGGCAGGGCTACCGGTACCACAATGATGAGCCCCGGCCCGGCGTCGATGAACATACCGAAAAACAGCAGCATCAGATTGAGGATCATCAGCACCAAAATTCTTCGTATCAGTGCCAGCATGTCCGGAGAAAGGTCGGTGGTAAAAAAACCAATCAGGCGATCGCAAAAATCTACCAGTCCGGAAGCAAAGAGTTCCGGCATTTTACCGATTGATAAGGTCCAGGCAAACAGCATGGCGCAGGCAATCAGAAAACTCAGAGAAGCTGTAGTCCGAACCGCTGCCAGAAGAATGGCAGGGAGGTCACGAATTTTGAGCTCCCGGTACACCAGGAAACCTACCAGTGCAGCGTACATAACCGCCACTGCGGAGGCTTCGGTAGCCGTAAATACTCCGCCAATAATGCCTGCAAAAATGATAACTACCAGAAAAACGGAAAAAATTGCCCCCATTGCGCTTTCCTTAATCTCTTTGAAGTTGGCTTTCGTTTCTTTGGGGATGTTCATTTTCCGGGTGATGGGGCCACTCATCAGAATAAGCCCCAAACCTACCAGCACGCCGGGCAGGAGACCACCCATGAATAATTTCTCGATAGATACATTGGCCAGCGTACCGTAGATGATCAACAGTATACTGGGTGGAATGAGCGCCCCGGTAGTACCGGAGCAGGCCGCCAGTGCTGTGGCAAAAGCCCGGCTGTAACCTTTCTTTTCCAGCGCGGGAATCATGATGCCGCCTACTGCCGCACAGGTGGCGGCTGAAGCACCGGATACGGCACCAAACATTTGAGAAGAAATTGAGGTGACTGCCGGTAAGCCGGAGCGATGGTGCCCTATGAGTGCTTTCACAAATCGAATCAGGCGGGTAGATAGTCCGCCCTGGTTCATCAACTCCCCGGCCAGGATGAAAAAAGGGACAGCCAGAAAGGAGTAAAAAGAAGTGAGGGAACGGGTAGTTTCCAAGCCGACCATGATGGGGTCAATACCATGGTACAGCAACGCTGCCAGGGAGGATAAAAGCATGCAGAACGCCACCGGAACGTCGAGTATCAGCAGGATCAGAAAAGTTAAAATCAGTACGGTACTCATAGGTTTCTTGGCTGCGTAATTTTTAGTGTGAAAAGCTTAGCGATTGGCAGTTTTCCGACCATGCAGACTGTTCGCGATTGCGTAGTATAGCATGAGCAGGCACCCCACCGGACAGGCCGCATACACAAAAGCGCGGGATATTTCGGTAGCGGGCATCACCCAGGGATAGATCTGCCAGGTCACAATAGTACTGAAGTACAGTAGTACGACAATGGCCAGTATGCTGAACGTGTGCAGCAGAATGATCAGATTTCTGCGGGCGGGTCCACTGAGCCGGTCGATGAGGTAGTTGAGTGCGTAATGGGATTTTTCTTTTACCGCCAGGGCGGCCCCCAGAAAGGTAAGCCATACCAACAGTATCTGGGCGGTTTCGTCGGCCCAGGGAAGGGAGAAATTGAGGAGAAACCGACAGAATACATTGGCGGCTACTACCAGCGACATACTGCCCATGATGAGGACTAGAATTGTTTGAAGGATTTTATCAATTAGTGGCATACGGAGTGCTTTGGTGCGTAATACGGTCGTACAGCGTGCGGGAGACATCAGGATACATCTCAAAAAAATGGCGGTGCACTTCCTTCACTGAGGTGATAAAGGCTTCCCGGTCGGCTAACGGATTGACGCGCACCTGTTGTGCTTCCATTTGGTCAATAGCCTGTTGGGTGGTTGCTTCCCAGATAGCATCGTAGCGTTCATTGATCGCTTTAGCCACTTCCAATATTCTTTTTTTGTATTTAGGCTCGATGCTGTTGAGCCAGTCGGCGTTCGCAATCAACACATGCTGGTCGGTGGAATGTTCGGTCAGGGTAAAGCAGTTGCAACCGGTTTCCTGATAGTTGTAGGAGACGAAAACCTTGGCACTATTTTCCGCTCCATCCACCACGCCGGTTTTTAGTGCTTGGTAGAGCTCGGAAAAGGGGATGGGAGTAGCGCTGGCACCCATCGCATTGATGGAACTGATCATGACCGGACTTTCCATGACCCGGACTTTCAGCCCCTTGAAACCTTCCCGCGTATTGGCGCAGGGTTGATCGGGAGGGGATTTGTAAAATATGTTTCGAAAACCCGCACTGTAAAAATTCAACCCCTGCAATTTGTGGTTGGTCAGCATATCCAGCATTTCCTGACCGATCTCCCCCTGCAATACACGATGATGGTGCGCCTGATTGATAAACAGGTAAGGGAGATTCAGAATAGCGTAGGTCGGCTCAATAGTCGTCACTACCGAAGTGTTTACCTGCACTACTTCTATGACCCCCATATAGCAGGCTTCCAGCAGCTGCCGCTCGGTGCCAATGGCCCCCTGATCGTAAAAATTGACACTGATCTCACCTTCCTCAATATCGTCAGCCTGAGAAGCCTTCTCCAGTTCCTGTTTGAATAGGTGGGAGGCTTCCCAGATTTTGGTATCCGGTTTTAGCTCCAGTGCCAGCCGGAACGCTAACTGAGGAGCTTGAGCATCGGGTGGCTCTTCCGGCTTGTCGGAGCAACTAAAAAGGCAAACGATGACCAGCATTAGCGAAGGGTAGCATTTCATAAGCAAGTAATAGGTGGTTGTATTATTTCCGGGTAGATGCGTACATCCAATCACGGGCCGTGTATGGAATTGATGATCATTGGTTGATTCATTCGTGCCATGAGCTTCTGTAATTGTTGGATTTCAAATCATAGGCAACACACTAAGCCCCTAATTCTTACTGTACCGTCCAGCCACCATCGATGGAAAAGGCCGCTCCGTTTACGTAGCTGGAGGCCGGGCTGGCCAGGTAGAGGGCAAGTCCCCCGATCTCGTACAATTCGCCCCACCGGCCCATCGGTATTTTATCAATAAACTCCTGGTAACGTTTGGGGTCGTTGGTGAGCGGAAGGTTCATTTCCGTAGCAAAGGGGCCGGGCAGAATGCTATTGACATTAATACCCGACCGGGACAGCTCCATAGCCAACGAACGGGTGAGCTGGAGCACCGCTCCTTTACTGGTAGCATAGGGAGTACGGTTGGGAATGGATACCACCGACAGCATAGAGCCTACATTGATGATTCGCCCGTATCCATTCTTTTTCATGATCGGCACCACTTCCCGGCAACACAGCCAGGCTCCGGTAACATTGATCTCCTGCACTTTGGTAAAATCCTCTAATGATAGTTCCTCCACAGCCCCCCGGATGTTGATTCCGGCGGAGTTGATCAGAATATCAATCTTTCCAAAACGCGCTACGGTACGCTGCACTGTTTCCTTTATACTCTCTTCCTGCGAAATATCGCAGGAGGTACTGATGCAGGGTACACCGTAGGTTGATTGGATGCTTTCTTCTGCCTGCTTATTGTTTCTCTGGTTTCTGGCAGCAATCGAAATGCTGGCCCCGGCTTCGGCTAATGCTTCGGCCATAGCCAGTCCTAATCCGCGGTTGCCACCCACGATGAGGGCTACTTGTCCGTTCAGTCTGAATTGGTCTAATATGCTTTTTTTCACGAGGTCTTGGTTTAGCTTACTCGATAATGTTAAAGTCAGAAAGATGGTCGGTTTTCAAGCTGAGCCCGACCCCCGGTTTCTGATCATCCAGTTGGAGCTGGCCGTTCTCGGCCACCACTTCGCCGTTGAAGATATACCAGAAGAGTTCGTTCCCCACTTCTATCTCGGTCTGAGGAAAATATTCGGCCATGGGGCAGGCAAAGGAGCTCATGGCTACCTGTAGGTTGTGCATTTGTCCACCGTGCGGGATCACCTCCACTCCCTGAACCTGCGCCAGTGTACAGATCTTCTGCGCTTCCGTAAAGCCACCTACCCGGTTGGTATCGAACTGGAAGATGTCCAAAGCTTTTGCCTGTAGGAGATCGTGAAATCCGTAGCGGGTGAACTCATGCTCACCCCCGGAAATAGGGATGTCGGTCATCTCTTTTAAGCGGGCGAAGTTATGAATCTCATCCGGAAGCAGCAGTTCTTCTACCCAGCGGGGGTTGTAGGGTTCCAGCGCTTTGAGAAAGCGTTTGGCATAGGGCAGGTTAAACCCCATATAGGCTTCCACCATCACGTCTACGTCATCGCCTACCGTTTGCCGCACCTCCTTCACCATCTCAATATTTTTCTTCATGCCCGCCAGTCCTTCCGTGATCGGATAACCGCAGCGGAGCTTCATGCCCTTAAACCCTTGTTCTTTGTAGTGGGCAGCTTCTTCCTGTAAGCTGTCCAGATCGCGGGTATAAAGTCGGCTGTAGTAAGCGGGGATAGCTTCTTTGGTTCTGCCGCCCAGCAACATAAACACCGGCTGCTGTAAGGCTTTCCCTTTGATGTCCCATAAGGCAATGTCCAGGGCACTGATGGCCGCTAGCACGGCTCCTTTCCGGCCATAGGCAATACTGGATCGGTACATCTTCTCGAAGAGGTATTCCGTATTCAGCGGATTCTCCTGCTTTAACAGGGGAGCCAGCTTGGCGTCGATGATCTGCTTGGTGATATCAGGACACAGGCCCGCATTACCGTAACCCACAGTACCATCGTCGGTTTCAATCTCTACCACCAGCCAGGAGAAGAAGCGAAAAGGGGCCTGAGAGTCATCCTGAAAGGGCAGGTAGCTCAGCGGAGTAGCGAAAATGGTATCACTCGTTTTGACCGGCCCCTGCCACTGATAGAGTTTTGTGCGAACGGATTGTATTTTCATAGGGTTGCTTGTGTAGTTTGTGATGTTATGTAATTTCAAGTTTACCAGCTAAGGCGTAGCAAAGAGACACCCTGTCGGGGCAGTTCCATACTGACAACCGCTTCTCCGTCCTCGATCTTCACCCATTTTGGTGATGTAAGCAACTCCAGTTGTCCGGCATCTTCCAGTGCTTTGATCTGCTCCTCACTCGGGTTCTGGGGTGATCCCATGGCTTTCCACACTTCGTAGGAGTTGCTGTGTTCATGATCTATCCGGTAGTGATGCAGCAGCACCTGACCATCCGGAATGCCTTTCATATTGACGTGAACGGGGGAGGCAGGTGCTGCTACATTGTCATCGTGGTAGTTCCATACCATGACTGATGCACTGTGATCTTTGATGGCGGCCAGCGCATTGATATCCGGTTGCTGTCCGCGGACGCTTTCGTCTCGCACTTCCTGGAAATCATAGGCCAGATCGCTGTCGGTGCTGGCGGTCAGGTTATCGTTGGGACCGGTAGACGGATAACTACTTACCTCCACCCGGGTGCCCCCCATCATGCCAAACATGCGAAATACGTTTAATACTGGCTTATCCACTCCATTGGTGGCCATATCCCGGAATCCGGCAAACCAGGGTTGATCTTCAAACTCAAAGCCCCAGGTAACGGCGCCCAGCAGGTTGACCCCGTGAAAATCAGCCAGCTCATATTTACGGGCAAAGGAAGCAGCGGTGTAGCTGGAGTACATGGTGCCATTACGGTAGGCGTTGTGGGGGTAATATTTTTCCGAACAAGCCGCACAGCCCTCGGGATCAGATTCACCGATGATAATCGGTAGCTCCTTTAACTCGGGGTAGGAGGCGACAATCTCAAACCCTTTGTCAATATCGCGCAGCTGCTTGCCCATGTTCATCTGCACGATGCTATCCACGACCTCCGGTCTCCCCTTGGCATGAAAGGAAATGAAGTCCAGGGGAGCGCCGGTTTCTCCGGTCACGTGGTTTTTACCATTGATGATATGATCCAGAAAGGTGGTCAGGAATTCGGCGGCCTCCTCCGAACCGGGTCCGGTAGTTTCCGGGCCACCCATGATGGCTGTAGGCAAGGCCCGCTTCACGGCATCGGCGGTGTAATCGTACAGTTTGATGTATTCTTCGGTCGTTCCGCGCCAGTAGCCGATATTGGGTTCATTCCACAATTCCCAGTACCATTTCTCTACCTCTTCCTTGCCATAGCGTTCTACACTGTGATTCACCCATTGGTAGACGAGCTCGGCCCATTTTTCATAATCCGCCGGAGGGTAGGCCCAGCCGGTAAATATATCTCCGTATTGGGCACCCGGAGCCCAGTGATGACGGTAGGGCTCCGGTTTGGAGGAAAGTGCTTTGGGCATAAAACCGATCTGGGCCAAGGGTCTCATCCCTCGATCTATGTAGGTGTCAAAGATACTATCAATGATAGACCAGTTGTAGACCGGGTTTCCGTTTTCATCTTCGGTGTATGCGTTGGAAGAACCCCATTTCAAAGCAGCCCGCGGCCCTTCATCGGTGACCAGCAGGCTATGCGCCCGCACATTGACCGGAACCGGACTTAGTTCCGCAATCTCGGTAAGCAGCTTTTTCCCGTCTTTCATGTAGGTATAGTTGGGCTCATCGTAGCCCCACCACGCCCACATGGGTTGCATAGGCCCTTTTTTCTGAGAGAAATCGACCTGGATCGAAACCTCTTCGGACGTTTCGGTGGTTGTCTGGGCTTGGGTGAGATCAGGATGTAGTAGGAGGAAGATTAAGGTCATTACCCCAATAGGGTACGTACAATGTTTTCGTATCATGACAGAATAGTTTTTCAGGTTGTTATTTATTTGTTTCATAAGATAAGTATAATTTAAGCCAACCGGGTTAGTACCCTGGGTTTTGTTCCAGGTTGGGATTCCGGCTGAGTTCTATACCGGGCAGCGGGAACAGTGTATGATGATTCTGGGCATTGCTGATCCCATGTTGCTGGGCGTAGCTGATGAGCCGGTCATGACGAATCAGATCCCAGCGGTAATGACCTTCTCCGATAAACTCACCCCGCCGCTCTTCCAGGATAGCATCTCTGAACTGAGCTTGGTTCATACCAGAGAGGTCGGGATATACATTTGCTGGTTGCTCATTCGCTGTACTGGCTCCTCGGGCGCGTTGGCGTACAAGGTTGATGGCACCGTAGGCTTCCTGGGTAGGCCCGCTATTGGCTTCATTCAGAGCCTCTGCATAAGTCAGCAATACATCCGAGTAGCGAATAAGCGGAAAGTCAACTCCTTCTCTCAGCAACCCGGAGCCTGCATCCAGATGGTGGTATTTCACCACAAAGGGAGCATACATCTGCACGGTATCGTCTACAAAAACATTTAATCCCTGGGTATAATAGTAGGGCATTTGGTTTCGCATGCTCCACCACTTGCGGTAGGTCTCGGGAGTGGTATTGAAAATATCCTGCCGCACCTGGAAGATGACCAGATCTTTTAAGTAATGAAATTGAACAGTCAGTCCATCCGGGGTGGTCTGCTGAGGAGGGCCGAACAGGTAGATCATTCGGGTCTGATAGAGTCCGGAGGTAGCATTGGCATTGCCGCCGTGCTGAATAGAGAAAATTAACTCACTGCCATTGCTGAAGTCTGGGTTGGTCACATTTTCGTAGTCATCAAATAAACTGAAAGCCCCCAGGTCTATTACCTTCTTGGCCTCGATGGCTGCATTTTCCCAGTCACGCTGCTGTAAGTATACTTTAGCCAGCAAGGCAGTGGCGGCGGCCGACGTAGCCCGGCCGGATGCGTGATCAGCGGAGCTGTAGGGACTCATTTCATCTACGGCCTGTTGCAGATCGGTGATAATCTGAGAATACACTTCTTCTTCTGAGCTGCGCGTCTTATCGGTTTCGCTTAAATCAGTGGTAGGGTTGACGTATAGCGGGACACCGCCAAAAATCCTTACCAGGTTAAAGTAAAATAATGCCCGTAGGAATTTGGCCTGACCACTGATGGAGGATTTGGCATCTTCAGCAATGGGCGCTTCTTCTAATCGGGCCAGTAGAAAATTAGCCCGGTTGATGGCCAGAAAGAATCGTTCCCAGGCGGTAAAGAGCTCGTTGGCATCGGCAGTCCAGGAAAAGGTGTTCCACTCGGTATTGATGGCCGAACGGTCACCGGAACCATTGGCCGAGCCGCCACCTATCAGGGTAACCCCAGCTACATCCCCGAAGGAGATCATCTGTCCGTCGCGGTAACTGTCGTCCCAGAGGCGGGTATAGATGCCATTGAGGGCCAGGTTGGCTTCGTCCTGCGTGTGGTAAAAATCATCTACTGCTACCTGACTATACAGTTGCTCATCCAGGACGTCATTACAGCCGGTGTAGCCTAACAACAATACTATAGTCAGTAGTGATGCTACTTTTGCTTTGGTTTTTTTATAATTATTTTTCATGGTAAATATCTTATTGATGGGTTAAAATCCTAGTTTCAGATCTAGTCGGAAGGTACGGGAAGGCGGATAGCCGAAGCGGTCCATTCCCTTGGTGGTGTTGCTATTGCCGTAGGAGTTTACCTCAGGATCATAGCCAGTATAGTTGGTGATGATGGCCAGGTTATCTACCGCCACTCCAATCTGAGCCGTCCGTATGGTATTGCCGATCTTCCATCCCTGTACAGGCAGGTTATAAGAAAGGGTGACGTTGCCCACGCGAAGAAAAGAACCGTCTTCGATCAGCAAAGAACTGATTCGTTGGGGGTTGGAAGCACTGGCAGCCGGAAGGGGATTATCAGGGTTCTCCGGAGTCCAGCGGTCCAGTCGTTTGGCAGAAGTGCCCAGTCCGTCCAGGGCCAGTTGCTGGCTAGCCAGATTGAGGATGTCATTCCCGTACTGACCATACATGAAGATATGAAGATTTAGTTGCTGGTAAGAGAAATCATTCGTAAATCCGAAGTTGAACTTCGGATTAGGATCTCCCAGGAATACATCGTCATTTTCGGTATCGTAGGTGCCATCACCGTCCACATCCTGGTAGCGGATATCGCCGGGGCGGGCCGCAGGCATAGTACCTACTTCCTGTATCTCTCCCTCCGACTGCCAGATTCCCTCATACACCGATCCGTAAAACATACCCACCGGCTGGCCGGGCTCTAATCGGGCTACATGCTTGGCATGAGGATTTACGTTACCACCGCCAACCCAGCCGGTCCACAGGTAAGGAGCGCCACCTAGGGAAAGCACTTTGTTGCGGTTGAAAGAAATATTGAAATTTGTACTCCAGTTGAGTGCCCCGGTAAGGTTCTGGCTGTTTACTGCCAGCTCTATGCCTTTATTTTCCATAGCACCGGTATTTTGAAGCACGCTGCTGAATCCGGTTTGGGAAGGTACGGGCACGCTTAGCAAAAGATCAGTGGTCTTTTTTTTGTAGTAGTCGGCTGAAAAAGTTAATCGCTCATCAAAGAAACCCAGGTCTACACCTACGTTCCACTCACTGGTTTTTTCCCAGCTCAGATCAGGGTTTGCCAGGTTGGAGGGATAAGCGATCGGAGCGGCGGTACCATCAAAGATGTAAGAGCTTCTCGTACCAAAAGCCGTCCCAATTCGGGAGATGGATTGATACACTCCGATAGACTCATTACCGGTCTTGCCAAAGCTGGTGCGGACTTTAAAATGGCTGAGCATGTCCAAATCCTGCATAAAGGCTTCGTCGCCCAATTGCCAGGCCAGGGCTACAGACGGGAAGTAGCCGTATTTATTGTTCGCTCCAAATTTAGAGGAACCATCTACCCGCAGGGAGGTGGTGAGCAGGTACCTGTCCAGTAGCGAATAATTGATCCTTCCCAGATAGGAAACCAGTTGCCACTGCTGGGCATACGTACCCGGTGTACGGGGATTGGTGCCCAGGCCCAGGTTGTTATACTCGAAGACATCTCCCGGAAAACCCCAGGATTCCGCTTCCAGTTCTTCGCTGTATTCCTGCTGGTAGGTAAATCCTGCGAGGGCGGTAATGCGATGTATATCATCAATCACTTTCTGGTAGGTCAGGGTGTTGGCGTTTGTCCAGTTGATGGTACGTACGGCAACCTGTTCCGCTTTACCCCCAGCACCCGCCGACCCTTCCGAACCGATGGGGTAGTAGGAGTGCCAGCGGAAATCGTTGATATCGGTGCCGAATCGCACATTCAAATCCAGCCCTTCCGTAATCGTATAGTTTCCGTAGATATTACCAATAAGCCGCAGGGTGTTCCCCAATTGTTTGTATCTATCGGTCATCACCAAGGGGTTTTCCCGTCCTCCACCGTAGGGATAATTCGCCAGACTATTTGGTTGGCCTATACTATCACGGGCTGGAATGGTGGGTAATGCTTCATACAGCGCATCAATCACATTGGAGACGCCCTCGTAGCCTTTGGTATCCGTGGGGACTACTTTGTTGTTGGTGGAGGTTACCATCAGGCTTTGACCGATCGTCAGCCGCTCGTTGATATTAGCATCCAGATTGATATTGACCCCCAGCCGTTGGAAGTTTGTGCCCCGAATAATGCCATCCTGCCCTGTATAGTTTCCGGCAATCAGGTATCGCAAGCTCTCATTACCACCGGAAAAAGATAGTTTATAGCGCTGGCTCGAGGCCGTTCGGAATACCGCATCCTGCCAGTCGGTGCCTTCCCCAAAAGAAGCAATATCCTGCTCGGAGAAAACCCGGTTTTGTCCTAGCTGATCGGCTCTTTCGTTGGCTTGCTGGGCCCATTCACTGGCGTTCAGAAAGCCTAACTCATTGCTGAGGTTTTGAATACCGAAGGATGTTTCAAAATCAATATGATGCTGACCGGCTTCTCCGCGTTTTGTGGTAATCAATACTACTCCGTTGGCGGCTCGTGAACCATAAATTGCCGTGGCTGAAGCATCTTTCAACACCTGTATGGAGGCAATCTGGGTAGGGTCAATGGAGTTCAGCGGGTTGGGAGGAGCTCCGAAAGTGCCCGGGTCATTCTGACCGCTGGTTTGCACTGAGGTGGTGATTGGTACGCCGTCAATGACATACAGGGGACGACCACCCGCAGAAAGGGAAGCTGTTCCCCGTACCTGCACTGAGATGCCACCGCCCGGAGCAAAGGAATTTCTTCTGACATTCACCCCCGCAACCTTTCCCTGTAATGCCTGATCGGGGGTGGCAATCGTATTGGCTTCAATGTCTTTACTGCTAACACTGGCCACCGCTCCGGTCAGGTCTTTCTTTTGCTGGGTACCGTAGCCAATCACCACAATTTCTTCTAATGATTGAATATCGGTAGTCATCGAAATATTGATGCTGCTCTGATTTCCAATGGCTATTTCCCGGGTCTGATAACCTACGGAAGAGAATACCAAAACCTGGGCATTATCGCTAACGGTCAGCCTATAGTTTCCTTCAATATCAGTGACGGTTCCCGTGGTGGTTCCTTTCACCACCACATTGACTCCCGGCAATCCCTCATCATTTTCATCAGTTACTTTTCCGCTTATATCTTTTTCCTGTTCTCGGGGAATTTTTAAGTCATCCACCAAATAAAGTGGCTGAGTCGAAGCGTCTTTATCCATAGGTAAACGAGTTGTAAAACGATGAGCATCATCGCCCCCGGTATTCGGGGTGGCGGCAGGGCATTCTATTACAGTAAGTCCGATGGCCAGTAACATAGGCCAAAAGTGTAGTGGGTTGATTTGTCTAAGGTGTTGCATAGTGATAGGTTTAAACAGTAGATATTTGCATATAAGCCTGGCAAAGGTGATGGATGAAGACTTGTCTAGTCTGGTAATTATCCTAAGCCTGACAGTCAGGAAAGGACAGACCTCTTTCATGCTGACCAAAAAAAGTCAGATTAAGACCTCTTTCACCAAAGCGTATAGCAGTCCCGCTCCAGAGCAGATACTTTGGCAAAAAAGTGCAAGAGAAGAAAAGTACTTTTCTTCTGAAAAAAGCGACTCGATAAATACGCTACATCGTTTTGGTTCTTTTAGCATAAAGCATATGCCACTTGCCCACCTAATCTTTCCAGTTAGGAGGGAGCGTATCTGAATTTGCCTTATTGCTACATGCGCCTAGACAGGTGTAGCGGAATCTTCTTTAAAAAAGTGTGAAATCTGGCGGTGTTTCCATAGTTGTTGGTGTTTAAGGTTCTTGTATAGTAGATAGAATTGTAATCGGTTTATACGGTTGTTTACTTCAAAAGCGAAAGTATCTATACAAATATATCGAGGTATACTACCTCTTCCGAGACTGGCATAATGCCGTGTTTTTTGAGTGAGTTAAAATAAAGACTATCGCCGGTTTTCATCAGATACTCTACGTCTCCCACCTGAATTTTCATCTCTCCCCGAAGGACAAAAATAAATTCTTCGCCTTCATGAGATACTCGGTGAGGTTTTACTTTCCCTTTCTTTCCAACGAACAGAAACGGCTGCATTTTCTTTTCGTGATATTCGGAAGCAAAGGGATAAATATCATACCCTTTATCAGTAGGAGTCAAATTGTCCTCTGCTTTTCCCTGGCTGGTCATTACAGCTGTAAGCCAGTTCTCTTGTTCTAATAAACTAGACATGCTGGTGCCTAAAGCTTTGGCTATTTTTACCAGAGCCGCCACCGAGGGAACCGTTTTGTTATTTTCAATTTTTGATATCATGCTCTTGGATAGTCCGCTTAAATCAGCAATTTCTTGAAGAGTCCGGTTCTGGTTTACTCGAAGAATTTTGATACGGTCGCCTATATTGAGCTTGTTAGACAAAATATCAGCATGCATATTAGAGAAAAATCAAAAGTGTTTCTTTTCATTCAACATTGTTGAATAATATTAAAACTATTTTACCAGATAAACAAATTTTTAACTCCGAAATACCTGTGATCGCTTACTGGCAGACGCGCGACTGGTATTGATGAAGTTAGAAGAAATGTGGATTTGTCGCATAAAGATTTCTTTATTACCTTTTATTGCAATATGAAATTTTATGTAAAATGATTATAATCAATTATTATTTGGCGAGTGTGTTTTGTGACTAAATTGACGAAGGCATAGAAAGTGAACGGAAAGTAATGGTTTGTAAAGAAAAATAGGCGGTGGGGCTTGAGTGAAACAAATAGATGTTGAAAGTATATTGGGGCGATTTACGTTCAAATGATGCTGGTCGGGCCAGAAGGTATTCAATATCAGCATCTTGAACCACGCATAGAAAATAACCCTAAAGCATTATATAAGTAACACATATTGCAGTGAGTGAACTAAAAAAAGTAGTTTGCTAAAGGGTAAATAAGCACTATGACGAAAATAATGATAACGTCATTGCGATGAGGCACTAGGAAGCCATCTCCTGCTAATGAGCCGACGTGGCGCGGGGAGATAGCTTCGGCATTCTTCCTGGCTATGACGCTAAAAATATAGGCTAATTTTGTCACAGTGCTTACCCGACCAAATTAAAGTATCATTTTTCCAGACGTCACCGCGAGGCTCTGCGAAGCGGTCTTCCGTGGTGTAAGATCGCGTTGCCTGTTGTTGCTTTCCAGCTGCTGGACTAACGAAAAGCTATTTTATCTCTAAAGCTGTAATTCCTCGAGGGTTGACCAGGTGTTACAAAATTGGGCGAAGACATTTTGGGCCTTCAATAAGGTAAAAATGAATGTAGTAGCGTGCATTTTAAAATTGATGAAGGTCTGATAGACAGATTGAACATTTAATCCGAAAAATTACTATCTTCCAATGTCGGTCAGTGAGATTGATAAAGCAGGGCTAGCCCAAAATTCTGGTGATTGATCAGAATATGCCTCTTAACAATCAGCCTTCTTTTCGTGAAAACAGATGTGATATTTTAAGAATATACTTTATGTGAGACAAAACTAAATATTACTGCCTTTATCAGATAAGCACTGAAGAGGCCTTTTTCTAAACAACGCATGCTATTACAACCACCTTATTCCAGTTCGTCACTCATGATCAGTCACTCTGTACGATTACCCCATGCTCAAACCCACTTTTTAAGTATGACGAACTTCCTTGGAAAGTACCTACTCGACTATCATGCCTGTGGTGGATGGGTCGACGATGGATAACCTCCCCTGCACCAGGCATGGCAGTAGATTGCCAACCGAATCGCATCATTGATACTAATACCTTAAACCTAACAAATATGCAGAACCAACTGTACTACCTTATTAAAAAAAGGGGGGCTTTGGGCCTCCTTCTTATATTACTCAGCATTCCACCAGCCCTCGCCCAGCAAACCATCACCGGACAAATTACCGATGAAACGGGTGAATCTATTCCCGGAGCCAATGTACTGATTCAGGGTACTTCTACCGGGAGTGTTGCCGATGTGGATGGTAACTTTCGAATAACTGCTTCTTCTGACGATATACTGGTTTTTTCCTTCGTGGGATACCTTACCGAAACGGTGGAGGTGGGTAACCAAACCGTGATCAACGTGACCATGACCCCGGATATCCAAAGTCTGGAAGAAGTCGTGGTGATAGGTTACGGAACTACCAAGAAATCGGATGTTACCGGAGCGGTATCCCGGGTAAGTCCGGAGTCCTACGAAAATCAACCTATTGCTCGGGTAGAAGAAGCGTTGCAGGGGCGGGCTGCGGGAGTGACTGTTGCCAGAGCTAACGGAGCCCCTGGGGCAGCCGTCAAAGTGCGTATCCGCGGGGTTAACTCCATTACGGGTAACAACGATCCGCTGGTGGTGATCGATGGCATTCTGGGGGGCGACTTAAGCACGATCAACCCCAACGATATTCAGTCAATGGATATTCTCAAGGATGCTTCCGCCACCGCTATTTACGGGGTCAGGGGATCAAACGGGGTGATCATCATTACCACCAAGAAAGGCTCGGGTGAAGGCAAGATTAATGTAGACTACTTTACCACTATTTCTCAGGTTCCCCGTTTGCTGCCTACTTTGGCTGATGATGTAGGGGACTTTGCCCGCATTGAAAACATCAGAAGAGTCAATACGGGAGGGAACCCTATTTTCAGTGATACCGAGATTGCTGCTTTTGAGACCAATGGAGGAACCAACTACCAGGAGGAAATCCTGCGTACCGGACTTAGCCACAACATGGCCGTATCCGTTAGCGGCTCTGAGGGGAAAATAAACTACTTTATATCTGGCAACTACCGTGACGAAGAAGGGATTGTCATCAATACGGGTTACGAGCAATTTTCTTTACGCTCCAACATCGGGACTCAGATTGGCGAACGGTTGAAAATAGGCTTGAATCTATACGGAAGCCGAAGTGAAATTGTAAACAACTTTCAGACTTTCGGGAATGGGCAGGGAAGTCTGATGTACAAGGCCAATACCTGGGACCCCACCACGCCGATCTATGACGAGAACGGCGATTATAATCTAAGGTCGCTGAGAGGGATTGCCTCCCTGAATGATAATCCGGTACGTACACTGAATGAAAGTGATTTTCAGGATGTAAATGAACGGTTGAATACGGCGCTTAACCTGAATTATCAGTTCACCGATAATTTTTCATATACGCTGGTAGCGGGTACGCAGTACAGTAATTTCGTTCAGCAACGGTATTCCGTGGAAGTTGGAGACGATTTTCTGCCGCATACGGCATTTGTCAATAATAAGAATACCTCCTTTCAGATCAGTAACATCTTAACGTGGCAACAGGATTTCGGGGTTCATGATATCAAAGTAACCGGGGTACAGGAATTTCAGAATAACACATTTATCGGCAATGGCTACAATGCCAATGACCTGAGCCTACCGAAAGGGTTCTATTTTGCCGAACTGGCCCCCAATGCCGGGCAGACGATCAATAACAACTTCAATGAACGGAGACTTTCCTCCTACATGCTTCGGGCCGAATATATCCTGGATAACAATTTATTTATTACCGCCACGGGCCGCTACGATGGTTCTTCTGTTTTTCGCCCGGGCAATAAATGGGGGTTCTTCCCTTCGGTTGCGGTCGCGTATAGTTTAAGTAATTTAGTAGCCGATCTGCCCGGTTTCACCAGTCTGAAGTTACGGGCCGGTTGGGGACAGGTAGGGAATCAGGCGATTAGTCCCTATTCTACGTTTGCTACGCTTGGGTTTAACAGTTACGCCTTTGACGGGACTTCTGCTTCAGCGGGCACGTTATTGAATAGTTTTGAGAACCAGGACCTTACCTGGGAAACCACCAGTCAGGTGAACGTCGGTATTGACATAGGCTTTTTGGAAGGAAGAGGGAATTTAAGTCTGGATGGGTACCAGAAGACCACCACGGATCTGCTACTGAATGTTCCGGTGCTGGAAGTCAATGGCGGCGGTACGATTACCCAGAATGTGGGGGAAGTGGAAAACCTGGGGATCGATATTGCCCTGGACTATGTGGTTATTGAACAGGAAAATCTGTCCTGGAATGCGAATTTCTCCCTTTCCTACCTGAAGAATGAGGTCACCAATTTATACCGTGGTCTGGATGTTATTGATGGTTTGTATCAGGCTCCGGGCGGGCAGGCCCGGGTCGTCAATATCATTGAGAAGGGAGAGCCGCTGGGGCAATTCAATGGAGCTACCTTTCTGGGAACCTGGAAAACCTCCGAAGCAGCGGAAGCCGAAGCGGTGGGTAAACAACCCGGTGATGCTAAATATTTGAGAGGTGAGGATGGGGAAATAGTATTCGGGGCCATTGGTAATGGTACTCCCAACCTGTTATGGGGCTTCAACAATACGGTGAACTTCAATAACTGGGATCTGAACGTGTTCATCCAGGGCGTTCACGGGTTTGATGTTTATAACATTATGCAGGCCGGTATCACGGGGGGAGCGGGTGATTCACGAAGCTTCATGGCAGCCGACCAGGTAAACCAGTGGACTCCGGAGAACGAAACGGACATTCCGGCTACCGTGCAGTTGTTTAATTCTTCCCGCTATATTGAGAAGGGAGATTTTATCCGCTTAAGTAACCTCACGCTAGGGTATACCTTCAGAAACCTGTTTGGCAAACAAGGTTCTTCGGTGAAGCTGTACGCCGGTGGGCAAAACCTGTTTCTGATTACCGATTATTCCGGGTATGATCCGGAGCTTACCTCCCGAAGAGGAGGGCAGGGCAATGAAGATGTGGCGTCGGGGATCAATGTCGGGGCGTATCCCAACCCCAGAACCTATACGTTGGGGGCCAAAATCAGATTTTAACCGGACACAAACCTTTCCTGAATTAGACTAAAGACTATTAGATATGAACATTATAAACGCTAATACATCATTAAAGGGGCTGCTGGGGTTAGGCATGATGATCGTCCTGACAATCCCTTTTCAGAGTTGTGAACTGGATGAAGATCCTGCTTCTTCTCAGCTGGCCGTACTGCCGTACGAAACGCTGGCTGAACTGGAATTGGGAGTCAATGGAATATACGGGCAGCTGATTCGGGCCGCCTGGATGACTACTTTTTACGTCAACGGCTGGTCGGGCGATGATATGACGACCCACCGGGCCAGTAATAAAGCCGATTTCAGAGAATACGATCAGCGCTTTATTACCCCGGATAATTCTCGCTCCTTTACCAACTGGGGTGCGGTATATGAAATGATTCGGGCCGCCAATACGGTACTGGCCAACTCCGAAGGAGTACAACTGTCGGATCAGGCGGCTCAGAACAGATTAATCGGAGAGACTTACTTTCTCCGAGGGCTGATGTTCTTTCATTTAACCCGTATTCATGGTAGAATTGCACTGCCGTTGAGCATTGTTCCCGATCCGGAAATCGGGCTGGCTACCCAGATAGAGGTATACGAGCAGATAGAAAACGATCTGATTGAAGCCGAGTCTCGCTTGCCGGTTACTTCCAACCTGGGGGCTACCCGGCCAAATTCCGGCTCGGCCCGTGCCATACTGGCCCGATTGTATCTTGATTGGGCGGGTTTCCCGGTAAGAGAATATACCAAGTACAATAGTGCTATTGCCAGTGCCAAGCAGGTGATCGACAATGCGGCCGCTCATGGCTTCGCCCTGGTAGAGGATATGGGAAGTCTGTATACTTTGGCTGGCAGGTTCAACACCGAATCTTTGTATACCATTGCCTACTGTGCCGATTGTGGTCTTTCCAATCGTAAGCACGGGAAGTTAGGCTTACCCGCTGATTTCGGTGGCTGGCAGGAAACGTTTGCAGAAATTCGCTTCTTTGAAGATTTTCCCGAAGGCCCTCGGAAAGATGCAACCTATCATACCGCCGTACCGGTAGATGCTGATGGTAATGCGACCAGCGATGTGGCGAACGCCGCTGATTTTGTGCCCTGGACCGAATTTAAGGATCAGCAAAATCCGGTTTTTAGAAAAATTGTAGGCCCTTTTGAAGATGCCATCTGGCCGGGTTTTGAAAGCTCACGGAATGATTATTATATGCGATACGCCGAATTGTTGTTGATCTACGCGGAGGCGTCGGGTAGAGCCGGGAACCTGACGGCAGATGCCTGGGAAGCCTTGAATATGGTTAGAAGAAGGGCCGCGGGTTTACCCCCTACCGTGCCCGATGCCAGTGTGGATGTGACCAGTGGAGATCTTGCCGAACTGGCTTTTGCTGAAAAGAAATGGGAGTTGGCCGGTGAATACCTGCGGTGGTATGACCTGGTACGCATGGAAAGGGTCGAGGAAGCGCTGGGCGGCGATGCCCGCAACCCCCGGGTCTCTATTGGTACCGTTTACGATGCCAGCGGAAATGCCACCCCGGTTCCGTTGACCGAGCCTTCCAATCCTATACTGGGGCCTTTAGGGCAGGATAATTACTTTGCTCCGATCCCGGCCCAGGAAATAGAAAAGAATCCTAACTTAGGCAATCAGGGGAACTAAGCAGGAAGGTCAGGTAGGCGCTCTGGATCGATGTACCGGCATGGCGGCAGGGCTTTTAGCAAACCCTGCCGTTATGCTTTTTAGGGCCATTTGATTTTATGGAACATTTTTGTTTGGCAGCACATCCGTTTATCTTGTGCATACTTTCTGTTGTAAACAGATCACTTTCTATCCGCAAGCCATCGGACACAATCACTACAAAATGAGCGTATCTTGGAGGTGGCCGATGATCTAATATTTATTCAATCACAATCCACCTTGCATTCAACCATTCATTCATTCACTAATTCAGTCCTTGTACTTATGACCTTTCCTGAAGTATCCTGGCAGGCGAGATGTTTTCGAGTGATCATCGCGGCCTGGTTATCTTTGCTGGCCTTTTCCTGTGCACCATTCGAAGAAGGTACTCCCGTGGCAACCGATGCGGATCATCTCCCGAAGCTCTTTACCTCAGTGCCTTCCGGTGAATCGGGCATTGACTTTGTCAATACCCTGGAAGAATCGCTGGAATCCAACTATTACCAGTACATGTACACCTATATTGGGGGCGGAGTGGCCGCTGGTGATTTGAATAATGATGGGTTGGTCGATCTGTTCTTTACAGCCAATGCTGCTGCGAATCAAATGTATCTGAATAAAGGCAATTTCAAATTCGAAGATGTTACCGCCCCGGCGGGCATTACCCATCAGGGGGGATTTACCACCGGGGTGACCCTGGCGGATGTGAATCAGGATGGTTTTCTGGATATCTACGTATCCCGGGGTGGATGGAAAGAGGAGGATGGTAAATTTGCCAATCTGCTGTATATCAACAACGGGGCGGCTCCCGGAGAGATCCCGACCTTTACCGAGCAGGCCGAGGCTGTGGGACTGGCCGATGCGAACCGAACCATTCAGGCGGTCTTTTTTGACTATGATAAGGACAATGACCTGGACGTGTACGTCTCCAACACTCCGGATATCACCAGCCGAACCCAGGTAGTGGACCTGGCACAAATTCAGCAGGACCCGCAGACACTGGCCCTGAAGGGGAGCGACCGGCTCTATAACAATGATGGTACCGGGCACTTCACCGACGTTTCCGGGCCAGCCGGGTTACAGTTTGATATCGGCTTTGGCCTGAATCCCCAGGTGGGCGACCTGAATCATGACGGCTGGCCAGATGTGTACGTGTGCAACGATTTTAATGTACCCGATCTGGCGTATATCAACAACCAGGACGGCACCTTTACCGAAAGTCGGGACCAGCTTTTCAAGCACATGTCCTTCAACAGCATGGGTAGCGACATGGCCGATATCAATAATGATGGCCTGCTGGATCTGATGACCCTGGATATGAACCCGGAGGACTATGTGCGTTCCAAAACCACCATGTCCATGACCTCCATCGATCAGTTTGAGCTTATGGTGGAAAAGGGCTACCACCACCAGTATATGCATAATATGCTGCAAATGAACAATGGGAACGGCACCTTCAGTGAAATTGCCAATATGGCTGGCATTGGGTATACCGACTGGAGCTGGTCCCTGCTGTCGGCTGACTTTGATCTGGATGGCTACAACGATGTGTATGTGACCAACGGGGTTTATCGGGATGTGATTGATCGGGATAAGAACAATGAGATTCTGCAAATACTGAGAACAAACCAGCGAAAACCGACGGCTGAAGATTTTCTCCAGTTTACCCAAATGCTTCCCCAGCAAAAGCTGAGTAACTACTTCTTCCGTAATCAGGGCGACCTTACTTTTGACGATGCCTCCCGGCAATGGGCTGATTCCACCCTGACCTTCTCCAATGGGGCTGCCTATGCCGATCTGGACAATGACGGGGATCTGGATGTGGTGGTGAACAACATCAACGACCAGGCCACCCTGCTGCGGAACAATGCATCGGATCGGGGGCAGGGGCATTATCTGGAGGTGGTACTTTCCGGCCCGCCCACCAATACTTTTGGGGTGGGGGCGATGGTCCGGCTTTATCTGGCTGATGGATCAAGCCAGACCCGGCAGCTCATCAATACGCGGGGCTTTCTTTCGGCGGTATCCAACACCCTGCACTTTGGCCTGAAGCCAGACATGGCGATTGAGAAAGTAGCCGTGACCTGGCCCGATGGGAAAACACAGGAAATACCCGCTGTAAAGCCCAACACGCTACTGACATTGCAGTATGCCGATGCCCAGACGACGGAAGAAGCCCCAGCAGAAAAAGAAACCCTGTTTACTCGAGTGGCTTCAGATTATGAGCATATTGATCCTTACTTCAATGACTATGAGTTACAGATTCTGCTGCCGCATAAGATGTCTCAAACCGGACCGGCCATTGCCAAAGCCGATGTGAACCAGGATGGTCGGGAGGATCTCTTCATTGGGGGCGGACACACCCAGGCGGGGCAACTGTTGTTGGGCAAAAAAGACGGAACCTTTCAGCTTGGGGTTGCCGATGCCTTTGAACAGGACAAACCTTACGAGGATCAGGGAGCCTGCTTCTTTGATGCTGACCAGGATGGTGACCTGGATTTATACGTGGTGAGTGGCAGTTATGAGTTTTATCGGAACCCCCGCTGGCTACAGGATCGCTTGTACCTGAACGATGGGCAAGGAAAGTTTACCCGAGCGACTGATCAGCTGCCCCAATTCTTCTCTTCGGGTTCCGTGGTGGTGCCCCACGATTTTGATGCGGATGGGGATGTGGACTTGTTTGTGGGAGGACGGGTGGTGCCCGGTAAATATCCCTATCCCCCCGCCAGCCACCTGCTGCTGAACAACCAGGGGACTTTCACGATGGCTGCCCCGGAAGTTGCTCCCGAACTGGAAGCCGCCGGGATGATCACCGATGCACAGTGGACAGACCTGAACGGGGACGGTAAGACCGATCTGCTGGTGACCGGAGAATGGATGGGGATTCTGGTGTTTATCAACGACAACAACCGCTTGGTGAAAAGTGATGCTTACCCGGCGCTTGCCCAGGCGGTAGGTTGGTGGAACCGATTACGGGTAGCGGATGTGGACCAGGATGGCGACCCGGATATCGTAGCCGGTAATTTAGGGTTGAATTACAAGTTTCACGCTTCCCCGGAAAAACCGTTTCACATCTACACCAATGATTTTGATTATAACGGTATTGAAGACATTGTACTGGCCAAGAATTATGACGATAAACAGGTGCCGATCCGGGGCAAAACCTGTATGACGCAGCAACTGCCCCACCTGGCCCAGAAGATTACCTCTTACCATGATTTTGCCAGCCGGGATTTAGCAGAGATTGTGGGGCAGGGACTGGAATCGGCGCTGCACTACGAGGCCACCGAGTTCCGTTCGGGCATTTTCCTCAACAATGGAGCTGCCGGATTTGAATTCTCAGCCTTTGCCCTACCCGTACAGCAGTCGCTCATCAACAGTATTGTCTACGAAGACTTTGATGGAGATGGCCTGAAGGATCTGGTACTGGCCGGGAACAATTACCAATCGGAAGTAGAGACCACCCGGGCCGACGCGGGTATTGGCGCTTTTCTCAAAGGAGATGGTACGGGTGATTTTAGCCTGGTATCCCCCCTGGAAACCGGGTTTCAGGCGGATAAAGATGTGCGGAATATGGTAACGGTAGAAACCACGCAGGGCAAATTGCTGTGGGTGGTGAATAACAATGATCAGCAGGATGTTTTTAGATTGAATAAGCAGTAAACTAACGTGAGGTTTGTTTTATCGCTTATAGTATGAGCTCCTTAATAAATTGTTTTTCTATTGCTTATCCTCAAGCCGGGCTGCCATCATGAAAACCAAAAGGTTTCGGGTTTCCAGTAAAAGATCTAAAACAGCAACCACCTTTCAGTAAACCAACCCAGCCAACCATCCCGATGAATTAAACAATCCCTCCCATCAGCCTGGTAAAGCTCCCATGCATACCGACAAACCAACAGCAAAAGACCGGGCGGAAACGATGGCGAAAAGCAAAGTAATGGTAGTTGCCCGGTCATCAACGATTTATTTGGGCGGAGCAATGACTGATGACGGGGCCGGAGTAGTTTATTGGGCCGGAGCGATAGGAGATGACCGGTCATCAACGATCTATCCGGGAGGGGATGGGTCTACTTACTGGTCAGTAATGATTTATTCGGGAGGGGATGGGCCTGCTTACCAGTCATGAACGATGTATTGGGCGGGGGGAGTGGCTGATGACCGGTCAGGAGCGATCTATCGAGCGGGATATTTTGTTCGAGACCGGTCAAATGAAATCTATCCAAGAGGAACTTTCATTCCGGACCGGTCATCGCACAATGATTTTTCCAAATAAACTCCGGCTGACCAGTCATACTACTTCGCTCCAGGAAAAAATTGGGTATCACGATGGTCACGCGCTATCCGATGGTGGATAGATCAGTAGTATGCAGCGTTCATGATTGTTTATATTTTTTAAAGAAATTCTACTAGTCTATTGGATCAAGTTGATTTTTTGACAATATTGTAGAGAGGATATCTTAAAAAGGCAAGGCTGCATGAGCATTAGTGTTCTTGAAAGCTATTACAAGAGAGAAGGGTAAATCATGAGGTTGATTCACAACACAAAATGAAAAAAAGCAAGTGCCATATGTGAAATAGACGCAATGCGTTTATACACTCGTTGTATGGCATATAAAGTTACATATGGATGAGCAAATTGAATTTCTCGAGAAGGCTTTGAAAGAAAGTAAACTTAAATATTCAGGGCAGAGAAGATACATGTTTAAAATAGTAAAATGGTATAAGTATCCATTAGTTATACTATCTGCATTGTCTACAATCGTTTTAGGGCTTCAATTTGATGCTGAAAAGGACATAATACAATGGCAAAAAAATATTGGACTCGTAATTACTGCTTTCATAACACTTTTGACAACTCTCATGACGTTTTGGAATGTAGAGGAATATTGGCTCCAGAATAAAGTCATTGAACAACAGTTAGAAATACTCCAACAAAAATTTGAATATGAACGAACTAAAGGATTAACTCAAGAAATTGTTGAGGATATTTTTAAAGAATTTCAAAGTATTGTTGGGCAGCAGCATTCATATTGGAAAAGTGCTTTAGATGATAGAAGCGAAGAAAGTGATAATTGAATACGCCATACAACAAAATGCAGCGCTCAACCCTGCTTAAAAGCAATCGGAGCTTGGTTCTTTAAGCACCATTTTTGCAAATCGTAAGATAAACGCAAGCAACGCATGGCCGTGCTCTGCATCAGTCGTTTTACACCACTAGAAAACACTTATTATTGATGAAAACTTGTTATAGATGTGAGAATGAGCTGACGAAACAGAATTCATCAGTCGAGCATATAATTATTAACGCATGTGGTGGCAAACTGAAATCTTCAAGCCTTCTTTGCTCTACTTGCAACTCAATATTTGGAGAACAATTTGATAAAGAGTTAGCCAAAACAACAAATGACTTATCTAATCTTTTATTGATTAAGAGAGAACGTGGAGAGCCTCAGAAGATAAAGGGTATCTCAAATGATGGTAAGGAAGAACTCTATCTTGAATTTGGAGGAGATATTTCTATAACAAAGCCGACCATTGACCTAATTGATGTTGACAATGAAGCTATTGATAAAAGGAGAATTAACATCAAAGCTCCGAATCCAAAAATATTAATACAAACACTTAAAGGACTCAAAAGAAGATATCCAATGTTAAACATTGAGAATGCTCTTGAAAATGCTATTACCAATAACAAACCATTCAATGAAGCTATTGAAATAAAATCTTCAATTGGAGGCCAAGAAGTTTTCAAGTCTATTCTAAAAACTTTAATTAATTTCTACATGCTAAATGAGGGCAAAAGAGATGAAATTAAACATCTATTCCCTTATCTCGAAAACAAGACCAAAATGGACGTAGTATGGATGCATTATCCTGATAATCTAATATATGAACCAATAGAAAATGAAATAACTCATGTCCTTAAATTAGTTGGCGACCAAAATGAGAAAATACTTTATGGGTATGTAGAACTTTTTAATGTGCACTGCTTTATTATCAAACTTAGTGATGATTACCGTGGTAACAATATAGATGCTGATTACGTTTTCGATGTACACACTCACCAAGTCTCAAAAAATGTTACCCACCTTCAATTAAATAGAGAAAATTTACTCGATTTATTCAAAAATAAGGACAGTAAACCTTTCGAGAATGTTCAAAAAAGGTATCAAAGAGTATTAGGGGTTGTCCAGATTATACAACACAAAATTCACATTAAAAATAATAAATAATGTGGTTGATACAGCTCTTGAAGATGTTGAAAAAGGTGGGGTATTAAATCAAGAGACTATTTTGAAAATGAAAGAAGAGGTTTTTAAAGCAATGACTCCATTAATTTATCGAAAATTAAAAAAATAAGCAATGTACAATACTGTGTGAAAATGCATTAAAACACATTTTTCACTAATCGTTGTAGCACATTAAGCATAAATTAATATTAAAAATTATGAATGAGATAAATCAATTATTGCTTGAGTATTCTGAAACTTTTTCGCAACTGGAAAATCGACCAGAATGGGCGGTAAGGAAAAAAAGCGATAGTAATCAATTAGTTCCTCCATCCATTCCATTTGTTGGAAAGAACTATGATCAGACCAAAGTCTTATTGTATGCAAGTGCTGAAAATTTAATGTATTACACCAGAAGCAATGAACATTCTGATATTCTTGATGACCCAATGAATGCAGTAAATCGTCACAGATATAGTTTTGAGAAATATTCGAAGGATGATTTTTTTCCATATGTCCACATTGCACCCATTAATGATGGTTCCTTATTGACCGTTACTTCATACATTTTAAAAAAAATGGATATTATTTTCCATAGTAAACCAATTGATTTGGCCGAAAGCATATCATTAGGAAATTTTGGGAAATTTTCAATAGGTACAAATGAGAGAAATATAGATTATGCTAGTAACATTAAATATTTGAAATACTCTCTTCCGTATATCGAAGCGGATTTATCAATATTAAAACCTCAAGTTATTATTATGCCTGCCAAGATTTACGAAAAAAAAGCAGTTCGTAGTCTAATAAACGAGATTTTGCCATCTGTTACGGTTATCCCAATTTATCAGATAAATGCAAGAAATATTAATATGCTTTTTAGTAGACAATATGAGAAAAAAGAAATATCAGAAATAAGTGATTTTTATGAATGGCAGAAGCGTTTATCAAACGGAATTACTGGCAAAACGAATGATAATTTCTTATCAGTCTATACATATATAGATAAAATCCTAGAAGATAAAACAAACGAGCTGCCACAAAAAATATAGTCTATTTGGCAGATATTAGTAAAAATGAAATTTGGAGTTCTAAAAACGTTAGTTGGAACTTGAGAATGAGAATTTCAAAATGAAGAATGCATCATATTCAAACCGTTAGCCTGAATTTGAAAGATGATACAATTGCAGAATTTCATCAGGTCAAAAGTTCATATGACGGAAAGTGAATTGGCCGAGGTTTGTGGGGCGTTCAAAACACTTCGTATACCCAATGATCGGCACTTACTCAAGCGCGGGCAGTATGTGCATGCGTATTATTTCATACAAACCGGGGTGGTCAGGGTATATTTTGCGCGTCATGATCAGGAATCCACCGCCTGGTTTGCCTTTGAGAATGAATTCTTCACTGATCTGGTGAGTCTACGGTCCGGGCTTCCCACTCAGTACCATATACAGGCGCTGGAAAACTGTGACATATTATACATTGACCACCAATCTTTGGAACAACTGTACGAAGACATTCCCCAATTACAGAAGTTCGGGCGGCTTATCTGGGAAACTGCATTCGTCAACGTAATGCATGGCATTATTGGTTTTCAAACCATGTCGGCCAAAGAGCGGTATCTGCACGCATTACAAAATCCAGACCTCATGCAACGGGTCCCTTTGCAATACCTGGCTTCTTACCTGGGGATTACCAAAACTTCCCTGAGCCGACTGAGAAGAGAAATCACCAAAACCTAAGTTGCCATTTGGCAACTTTAATCGGCAAGCGCGTCATTAATTTTGTCTCGTATTCACCAATACCGGAATGAAATTAGCTACGCAAAAAAGATGGACGATGGTTTCAGTGCTCGGTTTAGGGTACTGGTTCTTTGGCAACCTGTACGAAGCCATTGTAATATCCCCCAACTGGATAAGCAACAGCCCGCATCAATTAAAGATTCTGAATGAATTTTTCGTCAATACCAGTCCTACGGCTTATTTTGTGCCAGTAACGCAGCTTGCCAGTGTGTTGGTTTGGGTACTGCTTTGGCAAAACCAATGGGCCACGGTAAAAGCCGATCTGAAAAAAGCGAGCATCTTTATTTTACTGGCCACCATCGTGAATATATACATTGTCAAAACCATCGTCTTAAAGTTGTTTTCCCCCGACTTTCAAAAATATAGTGAACATTTAAATGAACTGGCCTGGAGGTGGAATATATTAAACCTGGTACGGATGGTATTGGTCGCTACCACGGGCTATTTCTTATTCCAATCCTATAGAAAAGTTGATAAGCTATCAGCGGCACTGCCCGAATAAAAGGCGGCAATAACCCCATCATATGATCTAGTAGGAGGCCTTTAACGCTGGCCGTTAAATGATTAAAAACGCTTGCTAATAATGGTATAAAATGATAGTTGGCTGATGCTACTGCCCATACCAACCATAATCAATAACAATAGTATTCTTTCTCGAAGTCATTCAACACAATCATACCGTTGAGGAGGAAGGATATGATCAGGATCAAAAAGACAGTTCCGGGCAAAACAGTACATATGTAAGCTCGGGAGAGCTTTTGGTTTAGCGGTATGACATCGGTGGGTTAATTTCAGGGCAAAAAAACCACAGGTATGAAATATTCTTACGCTGATCGATTGGAACGCGCTCGTCTGGTGATTGAGGGAGCATTGGCGAATACAAACATTACCAAAAAAACGGCCCTCTACGGCTTTGATCGTAAAGCCTGCCAGCAGGCCCATTTGCTGTACGAAGCGGCCTACGGCTTGCAGGTCACCAAAGATGGGGAGTTGGGAGCCCAGCGAGATACCACCCAGGCCCGGCGCAAGGCCCAGCAGGAAGCGCATCAACTGTATATGATGCACGTGAAGATCGTCCGCATGGCGGTGCCCAAAGAAGAAGAGCTGTGGAAGAAACTGGGGCTTACAGGTAAGCGGGACACCAGCCTTACCGGATGGCTTACCCAGGTGAACCGCTTTTATCAGAATGTAAGCCAGGTGCAGGAGGTGCTGGCCCAGTTCAATGTATCACCCGAAGCCTTACAGCAGGCGCAGGCAAAAGTGGAGGCCGTCGCAGCCATGCGGGTTGACCAGAACCGGACCCGCAGCCAGTCGCAGCAACTCCGGGAGCAGCGGGATGCGGCCTTACACAAGCTGGAGAAGTGGGTACGCCATTTCCGCAAGATTGCCGAGATCGCCTTTGAAGATAATCCCCAGCAACTGGAAGCCCTGGGAATGGCCGTACCTTCCGGCAAATAAGCGTTCGTTGGGTAGGCGTTGTCCGGCTACTGCAATCATTCCCAGTATACTTACGATAGGGCCAATCGTTGCGATAGGCCAAGGGCAGAGGATACCCATGGAGGAAATAGTAGGAGAGGACAAGCATCAAACAGTCATCGGCATTGCCAAATCCCTTGCATTACTTCATTGTGCTCATCAGCCGCATCCTGCGTTAACAACTCCATTTTGCCAGTCAGTTTGTATCTGAGGTAGAGTCCGATGGTGATGGTTACCTTATCCTTGGTGGAAGGGAGCTTCCGGCAAGCCAGAGTATCGCTCCTCCATCCATGCACGCTCCAGATAGGCATATAGTAGCGTTTGGCCAGCGAACCAGTCCACAGAAGCGCATACCTTCCAAAGTAAACGCAAGACACCTTTCACGATAGACAACCTTCCGGGCACCTTACTGGCGAGGAAAGAAATATATAAATCCCCGCTTTACATCAGTAGCAGGAGATCACTACTATGCATTGAGGGTATTTATAGTCTATTGGTGATTGAATAATGCTTCATTCACGTTCCACATTGAATTCAATACTTCAATCCTTATTTGTCAGGCTGGTTTTTGCGGTATTTCAGCAAATTTAATGAATCTTTATTACCCTATAGGTATGAATATACCACGGGACTTGATACCTTTTGTCCATCATACGGAAGTTTTGTGAACGATGACAATCACCTCAAACACAATCAGAAATGTCGAACGGGAAACTTAGGTTTTATTCTCTTCCAGTCTGGGTGCTCCTGGCTATGACAAGCTGTCAACACCCGCTTGCTTCCGAAGAGGCTACAAAAGAATCCGGTAAGCAGTATCCCGATTCAGTGTATGCGTATCTGGCAATTCCTTCCGGCCAGCCCCTGAGCGCAGCCTCAAAACGGGCACTGGAACGAAACTACGCCCAGGGGCCGGAGTGGTATCTGGAGTTTAAAACCTATGACCTGAAAGGAGACCTGGCTTACGAAGAAGGAGTAACCCGCCGCGACCCCAGTGATATTATTACCGTAGATGATACTTACTACGTCTACTACTCCAAAGCCACTGGTAAAACCTACGGCTTTGGCACCGGAGACCCGGAAAAGAAAGTTTTTCCCTGGGATAAGACCGAGGTATGGTATGCTACCTCAAAAGATGGCTGGACGTGGGAAGAGCAGGGTATGGCCGTAGGCCGGGGAGCAGCCGGAGCCTACGATGATCGCTCGGTCTTTACCCCGCAGGTCATGGTGCATGATGAAAAATATGTGCTGGTATACCAAACCGTGCAGGCTCCTTATGTCAATCGGGTCAAAAATCAGGTAGGTATGGCCGTTGCTGACTCACCGGATGGTCCATTTATTAAACTGGATGCCCCTATACTGTCGCCCTCCGATGATGGGGAGTGGCTGGGAGAAGAAGATACCCGCTTTAAGGTAAAAAAGCAGGGCTCGTTCGATAGCCATAAGGTGCACGACCCTACTTTGATTTTTTACCACAACAAGTTTTACCTCTACTACAAAGGAGAGCGGATGGGAGAGCGGAAAACCTTTGGGGGGCGGGAGATCAAATGGGGAGTAGCCATCTCGGATAGCCTGACTGGTCCGTATATAAAGTCGGAGTACAATCCGATCACCAACAGTGGCCACGAGCTATGTGTATGGCCCTACGATGGGGGCATTGCCGCCCTGATTATTACGGACGGGCCGGAACGGAATACCATACAATGGTCACCCGATGGAATTAACTTTGATATCAAGTCGCACATCAAGTGGGGACCACCAGCGGCGGGTCTGGACCTGTCGGCTGACAATGAGGCCGGTCCAGTGGAAGCCCTGAAGTGGGGGCTTACCCATGAATATATCAGCTATGACTGGCAGGTGATTAAACGATTTGAAGGTGTGCAGCCATTCAACCCTTAATGGAATAATTTAAAGCATGAAAGCAGGCTATACCAAGAAGTTACTCTCGTTGCCTCCTGAAGGCATCTGCTATTTGATACATTCTAATCACTAAAAATGCTTATCCTAAACAACCTAACCCCTAAGACCGCTACTTTAAGTACTGTATTGGGCATCATTACCCTGCTGGTATGCTGTCAAACACCAGAGAGTACAGAAGAAACACCATCGGTAGCAAAGCCCAACATTTTGTTCATCATGTCTGACGACCATACGACCCAGGCATTCGGGGTATACGGCAGCAGGCTGGCTTTCTTAAACCCCACTCCCGTACTGGATTCTCTGGCAGCCGAAGGAATGGTCTTTGACCAGGTGTTCTGCAATAACGCTATTTGTACTCCCAGTCGGGCCAGTATCCTCACCGGGCAATATAGCCAAACCAACGGAGTGATTGATCTGGATGGTAGCCTCCCGGCCGACCGACAGTATCTGCCCATAGAGATGAAAAAGCTGGGTTATCAAACCGCCATCATCGGTAAATGGCACCTGAAAGAAGAACCTCAGCCGTTTGATTATTACGAAGTGCTACCCGGGCAGGGCAAGTACTTTGATCCTGAGTTCCGAAAAACAGGGGAAGGTAGCTGGCCGGATAATCTGGTGAATTACCAGGGGCACTCGTCGGATATCATCACTGATCTGAGCCTGGACTGGCTGGAAAATAAGCGAGACAAAGACCGTCCCTTTTTCCTGATGCATCATTACAAGGCACCCCACGATGATTTTGAGTTTGCTCCTCGTTATACAGATTACTTAGAAGATACTGAAATACCCGAACCGCCCAGCATGTATGAACAACCCGATTTCGGGTCGGAAGCCACTCGGGGCAATAACGATAGTTTAATCCATCGGATTGGTACTTCTATCTCCGAGCGCCACCCTTACCGCAGTTATGTGCAGCAGTACGGTCTTGAAGCTTCCGATGAGAAAGAGGCTACGCATCTGGCCTATCAGGAATACCTTAAGCGCTACCTGCGGTGCGTGAAGGGGGTAGATGATAACCTGCGCCGACTATTTTCCTATTTGAAAGAACAAGGATTATGGGAAAACACAATCATTATCTATACGGGAGACCAGGGCTTTATGCTGGGCGAGCACGATTATATGGATAAACGATGGATGTACGAGGAATCCATGCGGATGCCGTTTATTGTACATTACCCGCCCATGGTAGCAGCCGGAAGCCGTAGTGATGCACTGATCAACAATACCGACTTTGCTCCCACAATGCTGGAACTGGCCGGAGGGAAAACACCGGATTATATGCAGGGAAACAGTTTTGTGGATGTTCTGAAAGGGGAGGCTGCTACGTGGGAACCAACTTCAACCTATTACCGATACTGGATGCATCTGATGCATCACGACGTACCGGCTCATTTTGGTCTCCGGACCAGGGAATATAAACTGATATTTTATTACGGTTTACCCAGTGACATGCGTGTGGTCGGTAAGCCTTCCATGCCCTGGCTGGAAAAGTCTTATGTCATAGAACCAACCCCCGCCGCCTGGGAGTTTTATGATTTAAGCAAAGACCCGGAAGAAGTCCATAATCGTTATGATGACCCGGCTTATCAGGATATTATTTCCGAACTGAAGCAGGAGTTAAAAGAAAAGCGGGAAACATTGAGCGAGACTGATAAAAATTATCCTCACATACAAAAAGTCATAGAGGCCTATTGAGGTTTTACAAAATAGGTTCAGTAACCGATATTAGAAAACCCGGATCACAGCAGGCTTGCTTTTTCTTACCATCATAAGTGAGTTATGCTTATTCAGACGTAACTGCATTGCGGTTTTTTTGTCTTAAGGAAAGAGGATTGGGAGGATGTTAGCTTAGCATAACGTTGTTTAGTTTGCGGGTGTCAGTTTACTTTATAAATCGGTATAAATAAGGAGCTTTGTTGGCGGCACCGGTATATTTTTTCTCTAACCTTTCCAGCACCTTCAGGTCCAGCATTTTCTTTTGAAAATTGTTTCTGCGGAAAGGCCGGTCATACACCGCCTCATACAACTGTTGAAGGTCTTTCATGGTAAAGGTTTCCGGGAGAAGGTTGAACCCCATCAGTTGCTGGTCAAAATCCTTCCGCAACGTGTCAAGGGCCGTCCTCACCTGTGCATTATGATCCATAATCATGGCCGGTAGCGCTTTGATGTTGTACCACTCAATAGATTCATCCAACTCAACCTTCCGCGGCACCACTTTACTGATATCCACCAATGCATAATAACCAATGGACACGAACCGACGGGTAAACCAGGCGTACTCATCCCGATAGGTGCTTTCATCCGGCACTTTTTCAACATTCAGGGCCACCAGCCGCTCCATGAACGCCACACTGGTTCGCTGGGTATCGCCAAAAACCCGGTACTGCTCCAGAAAAATATCTTTGATCCCCGTTCTTTCCACCAGGATTCTATGCGCCGCCTGATCAATGCCTTCATCCTGAAAGACAAAACCACTCGGCAAAGCCCAGAAGTCGCCTTTGAAAGCAAGTTTAGGGACCAGCACCTTAAGCTGCTTTTCCTGATAGCCGAATATGACACAGTCTATCGATAGCTGTTGGATGTAATTTTGCTGGCTGGGTAATTTCATTCCTTCTACAAAATAATCGCGCTAAAAAAATCAAAAAACAAACTTATACTTTCCTGACATTTTACCGGACTGACCAAGCTGATTTTACTCCGTAACTACGGTTTTGTCCAGCGGGAGCGTAGATAATGGGCGGCCGCTTTGGGTTTCCGGTCACGGGTGAAGACTCCCTTGTGGTTGATGCCCCCAAACCGGATCAGTCCCTGGCTGGTTCTGAAATCAGCAAATGCCCATACATGCATCCCGGCCATGTAATCCCGCGCTTCGGCCACATCCAGGTAGGTTTTAATGAATTTGGTCTGAAACTCCTCGGTGAACATCTCCGGTTCCACCGCGTGCATACCGGGGTAGGTATCTGCCCCAAACTCCGTGATGATGATCGGCTTGTGGAAGCGTTGGTGCAATCCATCCAGTTCCATTCCCAGTAAAGCAGCTGCACCCTCCAGATCTCCGATATGCGTATACCATCCGTAGTAGCGGTTGATGCAAATAATATCTGCCAGCCCTACCCATTCAGCCGGACCGCCCATCACCCCGACCAGGGTAGCCAGTCGGGTGGTATCCATCTGTTTAACCAAAGCAAATAATTCCTCAAATAAAGCAATGCTTTCCGGGGTTGCTTCTCTTTTACTACCGCCATTAAAGCTTAGGTCTTCGGGGAATGGCTCATTGGCAATGCACCACATAATGACAGACGGATGATTCTTATCCCGGGTAATCAGCTCCTCAATATACTGCTTGTTCATGGCCTGTCGTTGGGCCAGCTCCGTTTTATCGCCGTGGAAATACAGCCCTACGGCCGGGGTTTCATCAATGATCAGAAAGCCCTCCCGGTCGGCCATCCGCATATATTCCTCGTCGTAGGGATAATGAGAGGTGCGGAAGGAGTTGGCACCGGTCCACTTCATCAGGGCATAGTCTTTCACCATGACCGGACGGGCGCTGCCCTTGCCGAAAATCGGAAAGTCTTCGTGTTTACCAAACCCTTTCAGGAAGACAGGCTCGCCATTCAACAGTAGCTCATTCTCCGTCACCTGAATGGTTCTCACTCCGGTTTCCAGGGTATAATGATCAAGGGGCGTATCAGCATCGCCAATTGTTACATCTACGGTATAGAGGTAAGGATCTTCGGGCGACCAAAGCCGTACATCGGGAATGGAAAGGGAAGCTGTTGCTACCTGATTGGCAAAGTTGAGCGCGGCCTCTACGGGTTGCGCCGCTCCCGAGATCGTCACTTTCCCTTGTTGCGCATCTCCTTCCGTTTCTACCGCCACTTCTACAGTACCCGTCGTATTATCGAAATTTGTATTGACCGTAATGTCTTTGATGGAGGTGGTATTGGGGATAGCATATAACCATACATCCCGGTGCAGGCCCGCGTAGGGGAAGAAATCGTAATTGGCTTTGGGATAGCTTTGAAAGGGCCCACCCGTTACATTTCCGGTCGGTACCCGGGAAGATTTCAAGATATTTTCCACCTGAATGCTGATTCGATTGGTGGCTCCCCATTCAAGATGTTGCCCTACCTCAAAGGCAAAAGGTAAATGTCCCCCTTCGTGCTGCCCGACAGGCTGCCCGTTTACCCAAACTTTGGCGGCATAATTGGCAGAACCTACCCGGATGAAGGTACGCTGCCCTTGCCAGGAGGACGGTACGAAGGTTTCGGTTTCGTACCAGGCCATGCCCAAGTAGTTTCGGCTATCAGTAAACTGCTCATTCCAGCTACCCGGAACGGCAATCGAACGAGTGTCTTGCAGGCCATTTTGCCAGTTTTCGGATTCTCCTGTTTCCAGAGAGTCTTTCTTGAATTTCCAGATTCCAGACAAATTCAGGGTACTCCTCAGGTCGTTTTGTTGAGGGTACAAAGCAATGCGGGAAGGGTCGGCAGTCGTAAAAGTTTGGGCCGAACTTAGGGTAAAGGTGAAGAATAGTAGTAGGGAATACAAAATGCCATAGTACCGCATTTCATTCTTTTTGCCGTAATAGTTCATAGGGGTTGTACTAATCAAAAGTTATTGAAATCAAACTGAATCATACGATCGCCCGCGGTATGCAGACCTCGCTAATTGCTTCCAAAGGTATCAATTAAATATTTAATGTCTATTTTTAAGACAATAAAAAATAATATCTATATTTGTAATACAACTTTCAAAATACGGATGAAATTAAACGGGCTGCATTTTTCTGCCTTTGTTTTTGGGATTATTATTGTTTTGTGCGCATCAGCTAAGATGTAAATTTTCAGCCAGTGATTAAATTAGATGCCAAAACGCCGTATACGCGGATCCAAAACCTGGCTCGGGTACGGGTGGTGGTCAGGTAGGGTATTCGGTGCTCATTTCATTCAGAAAAAATGAGAGAACTGAGAAAAATAGCCGCGGAGTTATTAACTTCTGCTCTGTTATAGCCACTGATAGAACCAACAACCTAAATGATAGACCGATGCAACTACAACCTAAACTCCTGCTTTTTGGCCTTTTGCTGGTGGCTTTTTCAGGCGTTGCGCAAGACGCGCTACTGACAGATTTTCAAAACCCGCCCAACCCTGCCCAGCCGAGAGTGTGGTGGCACTGGATGAATGGCAATATCAGCCAGGAGGGCATTCAACACGACCTGGAATGGATGAAGCGGGTGGGGATCGGTGGGTTTCAAAACTTTGATGCCAACCTTTTTACTCCCCTGGTGGTGGAAAAGAAAATTGAGTATATGCAACCCGACTGGAAAGCAGCCTTCCGGTTTGCTACCCAATGGGCCGATAGCCTCAACCTGGAAATGGCGATTGCCGGTTCACCCGGCTGGAGTGTTACCGGCGGCCCCTGGGTAGAACCCAAAGACGGGATGAAGAAATATGTCTGGACCGAAACCTTAGTCAAAGGGGGGCAAACCTTCAAGGGAAACATCCCGCAACCCTCAGAAGTAACCGGGCATTTCCAGAATGTAACGTTACCCGAAACAACGATGCTGGGAGGTAATACCGGAGATATCCCCACTTATTATCATGATGCTGCCGTCATCGCGTACCGGGTACCCGAAAATGAAAAACTGTTGACTGAGCTAAACCCTACGGTCAGATCAAGTGGAGGAGCGTTTAAGCTGGATGCACTTACCGATGGAGACTTGCACACCACGACTTACCTGCCTCCGGCAGAAGTAGGAGAAGATATGTGGATTCAGTACGAGTTTGAAACTCCGCAGACCTTCAAAGCTTTTTCTGTGGTAGGAGCCAATGAATTGCCCTTACAGGAATTCAATGGCGGGCCGGAAAACCGGGCGCTGAAGGTCAGTGATGATGGAGTTGATTTTCGGGAAGTAGCACGCGTTCCCGGAAGTATTGTTCCACAAAATACCATCAGTATCCCCGTTACCACGGCTAAATATTTCAGGTTCTCTTTTACAACGCTTCCTCCGCAAAGCAACCCGTTTGCCGCCATGGCCGGGATGAGTGCTGAACCCGCCAAACCGGAGGGCGTCAATGTGGCTGAATTGGTGCTGTATACGACGGATCGTATCGATCAGTTTGAATCGAAAGCGGGTTTCCTTCCCTGGAAAGAAGATATGGTTGTTGGTGCTTCATCGGATACTGATGCCATCCCCACCGAAGCGGTGGTGGACTTAACCGCTCAAATGCAAGCCGACGGTAGTCTGGAATGGAATGCACCGGAAGGTAACTGGAGGGTCATTCGCCTGGGTTATTCGCTGACGGGCCGACAGAACCATCCGGCTTCTCCCGAGGCCACTGGTCTGGAAGTGGATAAGTTGGATGCAGATGCGGTGCGCCGCTATATCAATACCTATCTGGATATGTACCAGGATGCTACCGGGGGGATGATGGGAGAAGAAGGCCTGGGATACATGATTCTGGACAGCTACGAGGCTGGACATATGAACTGGACCGAAGACATGTTTTCCGAATTTTCTGAGAGAAGAGGGTATGATATGAAACCCTTTATCCCGGTACTAACCGGCCGGGTGGTCAGGAATCATGCAGCGAGTGAAAACTTCTTGTGGGATTTCAGAAAAACCATTGGGGAGATGATTGCCGAAAACCACTATGATGTGATCGGTGAGGAACTGCACCAGCGAGGGATGAAGCGCTACACGGAATCTCACGAAAACAAACGTATCTACCTCGCCGACGGCATGGATGTAAAGCGCCATGCCGACATTCCCATGTCAGCCATGTGGACTCCCGGTAGTTTGGCGGGTGGCCAGGACGAAGAAGTACGTAGCAAGGCGGATATCCGGGAGTCGGCCTCGGTGGCCAATATCTACGGGCAGGCGTTTGTTGCAGCCGAGTCCATGACCTCCATCGGAAATGCCTTTTCCTATCATCCGGCCAAGCTCAAACGTACGGCCGATATGGAACTGGCTTCGGGACTGAACCGATTTGTCATTCACACCTCAGTACATCAGCCCCTGGATGATAAGATGCCTGGCTTTTCGCTGGGTCCCTTCGGGCAGTATTTTACCCGGCAGGAAACCTGGGCGGAGCAAGCCAAACCCTGGGTCGATTACCTCGCAAGAAGTTCCTATTTGCTGCAACAAGGCAAAAACGTAGCGGATGTGCTCTACTACTACGGCGAAAACCATAACATTACCTCTGCTTTTACTGAAAAATTGCCAGAGGTTCCTGTGGGTTATGAGTACGATTTCGTCAATGCATCGGCGCTGATCAATGCGATAGAAGTTGAAGACGGTCAGCTTGTTGCCCTCAGTGGGAATACGTATCGACTACTGGTATTAGACGAAAGTGCCAGATTAATGACCTTATCCGTTCTGAAAAAAATAAGTAAACTGGTGCATGAAGGGGCCCGGTTAGCGGGAGTGAAACCGGAAAAATCGCCCAGCATGGCTGACGATCCTGAGGAGTTCCAATCGTTGGTCAATGAAATCTGGCAAAGCCCTAATGTTCTGAAAGGTAGTATAGGAGAAGCCTTAAACGATTTGAACATCAGCGAAGATGTCGTGATCAGGAATGCCGATGCTGAAGTTTTGTATAGACATCGGCAAACACCCGAGATGGATATTTACTGGCTAAATAACCGAAGTGAAAATCCCACTTCCGCTGAAGTGAGTTTCAGGGTGTCGGGCAAAATACCTTTACTCTGGCATCCCCAGACGGGGAAAGTTTCCAAAGTATCCTATACCATGGAAGATGGCAGAACTACCGTTCCTCTGAAAATGGAATCCTGGGATGCTTTCTTTATTGTATTTAGTGAAGAAGCTACAGCAAATTCCTTTACCCTACCCGAAACGGAAGAACAGGAAGTGGTCGCCATTACCGGTCCCTGGACCGTTCGCTTTCCGGAAGGACGGGGAGCGCCTGAACAGGCTACCTTTGAGGAGCTGCAATCCTGGACAGAAAATGAAGAGGGCGGCATTAAGTATTTTTCAGGAACGGCTACCTATCAAACTACTTTTGATGCGCCTGACATATCCGAAGACGTTGATTTAATATTGGATATGGGAGAGGTTAAAAATTTAGCGGAAGTCATACTGAACGGGGAATCGTTGGGCATTGTCTGGAAGCAACCCTTCCGGGTCCCGCTCAATGATGCGATTCAGTCCGGACAAAATACCTTACAGATAAAAGTTACCAATGTATGGGTGAATCGGTTGATCGGTGATGCGCAACCGAATGTTCAGGAGAAAATCACTTTCTCTACCATGCCTTTTTACCAGGCCAAAGATCCGCTGCTTCCTTCCGGCTTATTAGGCCCGGTTACCATCATAAAAAAGGATACATTTTGAGATAAACCGGGTAGGGGGGGGTTAACGAGCGTTTGGCAGGCGGCACGTAGCCATACTCATGCTTTACTACCCTATTTTCAGCCAGCAATACCGATAATCATTCTGATTGGAATGACAGGTGGTCTATTCATTAGCTAGTAATAGTAATTAAAAAGAGCTACCGATAGGTATTGACAGTGATGAAACTCTTGTATAATTTTGAATCATTCTAAATAACTAGATGATTATGAGATAAGGCTAGAAAGTTCGCCTGCTTTTTTCAGTGTGTTGCACCGCAGCAGCGTGCGATACGTATTGTCGCCACCTTCTATTTGTACTACCTTTCCTATGACCCAAATGATACGTTTTCATCTTGGTACCATGCTGGTATTGAGTCTTTGTATTGCCTGTCCCGTATTCACCCACGCGCAAGCGAGCGCTTTCGGGGGGCTTACGGGCTATCCCTTTTCTTCCGATAAACAGGAGCTTCCGGGTAGTTCGGATTTGCTTGAGGGCCCGGTCTCTGATGCCGCTGCTTATTTTAGCATTACAAATATTCCAACAGGGAAGTATGCTTTACTTATATCGTCACCCGGGTACGTTACCTATATGGATACCGTTACCTTCCGGGCGGGGGAAATCCTCAAGCTGAATATTGAGTTGGAGGAAGCCTCTACGCAACTGGAGGCCGTCACAGTATTTGGGAAAAGCACACTTCAGGAAACCAAAGAACTGGCTTACGAAGCGCAGGTTATTAATGCCCAAAAGCTCCATAATACTACTCTGGACCGTGTTTCCGGGGCATGGGTGCGGGAAACCAGCGGAGTAGGCTCTCGAATGAATTTCTCGCTGAATGGTTTTGCCGGTGATAGAGTGCCGGATGCAGCTACGATCACTAAAGTTACTCAAGAAAACCTGATCATGAATGATGATATGGCTCTCGCAGGTATCACTACGCAGGCGGGAAGTTGTGTGTATCAGACTGATGGCAACGCCTTGTTTTATCAGGCCACAGAGAAAAACAATACGGACCTGTTCACATAAGTGATAGGAGTTAGCAGTAGACATAAACCAGAAAGATGAGTAGGGTACGACCCCGTTGCAAATTGCAGCCATGAAAGCTATCAACGAAAACGAAAAGATGCTGAAATACCTGACTGATACTGGGGTGGATACCGAAGTAGAGACTGCCTTTGACGCAACTATCTACGATCTGGCCAGCATCAATTTTCTCAAGACATAACCTTCCGAAACAATTACCGGCATCTTATTGCGCTGGGCTTTCATTACCACGCTATATACTACTGGATCCTCGGGAATACCAGGATTCAAATGAGAACATAACCGAATATAACCTCACATGACCAAATCGAGTATTACTATCGCTCTATCGTTTCTGATATTTTTATCAAGCCTTTCCGGGCTATTAGCCCAAACCATAACGGTTTCTGGCTCGGTTGCCGATGAAAATGGAGGCCCAATTCCCGGGGCAACCGTACTCGTCGTAGACGCAGATAAAGGGGCCATCACAGACATAGACGGGCAATATACCATCTCAGGATTACCACAGGGCCTGACTACCCTGCGGGTATCTTTCTTAGGCTATCGTACGCTGGAACAAGCGGTAGAGCTAGGAGGAAATGCCCGGGTTACGCAAAATTTTGTGCTTCAGGAAAGTGCCGTAGATCTGGAAGAAGTGACGGTGACCGGCAAAAGTATGGTACAGGAAGTAAGGGAAAAGGCCTTTAATGTAGAGGTCATTGATGCCAAAGGGTTGCACGCCACCTCACTGGACCTGGCGCATGCCCTGGACCGAAGCTCGGGAGTAAGGGTACGGGAAAGCGGCGGTGTAGGATCTCAGATGAATTTTTCTATCAACGGCTTCCGGGGCAACCAAGTACGGATTTTCATTGATGGCATTCCGATGGATAACCTGGGTTCGGCCTTTCAGTTGAACAATATTCCCGTGGGCCTGGCTGAGCGGATCGAGGTGTATAAAGGTGTAGTTCCCATCAGCCTGGGTTCCGATGCCCTGGGCGGGGCGGTAAACATCATTACCAACACCTACAACAAAAGCCACCTGGATGTCTCTTACTCCTACGGATCGTTCAACACCCACCGAACCATTGTAAATGCTATCTATGTAGCGCCTGAATCGGGCTTTACCGTTCAGTTGAATGCCTTTCAGAACTATTCCAACAACAACTACAAGATGCGGGATATTGATGTGGCCGACATCAATACCGGGGAGTACTTTCGCAACCAGACCGTAGAGCGCTTTCACGACACTTATCATAACGAGACGGCCATCGCTTACATTGGGTTTGTTAACAAGCCTTATGCCGACGAATTGCTGGTGGGTGCCACCCTGGGTCAGAACTACCGCGAAATACAGACCGGTGCCCGGGTAGCGGCAGTCTACGGGTCCTGGCACCGGAAAGGCGATATCGTGATGCCCCGGCTCAAGTACCGGAAAGACGACCTACTGATCAAGGGTCTGAACGTACGGTTAAATGCTAACTACAATCTGGGTTCTGAACAGAATATAGACACGCTAAACCGCCGGTACAACTGGTTCGGGCAGTTCCGCGAATACACCTCTCCCGGTGGAGAACGCTCCTATTCTCTGTACAAATACCGTAACAATACCGGGGTGGTAATGGGCAATGCGGAGTATAAATTCCGGGAACAGCACACCCTAGCACTAAGTAACACGCTGAACTCTTTTGACCGTGAAGGTCAGGACCAGCTCAACCCTGACAATGATGATTTTAACGAGCCCCGCAAAAACCTGAAGAACATTATCGGGTTGGGCTACACCTTTGAAAGTGATGCCTGGAATGCCTCGCTCTTTGTAAAAGATTACTTCCAGCAGAATAAGTTTACCAAGGTGACCGAACTGGAAGGATACAATAACTATGAGTACACCGACGCGGTAAACACCTTTAACAGCCTGGGCTACGGAACTGCTCTTACCTGGTTTCTGAATGATAACCTACAGTTTAAAGCCTCCTACGAAAAAAGCTACCGGCTTCCTGAATCGGATGAGTTGTTTGGTGACTTGATCAACCTGGAAGGCAATATCGATTTAAAGCCTGAACACAGTAATAATTTTAATCTGGGAGGAAGTGCCTGGATCAATACTAATAAATACAACCGGTTTAATGTCAACCTAAGTGGTTTTTACCGCCACGCTCAAGACTTTATCCGACCCCGGCTCAACAACAATCAGGTAATGATTGTAATGGACAACCTCGGCAGTGTAACCAATGTAGGGATTGATGGCGAAATCCGGTATCAGCACAAAAACGCCCTAAGCGCGGGGATCAACCTTTCCTATCAGGACCTGCGCAACAATACCCAGTTTGAAGGCGGACAAACCATTGAGAGCTCCGTATACCGCGACCGTATACCCAATGAGCCCTTTCTGTTTGGCAACGGGGATGTCACCTATACTTTTGACAACCTGTGGAACAAGGGACACCGCCTGAATATCGGGTATAACCTGCTCTACGTGCATGCCTTTTACCTTTACTGGCCTAGTCAGGGTAGTGAAAAATTTGATATCCCTGAACAGATATCCCACGAACTGACGCTTAGCTACTTTCTGAACGACAAGTTTCAGTTTACCGCCGAGTGCAAAAACCTGGCTGACGGAAAACTATACGACAATTTCAGTCTGCAAAAGCCCGGTAGAAATTTCACCGGTAAAATCAGATATAACATTTTCTAATATTTTAAACACTATATAACCATGAAAAGCATTCATTTATTTTTTATTCTGCTTGTTGGCAGCTTGCTATTGGGCAGTTGTGACGATGAAGGAAGCGATACGCCAACTCCTGATCCGGGTGAAGGAACCGAATCTGGCTCAAAATTTATTATAACGGCAACCCCCTTAGCCTCTGAAGGCGTAGCAGACTATATTCTGACGGCAGATGATCTGAGCACCGGAAGCGTAAGCACCACCGGTAACGGTATTGAACAGGACGGTACCTACCGGTACTACGTGACCAACAATAACAAATTCTTTAGCATGCTGTACGGACAGGGAAATCCCGGTGCCGTAACCACCTATGAGTTAAATGCCGAAGGAGAACTGGAAAAGCTTTCGGATTTTCAATCGGAAACCGTACGTGCCTTTGCCGCAGTAGATGACGATATCCTGACGATTAAAATGACCGCCAGTGCCGATGATCCCTATCTATACTGGTACCGCATCAGCACTAATTCCCTGACTATTGTAGACGAAGGTCAGATCAACGCCCAGGAAGTAGCTGATAAGGAAAACGGGGAACTGTCTTACTTCTCGTGGATTACTCCTAAAGATGACAAGGTATACCTACCCTACTTCACCATTAAGGGAACACCAGAAGGAAACTGGGGAACTGACTACCCCGATGAAGCCAACATAGCGGTGTACTCCTACCCTGAAATGGAACTACTGGAGACGCTAACCGATGACCGAACCAGCTTTATTGGTCGGTATTTCACCAGTGGACTCACCTTCGACGAACAGGGTGACGGTTATGCCTTTTCTTCGGCGGTTCCCATGGATGCCGATTATCAGCTTGTTCCAACCCTGCCATCGGCGGTGACCCGGGTTTCCAACGCTACCGGTGACTTTGATGACTATTATTTTAACCTGGAAGAAGCTTCTGACGGGTACGTGATTGATTCTCATATTTATGCTGGCAATGGCAAATTTATCGGCATCATGCAAAACAAGGCTGAAATGAATAGCGCCTGGGGTGGTGGTAAAGAATACGCCATCATTGATGTATACAACCAGACTTTTAGCTGGGTAACCGGCATGCCTGATGGGGCCACGGTAACCAATGTTACTACCGGCGGCAATAACCTGGTTTCCGAAGATGGCAGCACCGTGTATGTGGGCATCACCACCGAGACCGGAAGCTTTGTGTACAACATCGACGTAGCCAGTGCAACCGCCACGCAAGGCATTGAAGTAGAAGGTGGTTTAATCACCGCTATCAACGTGCTGACGTACTAGATTTTCCCCAACAGCATAATCTCTCACAGAGGGCTTATGCTGTTGGTGTTCCTGGAAAAATATTCAACACGCAGACAACAGAAACTACTCAATCACTTTCTCTACCAATCTGAATTGATAACAATCATGAAAAAGAATATTAAAGGATTTTGCTTACTGCTGCTTTTTTCTATTGTCAGCCTAAGCTCAAGCTATGCCCATGCCCTGTATATCGATACTGAGGTAACGGGTAAGTCCGGCTCCAGTCACGCGGTAAAAGTGTACTACAGCGAATTTGCCGACCGAAAAGATGAAAAGATAAAAGACTGGTACTCGGATGTAGCTGCCTTTGAGCTATGGGTAGTGGCTCCTGATGGAAAGCGAAGCCAATTGCCAACCACGGCGCAGGATGATCACTATGTTGCGAAGTTTGTACCTGAGCAACAAGGCATTTACCGGCTGGAGATCAATCATACCGCCGAAGATCCGGGTGATGGTACCGCCTACCAGTTCAATGCTTTTGCCCATGTACAGGTAGGCAAAGCTTCGCCTACACCTCCCATTACTGGTAACAGCAATGTTTTAGCACTGATTGAAGAAGGTTCATCTCTGAAAAACGATAAAACCAAGACCTTCAAAACCTACCTGAATGGTGAACTAAAAGGTAATGTAACTACTACGGTCTTCTTACCTTCCGGTGAAACCAAAGAAATAGAAAGCAATGCGGAGGGTGTACTGGAAATTGACCTGGAAGAAGAGGGACGACATTTTCTGGAAGCCACCGTCTACCATAAAGATGAGGCCGGTGAAACGAAGAAAGCCACTTACAAATCGGTATGGCGCTGCGCTACCCAGAAGATTGATATTTAACTGTTTTGCTTTTAAGATTCTGCCCACGCTATGGTTACTCTTAGTTTCTTCCTTACATTTTTAGGCTTTTATATGTTTTATAATACCTCCCAGCGGGCCAAGCTAAACCGTATGAACGGGCTGGAGATATGGGTACAGGACCATCATCAGCCGGCTAAATATGCTGGCAGCTTTTTGTTTCTGGTAGCACTGATACTCTGTATTCTCCATTTTGGCGTGGGTTCAGGAATCTTCTCCTTTTTTGTCATGCTCATGACGGTGGGCAGTCTGATTATACTGTTATCGCCCCTGCAATACATCAATTACCGCACTGTTTCCGGGGTGTTTTTACTATCCATCCTGCTAGAAATCATTTAATCTATGCCTGCACAGAAAAAATATCTAAGTAGCCCCAGCCAGCGTTTCGCTAAAATCACTGCGGGACTTATTGGCGGCTACATGGTCACCGTTTCACTGCATCTGGCGCTGGCCCATTGGTTCAATCATGTTGATGTGATCATGACTTTGAGATTCGGCGGATTCATTCTGTGGGTTGGCTTGCTGATTGTTGCCTTTCTGGTGAAAAACGGTTGGAAAATCTGGGGGCTTTACCTGCTGATCACACTGGTTTTTTCGGTCATCTTCTATTTCAGTAACACCTATCATCCTATCCTACCATGAAAATGAGCAACCGGGTTTATAACATTTTATTTCACACTCATACCATCAGTGGGATTGTGATCAGTGCGATTCTGTACGTCATATTTTTTGCTGGCTCTTTTTCTTTCTTTCGGGATGAGATCATCAGTTGGGAGAGGAATGAGCCGGTAAAAGAAAGCAGCATACCGGAGCTGGACCTCAATGTGTTGGTAGATACGCTCAGCCAGCGGTATGATACCTACGGCCGGGATATTTCTTTTACCCGCTATATTGAAGACCAACGCATTGCAGTAAGCCTCTCGGCTCCTAAGGACACCACCGCTCAACAAAAGGGTGGTCGAAGAAGGGGCGAGTTCTTTGCTATGAATGTTGACGATTATCAAACATATACCTACGCTGGCAACTACTCCATCGCTGAATTTTTGTATCGCCTGCATTTTCTGGCCCAGCTCAATCTTTACGGAAGATCAGGTTATTTGATTGCCGGTATTGTTTCCTTCTTTTTTCTATTCGCCGTAGTAACCGGCGTGCTGGTACACTGGAAAAAGATCGTATCTAATTTTTATCTTTTCCGGCCCCAGGCCAGCCTGAAAAATGTTTGGACCGATGCCCATACCGCCTTGGGTATTTTAGGCCTTCCCTATCAGTTTATGTATGCGGTCACTGGCGTTTTCCTGATTGTCGGCACTACAATTATGTCGCCCCCTGTCTTAAAATTCATCTATGATGGTGATACCGAAAAGATGTACGATGACTTCGGTTTTGGCACTAAGAAGTTTCCCCTGGCGATGGAGAAGCAAAGCGAAGCAATAGATCTTAACCGCTTTGTGGATCAGGCGACCGCTCGCTGGCCTGAGTTCCACATCAAATCGGTCAATCTGTATAATTACGGTGATGCCAGTATGCATGTAGCAGTGACAGGACACCCGGAATATGCCTCCAAGTTGTTGGGCGAAGGCGAGTTGGTTTTTAATGCCGCCAGTGGGGAGATTGTATCCGAAAAAGATCCATTCAGTCATACCTCCTATCTGGACGGTGCCTCCGGGATATTGTACCGGCTGCACTTCGGGGATTTCGGCGGAGTCGGGCTGAGAGTTGTGTATTTTGTGCTGGGGATTGTCTCCTGCTTTGTCATTCTTTCCGGGGTGCTTATCTGGCTGGTGGCCCGGGACAAAAGACATATCGAAGAAAAGAAACGTAAGTTTAACAACTGGGTAGGGTGGGTCTATTTGGCCATCTGCCTCAGCATGTATCCGACCACAGCATTTACGTTCCTGGGCGTGAAGCTATTTGTCACTGAGTTTGATGCCTCTCGCATGACATCCATTTATCATATTTTCTTCTATTCCTGGCTGGCGTTTATTGTCTTGTTTACCGTCAAACGAGATAACTTTTTTACCAACAAGTTTTGCCTGATCATCGGTGCGGTTTTAGGCTTTCTGGTGCCGATCGCCAACGGTATTATTTCCGGAAATTGGATCTGGGTTACCTATGCCAGGGGCTATGATGACATCTTCTTGATAGATGTATTCTGGCTGATCCTCTCTATCGTCACTTTTCTGGTAGCTATCGGATTAAAACGAAAAGATATAGCTAAGCCTGAGTTCCGCCCAGTTGCCAGCAGGCCTAAAGTGTTGATCAGTAAGTAAGGCTGTTATTCTTGCTGGAAATCGGAAATACCAGAAGGTAAGTCGGTGATGTAAAGACGCTGGGAGTAAAGAATCGGGCCATTGATTCACTGGAAAAAATCCTTCGGAAAGCATGCTTCCTTTACGAAGCATATCAGATTACTTACGCTTCGGTGCTGCGCAAAATGGCAAGTGCTGAGCAGTCAATCAGTTTTTGCTTCAATGGCTCGCAGCAAATAAAAAAAAACAAGCCTGAAATCCTGTATTCTACGGCAGACTTTGCAGTAAGCACGCAGCAATTACCTGCAACGGGGAATTAACAAGTTTACAAATGATTATTACTCGCTAATACTTGCTTTGTGACAAGTCCAGGCGTAAGTTTGTATTGTTTTTAATTAGTCTAAATAAAAGTTTTTAATATGAAACTATCAGTACTACTTTTTCTCACCGCGCTGCTCGGCGGGCAAGCTTTTGCTCAGACCGGAAATATTGTGGGCTCGGTCGAGACGGCTGATGGCCAGGCCGCTGCCAACGTTAATATCGGATTGCAAGGCACCAGTTTAGGGAGCTCTACCAACGAGCAAGGCCGCTACGAAATCAATAATGTAGCCGCTGGAACCTATACCGTAGTTGCGTCTTATGTAGGATTGGAGCGTAAAGAACTACAAGTTACTGTCAAGTCGGGTGAGACAACTTCTGCCCCGGCGATTGCTTTACGGGAAAGCCACGAGGCGCTCCGGGAAATAACCATACGAGGTGCCCGTCAGGATACCTATGTGGCTGATATTCCTTCCCACACGCTGCGTCTTCAGACACCACTGCTGGAAACCCCGCAGAATATTCAGGTGGTTTCCAAAGAACTGATCGAAGATCAGCAGGCCATAGACATGCTTGAGACCGTAACCCGGAATGTGAGTGGTGCCCAGATGATTGAACACTGGGGCAACTTTGCCCGCATCAATGTTCGAGGGTTTAATGTCCCGGCATTCCGCAATGGCATGAACGTACAGATGCCCTGGGGACCGCTTACCGAAGATATGTCCATTGTGGAACGCATAGAGTTTGTGAAGGGGCCGGCCGGTTTTCTGCTTTCCTCTGGTGAGCCCGGCGGACTTTACAATGTTGTCACCAAGAAGCCTACCCTGGATCAGCAAAACGAAGTAACGTTAACAACCGGTAGCTTCAATACAATGCGGGGTACGGTAGACGTCGGAGGAACGCTTGGCCAGGACGATAAACTGCAATATCGCTTTAATGCCATGGGATTGACCAAAGGGTCGCATCGCAATTATGAGTTTAACAAGCGTTATACCCTGGCGCCTTCACTCACCTATGCCCTCAACGATCGCACCACCGTGACGGCCGAATACATCTATCAATACTCTCAGATGTCGCTGGTAGGCGCGGCCTACGTTTTTTCTCCGGGTGGTTTTGGCGACCTGCCTCGGGATTTTACCCTGGCTGAGCCCAACATCGACCCTACCAATATTGACGAGCACAATGTTTTTGTCAGTCTCAACCATAAAATTAACCCCCAGTGGGAGGTGACAGCCCAATTGGGATATCTGCTCTATGAACAAGAGGGTAGCTCTTTATGGGTGGATAGTGTCAAAGCAAACGGAGATGTCTACCGGGCGATCAGTTCGTTCGATGGATTCAACGAGTCTAAACTAGGGCAGGTGTTTGTGAACGGTAACGTTCGTACTGGTTCGGTAGGCCACAAAATTCTGGCAGGGTTGGATATCGGGCAAAAAGATTTCTTTGCCGACTGGTGGCAGAGTGCCCAGATAGAAGGAGAAACGCCGTTTAATATTTATAACCCTCAATACGGGATTCCGGCGAGCGCGCTTCCGGTGTTTGACCGGGAAATGAGTGTACGCAAACGAGCCACTGCGGGTGGCTATCCAGCCATTATCGGACAACGCTATTCCTCATTATACCTACAGGATGAACTGTCATTTTTAGAAGATCGCATTCGCCTTACCCTGGCCGGACGCTATACGGCTTACAACGGATGGAGCTACGGAGCAGATACCGATGATGAAGTTGTGACCCCTCGTGTGGGACTAAGTGTATCGATTACCGAAAACACTTCGGTGTACGGTTTATACGATCAGTCATTCTTACCTCAATCGGGGGCTGATTTTGAAGGGAATGCGTTTGTGCCGGTACGCGCCAAAGATCTGGAAGCTGGAATTAAGAAATCATGGGCTGACGGTCGTTGGAACTCTAGTCTGGGGGTATATCAAATCACGAAGGATAACGTGTTGACTGCCGATCCGGAAAATCCTCAGTTCTCCATTCAGATAGGTCAGGTACAATCTACCGGGCTGGAGTTCGATATACAGGGGGAAATCGTGGATGGGTTACAGCTCATTCTGAATTATGCCAATACCAATGTGGAGGTTACTGAAGATACCGATGAAAGTATAATAGGCACCCGAGTGGCCGGACATGCCCGGCATATCACCAATGGCTGGTTGCAGTATAGCTTTCCAGCGGCAGTTCTTAAGGGTTTTGGGCTTTCGTTAGGTTACCAGTATCAAGTGGACCGCTCTTCCTGGAACTGGGGGGCAGATAATGAATCTTTATTGCCCGATTATTTCCGACTGGATGGAGGCGTATCCTGGAAAAATGAGAATGTTGCCCTCAGCCTGAATGTCAACAACCTGTTGAACGAATACTTGTATTCGGGTAGCTCTTATGCTTCTTATTATTACTGGCAGTCAGAACCCGGTACCAACTTTCGCCTGAAAATGGCTTATACTTTCTAGTCTATGGCGAACTGAAAAGCTCAGTGGAAAAATGCTGTATGCTGAAAGTATCAGTTAGTAACTCTCCCTGATACTTTCAACGCTCGACGCTACTCACCCCCCCCTTAAACCACACGATTTAAGGGGGGGGGCGATGAATAAAAATTCTTTCTATTGCTACCTTGCGGGCATGAATGGTACAATACTATCCGGGGTTTAAAAAGGTTTTTATGAAATCATCTCGGTAGGCTCTTCCAATTGGTACAACAGTCTCATTGACCAGGTGTAATTGATTGCCGACTACTTTGACAATCCTGGAAATAAAAAAGATATACGATTTGTGTACTCGGGTAAATTGCTGTTTATCCAGTATCTCTAACCAGTTTTTAAGCGGCTCAGAAGATAAGTATTTTTTACCGGGCAGGTGTATTTCGCTGTAGTCTGCATCCGATTTGATGTACATAATATCATCAACCGCAATTCTGATATGCTCGTAACCTGACTTGATGAATATTTCCTGCCGGGAAGTAGTCTTATTTTCAGCACTTTGTGATTGAGACTTAATAATGTCTTTTGTGGGTACTTTGGAAACAGCTTTGACAAATCGCTGGAAGGAAAAGGGTTTCAGCAAATAGTCCACCACATCAAATTCGTAGCTTTCCAGCGCATAGTCTGGGAAGGCGGTGGTTAAAATCACCGGGGGCAGGTGAGGCATGGTTTTTAACAAATCAATGCCGGAAATCTTGGGTAAATGAATATCCAGAAATATCAAATCTACCGAATCCGATTTTAGAAAGTCCATAGCCTGAATGGCATCCGAAAAGGTGCCCCTCAGTTGTAAAGAACCCATATCTTCAATATATCTTTTCAGCACCCGTTGGGCGGGCGGTTGGTCTTCAATGATGATACAGTTCATAGGCAACAGACTTTTTTAACTGCATGGATAAGTGAACTACATATTGATCTTCGGTTTGCCGGATCTCCAGCTGATGCGTCTGAGGATACAGTAATTGTAATCTTTTTCTGACATTCTCCAAACCAATACCCTGCGATAGGTTTTCGATATTCATGATGGGTTGAAAGCTATTTGCACAACGGAAGTCCAGCGTGCCATCGTCCAGTAACCGGATATTGATGTCAATAGAAATGTTGTCGGACTGGCTGGCCTGGCTGTGCTTAAAGGCATTTTCAATAAAAACGATCAATATAAGCGGGGCGATGAGATAGTCCGTCTGAATGTTGTGGGTAGTGAAATTAATGACGCCCCGCTCTTCAATTTGAAGCTCATTGAGTTGGGTGAAATTTTTCAACTGTTCAATTTCTTTGGACAGAGAGACAAATTCTTCCCGGCATTCATACAGCATGTAGCGTAAGACTGAACTTAATTCTAAAATAATCGCGGGCGTTTTCGGCGAATTCTCCATCGCATAGGAATACAGGTTATTCAGGTTGTTGAATAAAAAGTGCGGATTGATCTGGGATTTTAGAAACTGCAACTCACTTTCCTTAATGGTTGCTTTCAGTTCATCCACCTGGCGTTGCTTGGTCAGCGCATCCCAGGCAAACTTGAACCCGGATAGAATGACGATGAGGGGCAAAACCTGCCCCAGGCTGAATAACACTCCCGGGAAATTGGTGCCTCGGGAATCGGGAAAGTACATCTTTTCCAAAACGAATTCTTCCATCAGAATAACGCCGCCAATCGTCAATAGGGTAAAAGTAAAAAAGTACCCGTATTTTTTTCGGTAAAAGAATTGCGGTAGCAGCACATAGCTAATCACCGCATTGGCCACCGCATAGTTTAGGAAGAATACAAACTGGTATGATTCAAGGTGAAATCCGATTTGAGGATGATGCCGGTCCAGAGAATAAAAGATAAATACCAACCCGTGTAGTACCAGCTGAAACAAGAACTCCTTAGAGGAGAAAAAGGCGGTTTTTATTCTTTGCACCATTGTTCGAAGATAGACATTTAAGCGTAGCCGGGAAAAGAAATCTGGTCAACAACCTTTTTTATCCCCTCAACAACATTTGACCATCCGCAAGCAGAGATTATGTCGTTCACAGGAAAAAATGAGCCGTTTACAGAAACGATTTTTTCTTTTGGGAAAGAGCGCGTTTCTTTACCTTATTCGCTTATATAACTCTTTTTATTCATGAAAAACACTGCTACTTATTATATTGTCTTCTGCATGCTCATGGTGAGTGTCTCGCCCCTTCTTGCGCAAAACGCACCTGTTGAAATTTATGGTAAGGTGGTAGAAAGTGCAAGTCGGCAACCCCTTGAGTATGCAACCATCAAACTCCTGGATGCGCAAACGAAGGCACTGATTACGGGCACAACTACCTCGGCAGATGGAAGCTTTATCATCGAAGCAGAAGCGGCTGATTTCTCTTTGGAAATGGGGTTCATCGGTTTTGTTGCCATCACCCTTACCGAGTTTGATATTGTTAACGGCAAGGTGGATGTGGGGACGGTTGCTTTGGCCGAAGATACCGAAACACTCGAAGAAGTGGTGGTGCAGGGTGAGAAATCTCAGACCGTATTTCAATTGGACAAACGGGTATTCAATGTCGGGCAAGACCTCAGCAGCACGGGAGCCAGTGCCCTGGAAGTATTGAACAATGTGCCTTCAGTGAATGTGAATATAGAGGGGCAGATCCGTTTGCGGGGAAGCGCCGGAGTGCAGATATTGATTGATGGAAAACCTTCGGTACTGGCCAGTGAGCAGGGAAATGCCTTAGGCACCCTTACTGCGGATATGATCGAGCGTGTTGAGGTAATTACCAACCCCTCGGCGAAGTACGAAGCCTCCGGTACTTCCGGCATTATCAATATCGTGCTCAAAAAGGAAGAAAAACGAGGGCTTAATGGTTCGGTTACGCTGAATACGGGTGTTCCTAACAATCATAGTTTAGGCTTTAGTGTGAATAACCGTACCGAAAAATTTAACCTCTTCAGCCAGTTGGGTATCGGGCACCGAACTTTCCCCGAACAATACCGCACGATTAATCAGAATTTAGCGGATAGCACCACCATCAACAGTGCAGGAGAGGGAGAAAAGAACGAGACGTTCATCAATGTCATCTTAGGAACTGATTACCACATCAATGCCCGGAATGTACTATCACTGACCGGAAGCTTTGCTTACGAGCTGGAAACCGAATATTCTGATACGGACTTCAGCTCCTTCGATGTATCCAATGCTTTGGCATCGCAGTGGAACCGCAATGAAGTGACCGAGGCGACGAATCCCAAATACCAATATGAGTTGCAGTACAAGAAGGATTTCGCCGATCATGAAGAGCATACGCTGCTGTTCAGTGCATTAGGAAGTTTTTTTGGAAAAGACCAATCCTCTGAGTTTGAAAACACCCTTGTTTTTGGTGAAGAGTCGCTGAGTGGGCGCCAGCAAACCCGTACTAATTTTCAACAAGGAGAATATACCTTCAAGCTGGATTATACCCATCCGTTTAGCGAGGAGGTTACCCTGGAAAGTGGGGCGCAGTATGTGATTACCGACGTAGCCAATGATTATGCCATCAGCGACTGGGCGGACGTTCGCTGGGTCGTAAATCCAGATTTAACCAATGTATTTGATTATAACCAGAAAGTGCTGGGTGTCTACAGTACAGGAGCTTATGAAGGGGACAAGTTTGGTGTAAAACTAGGCCTTCGGGTAGAAAATACCGACCTGAGCACTTTGCTCCGAAATACTGATCAGGCGAATCAGCAGCAGTTTACCAACCTGTTTCCTACGGCCCATACATCGTATAAGGTGCTGGATAATTTCTCATTGCAGGCAGGTTATTCCCGCCGGGTCTCCCGACCGCGGTTGTTTGACCTAAATCCGTATTATAATATCCGCAACAACTACAGCATTCGTACCGGAAACCCGGAATTAATGCCTGAGTATACTGATTCTTACGAAGTAACCGGTATTTTTGACCAGGGGCCCGTTTCGTTAAATGCGGCCGTATACCACCGTTATACCACCGATGTGGTAGAAGATGTTACCTCCTATGAGGACAATGTAAGCATCACCCGCCCCGTGAATGTGGGCATCAACCAAGCGACTGGTCTGGAAATCAATACCAAATATGATCCTGCGGATTGGTGGTCACTTAACGGAGACTTTAACTACAACTACTTTCATCGGGAAGGCACTTTTGAGGCTACATCCTTTGATTTTAATTCAGATCAGTGGTCTGCGCGTATGACCACGAAGTTTGGACTGCCTGCTGATATTGATGTGGAGGTAACGGGTAACTACCAATCCGGTTTTCAAACTTTTCAGCGAGAAACATCCGGTTATCTTTTTGCTGACCTGGGAATGCGCAAAAAACTGATGAAAGGCAAAACCATCCTGAACCTGAGTGTGAGAGACGTATTTGCGTCGCGTATTTTTGAAGCTGAAACCCGGCAATCTGCTTTTTACCTGTATGATTATCGTATGAGAGGCCGCTTCGTCACACTGGGTATCAGCTACGGTTTTGGCAAGGGAGAAGCCATGGAATTTAGCGGGCAGAAAAAACGCTTCTAGAATTTCTTCCTTTGATTTTCAAGCTGATGCTGAATCGTTGAGGAGTAATATATCACATAATTTAATGACTCTCAAGCCAGGGGAGGCGTTGTCTGGGGAAGAAACGGGCGGAATTACAATATATCCCAGACTCCGGGAATGGCGGAGCAGGTCATCAAAGGGACTTATAAAATAAATGTCAGCCAGTAATAATAAGGCCGATAGGCCAAAGAGGAAATATCCTGCTTGAAGATCGGTGTTGAAGTAAGAACCAGCACAATGCCCATCAGGTACGAACCAGGGAGCCGGGAACCGGTGACCTTGCCTGTGTAGGGATTGACATGGGTAAATATACGTTTTCAGGTCTCCATTAATTATCATCCAGTAAGGTCTGCTCAGTCCACTTTCAGGCTGGAAGAGACCGGTTCCCAACCGGAGTGATCGCTGCGTATAGCTGTTGATCTTCATCCATGTCACAGATCTTGGGGTTCAATGTTTCATCAACAATTTAAAGTTATTTAAAATAATTCTAAATAATGTTGATCTACAAAAGTTTGCCCCTTATGTTTGTAAAAACATCATCTGCCGCCAGCCGTAGTTTGAAGTTTCTTAATAAAGCGCGGTGTCCGCTGGCACTGGTTTTCCATAAGTTGACTGGGAAGGAGGGAGGTGACTATTTCGCTTACCCAAAAACAGCCGGGCTAACTCAGAATTTCAGGATAATGCATCCATAACTATTACTCATAATTAACCATACAGAAATGAAATCATTAGCACTTACATGCTTAACCCCTGCCTGCCTGCTGTTCATAGCAACGTTGGCCCATGCGCAATCCAGTAATATTTTTCTGGATAGAGACTATTGGGCTTCCAAACCCTCTATAGAAGAAATCAATGTCAAAATTGAAGAAGGGAATGATCCTACAGTGCTGGATAACAATAGCTTTGATCCTGTTACCATGGCCATTCTTGCCAATGTGCCCAATGAGACTGCCAAATATTTAATGTCGCTGGAAGGTAATGGTGTCAATAAACTTACGCACGACGGACGGACTTATATTTTCTGGGCGGCCTACCAGGGTAATTTGCCCTTGATGGAATATCTGATAGCCGAAGGTGCCAAAACCGATATTGTAGATGATCATGGCTATTCTTTACTGAACTTTGCGGCTACTACCGGGCAGCAAAATCCCGAGCTTTACGATTATTTGCTGGCAAATGGTGCCAGCCTGACCGAAACGGATCATCATGGTGCAAATGCCTTGCTGCTGTTGGTTCCGCACCTGGAAGACTTCAAAATGGTAGATTATTTTGCTGAAAAAGGGTTAGACCTTAATAGCAAGGATAGCGAAGGGAATGGCGTGTTTAATTACACTGCCAAAACGGGTAATACTGAGATGATGGACCAATTGATTGAGAAGGGGGTGGATTATAAAGGAATCAACGAGATCGGCGGAAATGCCATGATCTTTGCCAGCCAGGGAACGCGGGGTGGAGTACCTTCATTATCTGTTTTCAAATACCTGGAAGGCCTCGGCATCGAACCAAACGTAACCACCGAGCATGGACTGACTCCTTTGCATAATCTGGCCGCCCGTGCCCGGGACACTGAAGTTATTACCTATTTTATAGATAAGGGAGTAGATGTTAACCAGACTGATGATGAGGGAAACACGCCACTGATGAATGCTGCTTCCCGCAATAATCTGGAGGTTGTTAGTCTGCTGACAGAAAAGACAGAAGATATCAACGCCGGGAATGAAGATGGGCAAACCGCGTTGACCAATGCCGTGGCCAGTAACTCGCCTGAGGTAGTAAACTATTTGATTGCCGAAGGGGCTGATGTGCATGTTGAAGATGAAGATGGCAATACCCTGGCTTCTTATCTGATTCAGTCATACAATCCTGCGAATACGGCGGGTTTTGAAGCCAAACTTCAATCATTGCAAAATGAGGGGCTTGAACTTAATGTTCCACAGGCCAATGGTAATACCTTATTTCACCTGGCAGTAGAGAAAAACAGCCTGGACCTGCTTAAGCAAGTGCAGGAGTTGGGAAGCGATGTAAATGCCCAAAATGAAGACGCCACCACGCCTTTGCAGATTGCAGCCATGAAAGCCACCAACGAAGAGATACTGAAGTATCTGATTGAAATTGGAGCCAGTACTGAGGTCGTTACTGCCTTTGACGAAACTGTGTATGACCTGGCCAGTGAAAACGAGCTGTTAAAAGAAAATGGTGCGAGCATTAATTTTTTAAAACAGTAGTAAAGTATGTATAAACTCAAAACAGTGCTATTGAGCTTACTGGTTCTCATGCTGTTAGCATCTTTTTTAGTGGGTACCAAAAGCTCATCCTACAAATGCCTGATCCAAATGGTTAATTACAATGGTGAAGGAGCCTATCTGGTAATATCGCTGATTGATCCGGATGGTCATTACCAGAAAACGCTGTTCGTGCAGGGAGATGACGATGAGTGGTATCCTGACATGACCGAATGGTGGGATTATTTTGACTCAGAAGAAGAGAATATTGATGCGATTACCGGGGCAACCATTGGGGGGGGCGAACGAGCCATCAGTGTATTTGATATTGAAGATTCTAAAGTTGATGCGGGCTATAAAATCCGATTTGAGACGGCCGTGGAAGACCAGGAATATTACCTGGATGACGTAGAGTTTCCCCTTACCTCAGAAAATATAAAAAGTAAATTTGAGGGAAAGGGATACATCCGCTATGTGCGCATGATGCCTAATTAGAACATATTGTTTATATGATCATTTCTATTTGGAGATACAGTCACCTGGCCCTGGCTGTATTTTCTTTTGTTTTTATCACGCTGGCTTCTATTACCGGAATTATCCTGGCATTTGAGCCGGTTTCAAACAAAATGCAGCCATACGAGGTGCCTCAGGCTTCGGAGCTTAGCCTAGCCGAAACCATTGAAACCCTAACTTCAACCTACGCGGAAGTTTTAAGCCTCTCGGTAGACGCCAACGGATTCGTATCAGCTTCTGTGATTGATGAGGAAGGGAATCTGGGAGATTTTTATGTGAACCCGTTTACCGGGGAAAAAATGGGCACCCTGATTGAGAAATCACCCCTGTTTCAGTTTGCCACCAATCTGCATCGCTCATTGTTTTTAAAGAGTGTCGGGAGGTTTTTCGTTGGATTATCCTCTTTCTTACTGTTTCTGATTGCGGTCACCGGAGTGATTCTCATCATCAAACGGCAGCAGGGTATCCGGCATTTTCTGGACAAAATCATCCGGGAAAATTTCTTCCAGTATTATCATGTGTATCTGGGGCGGTTAGCCTTACTTCCCATCATTATCATTACCCTCACCGGGGTGTACTTATCGTTGCTACGCTTTTCGATCATTCCTGCTGAGGCGCTCTCGCACTCCATCGATTTTGAGGCTATTACAGACGTTCCCGCCATAGCCTATCAGGATTTCCCCCTGTTTAGAAATACGCCACTGTCGGAGCTCAGGTCACTGGAATTTCCTTTTTCTGAGGATGTAGAAGATTATTATTCACTGAAACTGCAAACCAAAGAAGTGCTGGTGAACCAGTATACCGGAGAGGTATTGAGCGAGCTATCTTATCCATTTACGACACTGGCCACCAACCTGAGCACTACGCTGCATACGGGGCAGGGTAGTATCATTTGGTCGGTCATTCTGGGGCTATCTTCAGTCAGCATATTATTTTTTATCTACTCCGGTTTTTCCATGACCTTGAAAAGGCGTGGTTCAAAAATCAAAAATACACTATCAAAAGATGCCTGTAAATATGTTATTCTGGTGGGTTCAGAAACCGGGAGCACCATTCCTTTTGCCTTACAGTTACAGCAGGCATTACTCAAGGCGGGTGAAACGGTTTATCTGGCGGAGCTCAACCGTTATACCACCTATAAAAAAATGGAGCACCTGGTGGTGGTAACGGCTACCTACGGGCAGGGCGAGCCGCCAACCAATGCCGATAAGTTTGAAGCCTTATTTATGCAAAATAAACCCTCAAAGCCGTATACCTACTCGGTCGTTGGTTTTGGTTCACTGGCTTATTCTGATTTTTGCCAGTTTGCTTTCGACGTAGATCAGCTTCTTCAATCCGACCCGCAAAGCACAAAGCTGCTAGCCCCTTTTACCATCAATAACCGTTCATGGGAATCTTTCCGACAGTGGGTCCGGGAATGGAGCCAGGTACTGGAGCTACCGCTTGAGGTATCCGGAGAAGATCCGGGGCCGGTAAAGAAGATCCAAAAGAAACATACATTTAGAGTGGTTGAAAAAACCCGTGCCGCCGACAGCCCCGATGATACATTTCTTATTCAGTTGGAAGCCATTCAAAAACAACCCTACACCTCAGGCGACCTGCTGGCTATTTGTCCGGCTGAAGATACCTTTGATCGTCTTTACTCCATTGGGCTGACTCGGGAAAACCGCATTTTGCTAAGTGTTAAGCGGCATGCGCAGGGCGTTTGTTCTAGCTACCTGGATCAACTTACCCCGGAAGATTCCCTGGAGGCGGGCATTATCAAAAACCGGGGTTTTCACTTTCCTGTTAAAGCCAGTCGGGTGTTATTGATCAGTACCGGCACAGGCATTGCTCCTTTTCTGGGCATGCTGGCCCATAATAAACAGCGGATTGAAACGCACCTGTACTGGGGTGGCAGAAATAAAAACTCATTGTCTCTATACCAGGATATTATTGAAAGCAGTCTGCAAAACCAGCGGCTGGCGAAATTCTCACCAGCTTACTCAAGAAATGGTAGCCCCACAGTATATGTGCAGGAGCTAATCCAGAAAGATGCAGCACTGATCGCCTGTACCTTTCGCAGTAAAGGAACCATCATGATTTGTGGGTCGGTGGCCATGCAAAAAGAGGTGATCTCGGTACTGGAGCACATTTGTTCAAATCATAACAACAAGCCACTCAGCTACTATCAGAACCGGAATCAACTTAAGATGGACTGCTATTAAGCAATTTTGGTTTCGAGTATTCGTGATTGGTTAATAGGAAGTTTGTCAAATACCCACCTTAATGCTACTGGCCGGTAGCAAAAACTTTATTCTGTGCCGTGCTTAGTTTTCAATACAAGATTTGGGACGCAATTTAAAGTTATTCCAAATAACGATTGATAGTTGAGATAGTAGTTTGTATACTTGTTATTATTTAGACTAAATACAAATAGTTGCTTTCAAGTTTCACCACTTCCTGCCAAAGTTTTTCCATTGTGCTATTAAAAAAAACTGCCACCGATCTTAAAGAGGAAAAATACCCTCAATGGTCTGAGCAGTTTTACAAACAGTACGCGGATAAAATCCATAGCACCGGCTGGGGCAGGATCAACAGTACAGATGCTATCAATATAATTCCGGTGCTTTCCCGACAGCAACCGGAAACCATGCCTTCCAGAATTAAAATAATGGCTTTTATAGACTTTGATATTTAGGGCGCTATGGGGGAAAGAAAATCAGTAGCACATCTAATGATTGAACGGGCAATTTTAACTGTTTTACTGGGTTTGGTTATCCAGGGTTCTGCATATGCTCAAAGTACTTCAGCCATTACTGGTAAGATCGTTGATGAGCAAGGTGCGCCGATTCCGTTTGCTTCTGTTGTGATAGATTCTCTGAGCTTAGGAGCAGTATCTGATGGAAATGGGCTTTATAAAATAGAGAAAGTGCCACTGGGTGGTCATTTTGTTAAGGTGAGGGCGGTAGGCTTTCATGAAGTGAGGGAATACATACGAGTGAATGACCGGAAGCCCCTGCAGAAAGCATTTACCCTTCGGGAAGATATCTTTCAATTGGACGAAGTGATGATTGAGGGGCAAACCGAAGCCGGGGAGAAGAAGGAAGAGGCTTATGCTGTGGAAATCATTGATACCCGAGAAGTCCAGAATCTTGACATCAACCTAAACCAGTTGACTACCCAGTTAGCTGGGATCAGGGTCAGAGAGAGTGGCGGCCTGGGGTCCAGCTTTTCCTACTCCTTAAATGGCATGTCGGGCCGCTCGGTGCGTTTTTTTGTGGACGGTATCCCAATTGATCGTTATGGGTCGGGCTATGCGATCAATAATTTTCCGGTTAATCTTATTGAAAGAATAGAAATTTACAAAGGAGTCGTTCCTCCTCAGTTTGGTAGCGATGCCCTGGGAGGAGTGATTAACATTGTTGCCCAAAATAGCTTTCAAAACTACCTGGATGCTTCCTACAGCATGGGTTCCTTCAATACCCATCGGGCCGCGCTCAGCACCCGATGGATTGATGATGTCAGCAAGCTGTTCGTTGACTTTCAAGGCTATTACAACTATTCTGAAAATAACTATCCTGTATGGGGACCGGGGGTGGAAGTGGCCGACCCCAATACCGGTCGGGCAATTGAAATAGAAACCAAACGCTTCCACGATGCGTATCGCTCAGCTTCCGGTAAGATAGATGTTGGTCTGCTGGATAAGCCCTGGGCCGACCAGGTCAAACTTAGCTTTCTGGTTGCTGATAACTTCAATGAGTTGCAGCACGGTGCCACCATGGCTTCGGTTATTGGCGAGGCCACGCGGTCGGAAACCAGCTATGCACCTTCCATCTATTACACCAAAAAGAACCTGTTCATCAATGGGTTGGAAGGTCGCCTGTTTAGCTCAGTCAGTTGGCTGAAAAGCTATACGGTAGATACCAGCTCCCGCAATTATAACTGGCGGGGAGAAGTGATTGATGAACGCCCGACCAATAGTGAGATGGGAGCCGGTCGTAACGGAAAATCACTGCTAACCCTGACGACCCAAAACCAGTTTCATCAGGCCAATCTCGCCTATACCATCACTCCTCGTCAGGTAATGAACTTCAATTTCACCTATGAAGGTGTTACCCGCGAGGGCAAGGATCCGCTCATATCCAACCGAACGGCTTCCTTTAAAGAACCCCAGCAGTTAACCAAGCAGGTAGCTTCCCTGGCGCATGAGGCTAAAATGATGAATGAGCGTTTGAGCAGTACCTTATGGATAAAGCATTACAATTTCACGGCAGCGACGGTCGATGAAGAATATGTAACCGATTCACTAGGTTACCGACCAGTGGCATTTCCTATCGAAAGGAAAACCAGCAGTTTAGGCTATGGTATTGCTCTGAAGTATAACTTTCAGAAACACAGTATTGCCAAGCTATCTCTGGAAAAAAGCTTTCGCCTGCCAGACGCCGATGAACTGTTAGGCGATGGGCTCTTTGTAAACACCAGCCCCGAATTGCTGCCGGAAGAAAGTATCAACCTGAATATTGGCTGGCTGGCTTCCGACATATCCGTAGGAAAGGACGGGCGATTTTCTTCTGAGCCATCCTTCTTTTACCGCGACACTTACAATCTCATTCTGTACCGAGTGCAAAACAATATCGGTACCGGGCAATACAACAATGTTGGTAAAGTAAGAGGCCTTGGCGGCTCTATGGATGTCAAATACGCCTATAAAAACTTCCTGGAACTGAACGGAAACGCCACTTATCAGGCGCTAAGAGACTGGAATGAGTATAATGGCGCCAACCGAAATCAAACCTATCAGGACCTTTTGCCTAATACGCCTTACCTCATGGCCAACGGGGGGCTCACATTGAGGAAAGGAAATGTTTTCCAGGAAAACGATGAACTGTCGTTTTTCTGGGATGCTCAGTATGTGCATGAGTTTTACCTCAACTGGCCCAGCCTGGGCGACCCGAACACCAAAGCTGTGATCCCCACGCAATTGATCAATAATACCGGCATTAGCTTCTCCATGAAGTCAGGAGTGTATAATGTAAGCCTGGCCTGTCAGAATGTCTTCAATGAGCAGGCGTACGACAATTACCTGCTGCAAAAACCGGGAAGGGCATTTTCAATAAAACTAAGAACATATCTACAATAAAGTAACATGACGATAATGACGAACGAATTACACTTAAAAGCGCTGACCATACTAATTGGGCACCATGCTTTTGTTGGGCTCCTGTGCTGATGATAGCGAACCCGAGCCAGACCTAATACCGGAAGTAGATGCCTACTACTCATTAGGAGTGGTGATGGGGGAAGATTTTTCCAGCTATTTGCTTTCTACCGATAACCTGGAAGAAGGGTCCGTTAGTCCGGTGGGAAGCGGCGTAGAACTGAACAGTGCCGAGTTTTTGCAGTCCGGGAACTATATCTATTTCTTTAGCCGGGATGAGAAGAAATTCTATCAATATGAATTGCACGCTGACGGGTCGGTTACCGAAACCGCTTCGCTGCTGGTTACCCAATATATCACTGACCGGGCGTATTCTCAGAACCTGGTGGACGAAAATACCATACTGGTAATGGACCCGGTGCAGTGGGGCGAACCGGAGGTCAAATGGCTTACAATCAGTATACCTGATTTTGTGGTTTCTGCCAGCGGCAGTTTTAACCTGCCTACCATAGAAAAAGCTCCGGGAGTTAATTGGAATTCAAATTTAGGCCGAGGGGCGCTGCACGGGGACAAATTTATTATGGGAACCGTCTATTACGACTTTGACGGTAATTTTGCGGACGGAACACATGCCATTGTGCTCGATTACCCGTCTATGACAAACCCAATGCTCATAGAAACTCAGCTGACCAGTGCTGAATTGGGAATTTTTACCAGCAATAGCTTTCTAAGTACCGACAATGGGGATTTGTATATCGCTGCCTACCGAGGGTTTTATGGAGTCCCTACGACGGATGATGTGCATGGTTCTGTGCTGAGGATTAAAGCCGGAGAAAATGATTTTGACGAAGACTATTTTCTGGATTTAACCCAGGTCATGGGAGAGACGACCCAAATCATGCAACTAGACTTTCTGGAGGGTGAAACCGGCATGGGTATGCTCTTTAACGATACCGAAATAGCGAGCTGGGACGATCTGGACAATGATCACTACTACTTTGCCAGAATTGATTTGCCCAATCAGACCGTAAGTAAATTTAACGTTCCGAAATCAGACATACGGCTTGCTCGAAAACCCCTCATTGAAGACGGGAAGTATATTACTTATATAAAAAGTGCAGCCAGTAACACCACCAATGTACTGGAAATAGATTATAACGGAGATGCCGATGCATATACGGTGGGCATTGAAATAGAAGGGGACAACGTACAGGGCTACTCAGTGGCAAAACACCCAACCGAATAAGCGTAGCCACCCCAAAGCAATATTGAAGATGACTTATTTGAAATTTTTGAATTGATAAAATAATGACACAAAAACTCAGTGCAGTAGCTCTGGCGGTCATGTTGGTAGTAGGAACATCCTGTGAAGAAGATGACAGTCCAGCCGTAGTAGACGTAACCGTTACCCACAGCAGTCGAGGCTCTTTTGCCTCTGACTTAGCGGTGGGGAGTGGACAGGAAGCCCGAACTGATTATTATAGCGTTACCACGTACGCCTTTGGGAGTAGCATATCCATCTACCGCCCTTACTTTAGCTTCGACCTCTCTGGGCAAAGTGGCACAGTGACCGAAGCGGTTTTACGAATTTACAATCCGGCTGACGGATACGATAGTCCGGACGATAGTGAAACCATTGAATTTCATGAGGTAACGACTTCAGCAGCTGACCTGCTTACCGCGGATGATAATGATGCGATCAACGCTGACTTAGGTGATGGTACCTTGTACGGAAGCATAGAAGCTACCGCTGAAGATGATGAAGACTACCTGGAAATCACTTTAAATGAAGACGCCATTGCGGCCATTAATAACTCAGTGGGCTCGGGAACCTGGTCAGTAGGTGCTTCACTGATTACCGGCAAAACAGACGAAAGTCATACCATTGAACAGGTATTTAATCGTTCCGATCCCGATCAGCCCGATACCGAACTGGTGCTGACGATTGAATAGCAGACTTACAAAAAAGCAGAACCTCTGGTGATGGGAAATACGCTAAAAAAAGTGATTAGGAAAATACACCTCTGGCTCGGGCTCGCCTCCGGGCTGGTGGTGTTTATCGTAAGCCTCACCGGTTGTATCTACGTCTTTCAGGAAGAGATCTGCCTGCTATTCCAGACCGGAGTATTCCGCAATGTTGAAACTCAAAATACTCCTTTTATTTCTCCACTTACCATCAAGGAGAAAGTGGAAGACGCTTTTGAAGGTGAGATCACCTATATGAATGTTTCGGTATATCCCAAAGGAGACCGGGTAACAATCGTTTGGATGCGGGATCAGGATCGGAAATACCAGGCTTTTCTGCTCAATCCGTATTCCGGGAAAATCATCCATAGTTACCCCTACAATCTTAACTTTTGGGGAATTGTGCTGTTCCTGCATACCTCACTGGGTATTCCCGGCTTTGGTCATCATATTGTAGCGATTGCCACGTTGATCTTTGTGATTTTACTCATCAGCGGGCTCTTCTTGTGGCTTCCCAAAAGTAAAAAAGGATATAAACAGCGTTTCAGTATTAAATGGGGGGCATCGCCCAGGCGGTTGAACTACGATCTGCACAATGTGCTGGGGTTTTATATGACCTGGGTAGCCATTTTTATCGCCGTTTCCGGATTAATCTGGTCGTATTCGTGGGTGGATCAGGCTATTTACTGGTTGGCCAGTGGAGGTAAAACTCCTGAGCAGGCCGAAGTGGTTACTTCAGTGTATCAAAATACGCAACTTGCATCTCAACATGTCATTGATGATTCACTTCAGCAGATTATCAAGCAGCATCCAGGCTTAAACAATTATTACCTTGTTTATCCTGCTGACAGTACCTCCGCCTATTCGCTGACATTAAACACTGAAGCTGGCTTCTTTTATAACCGCCATGATACCTACTTCCTTGACCAGTACACTGGGGATATTTTGGATGAAGTTTTATGGAAAGACAAAAACAATGGGGACAAATTGCAGGAAGCCAACTATAATATCCATGTAGGGGCTATTTTGGGCTTGCCTGGTAAAATTATCGCCTTTTTCGCCAGCCTTATCGCTACCAGCCTTCCAGTAACCGGGTTTCTGATCTGGTGGGGAAGAGGGAAAAAGAAAAAAGGAAAGCATCGGTACAACAATACTTCGGCAAAAAAAACAGACTTTCCAATCAGGTCATCTGTTTGAGTGGGTATAACGAGTCTGGTTTGATGTGTAACTAATATTGATAGCCTGCCCCCTCTTGTGAAATTTAATGGATAGCGCAATTCTAACAGTTATACATCGCTCGAGATGCTGTTATTGATTGCTGCTGAAGTAGCATAAATTATTTTGAGAGAGTATGCCGGTCTTCCTGGCGGGCCAATGCCTGGGCGATCATGCTGGCCAGAATCAACTGCATGGCGTGGTACATCATCAGCGGTAACAATATTACTCCCGCTACATTACTGGAAAAGAGCACCTTCGCCATCACGCTTCCGTGCACCAGCGACTTTTTGGAACCACAAAAGATCAGTGTAATCCTATCAGCCCGTTCAAACTTAAATAAACTACTAAGCAGCACCATGAGGGTAACCATAAACAGAAACAAACCCAAAAGTCCGGCACCTAAGATCAGCAGGTCATTCATGGCATAACCTTCAAACATATGCTGCTCAAAGGATTCGCTAAAGGATGTATATACGATCAATAAAATGATGGTTTGGTCAAAATATTTCAGGTACTTGCGATTCCGGACTGCAAAGCCGCCAAGTTGGGGATTCAGTATCATACCCAGCAATACGGGCAGGAAGACTTGCAGAGCCAACTTACCTATCACCTGCCACAGGTTCATATCCGCCTCCGAGGTCTGCATGACCAGTCCCATCCACAAAGGAGTGATAAATATCCCCAGCAAGCTGGATATACTGGCATTAAAAATAGCCGCCGCGATATTACCTCGTGCAATAGACACCATCACCACTGCCGAAGAGACTGTAGAGGGTAACGCGGCCAGAAAAAATATTCCCAGCCATATGTATTCATACTCCTCGTTCTGCCCTTGTAACAGGGTCATCATCAACCATACTACCACCGGAAAAACGAGAAAGGTCGCCGACTGAATGACCGAATGGAGCCGCCAGTTACTCAGCCCAGCTTTTAATTGCGGGCCATCCAGCCTCAGGCCATAAAAGAAAAAGATGACGCTTACGCCATACCCGGTGATATTATCCAGTGAAAACCGTCCTTCCCTGGTTCCCGGTTCTGGCACCAGATAGGCCACGGCGATCATGCCTAATAGGGCCAGAACGAACCAGTCCAGCCCAAATCGTTTGGCAAGTTTTGGAATCCGGTACAGCAGCACTTTTGGCTTCATAGCATTTTTATCCGGGACAATACCTGGGGCAGAAGGTGATCTTTGATGTCCTCAATTTCATAAAAGAGATGCTGCAAAAATAACAGAACCCAAATGACTAACAGCATAAAGTAATGCCATTCGTGTTAATTCAGGAGATACATGGGGCGGAAGCTGTAGTACAGTTCAATGATTGAGTGTTGGTCTGACCGCTTGGATAGTCGTGAAAAATCCCTTTGGTAGATGCACTATTGAGGCTGGCATCACTTACGGATGAGTTAACGCAATATTTTCCGGTATGGCGATGCTTCGGGGGCGGGAAGTGAGGCCGGTGGTGTCGGTCAGGGCGTGGAGAAAGCTTACCAGATCCTGCTGCTCCTGCACACTTAAATTCAATGGGTCCGGCGGTAGGGTTTGATTGTCCAGGACAATGCCAATGCCGGCCCCACCCCCACGATTATAGAAGTCAACGACTTCCTCCAAGGTCTCATATACTCCATTATGCATATAAGGAGCTGTGAGTGCGGCATTGCGCACAGTAGGTGTTTTGAAAGCAAACTTCAGTAATTCTCCCTCATACGTGGCAAACTTCCCCAGGTCTGAGTCTACTTCAGCATGCACCGTATCATACTGGGCCGGGACCCCGAGCACTTCTGATTCCGTATCCAGGTAGAGGGGGGGAGCAGTACCGTTGAATAGCGGCAGGAAATGACAGGTAGCGCATTTCGCTTTGCCCATAAACAGATTGAATCCATGAATCTGCGCAGTATTCATCGCTGACGTATCGCCCCGTAGGTATTGGTCCAGGGGAGCATTAAAACCGTTGAGGGAGCGTATGTAGGAGGCAATGGCCTTTTGCAGGTTTTGGGCCGTAATGCTATCTTCGTGAAATGCCTCGCTGAACAGCTGTTGGTACTCAGGACTTGCCGAAAGCTTGGTCGCGGCCTCTTCTACCGAGCCGTGCATCTCCTCGGGGTGGGCGATGACATCGGCGACCTGGCCTTCCAGAAAATTGGTGCGCGAATCATAAAACTGTAGCCGCTGAAAGGTGGCATTCACCAGGGTAGGAGCATTGCGGCTAACCTGGTCATGGCCGTTTAAGGCTTTGCTTTTAGGCAGGCCATCGGTAAAAGCTTTATCTGGTTGATGGCAGGAGGCGCAGGATCGGCTATTGTTACCCGAAAGCATCGGCTCAAAAAACAGTATTTTTCCCAAAGCCACCATTTCTGGTTGAGCATCACGGTTGAAGGGGGGCGCAAAAAAATCTGCCTGGAACGCTTTTGTACTGAAAAAAGAAGGCTCTTCTAAGTTCACGGCCGTCAGCCATGGATTGTTGGGAACCCCTATTTGCTGCTGAAAGGCATGCAATTCCCAGGAGATCGGATCCAGGTGTTTGGCGATAAAATGCAGGCGGTCAAATTCATTGAAGGATGGGCTGTTGTCCAGAAAGGTTTGGGCCTGGGCCAACGCATTTTTCAACTTTCCCCCCTTTGCATCATGTTGTGGGTTAACATAGATGTCTAGCATATCGCCGATCCCTTCCAGCGCGGCTTTGGCCTCGGGCAGGGAATGAAAGGCAACGGGAGAATCGAAGCCACTGATGCCCAGGCTCATCATGCGCAGGATTTCCAGCCGCAGGGCTTCAAAAATATTACGATCTGACAACAGTAAACCGTCCATATCGTTGCGGTATACCTGGAGATAGCCATGCAGGATAGACATTTGCTCAGCCGCTTCTTCGCGAGCTAACGTATCCAGCTTCGGAAACAGATACTCTTCCACCACCTGAAAACCGCTGGCTTCCCATACTTTGCGTTCGGCAGCGTGCAGATCATGCTTGTCGATGGCCGGGCCATTGAGTTTTTTGGCTAACTCAGGATTGTACTGTTCCAGCAAAGGCTCTACCCGCTTGAATGCCAGGCGCATCTCCTTAAAAGCTTGCTGGATGTCTGCCTCGCTGCTACTGTGTTTGAACAGACTATCTAGATGGGTACTGGTGACTAGTAACTGGTCCAGTTGCTTCACATACCATGTCTTCACCTGTTCTGCTGAACTTACCACAGTATTTTCCTGGTTTTCCGGAGTGCAACAGAAGCTGAAAGGGATTAGTGACAGTAGGAGATAGCGTAGTATCTTTGAGGTCATAGCATCGGAGCTGAGGATGATAAGTAAGAAGGAGCGCAACAGACTGCACTCCTTCCAAAGTAATTTCAGGATGTTCTGAATAAAGCCGCTAGCGATCCAGTCCGCGAACGATCACGACCTGGCTTCCCTGGGCTTCGTTGGGACGGATACTTCCGCCGTCGGCATTCTTAAATTCGTCACGCTGCCAGGTGTGGGGTTGCACACAAAGCATGAAGGTGGGTTCTTGTTCCCCCAACACCTCGGTTACATCAATCATAGCGCCATATTCCCAGGCACCATAGCGGGCATCTTCGCTTCCGAAATACTGCGCCAGTTCCGCATTGTCGCGGAACAAATTGGTTTCAAAAACAGGCTTCAGACTTTTGGTCTGCAGGTTGTACTGGTACAGATAGGCATCGTGGGTTTCCCGACCTTCGTCCGCTCCATCGGAAGTATAGCCATTGGGGTCTTCCTGAATATAGACGTAGTGCTCAGTCACCATAATGTTATCCGGATTCATGTAGAGGCCATAGGCGGCACTATTCGGATCATCACCATCCAGCAGTACTTCCAGGGTACCACTCAGTGGGTTGACCGGATCGATGCGAAGTTTATAAGTACGGCCCCACTTACTACGCGATCCATCGTCGCTTAAATGTCCGGTTACTTCAAAGTAGATATTATTACTGGCTGAAGGTGATCCTTTGCCGTAGTCGAGATCTTCTACCCGGCCGAAAGCAATGGACTTCAGCGCCTCAGAAGCCATGTTATTTTGCTCTCCGGTATTGGTGGCGGCATCTTCCACTTTGACAAATTCTACTGCATAAGATTCGCCAACATGCATCTCGGTTTCCACCGGGTTGAGGTCTGTCCGGCGAAGTACATATACGTCGCCGCCACTAAGGTCTCCCTGGTTTTCGCTCATATACATTGCCACCTGTCCTCCGTAAGGACCGCTGTCATCATCACCGATGATGATCATGGTTTTTCCTTTGGTAGTTGATAAAGGAAGAGGAAGGGCATTTTCAGCATTCCAGCGACCCAGTGCAGGTAAAACCTGAGGTACATTGGCTGTAGACACATCGGCAAACGGGCTTACCCCGTGGGTCTGTGATTCAGGGCCACTTTCACCGGCGGTGAGGAAGACGGGGCCAAAACCATGCTCTTCGGGAGTCGCCAGTGATGCCGAGCACATACGGGTACCTGCTCCGCTGGAGTTCAGGACATATTCACCCTTAATAGGTTTGAGTTGCTTATTTAAAAAAATCCGGGATACCGCGTAGTTATCTTCATTATTGACCAGATACATGTAACCGCCCGCTGTTTTCAGAAGGCCGGAGCCATCCGCCGAGCCACCGAAGGTATAATCCGGTGAGCCGGGTAGCTTGTCGCTACTACTGATCAGGGTGTAAACTTCCAGGTCTTCGTAACCAGGCAGCTTTTTAAGAAGCGAGGGTTCTTCCGAATAATTTTGAAACTTAATGCCGTGTTCTTTAACATCATCATCGTCCAGAATTTCATCAATAATTTCCCGACACGAGCCGAGCATCAGTAGTGTAGGTACTAACAAAAAAAATAGACTTTTCTTCATCATGTTAAAAGGTTAGTTGGTTTAAAATATACGATGAAGCGATCCAAAGCGGTCGGTATAGTGCAGCGATCTGAGATCTGTCATTTCGCTGAAAATATGCCCCTTGCCATCCTAATGAGTGCAAAAACTTTAAATCTCTCCTCATCCCAAAGCTAAGTTCCTGGAAGGTGGGAGATGTTAAACGACGGTTAAGCTTCTGTTAAAAAGCAAGCTTAAAAAGGTGATTTTGAGGCGGTAGGGCTGGTCAGATGGTCATGTTTCCGGCACTCACAATAGGGAATATTGTGACTTTCCAGGAAGGTGCTTTGAAACAACCCGAGCATTGAGGCTGGAGTATAAAAATTTTGGGTCAGGGGAGTTAACAAAAGAGTAACATACTTAACCAAAATTTGATATTTCCGGGATCTTCTGGGGAAAGCTCACGCATGGCTGGTGATGGTTTATCAGGAAAGCCAGTGCGGGCATTAGTATGCAACCATACCACAGCTCCATGTGATAGTACGGAAGGTAAAGCGCGTGTCCGGCAAAAGCGCGACAGGGCGTTTCTCACGGAGCGGCTGTAGATCAGGCCGGGCAGGCAAGCCATCCCAGAACGTAGCTGGGCTGACATACGAGTGGAAAGCTTGCTATCCTGGGCATATTAACAATATCGGGCAACCGGGTAATACTTTCTCCGTGTTATGTTCAGCTCCACGCTGCCCGGTAAAAGCGAAGCCAGTTGCCCGAGCATATATTGCTGATATCTTCATCAGAATAGCCCTTGGCTTGAAGCAGACGGGGGATTTTCTGGAGATCGGCGATGGTATCTACATCCAGCGGACTTTGTTCCGTACCAAAAGCGCCATCCAGGTCAGAGCCTATACCGGCATGGTTGGCATTGCCCGCCAACTGGCATACATGGTCAATATGGTCCACCACATTATGCAATGAAACCTGTTTTTCCTGGGGAGTGGATTGCCCCCTGACCCAGTCGGGGGTGAGCATCCAGGCATCCAGGGCCGCACCAATAACGGCACCGCGGTTGATGAGTTCTTGTAATTGCTCATCAGAAAACTGTCGATGGTGGGGTACCAGGGCCCGGCAGTTGTTATGGCTGGCACAGACCGGTCCGTGAAAATGATCCAATGCTTCCCAGAAGCTTTCATCGCACAGATGCGTGGCATCGAGGATGATATTAAGCTGCTCCATCTCTTTGAGTAAGTCACGGCCCTTTTGTCCGATACCGCCCGTAGCGTCGGTGCCCTGGGCATAGGTGCCGGGGCCATAGTGGGCCGGGCCAATCGCTCGCAAACCATCCTGATAGGCTTGCTCCAGATGCTTGAAGCTGATAATGGAATCGGCTCCTTCCAGGCTTCTGATCAGGCCCAGGGGAGTATTTTGCGGGTCTTTCGTCCAGGCAGCCAGATGAGCATCCAGTGAGTCTTTGTCTACGATGGATGTAATCTGCCCATCAAATTCCATGGCCTGATACCAGGCCAGTTGGCCCTGGGTTTGCGCCCAGGCCTGCTCCGGGGAGTTCCAGCTGGCTCCGGGTAGTTTGTTTGATTTTCTGGTATACCGGGCAATCTGGGTACCGACCACAATGCCAATATTTCCTTGCCGCAAGCTTGGGAAGGTTACGGTGCCCCGGGTGCGATCCAGCTTGTCGGTCATGCCTTTTTCCCAGTCCCGGATCTCGGTTACCGTCCACCGAAGGTCACGATTCCACTCCAGCGCATTCATGGACAGATCGAGGTGGGCGTCAAAAATGAGGGGGGAGGTGGCTTCCTGTTGATGATTCATACTCAATAAAAAATGTTTCCGGCTCTGAGTGTCCGGAAACGAGTGAAAAGTGTTTGTGTACAATAACTGAAATGCCTGCTGCTAAAAAACAAAGCGGAGGCGCTGGTTACTACTGGATTTCAAAAATTGCCTCTATTTCCACGGCGATATTGCCGGGCAGGATCATACCCACCGCGCTTCTTGCACCTTTACCAAAGTCATCCCCCAGTACTTCCACCATCAGATCGCTGAAGCCATTGATCACCTGGGGCTGTTCATAAAAGTCGGGCTGGCTGTTGACCATACCTAGCGTTTTTACCAGTCGCTTAATGCTGGAAAGATCGCCCAGTTGCGCTTTGATGATTGAGAGCATGGTCAGCCCTACCTGTCGGGCTGCCTGGTAGCCTTCATCCGTAGTCAGGTCTGATCCCAGTTTTCCTTTGATCAGGGATGCGTCATTTCTTACTGGTCCCTGCCCTGAGACATAGAGCATCTTATCGACGATGATTACCGGTTTATATACGCCTCCCAATGGAGGGGCGGGGGGGAGTTGAAGTCCCAGTTCTTTAATTCGTTCTTCTAAATTCATCTTTTTTATACAATTAGGTTAAGGAGTAAAACACAAATAAGCCCTACAATAGACACCGTAGTTTCCATGAGCGTCCAGGACATTAACGTCTCTTTGATACTTACATTAAAATATTCTTTGAACAGCCAGAAGCCGCCATCGTTGATGTGGGAGAGGGTGATACTTCCGGCGCCCGTGGCCAGTACCAGTAACTCGGGAGATACCCCCGTCGAGCCCACCATGGGCATCATGATACTGGCGGCGGTGAGTCCCGCCACCGTAGCCGAGCCTACACTGACCCGGATTAATGCCGCAATCAGCCAGGCCAGTAAGAGGGGTGACATGCCCAGGCTGCCCAGCACCCCACCAATGGCTTCGCTGACCTCGGTCGCAACCATAATTTCCTTAAATGCACCGGCACCCGCAATGATCAGTAATACAACCGCGATCCCGGAAATGGCGGATGACAATATCTTCATCACGGAATTGACATCCCGACCGGTGCGGATGCCTAAAAAATAGATGGCCGCCAGCACTGAGATAAGCATGGCAATGGCCGGGTCACCCAGCGCGGCAATGACCGGGTTTTGAAAGAAGGTACCTATCAGAGATGCTCCGCCAATGAGAATCACGGGTAGCAGGGCAATGACCAGGCAGGTAGTGAGTGAGGGAATAGCGTAGCGGTCATCCGTCTCAACTACGTATTCCTTCAGCAGGACGGGTTGAATACGCTTCATGGTGCCGCTCAACAGGAATTTTGCCGCTAATATAGCGGGTACACCAGCAATGATTCCGTAGATTAAGGTCAGGCCCAGATCAGCACCATACATCTCAGCAATGGCGGTAGGGGCCGGGTGGGGAGGGAGAAACCCATGCGTTACCGAAAGAGACGCCAGCATCGGTAATCCCACATACAGCAGGGGTAGTTTCGTATTGGAGGCAATGGCAATCACCAGGGGAACGAGAATCACAAAGCCTACGGTGTAGAACATGGGGATACCCACGATAAACCCGGTTACGATGAGTGCAATCTGAATGTTTTTAATGCCAAAAGCGGCTACCAGGCGGTTGGTGATTTTGTTGGCAGCACCGCTTTCGGCGACCAGTTTTCCCAGCATGGCTCCAAAACCCAGAATAATAACGAGCGACCCCAGCGTATGACCTATACCAAGCTGTATGGCTGAGACTGCCTCCGTGACTGATAATCCTCCCGTTATTCCTACAAAGAGGCAGACCAGCATGAAGGAAATAAAGGTGTCCAGCTTGACCACTGTCACAAGCAGGATGAGCATGATAATGCCCAGAATCAAAGGAAGGAAGATCATTGATAGGGAGAGATAGCATTTAAAAAGCGCTAAAATAGCGAAACAGAGTGGAGACAACAAGTGCATACGCCTAACAGCCGGTAAAAACTGCTGCGTTCTGAAGTTATCCCGGAATTTTGGAGCCAGCGGTTGGGAGCATCGGGCCACCATGGTTGCCACTTATCATATCTTCGGATGTGTATCCTTATGCCCTGCCAGGAATGATTTTTTACTTTTGAAAGAACTTCAGGGTGAAATTATTAAAAATACCAGTTAATCATGACTTGCTATTATAATATTTGATTTTAGAGATAAAAAAGTAGTATACTTCGGAATATAGCAATGTCAGCATTTTCTAGTAAAAAATAATTTTGGTGAGAATCTGACATACTGCTTTGAAACTACTAGCATAATACCTGAAAATTTAGATCAAATGAAAAACTGCTACAACCACCTATCCCGGCTAGTACCGACCCTTTTCTTAATACTTTGGGCGGTAGTGCTGGCTCAGGCCCAGCAAACGGCCATCAGCGGTAAAGTAAGTTCGGATGATGAAGGAGTGCTGCCCGGAGTAAATATTCTGGTGAAAGGAACAACTACCGGCACGGTGACCGATGTGAACGGAAATTACACGATCTCGGTACCCAACCAGCAAAGCACCCTGGTTTTCTCTTCCATTGGGTATGTGACCCAGGAGGTAGTCGTGAATAATCAGTCGGCAGTAAACGTGGTCTTACTACCCGATATTCAGTCACTGAGCGAAGTAGTGGTAGTGGGGTACGGAACCCAGAAGCGGACTGATGTGACCGGAGCCGTTTCCACCATCAAGGCCGAAGATATTAACAACATCGTAACGGGCAACCCTACTCAGGTATTGCAGGGACGCAGTGCCGGGGTGCGGGTAGAAGTAAACGGTGGTTCTCCCGGCGCCGGAGCCAACGTTATTATCCGGGGTACCGGCACACTTTCCAGCGTAGATCCGCTCTATGTGATTGATGGAGTATTTTCCGAATCCATGAATTTTCTCAATCCAGCCGATATTGAGTCCATTGACGTGCTGAAAGATGCTTCGGCTGCTGCTATCTACGGTGCCCGGGCCGGTCAGGGAGTGGTCA
>JAVKCN010000047.1:0-68741 GCA_040222715.1 Cyclobacteriaceae bacterium | reverse complement strand
CGCCATAATTACTTCTTTTAGAATGATTTCAGTTAATAAAGCAAATTTATACGATTTTTTGAAATAGTCAGGAATTTATTACATGAAAGAGACTGGATTGTTTGGCTTCAGGCGTTCTGTTATTAATTTTTGGATTAAAATTGCGTCCAAAAGGCTGATTATTAGTCTTATGTATTACAGTTGGCATCTTTTTTTTCACATATTTATACAATAATTATCAGTAGTTTTGTTTGAATTACAAAAGCTCATTCATCTCAAACTTAGTACCTGTGCGGAATTGGTGTACGATTATTGGCTGGTTTAGCTGCTGGGTACTTTCACTCACTGCCGAAGGGCAGGCTCCTCAATCTGATAGCGTCGTGACAAGCGCTTCAATGGAAACCACTCCATCCGATTCAGCCCATTTACCTTCAACGGATTTCATCACCGTAGACCGTATTTTTGTGCTGGGCAACCGGGTTACCAAAGAAAAGATCATTCTACGTGAACTTGGTATAGAGGAAGGTCTCACGTTTCCAATTTATGAATTGAATGAGTTGCTGAAAAAAGATCGGCAGAAACTGATGAATACCCGCCTCTTCCTGGATGTGGATTTACACATCGTAGAGATTCATCCCGGTACTGCGGATATCATCATCCGGGTGGCTGAACGCTGGTACACCATTCCCAGCCCCTATTTCCAACTGGCCGACCGAAACCTCAACGTTTGGTTAACCAACCAGGACCGAGATTGGAGTCGGGTCATTTACGGAGTTAAATTTACTCAATATAATTTCCGAGGGCTGAATCAACGGCTGGCAGCCACTGCCCAGTTTGGGTTCACCAAAAAATTTGCCGTACAATACCAGATCCCGTATATCGATGCGGCTCAGAAAAACGGAATTGATCTGGGTTTTAGCTACTCCGAAAACCGGAATATCAATTATATGACAAGGGATCATATCTTCCAGTTTACCGACCGGGTGCTGGATGTTCCGCTCGATCCGGCCGTTCGGGAGGTAACTGCACTGGCTGGATGGAATTATCGTCCTTCTTATTATAACACCCACGGGGTTACGCTTTCGTATTCTGATGTCCTGGTGGCTGATACGATTTTGAACATCAACCCGGCCTACTTCCTGCACGGAAGTCCTCGCCAGCAGTATTTCATGCTGAATTACACCGCTGCCGGTGATCACCGCGACTATATTGGGTATCCTCTTCAGGGATATCGCTGGAGAACCTCAATCAGCAAACTTGGCTTAGGCGTTTTTGATGATATTGATATACTGAGAATCACCGGTTTGTATAGCCATTATTTTAATCTGGGAAAAGGGTTTTACTTTGCCAGTTCGGTAAACGGCTACATGAGCACTCCCCGATATCAGCCGTATGCTAACTTTCGGGGCCTGGGGTACGGTGGGCTCTGGCTTCGGGGATATGAACTGGATGTTATTGAAGGACAGGGCTTTATCATGCAGCAGAATACTATTAGCAAACGTATCTTTTCCCAGGAATTTGATATTTCCCGCATTATTCCTATCAGCCAGTTCAATGTAGTACCGCTCAGTATTTACCTTAAAGGGTATGTAGACCATGGCTACGTCAGCAATACCATCGAGTATGAACAAAGCGACCGTCTCTCCAACCGCTATCTTATGGGTTATGGCGTGGGTATTGATATCGTTTCCTTCTACGACACTGTTTTTCGTATAGAACGATCCTGGAAAATTGATGGCTCAGCCGGATTCTTTGTGCATTTCCGCTCTGCCTTCTGATTTTCTACCCTGCTCACTTGGCATTTGCTGGTGGGCTACCTTTCTTTGTACTTTTAGCTTCCAATCTATCTTATGACAACGCATAAAAATTCCCGAATTACCGTCACCGCTGCCCTTCCCTACGCCAATGGCCCCTTGCATATCGGACACATTGCCGGCGCATATTTACCCGCCGATATCTACGTCCGTTACCAACGCCAACAGGGCCGGGACATTATTTTTATGGGTGGCAGCGACGAGCATGGAGCAGCCATTATGCTTCGAGCCAAACTGGAAGGCATCTCTCCCCGGGAAATTATTGACAAATACCACGAACTCAATAAACAGACCTTTGAGCGCTTCGGTATTTCATTCGATATGTATCACCGTACTTCCGAGCCGATTCACCACAAAACCTCTCAGGATTTTTTCACCAAACTATACGATCGCGGAGAGTTTATTGAACAGGAATCGGAACAGTATTATGACGAAGAGTTTCATCAGTTCTTAGCCGATCGCTATATTACTGGCACCTGTCCGGTCTGTAATCACCCGGATGCTTACGGTGATCAGTGCGAAAATTGCGGGTCTTCCTTAAACCCTACTGACCTGATCAATCCAAAATCAACACTGAGTGGGCAGCCTCCGGTACTGAAACAGACCAAACACTGGTATCTCCCCCTGGATAAATACCAGCCCTGGCTGGAAGAATGGCTCTTGGAAGGAAAAAAAGGACAGTGGAAGCCCAATGTATATGGGCAGTGCAGTGCCTGGCTCAAAGCCGGACTACAACCCCGGGCCATGACTCGCGATCTGGATTGGGGCGTGGATGTACCGCTTCCCAATGCCGAAGGCAAGAAACTTTACGTATGGCTGGATGCTCCTATTGGTTATATCTCTTCCACCAAACAGTGGGCTTCGGATCATGGAAAAGACTGGGAACTGTACTGGAAGAAGCAACCGGACGAAGCAGATAATGCCACCCTCATTCACTTCATCGGAAAAGACAATATTGTCTTTCACTGCATCATCTTCCCAGCTATTTTGCATGCCCACGGCGAATATATCCTACCCGAAAATGTGCCAGCCAATGAATTTTTAAATCTGGAAGGCCGCAAATTATCCACCAGCCGGAACTGGGCCGTTTGGTTACACGAATATCTGGATGAATTTCCCGAAAAGCAGGATGTGATGCGCTATACCTTATGCACCATCATGCCCGAAACCAAGGACAGTGAGTTCACCTGGAAAGATTATCAGGCCAAAAACAATAACGAACTCGTGGCCATCCTCGGTAACTTCGTGAACCGAACCCTGGTATTGACGCAGAAATATTTTGAGGGCGTTGTCCCCGAACGTCATGCGTTGGCACCTATTGATGAAGCAGCACTGGCCAAACTTCAGGAAATACCAGACAACGTATCGGAGTCGATCGAAAAATTTAATTTTCGTGAAGCCATTGCGAATATGATGGAGTTGGCCAGAGTGGGGAACAAATATTTAGCGGATACCGAGCCCTGGAAAGTAATCAAGACCGACCAGGCCCGGGTAGAAACTATTCTGAATATCAGCCTGCAAATTACGGCTAGCCTCTCCGTAATCAGCAACCCGTTTCTACCTTTTACGGCCAGAAAGTTACAGGATATGCTGAATTTTCATTCGGAAGACTGGTCAGATGCACAACGAGATGATTTATTATCCTCAGGCCATCAATTAGCGAAACCGACCTTATTGTTTGAAAAAATAGAAGATCAACTGGTAGAACAACAGGTTCAGAAACTTCACCAGGAAAATACCGCAGCTGAAGAGCCCGATGTTGTCATAATGCCCCAAAAAGAAGAAATCACCTACGATGATTTTGTCAAACTGGATATGCGGGTGGCTACCATTGTTTCCGCTGAAAAAATTAAAAAATCAAAAAAGCTGCTTCGCTTAACCCTGAACACCGGCCTGGATCAACGAACGGTGCTCAGTGGCATTGCCCAATTTTATGAACCCGAAGCCATTATTGGAAAGCAGGTATGCGTACTGGTAAATTTAGCTCCGCGAAAAATGATGGGTGTTGAATCTCAGGGCATGATTTTGATGGCTGAAAAACCCGATGGATCATTGTTGTTCATTCAACCCGAAAAAGAAGCCGATAGTGGCAGCACCATCAGCTAGCTGTTGAATTGGCTCATGGTGCGTTCTATCCCGATGGTGCAAAACGAAAGAACCATCTTGCCAGCCTGATCCATAAGCTCAGGTAGCACATCGAGTTCTTCTCTCGGGAATTGGCTTAATACATAGTCTACCTGTTGCCCTTTGGAAAAATCATTGCCTACCCCAAACCGAAGCCGGGGATAATTTTGTCCTCCGGTAAGGTCTTCAATATTTTTCAGGCCATTGTGGCCGGCACTGGAGCCCTTGGCCCGCATGCGTAGCTTACCAAACGGCAACGCGATATCGTCGGTCACAATTAAAAGGTTTTCTTTGGAAAGCTTAAGCTCCTGTAGCCAGTAATTCACCGCTTTTCCACTTAAGTTCATAAAGGTATTGGGCTTTACCAGATGCAATGTACGTCCCTTATACTTTATGCTGGCAACTTCGGCCAATCGCCCGACCTCAAAAGTAGCATTATGCTGCTCTGCTAAACGGTCCAGTGTCAGAAAGCCAATATTATGGCGGGTTAGTTCATATTCAGAACCGGGATTTCCCAACCCTACGATCAGATACTTCATAAGCAAAAAAAATCCCGTTCTGAATCAGAACAGGATTGTATTAATACGTTACAAGACAATTATAGTTCTGCTTCCTCCGTCTCTACTTCCTCTCCTTCTTCATCATCGCCAGTCTGACCACGAAGTGCACGAGGTATCTCAATCACGGCAATAGAAATTGCTGTATTATCGATTATTTGATAATTACCTGGTTTTACGTCTTTTACTTTAATTGATTTACCAAAATCCAGCTTACTTACATTAACTTCAATGTAATCTGGCATATCCTTGGGCAATGCCTTAATTCGCAGGAAGTGACGCTTATGCATCAGCTTGCCCCCTTTGGTCACTCCAACGGCCGTACCCATTAATTGCACCGGAATATCCATTTTCACCGATTTCCCTTCGTGCAACTCCAAAAAGTCAGCATGCACGATCATTTCGTTTACCGGATGAAATTGGATGTCTTGTAAAATGCATCGCTTCTCAACTCCCTCGATGTTCAGCTCCACAAAATGTGCCTGATCAGTATACACCAGTGGGCGAAATAAAATCATGGGTACAGAAAAGTGAATTTGCTCCTCACCGCCGTACAATACGCAGGGAACCTGTCCCTCGGCACGTAATCGTTGCGACTCTTTTTTTCCGAGATTTGCTCTTTGATACCCTATAATCTCTACAGTTTTCATAATTGATATATTAAAATCTAGATTTAGTAATAAATAACGGACTAATAGACTCGTATTTGTGAATTTTCTTGATCGCACTGGCGAACATCTCTGCCACGCTTAATACTTTTATTTTGGGGCAGTCGTGCTTCAGTGGAATTGTATCGGTAACAACCAATTCTTCCAGTTCTGAGTTCGATATATTATCATAGGCTGCACCAGATAATACGGGGTGCGTAGCAATTGCCCGCACTGATTGCGCTCCGTTTTCTTTGATTACTTTTGCGGCTTTGCACAATGTGCCGGCTGTATCCACCAAATCATCCACAATAACCACATCCTTTCCCGTTACATCTCCAATGACCTGCATTGTGGCCACTTCATTGGCTCGTTTACGGTGTTTATCACAAATCACCATGTCGGTATGAAAGAATTGCGCAAAATTACGGGTACGCTTCACTCCTCCTACATCGGGAGAGGCAAAAATCAAATTTTCACGAGAGAGCTGCTGCAAATAGGGAACAAAAATAATACTTCCGCTAAAATGATCTACCGGAAAATCAAAAAAGCCCTGAATCTGACCGGCATGTAAATCACAGGTCATAAGGCGGTCCGGGGCTGCTGCTGAAAAAAGGTTGGCTACCAGTTTGGCTCCAATGGCCACCCGAGGCTTGTCTTTTCGATCCTGCCGGGCATACCCAAAATAAGGAACAACCGCAGTTACATATTTAGCGCTGGCCCGCTTGGCCGCGTCAATCATCAGTAACAACTCCATGAGATTATCCATCGGAGCAAAGGTAGACTGGACCAGAAAAACGTCGCAACCCCGAACTGACTCATCAAAATAAGTAGAAATTTCGCCATCGCTAAATCGCTCCACGGTCACTTCTCCTAATGGTTTCCCATAGGTTTCAGCAATTTTTGTTGCTAAATACTGGGTGCCCGAACCGGAAAAGATTTTTACAGTTGCCATAGAGGAATGCTACTTAAATAGGTCGTCTATAAACACCAATCCCGACTCATTTGAATCGGGATTGGAAACTTGTTGTCCGGCAAGGACTCGAACCCTGAATAAAGGCACCAAAAACCTCTGTGTTACCATTACACCACCGGACAAGCAATTGGGCTACAAATGTAGAATTTTATGATATAAAGGCAAAAAATGATTTACTCTTTTTTATGATTTTTTTTCTATCCGGCGGACACCAATAGCCGAGATACCTTTTTTATCGCAAATCAATAATAAATAAAGCACGAAAGCTCTTTTGGTATGTAAGTTGTAAACGAATAAGTAAATTTTTAAGAAGACATATAAAATTAAAGGAACAGGTTAAATTAATATGTAAATATTATAATTTTTTGAATTAATAATTGTTATTTTTAAATATAAATACATTATATTTACACAAAAATATTACATTGTAATAAATATTAGCCGAGTCATATATCAACAAATATGGATTTCTTGCACAAACTCAAGAGAAGTCACTACTCTAAATCCCTGCTTACTGCATTATTATTGATTGATATACTGATACTTATCGTATCATTTAGAGTCGCATATGATCAGTTAATCGTAAACAAGGGTGATTATTTAGCTATTTATCAGCCTTTTTTGATAATTACTGTACTATTGTGGATTATCACTTCTCTTTTTTGCGATGTATATCAAACTGATAATCTGCGAAGAATATCCACTATACTCATTAGTACCATTCTGAGTTCCTTGTTAAGTATAATTATTATCGCTGCTTATGCACTCTTCCTGCAGCAGTATACATACCCCCGACAGTTTTTAATTCCCTTTATTTCAATTTCTATCAGCTCGATGGTGCTGGTAAAGGTTTTTTTATTCCTTATATATAAAAGATACCGTTCTCTGGATAAAAACAGAAAGAAGGTAATTATCATTGGTTATTCTGCCACCGGAAAAAACTTATACAATTACTTTGTGAAAGATCAGCCGCTGGGCTATAAATTTATGGGCTTCTTTGATGACGGGCTAAAGTTCATCAACAATGAGAATGATTACCGGGGTAATTTAAGCCAGGTAAAACAGTTTTGTATTCGCGAAAATATCGATGAAATATATTACGCCCTTCCGAATAATATTTCCTATGTAAAAGATTTGGCCAAGTTTGCTGATGATAATTTCACTTATTTTGGGCTTGTGCAGGATGCCGGAGGGCTAGATCAGATGCGCATTGATACACAATTTTACAATAATGGTCGCATTCCTATTCTGACTCCTCGCCGTGACCCGCTTAAAATTTTCTATAACCGCCAAATTAAACGGGCCTTTGATATCGCATTTTCTTCAGCCGTGATCTTATTCCTTTTTCCATTTATCCTCCCTGCGGTTGCACTAGCGATCAGGTTGGACTCACCAGGCCCGATTTTTTTCAAACAATTACGCAGTGGAAAAAATGGCAAACCCTTTTGGTGTTATAAATTTCGCACCATGCGAGTGAACGAAGAGTCTAATTCAAAACAGGCTGAGAAAAATGATTCTCGCATTACCAAGGTGGGCCAGATTTTGCGAAAAACAAGCATTGACGAACTTCCTCAGTTTTTCAACGTATTTTTGGGAGATATGTCTGTGGTTGGGCCTCGCCCCCACATGTTAAAACATACAGAAGAGTATTCAGAAATTATTGAAAATTTTAAAGTTCGCCACTTTATCAATTCGGGAATTACTGGCTATGCCCAGGTAAATGGACTAAGAGGTGAAACAAAGGACGATAGTTTAATGAAAAAAAGGGTGGAGTATGACACCTGGTATTTAGAGAATTGGAGCCTCACCCTGGATATTAAAATTATTATCCAGACCGTCTGGAATGCCGTAAAAGGAGAAGAAAATGCCTATTAATATTTAAATATTATATTTTAATAGTTATATTTGAAACATCAATTCATTAATAAAAACCATATGAAAGTTAGTGTATTCGGACTAGGCTATGTAGGTGCTGTTTCCTGTGCCTGTTTTGCAAAAATCGGGCATCAGGTGATTGGGGTAGATGTAAATCAGCAAAAAGTTGACCTTATTAACAGTGGAAACTCACCTATCGTTGAAAAAGACTTGGATGAATATATCGCTGAAGGTGTAGAAAAAGGAACCATACATGCGACTACGGATATCCATCATGCCGTACAGAACTCTGATATATCCATTGTTTGTGTAGGTACTCCCAGCCAAATCAACGGTAACATTGACCTCTCGTACATTTACCGAGTATGCGATGACATTGCTCAGTCTCTTAAAAGCAAGGATACCTTTCATACGGTCGTTATCCGAAGTACTGTAGTACCAGGGACAATACAGGAATGCGCGCAAATTATTGAAAGTATTTCCGGGAAGAAGCATATTGAGGAGTTTGGTGTCGCCTCAAACCCTGAATTTTTACGGGAAAGCACTGCCATTTATGACTTCTGGAACCCCCCGTATACGATTATTGGTACCAACAGCCCTCAAAGCGAGAAGCAACTCGACACCTTATATGAAACACTGGATGCCCCGGTTTTTAAACTCAAGCCTGAGGAGTCGGAGATGATCAAATATGCCAACAATAATTTCCATGCGCTTAAAATTACTTTTGCCAACGAAGTAGGTAATATTTGTAAAGAATTGGGAGTTGACGGGCACAAAGTGATGGAAGTTGTTTCCCGAGACACTAAATTAAACTTGTCACCTTACTATATGAAGCCCGGATTTGCCTTTGGCGGATCATGCTTACCTAAGGATGTACGAGGGTTAAATTACAGAGCACAATTGCTGGATGTTTCAACACCTCTGCTGAACAGCTTATTGCCCAGCAATGCCAATCAGGTACAGCGCGGCTTGCAGATGGTCTATAACACCGGCAAGAAAAAAGTAGCTTTTCTGGGATTTGCGTTCAAAGCTGGTACGGATGATTTACGGGAAAGCCCGATGGTAGAAATGATTGAAACCCTGCTTGGCAAAGGATATGACCTATCACTTTATGATAATAACATATCTCTTTCAAAGCTAATGGGTAAAAATAAAGATTATCTTACCGGACACATTCCCCATATTACCCGCCTACTACGTGATGACCTAAGTAAGGTAGTAGATGAAGCAGAAGTGATCGTGATCGGTAATAAAGCCCCTGAATTTAAGGATGCTATTTCCAAAATTCGTCCTGAGCAAACTGTCATCGATTTGGTGCGCATTGATAAAGACAAGGTAACCAACGAGAATTATGTCGGAATTTGCTGGTAAGCATGTTTTAATTATCATTGAAAATTTACCCGCCCCTTTTGACCGGCGGGTATGGCAGGAGGCAACTACGCTGAAAGAAGAAGGGGCAGATGTATCTATCATCTGTCCCAAGATGAAAGGATATACGAAATCCTATGAAGAGATAGACGGAATTGAAATTTACCGTCATCCCCTGCCCACCGAAGGACACGGGGCCCTAGGTTACTTAGCGGAATATTCCATTGCCATATTCTGGGAGCTGATACTGAGCATCAAAATTTTCTTAAAGAAAAGGTTCCAGGTGATTCACGGATGTAATCCTCCGGATCTGATCTTTCTCACCGCACTCCCCTTCAAATTATTTGGTGTAAAATATGTCTTTGATCACCATGACATAAACCCGGAACTGTACATTGCCAAATTCGATAAGAAAGGCTTTTTTTATAAATGCATGCTGTATTTTGAGAGGTTAACATTCAAAGTAGCTGATTACAGCATTGCAACGAATGAATCCTACCGAAAGATTGCGATTACTCGGGGAAAAATGCCTCCTGAAAATGTTACAGTAGTACGAAGTGGTCCAAGTCTGAAACGACTAAAACTTACCAAAGGAGATGAATCGTACAAAAAGGGACGGAAATTTCTGGTTGGTTATGTCGGTGTAATCGGGGTGCAGGAAGGTCTGGATCTACTGATGGAATCGGCGAAATATATTACCCAGCAACGGCAGGACGTACAGTTCGCCATTGTCGGTGGGGGCACGGCCCTGGATGAAATTCAACATTTAGCCAAAGAAATGGGACTGGCAGACTATGTAGACTTTTACGGAAGGGTTAGCGATGAAAAATTAGTGGATATACTCAATACCTGCGAAGTGGGCGTCAATCCGGACAAGCCTACCATCATGAATAATCTGTCTACCATGAACAAGATCATGGAGTACATGGCTCTAAAAAAACCAATTGTACAATATGACTTAAAAGAAGGCCGAGCTTCTGCCCTCGAAGCTTCTTTATATGCTGAAAATCACAATACGGATGATTTCGGCGATAAAATTCTATGGTTACTGGACCATGAAGAAGAGCGAAAAAAAATGGCAGAATACGGCTATGACCGAGTTTTAAATAAGCTATCCTGGGATTATGAGCGTGTAAATTTGATTAATTTTTACCGTAAAGCATTACAGGTTGCGCCTGTCGCCAAGCTTGTATAAAAGGATAAGTTTCCTAAAATACAGAGGTATCAGAAGAAATCTGATACCTTTTTTATTGCTTCGTTATTTTCAAAAATTACCCGCGCGCTCCATACACTCTCAAACAGCTCCCAAGGGCAAGTTAAAATGCTGTAGCTCAATAGTTATGAGTATTTATTCAGCCCCACACTTTATCCTATATTCGGTAAATGGCAAGAAAATTGAAATAGATGAGCTAAACCTCAATGCTAAAGATATGGTTGATCGTTTAGATTCATGATATCATTCTGCAAAACACGGTTCTTATTTATTTTACCTAATCTATACTGATATGAAACGTACATTATTTTCAAGTATACTTGCTTTATTTTTTCTTATCTCCTGCTCAACAGTGCCCCTTACGGGTCGTAAGCAACTTAATCTCATTCCTGCATCCGAAATTAATTCGCTCAGTTTCCAGAGCTATCAGGAGGTATTGCAGGAAAGCAAACTTTCTAATGATAAGGAACAGGTGGCGCTTATCCGCAAGGTTGGCAATAAGCTATCGTATGCCATTGAGCAATACATGAAAGAGCAGGGCCTATCCAATGAGATTGAAAATTTCAAATGGGAATTTAACCTGATTGAGGATGATAAGACAGTGAATGCCTGGTGTATGCCCGGTGGGAAAGTAGCCTTCTATACCGGAATCATGCCCATCTGCCAAAATGAGGAAGGTGTGGCGGTTGTAATGTCTCACGAAATAGCCCACGCCATTGCTTCTCACGGTAATGAGCGGATGTCTCAGCAGTTAGCCCTTCAGGCCGGCAGCACAGCTTTATCTGTCGCTCTTCAGGAGAAGCCACAGTTGACCCAGCAAATAGCCATGTCAGCCTTCGGGTTAGGTTCACAGGTAGGCGTTCTCCTACCCTTTAGCCGTTCTCATGAATCGGAAGCTGATGAACTGGGACTTTATATGATGGCAATGGCAGGTTATAACCCGGAAGCAGCCGTTCCTTTCTGGCAACGGATGAATAGCGAAGGAGGACAACGCCCCCCCGAGTTTTTATCAACGCACCCAGCTCCCGAAACACGTATCAAGCAAATTCAGCAAACCATCCCCAAAACACAAAAGTATCAGAACAAATACGTGGCAACCCGTTAATCTTCTGACTCCAACGGCACGGGATTTCCCCGCATGTATTCTTTATAATTCGAGCAGGGCATTCGTCCCTGTTCGTCGCTGTAAGGGCAGGTTCGATAAATAGCATTCCCTAATGAACCCTGTTCAACAATCACACCATTACCCTGGCATACCGGGCAGAGCACAAACGGAGTAGTCTGGCAATCAACCACCTGGGGTTGCGCTCGGTTTTTCTTATTGAGTGTTGGTACCTGAGTCTTCTTCTGAGCCAGATAATCGGATTCTGATAATTTTAGATATTCGGTAGCCTGGTCAAAAAACTGCCCATGTGTACCTTTAAGCTCAATATATTTGTTTAGCCAATCGATACTTTGCTTGTATTTTTCTAAATGATAGGAGTTCTTTCCAAAGTAAAAACAGAGATCTGCCGGTACTATTGAGACCTCTTCCAGCACCTGTTGAAGGTAAAAATCAGCACTACTATAATCGCCCTGGTTCATGAGCGCTACTCCTTCTTCCATTTTCAACATCAAAGCCCGATACTCTGGGTCTGAGTACTCCTGACCGATCCCTGCAATAGAGAGACTAATAAAGAAAATAAAAAGGACCAATCGCTGTATCATATGCTATCCTCCATGATGATTATCACAAAAGTACTATAATTACGTGCAAAATAAGAGAATCGTGCGAACGGCATAAAAAAAGCCATTGTTTATCGTTAAAATAATACCCTATGAATCCACTAGAGGAAGGAAGCCAACTGTCACTCCAATTTGAAAAACGAGCGGGCCTGTTGCCGGTTGCTGTTCAGGAAAATACCACCGGACAAGTATTAATGATCGGTTATGCTAACCAGGCCGCTCTTGAGCTTTCGCTTAAAACCGGATATGCCACTTTCTGGAGCACCTCCCGTCAGGAATTATGGACGAAAGGCGAAACCTCGGGTGACCGGCTACGCATTATCAATATCCGGGTCGACTGCGACCAGGATGCGCTATTGTATCAGGTGGTGTTAGAAGGCGGCGGGGTTTGCCATACAAAAAACAGTGAAGGACAAACCCGTAAGGCTTGCTTTTACCGCAAAATCAACTTTTCTGATCCATCGCTGGTATTTGATCCGACTGAGGCAAAGTAATCAGCTACACTTTTTTTTGTCTCTACGATCACTGAAAAAAACATTCTACTAACTTTGCGCGTCAGAAAGCAGTAGAACTCCGATATAATTGAACTATTACTGATTCATGAGTCAATCACTTTACCAGCAGTATCCGCTAACGGTTACGAACAGCCTTACCCGGAAAAAAGAACCTTTCAACCCTATTGCCCCTCCTTTTGTTGGCATGTATCTCTGTGGACCAACGATGTACGGCGATCCCCACATAGGCCACGCTCGCTCCGCAGTTAATTTTGATGTAATCTTTCGCTACCTAACCTATTTGGGCTACAAAGTGCGCTATGTTCGCAATGTTACCGACGTAGGGCATCTGGAGGATGAAATCGCTGGTGCTGGCGAGGATAAGGTCTCAAAAAAAGCGCGTTTGGAGAAATTGGAACCTATGGAGATTGTGCAGATGTACACCTACCGTTACCGGGATGCCATTCGTATGCTAAACGTTTTACCCCCAAGCATTGAACCAACCGCAACCGGGCATATTGTGGAGCAAATAGAGGTCATTCAGTCTATCATTGAACATGGGTACGGCTACGAAGTGGATGGCTCAGTATATTTCGATCTGGAAAAATATGCCAAAGAACAAAATTACGGACAGCTTTCCGGTAAGGTATTAGACGATTTGATTTCCGGCAGTCGCCAAACCGATGGGCGGGATGATAAGCGTAGTCCGCATGACTTTGCCTTATGGAAGAAAGCAAGTCCCGAGCATATTATGCGCTGGAACTCCCCTTGGGGAGAAGGTTTCCCGGGTTGGCACCTGGAATGCACGACCATGAGCACAAAATACCTGGGTGAAACATTTGATATTCACGGTGGTGGTCTGGATTTACAGTTTCCGCACCATGAAGCAGAAATGGCTCAAAACTACGGAGCTTTTCATAAACACCCCGCCAACTACTGGATTCATCATAATTTAGTGAGTATTGACGGGCAAAAAATGAGTAAGTCGCTGGGAAATTTTATTACCCTGGAACAACTCTTTGCTGGTGATCACCCATTGCTCGAGCAAGCCTATTCCCCAATGACCTTGCGGTTTTTTGTACTTCAGGCCCATTACCGAAGCCCGGTTGACTTTTCTAACGAAGCATTGCAAGCTGCTGAGAAAGGTTTGACTCGTCTGACCAATTCGCTGGACATCCTGGAAAAACTAGATCATCAACCCGGCGAAGTGGACACCAAACTTGAAGAAGAAATCACCCAACTGTGCGATCAGTGCTTTCTTCAGATGAGCGACGATTTCAACACTCCCCGATTGATTGCCGTACTTTTTGAACTTAGTGCTAAAATCAATGCATTTCACCATCAGCAGTTGCCCCTGCAAGCCATCAGTGAATCAGCCTATAAAAGAATGTCGAGCACGTTTCGGGATTTTATCATACAGATTTTAGGAATCTTACCCGAGAAATCGGACGATGCCCAGCAAAAAGATGGCCTTATCCAGCTTCTGATTGAAATTCGTAACAACGCCCGTAGCAATAAAGACTTCGCTACATCAGATCAAATTCGTGATCAGTTAAAGGTGTTGGGCGTGCAGCTCAAGGATGATAAATCAGGAAGTACCACCTATTCATTATCAAACTAATATCCTATTTGTACGTTATACCGGATACTTTGCGTTATTCTAATACTACGTATTTCCAATATATAGTACACATCCAGATTATTCATAAATATCAATGGCGGAATGTTGGAAGTTACCGTAGGTTTTCAAGTAAAAATCTATGATACTGTCAGGAAAGGAAATTGAAAGGCTGATTGGTAAAGAAATTCATATTGATCCTTTTTTACCCGAACAACTCAACCCCAATAGTTATAACCTACGTCTTCATAATGAGCTTTTGATCTATCAAGATCAGTTACTTGATATGAAACAAGACAACCGGGTGGAGAAGGTCCTTATTCCGCAAGAAGGGCTGATTCTGGAGCCTGGCCGCCTTTATTTAGGAAGAACGGTCGAAAGCATTCAGGCCGATTATCATGTTCCCATGTTAGAGGGACGTTCATCCATTGGCCGATTGGGTATTGTGGTGCATTTTACGGCGGGCCTGGGTAATATTGGTTCGAAGGGGTACTGGACGTTGGAAATTGCCTGTGTGCAACCCGTCAGGATTTACCCTGATGTGGCTATTTGCCAGATATTTTTTCAGGAACTCCGGGGCGACCATATCAAATACCAAAGTAAGAAATATCATCATTCTGATATCCAGCCCAGTTTACTCTTTCAGGAACTTCGCTAAACTGACATATGCTGTCCCATATTGCCCGAGGTATCATTCGTTTTTATCAATACGCGATCTCGCCTTTACTGGGCAACAATTGCCGCCATACTCCCACTTGCTCGCAATATACCCTGGAAGCAATTCAGGAATGGGGGGCCATAAAAGGTTCATGGCTGGGGCTAAAAAGGATTGCCCGCTGCCACCCCTGGGGTACGCACGGATACGATCCAGTACCTAAACGTGCTCAAAAAATAGAAAGTGAATAAGAATTACTCGTCCGGATGAAATTCTCAGAGGAAACAGCATATATATAAACTTTTAGCTTTCGCCTGCGTGTTAATTTACTGTGAACCTTGATGATGAGATGATGAATTCTGATGAATTGTATATGCGCCGGGTATTAGAGCTTGCCGAACAAGGAAAAGATCAGGTTGCGCCTAATCCTATGGTGGGCTGTATTATTGTAAAGGATGATTCCATTATTGGCGAAGGGTGGCATCAGGAATACGGAAAAGCTCATGCTGAACGTAATGCGATTGATAGTGTGAAAGATCCATCCCAGATACCCGGTAGCACGGTTTATGTGAACCTTGAACCTTGTTCTCATTTTGGTAAAACCCCTCCCTGTAGCGATATACTGATACGCAATAAGGTAAAACGCGTAGTAATCTCAAATATTGATCCCAATCCGCTGGTTGATGGTGGGGGTATCAAAAAATTACAGGAGGCTGGGATCGAGGTAAATGTGGGTATTCTGAAAGAAGAAAGCGAAGCCCTTAACCATGCTTTTTTCCAGTATATTAAGCCTAAGACCAGTCCTGAGTCTGTCGTATCCTAAGCACGGTCTTATCTTGAAATTTCTTCACAAATTGCTAATTTTGTAGCAATTTCACTCATACACTCCAGTATTGGTTTTTAATAATGCATTTACATAATCGGATTGATCGAAAAATCTTAAAACAGCAGATTCTGGAAAGCGAAGAAGAACGCACCACACTCTCTTTTTACCAATACGCTCATATTGGAAATCCATCATTCTTCCGAGATCACCTTTTTCTGCAATGGTCAGAATTAAAGGTGCTGGGGCGTGTATACGTGGCTCAGGAAGGCATTAATGCTCAGATTAATGTGCCAAAAGATAATTTTGATCGATTTCAAGCACAGTTGGCAGGCATTACATTTTTAGAAAACGTCCGGTTAAATATTGCCATCGATGCAGATCGTAAATCTTTTTATAAGTTAAAAATTCAGGTTAAAAAGAAGATCGTTGCTGACGGATTGGAGGATGACACCTTTGACGTCACGAATCGTGGTACTCACTTACAGGCTGAAGATTTTAATGCGCTCACTGAAAACCCGAATACAGTGGTGGTTGATATGCGTAACCACTACGAAAGTGAAGTTGGTCATTTTGAAAATGCCATTTTACCCGATGCAGATTCCTTTCGTGAAGCCCTGCCTATAGCAGAAACCATCTTACAGGAACATCGGGATAAGAACATTGTGATGTATTGTACCGGTGGCATTCGCTGCGAAAAAGCCAGTGCCTATTTCAAGCACAAAGGCTTTGAGCATGTTTTCCAGTTAGAAGGTGGTATTATCAACTACACCCGGCAGGTACATGAAAAAGGATTGCCAAATAAATTCCGGGGTAAAAATTTTGTGTTTGATGAGCGCTTGGGTGAGCGAATCTCTGATGAAATCATTAGCCATTGCCACCAGTGTGGAACCCCCTGCGATACCCACATTAACTGTAAGAACGAAGCCTGCCACCTGCTTTTTATTCAATGCGAAAGTTGTGCATCAAAGTATGATAGCTGTTGTTCAAGCCAGTGCCAGGATTTTATCCAGCTTCCTGAAGAGGAGCAACGAAAGTTACTCAAATCCAAGCAGCAAACGCGTAATGTGTTCCGCAAAGGTCGGGCAGACCATCTGAAGCCCAGGTTAAAGAAATAAGCTGTTTCTGATCAGTCATTCTGCATTTTCTGAATTACACATCACTTTCAGATACTTTTCGAACGGCCTTTCCAGTAGTAAGCTACTCCGTATCACCTTCCTGAAGCACCCGGATCTTCTCTAAATATGATCTAATCTTGCTAATAGAAAAGTGTGTGCAAGATAGATTTACCCTGCCCGATATAGCCAGGGTTCCCTTCTAAGTTCTTCGCAACTAATAATATTCATGTGCTTGATGAACCAGTGAGCAGTACAATTTTTCAGTGCTGATCTGATCACTTTTAGATTGAAAAAAACACCAAGTCTTTGGCTTTCTAAATCAGAATATTCTGCTGCTTTATACAGCCGGATAAAACATGCTCCAGAATTCACAATGGCACAAAAACCATCGAATTTCCTCGAATGTACCTTTTGGTATTAGTTGCAGTTTCAGTTATACGTTTCTACTAGTATTTTTACATTGAAAGGATAAATTCTTTACTAAGTGATAATATCACTTAATAAAACAACAATCAATCTTTTACGGCCAAATCTCTGATTATTCATGGCAAAAATTAAATACCACTACGATACAGAAACCTGTAAGTATGAACCCTTCAGGAAATCTACGGCCAATGTAGTGATGGATATATTACTTTCATCATCTCTCATTCTCATCGGTGCGGTCTGTATTCTGGTAATTTACTTATCGTACTACGATTCACCCAACGAAAAATTTCTTCGCAGAGGAAATGAGAAACTGGTATTTCACCTCAATATGCTCAACAAGGATATGGGGCAAATGGACCAGTTATTGGCAAAACTACAAAATCGGGATGATAATATTTATCGGACCATCTTCGAACAGGATCCCATTGCACCCTCTATACGAAATGCCGGCATCGGTGGAGTAAAACGATACCAGTCCCTGGTAGACAAAGAACTGGAGCACGAAGGTTTTTTGTTAAAGACACTCACGCAGTTCGACCAGTTAAAACGGCGCATGTACATTCAAACCAAATCCTACGATGATTTGCTTAGTTTGGCAAAGAAACAGCATCTAATGCTCGCCTCTATTCCGGCCATTACTCCCATTTCGCTACAGCAATCTTACCTTTCCTCGGGTTTTGGTCTCCGATACCACCCTATTCATAAAATCCGAAAAATGCACGCGGGGATTGATTTTGGTGCGCGGATCGGGTCGCAAGTCTATGCTACTGGAGGTGGAGTCGTATCCAAGGTTTCCACAAGCTTCTATGGTTATGGAAAACAGATAGAAATAGACCACGGATTTGGTTTTAAAACCAAATATGCCCACTTATCTGAGTTCAATGTAAAGGTAGGACAAAAAGTAAAGCGGGGTGAATTAATTGCTTTTAGTGGAAATTCCGGGACTTCTTCGGGCCCGCATCTGCACTATGAGGTGATCAAAGCCCGGAAAAAAGTAAACCCTATCCACTACTTTTACCAGGACATTACTGATGCTGAGTTTGAACGATTAGTGAAACTCGCTTCCATTGAAAACGAATCCATGTAGCACCATCGCTATATTAGCATTTTATGATGCTTCTTCCAGCTTTTTATGGCTGGTAATTCGATAAAACCTTCGCACCTTTCGATATCGCCGAATCATGGGATAGGCAAATACCGATGCTAGAATAATTGCAGTGCCCAGGTAGAACTGAGGAGTCATTTGTTCTTGCTCTCCAAATACCAATACCGCTAGCACAATCCCGTATACTGGCTCTAAATTATTGGTTAAGTTCATGGCAAACGGAGTAACGTATTTCATTAGTTCTACCGACATGGTATAAGCATAGACTGTGCAAGCCAGAGCCAATACCATAAGCCAAAGCCAATCCATAGTTGAAGGGCTAAGATAAAGCATGCCGTCTGGACTTATCCACTGTTGATAGAAGGGGAAAAAGATCGCGATACTGGCACAGGCCCCCAGCATTTCATAAAATGTCACCAGATAAGCATCATAGCTTTTTCCAAACTGTGCATTCAAGACCGTAAATATCGCAGCAATCAAAGCAGAAAAAACGGCCATGCTGAGGCCCAGGGCATGGGTAAACTCAAATCGAAATATCACATACAATCCTATGATGACTATCACTCCTAACAGCACTTCGTAAGTCTGCACCTTGCGGCGGGTCATAAGAGGTCCAATGAAGGAGGTCCATAGCGAACAGGTAGCCATTCCGGCCAGGGTGACCGAAGCCGTGGAAACCCGCGCTGCACCAAAGAACAGAATCCAGTGGAGAGCAATCAGCGCTCCAGTTCCCAGGATTTTGACTACCACCCTACCCGGTAAACGAAATGGCACCTTCCGATACCACAGGATAGCTGCCAGGGCAACAAACGCAATGAGCGTTCGATAAAAAACGATCTCTACGGAAGGAATGCTGATAAGTAGCCCTAATACGGCCGTGAAACCCCACACCAATACGATAAAATGCAGGAGACCGTAATGCCTGGTTCGAGCAGCCATTATCGACGCACAGTATAGTATAACAACACTCCTACCGCAGTAAACACAATATTGGGTAACCAAACGGCCAACATAGGATTCATGGAGTTTACTTCAGCGATACTTCGTGCGAATATGAAAAAGATAATAAAAATGAACGCAATCAGAAAGCCCAGCGCAATCTGAAAGCCCGACCCTCCCCTGCTTTTTTTCGCAGACATAATGACACCGATGAACGTAAGAATGATGGCCGTGAAAGGTGACATATAACGAATATACTTTTCCACCTGAAATACTGGTATATCCGTTGCTCCCCGCTCCTGCTGCCGATCGATGTGCTGATCGAGTTCGTTCAGGGTGAGTGTCTCATAAAGACCGTAAGTGCTGCCAAAGTCTTTCGGGGTAATATTCAGGGTAGTATCAAGTGAGGTTCCCGTCGTGATAGATTCACTTTGTCCGTCAAATTGATGCAAGGTCCAGTTTTTTAACTTCCACTTTGCCAACGTAGAATCCCACTCGATACGGCGAGCCGAAAGTTTCTGTAGCATCTCATTGCCCTGAATTTGCTCCAACGTAAACCGATAACCTACATTATTACTATTATTGTAACTTTCCATATAGGCATACAGTTCGGGCGCTACTTTCATATGAATGTTCCGCTCATCGTAGTAAAAGGGGCTTTTGATATACTGCTGCTCAAAGGCAATCCGGTCTTTATTGGCATTGGGAATAACCCAGCCATTCAACCCAAAACTAACGATGGCAATAAGAGAAGATCCCAGAAAGTAAGGCACCAATAAGCGGCGAAAGCTAACACCACTACTCAACATCGCCACAATTTCCGTATTGCTTGCCAGTTTTGAGGTAACAAATACCACCGCAATAAAAACGGTAATAGGCGTAATTAAACTTGCTAAATAGGGTATATAATCCAGGTAGTATCCCAGGATCTGTCCGGCATTGAGTTGGTGTTCTAAAAAGTCATCGTTTTTCTCCGTAAAATCAATGACACACACAATAGAAACCAGCAACAGCACGACGAAACCGAAAGTCCCTAAAAATTTTTTTAGCAGATAGCGATCCAGTATTTTCATTCAGGTATACTACAGGTTAGTGATGCACCTCCATTTCAGGTAACAATGTATCAGACAAACTAATTTCTCGCTCGCACTTTTATAGCCTTTGCATTACCTTCGGGGTGATTTTTTCTTTCCATTCTGCAAAAGTGCCTTCCAATATTTTTTCCCGGGCCTTACGCGCTAACCAAAGATAGAAGGTAAGGTTATGTACGCTGGCAATCTGAGCCCCTAGCATCTCCTTTGAGTGAATTAAATGGCGAAGATAAGCCTTGCTGTAAAACGTGCTTACATGCCCCCCTAGTGCCTCATCGATAGGAGAAAGATCGTTCTTCCACTTTTCATTCCGGATGTTGATAATCCCCTCCGTAGTAAATAACATACCGTTCCTGGCATTTCGGGTAGGCATTACACAATCAAACATGTCTACTCCCAGCGCAATTGATTCAAGTATATTGGCTGGAGTGCCTACTCCCATCAGGTAGCGTGGTTTTTCTGCGGGCAGAATACTGCAAACCAGATCCGTCATTTCATACATCATCTCAGCGGGTTCTCCTACAGCCAATCCGCCAATGGCATTTCCAGCCCCGTTCTGCTCTGCTACAAATTCAGCCGATTGCTTCCGCAAATCAGGGTAAGTGCTGCCCTGCACAATGGGAAACAGCCCCTGTTCATAACCATACTTGCTCTCAGTACGATCAAAACGATCAATGCACCGCTTCAACCAGCGATGGGTCATATGCATGGATTTCTCGGCATAATCGTAGGCGCAGGGATAGGGCGTACACTCATCAAAGGCCATCATGATATCGGCTCCGATCGTACGTTGAATATCCATAACGTATTCCGGACTAAAAGTATGCTTTGAGCCATCAATGTGTGATTGAAAGGTTACCCCTTCTTCTTTAATTTTCCGAATATCAGTGAGAGAATATACCTGATAGCCCCCACTATCTGTCAGAATGGGACGATCCCAGCCATTGAATCGATGTAACCCACCGGCCTTTTCCAGCAGGTCAACTCCTGGGCGAAGATAAAGATGGTAAGTATTACCCAATATAATATCAGCATCTATGTCTTCTTTCAGTTCACGTTGATGCACCGCTTTGACAGTACCTGCTGTACCCACCGGCATAAAAATGGGAGTACGAATAACTCCATGTCCTGTAACGAGTTCGCCCGCACGGGCGCTGCTCTTGGTATCTGTTTTAAAAAGATTAAATTTCACAAATAGTGTATTTTCCGGCCCCAAGATCGCTATTTTTTGCGAAATGCCCCGGTTTTATGTGCTATCTGATATTCAGGCCAGCGATTCCCGATGTTTAAGTGCAGCAGACTGCTTTTTATGTTTATACCACACATTTAGTACTACACCGGCAATAACTAACACCATACCGAGATAGGTAAAAAGATTAAAGGTCTCTCCGAAGAATAAAAACCCAAAAATAAGCGCGTATACAATATTCAGATAGTTGAGGTTCGATACAGTCGATACTTCCTCTGCCTGAAATGCTTTGGTCATAAAGTATTGGGCAAATTGAGTAAGTACGCCAATAGCCAATAATAAGGGCCAATCCCAACCAACGGGGGTTACCCAATGAAATATTGAATAAACACCGGTAATAGGAAGCGTAACCAGAGGAAAATAAAGTACAATAACCAAGGGGTGTTCGGAATTCTTTAGCTTACGAATGATGGTATACGCCATGCCCGAACCTCCAGCCGCTAACAAGCCCATCGCCAGATGAATCGGTTCCATCCGGGCCTCAAAGCCACTAATAATCAACATTCCTAAAAAACTGACCAAAAAGAAAAACCACTGCAATGTCCATATCTTTTCCTTCAGCAGCAGCATTCCCAAAATCGCAGTGGCGATAGGTGCCAGAAACTGCAGAGTAATAGCAGTCGCCAGCGGGATTTCCTGAAGCAAAGTAAAATACAATACCAGCGCAATAGCTCCAAAAGCGCCCCGTGCTACCAACCACTTCCGATTATTTCCCCAAACAGGCACTTTCTGAATCCGCAAAACCACGTAACTCATGGCCAGGGAAACAACACAACGAAAAAAAACTACTTCTACTGCAGGAATATGGGAGGCTATTTTGACCAGCACATTCATGCAGGCAAACAGCACAGTCGCTAATAACATGTATCGGATTCCCGGCGAAAGCAGCATGAATGAAGGGGAGAGAAACTAAAACGTAAAATTTCTAGAACGGAAGTCCGAAGGTAAGGTTGTAGGAAAAGTTCATCATTTGCTTACGTGGCATCAGGTATCTGCCACTTCGACCACTTTCAGAGCAGCAGTCTCGTTTTTCTCAAAACTTTCACTGTCTGGGTTAAACGGGATGTGAAAAAAGAATCGGCTGCCCTTCCCGACTTCACTTTCTACGTAAATCCGTCCTCCGTGGGCCTCCACTATTTCCTTGGAAATAGCCAATCCCAAACCAAGGCCACTCTTGTTCTTTTTGCCGTTGGTAGACAGCTGGACAAATTTATTAAAAACCCGTTTAGCATCCTTTGGCGTAATACCCGGGCCAAAATCCCGTACCGAGAACTCCACAAAATCATCCATCTGCTGAGAACGCACTACGACCTCACTGCCTTCCGGGGCGTATCGAATGGCATTGGTCAGAAGATTGATGAGCACCCAGGATATTTTTTCAGGATCTATATTAATTTCTGATAAATGATTGTTGCTTTTGTTGCGGATGCTCAGATTTTTTTCACTGAGTTTGGCGTGAACCGGAGCAATCGCGTACTCCAGCAACATATTCGGGTCTACCGTTTTCTTATCCAGGTGAATCGCGCCACCTTCAGCCCGGGCCAGGTCAAGTAGTTCTGTAACCATATTTACCAAGCGCTGCACTTCCTGCTTCATCGATCCCACAATTTCAGTTTGCTCCCCGCTCAGTTCCCCAATTCGGGGGTTTTGCAGCAGCATCAAGCTCATATTGAGCGCCGAAAGTGGTGTTTTTAATTCGTGAGAAACAACCGCGACAAATTTAGATTTTGCTTCGTCAGACTCCTTGAAGGAAGTAATGTCTTTCAGAATAATAATATAGCCAATGAAGCGACGGAAAGAATCTTCCCGCCCATAAACCCGCATGATCTCTTTGGTAAAAAAGGCTTTTTTACCATTATAGTTATCTACCCGAAGGAAATTATGCCGCTCCTCATCGTAAGACTTAGCCTGATGAACCGCCTTATCTTTAATAGCATGGTATAATTCCTCGGTAACATCATTATTTTCAAAGTCATTAAGCCGACGGCCCAACAGTTCATCATCCTCTAAATTGATAATCTGCTTACCGGATTCATTGACCAGTATAATACGTTTGTCTTCATCGAGCACGATCAACCCATCATTCATGCTTTTGATAATGGATTCCATCCTACTTTTCTGGGCTTGCACCTCTTCAATATTCAGCTTCTCAAACTCCTGAAGCTTGATCGACATGATGTTAAATGCCTGAGCCAGTTCGCCAAGTTCACTATTAGAATCTACATTAATTTTTTGCTGGTATTCTCCCTGTGCGATTCGCCGAATTTTTTCGGTAACCCCTGTAATGGGCTTTACAATGGCATGAGGCACCTGATACAATGCCCAACCCACAATAATAAGTACCAGGATTAAAATCAAAAACACGTAAATCTTGGAACGGAAATACAAACGCTGGGCAATCGCATCCTTCTTGCTTAACTGCAAATGATTGATCGCGCCCAGTTGAACGCTATTTTCCCGTAATACTTCGTTTTGCCGCTGAAGCACAGTGAAATATAAACCTTGAGGATCTACGGTATACTTAAATTGCCCGACATTTTCTTTGTAAGAAAGATATACTTCCCGAATCTGACCGAATAGCTTTTCTTCCTCTTTTCCAGAAACATTGTTCTGGCATAAAATCAGTTGATTTTCGAAGATGCTTTTTTCTGCCTCCAGAATGACAAGTAAAGTGGAGTCATCGTAATTTGTACCCAAACATATTTTGGACAAAATCTGATCAATCTTGGCCAGGGAAACCGTCATGCCTTCCGTTGCCTTAATAGCACGGTAGTTATCCTCAAGAATTTTGTTAGATGCATCACCCAGATTGCCCAGATAATAGATGGTGGCACCGGCTAATAATAACGTAAGTACTAGAATTAGTAAAAAGCCGGAGAATATCTGCGTCCTGATCTTCATTCTTTGATAATGCTGATGCGGATTGAACCACTGTACAAAGTTTAACTTCTTCGGCATATCAATAGCAAGAATTAGTCAAGATCAGGCAAACAAGTGAAAAATACCATAAATTAGGTGGATTATCCATCATTATGATAAGCTTAGTTATCAGTCTGAAAAATTTACTCTCTCATATTACGAATTAATGTTATACTCTTTCAGTTTGCGATACAACGTAGCCAAACCGATGTCCAAACGCTTTGCTGCCTCAGACTTGTTCCCATTTACTGTTTCCAGCACTCTGAGAATATGGGCCTGCTCTACCGACTTCAGATCTACCTGGTCAGAATCTATCTGATTAGCAGAAGCAGCTGGAGCCGGAGCAGCGATATCATTTGATACCTTAGTTTCCATTACCGGACTATATATGGAAGTAGATGGCTGCTGATTTAAAACTTCATTAGGCAAAGCGTCGGGCGTTAACAGATTGCTATCGGCCAGAATCACTGCTCGCTCAATCACATTGCGTAACTCCCGGATATTCCCTGGCCAGTCATACCGCCTAAGATAGTCAAGAAATTCGGGGTCAATACCAGAAATGGGTTTGTTGGTCTTATCAGCATGCTCTTTTAAAAGATGAATTGCCAACAGATCAATATCTTCTTTTCGCTCTCGTAGTGCTGGCAGATCAATGGCAAAAGTACTTAACCGGTAATAGAGATCTCTCCGAAAGGCTTCATTATTGTCACTGATCAAATCGCGGTTAGTAGCTGCAATAATCCGAATATCTACGGGAATAGGCTCGGTATCCCCTACCCGATTGAGGGTACGAGTTTCCAATACCCGTAAAAGTTTGGCTTGTAGCTCCGGAGCCATTTCTCCGAGTTCATCCAGGAATATAGTACCCCGGTCAGCCGCTTCAAAATATCCTTTCTTATCGGTACTGGCTCCGGTGAATGATCCTTTTTTGTGCCCGAAAAGCTCAGATTCCTGTAAGTCTTTAGGAATAGCCGCGCAGTTTATGGCCACAAAAGCTCCTTTTCTCCGGCGGCTGGCCAGATGAATCGCCTCTGCTAGCAACTCTTTTCCCGTACCGGTCTCACCTAACAATAAAACTGTCGTGTCCGTTACCGCAACTTTTTCTGCTAATTCCAGCATACGTTGCACTGGCTGCGAGTTTCCAACAATCTTAGAAAAGCTGGTCTTAGAATCCAGACGAAATTCCATTTCCTGCAACTGCCGGTTGAGGGCTGCTTTTTCCATGGCTTTCAGCACCACCAAAGGCAAGCGCTCATCGCCATCGCCTTTGGCCAGATAGTCAAATGCTCCCAGCTTCATGGCTTGTACTCCATCTTTCACATTGCTGAAAGCGGTTAGTACGATCACCTCAATGAGCGGAAACTCTTTTTTGATATACTTGGTAAAATCTATTCCGTTAGCATCTGGTAGATTTACATCCGTCAATACGAGATGAATGGTTTCACTACGCAATATCTCCCGCCCCGCGGCAACATCACTAGCCTCAAATATTTTGTATCCCTCAAGCCCTAATATCTTCGCTAAGAGACCTCGAATACTTGCCTCATCTTCTACAATTAATATTGTGTGTCCTTGAACATCCATGAGTAAGTTTAATAGTTGCAAATTACAAATACAAAATTACACCTTTCTCTATCTTTGAAAAATGATAACGGCCTTAAAAAGCAAATTCGTTATATTTTGTCGCTAAGGTACTGTTTTTCAAAAATTTTGTTACTTATTCTTCTTTTTATAAGTTGCATTCAATTGCACTTAATATGTGAAATTTTATATTTTATAAACAATGCCCTTAAAAATACGTGAGCATGCCCCGGATTTTTCATTGCCTTCTACCGGTGGCCAGACATTTACATTGCGTCTTGATTTAGCCAACAAGCCCGGAATCGTTTATTTCTACCCGAAAGATTTTACTCCGGGTTGCACGCAGGAAGCCTGTAGTTTTCGAGATTCCTTTTCCTTCTTTAGTAAGCTAAACATTACAGTATTAGGAATTAGCAAAGACTCGATAAGTTCTCATCAAAAATTCAAAGAAGCGCACAACCTTCCGTATGAACTGTTATCTGACCAGGATGGAAAGGTCGCTCAGGCGTACGGTGCCCTGGTGCCTTTGTTAAAGATCGTTCGACGGGTCACCTTTTTATTGGATGCTGAGCACCGCATCGCAGCGGTTTATGAGGATATGTTCGGGGCTGAAAAGCATATCCAAGAGATGATAAAAAAACTCAAAGAACAGTAATACAGGTGATCAGACACCGCTTTTGAGAACTCGAAGCAGGCATTTCCTCTTTTCCAGCGAGGTTCGGACTAAAAACAGACTTACTCTACAATTAAACCGTCCTTAATTTCAATCTTTTGGTCGGCCATGTCTGCCAGTTCTTCGTTGTGGGTTACAATAACAAATGTTTGATTGAGCTCATCCCGCAAACGAAAAAATAATTTATGAAGCTCATCGGCATTCCGGGAGTCCAGATTTCCACTGGGCTCGTCGGCAAATACTACCGAAGGGTTATTAATCAGTGCCCGGGCCACCGCAGTGCGTTGCTGTTCTCCCCCCGACATTTCAGAAGGTTTATGTTGCAGGCGATCCCGTAACCCCAAACGCTCCAACAATTCAGTGCCACGCATCTTAATATCTTTTTCCGAGGTGTGATTGGCCAGAAAAGCAGGAATACAAACATTCTCGAGGGCCGTAAATTCCGGTAAGAGGTTATGAAACTGGAAAATAAACCCCACATGGCGATTGCGATACTGCGCAAGGTCGTTGCCTTTTAGTTTTGTCAACTCCTGCTGATCGAGAAAAACTTTACCCTGATCCGGTTTGTCCAGCGTGCCCAAAATATGCAGCAGCGTGCTCTTTCCGGCTCCGGATGCGCCTACAATAGATACGATCTTCCCCTGCTCCACTATAAGGTCTATTGACTTCAACACAACCAGACTGCCGTACCGTTTTACAATGTTTTCCGCTCTTAGCATGGTAGATTTCGTTTGAAAGGCTAAAATTAAAAGGTTTTTTTGAATACCTTCGTGAAAAATTTTTTTTGCATGAATATACACGAATATCAAGCCAAGAACCTGTTAAAGAGTTACGGAGTACAAGTACAACAAGGCATCGTCGCTGATACGCCCGAAGGAGCTATTGAAGCGGCCAGAGAGCTAAACGCCGAAACCGGTACCCAATGGTACGTAATTAAAGCCCAGATCCACGCAGGTGGCCGGGGCAAAGGTGGCGGTGTAAAACTTGCGAAAAGCCGTGATGAGGTAAAAGAAATATCCAAGCAAATCCTCGGAATGCAGCTGGTTACCCCCCAGACTGGCGCTGAAGGAAAGAAAGTGCATAAAGTACTGGTTGCAGAGGATGTTTACTACCCTGGCGAAAATGAGCCTAAAGAATATTATCTAAGTATTCTGTTAGACCGGGCCAAAAGCTGCAATGTGATCATGGCCTCTACCGAAGGCGGAATGGATATTGAAGAGGTAGCTGCCGAGGATAAAGAACGCCCTGAGGGTGAGAAAAAAATCATCAAAGAGTGGATTGACCCCGCCATTGGCCTACAACCATTCCAGGCCCGTAAAGTAGCCTTTGCACTTAAGCTGGAAGGAAAAGCTTTCAAACAAATGGTGAAATTCATCCAGTCGTTGTACCGGGCATATATGGCCTCCGATGCCTCTCAGTTTGAAATTAATCCGGTATTGAAAACATCGGATGATAAAATTCTGGCAGTAGATGCGAAAGTAAATCTGGATGATAATGCGATCTATCGTCATCCTGATTTAGCGGAATTACGCGACCTGAATGAGGAGGAAGCTTTGGAAATTGAAGCCAGTAAAGCCGGATTGAATTATATCAAACTGGATGGTAATGTAGGCTGCATGGTCAATGGGGCCGGATTAGCCATGGCTACCATGGATATTATCAAACAGTCGGGTGGTGAGCCTGCCAACTTCCTGGATGTGGGTGGAAGCGCGAATGCTGAAACCGTAGAGGCAGGCTTCCGAATTATTTTGAAGGATCCGAACGTTAAAGCTATCCTGATTAATATCTTCGGGGGTATCGTCCGCTGCGACCGGGTGGCTAACGGAGTGGTAGAAGCCTATAAAAACATTGGCGATATCCATGTTCCCATCATCGTCCGACTTCAGGGCACCAATGCTGAAGAAGGAGCCAAAATTATTGAAGAGTCAGGATTGAAAGTGTACTCGGCTATTCTGCTTAAAGATGCTGCCGATCGTGTAAAAGAGGTCCTTTAATATAAAATCCCCCTCCGGTATCATCCAGAAGGGGGATTTTTCTTTTTAGCCTGCTGCTTAATTTTTGGTAAGTGTCAGTTCTATGGTATGGCTCTCTCCATTGAGTGTCAGGGCTACTGTCTTATCACATTCCCCCTCCCCATAAGCAATGGTAGCGTCAGCTTTATTGGTTCGCGATATTGTGCGATTGCCCTGAACTGCCATAAAAACCCCCTCAGAAAAACAATCCTGCTTATACAACAGCGGGCTTGTAATGGTCGTGCTGTAAGCCACTCCATTACGATTCACTCCTGATGCGCTACCTTCCACTGAAATTTCTCCGCTCTTGCGGTTCCAGGTTTTAGTGAATGTTCCTTCACGCTGAATAATGCGCCCATCTTCTAGTGTCACCTTCCCTCCGGTTAAGGTAATATCTACCTGGTGTACTCCCAATTTAGGAGTGGTGTATACGCGGGTACGGGTTCCCTCAATCTTTCTGCCATCTAAGTAAAAGTTTTCAAAAGTTGTGGACACCGAATAAGTAGATTCATTGGAGTTGGCGATGCGGGTGATCATCATGGTTCCCTGCCGTTCCCGGCCATTTGGCCCCTGGCAGCCTTCCTGGAAATCTAGCGTAATAATCTTGGTATAAATGCCTTCCTCTAGACGTCGCTCACCCCTTAGCCCCACACAATCGGCCAATAGGGCACTATCATCTGCCTCGACTCTTCCTTCTTCATTTTCTTCTTCGTAAGAGGCAGCCTCATCACTAATAAAGTCAACGTCTTCGAATAAATCATCGATGATGGCTTCATCTGTTGCAATTGATTCTGCTTCATCTGCATCGGAAGTTACCTCATCCGACTCCTTTGTACAGGCAGTAAAGCCTATCAATGCGATAACCAGGCATACTGGCAATAGCCTTCTGAGCTTGATATACTTCATATTATCTCTGGATTTGTCAGTCATTTGATAGATATTTTTGCGAAAACGATCTTTTTAAAAAACGATCATTCTTATTTCAGCTAAATACCAAATGTACACAACCACACATAGTTCATAACTATATCAAAAAAGTATAAAATCACTTACGTAAGTTTCCAGAGAAAAGGAGCAAAGAATGGAATTGAGAAAAAATATTTCCTGCTATGATGCATGCAGGAATCCAGGGATGATTAGTTTAAAAAAGGTTGCCACTCCTTACGCATAGAGCCGGAGTAGTCGCGAAGAAACATGAGGTAGGTAGGGCGTTTGGGGGGGGAGTGGAGTTTTAGGTTAGCCTCCAGGGGCTGGCGGTCTCCTTTGCGCGTATTACAGGGCTGGCAGGCGGTGACTAAGTTTGACCAGGTAGTTTTTCCACCCTTAGAGCGGGGAATGACATGGTCCAGTGTCAGGTTTTTTGGTGAGCCGCAATACACACAGGAGAATTTATCCCGTTTAAATACATTTTGCCGGGTCAGCACCACTCCCCGATAGGGAATGTTCACATACCGGAACAGGCGAATGACCGCCGGCATGGGAAAATTTTTATTCACAGTACGGATTGCCACATCCTCAGCAGCGGTCATCAGCTCGGCTTTATTAAGAAATACGAGCAAAAAAGCCCGTTCCATAGAGCAAATGGATAGCGGTTGGTAATCTTGATTCAGGAGAAGTACGCTGTGCTTCATAATCTCATGTGCTAGATAGTCTTAGTGACCCTGACAATCAAAATTTTCTATCAGGTTTAAAATTGCATTCGTTTCAACTCTCTGTTGGCATCTCGCTGCTTGATATCGTCTCGTTTATCAAAAAGTTTCTTTCCCTGGGCTAAAGCAATTTCCAGTTTAGCCAGCCCCCGGTCATTGATAAATAAGCGCGTTGGCACAATCGTCAGGCCCTTTTCACTCATTTTGCTCTCTAATTTAGCTAATTCTTTCTTCTTTAGCAGCAGTTTGCGCTCCCGGGTGGGTTCGTGGTTGTAATGCGTGCCCTGGCTATAAGGTGAAATATGCATTTGCTTAATGAACAGCTCATTATTATTGAAATAACAGTAGGCTTCCTGCAAATTGACTTTCCCTTCCCGGATTGATTTGATCTCGGTGCCCATTAATTTAAGGCCTGCCAGATAAGTATCCAAAAAATGGTACTCAAACCGTGCTTTTCGGTTTTTTATAGAGATTTGATTCGCAAACTGTGATTTTTCTTGCTTCGCCATCGGAAAATCTTAATTCAAAAACTTAGTAATCTATCACTAATTTAGGGCAGATGAGTTGGTTCTCAAACCATTTTGCAGGTTAATATACTTTATCATCCTTAAATTTATCAGATAACCCTACACCTGGTTTAAAAATAGCATTCTTATCTTCCAGTCAGGATTATTTTTTGCAACTTGGACTTCTTCCCAAAATCAGGTTTTCTATGAAATGGCAGGAAAAAGGATGGCTCCGGAAATACCTTGCAACCCGGCATCATTACATATTGCATCAGGAGTTTGAACGACTGCGTGCACAAAAGGCATCCAACGCTCCTTTTGATCAGCTTATTTATGAACTCATGCAGCCTACTGGCCTGCTTTACGGCTATCCGGCTCAGATGCCATTTTCCTACAAAGCATTGCTTAAATCGCTGAAAGTTGATCAGATAGAAAATCAATCAAAATGGAAAATTATCCTACTGGAAAGTCTGTTAAATAGTGCCCTCACCACCAAGCGCTACCACCATCTTAAAAAAGAAGTTGATTTTGCCGATGCCATTTCAGAAATAGGCTATCGGATTGGAGAGTATTACACAGCCATCTATCCGGGAATTCAACCGCAGGGTAAAGGAAACTTGTTTTCCCGAAACCGAAAAGGTGGCATAACCCTCTCTGAACAGGCATTGGACACTCGCACCCAGTACACTATTTTACAGGAGGAATTCTGGGGTGCTATTGTCCACAGTGCTCTCTCGTTTATTGATGTTTATTGCTTCCATCCCTGGATTCAGTCTTACCACGATGCCCAGAAAAGAGAAAAAGTAGTACAGGCACATGTGCGCCTACGCATGCTGATACTTTATGTTTTGTCAACGGCTGCCTGGTCAAATAAACTGTTGGAAAAAGAAGAAAAAGATTTTTTACAATACTATTTAACCCTCGCCCAACTTCCACCAGAATTTCACGAACAAGGAGAGCAGCTGATCAACAAACGAATCTCCATGGATAAAATCCAGTGGAAACAAGCAAAATCACCGGTGCTGAAACGTTACCTCCTAGAGTTGGCCACCATGATTATTTTGTCGGATAAGGTGCTGGCAGACACAGAAAAAGAATTTCTGGACATGCTTCGGGTAAAATTGGAACTCACCGAGGATGAAGGGCACCACAGTATTCTATCAGTAGAAAGTTTTGTCATTGAACACTGGCAAAATATTCCCTATCTGCATCAGAATAAGGATGTTGAGGCTATGACGGCATACCTGCTGGAGAAACTTAAAACTTACTTTCAGGAACAACTCCCCCAATTACAAGCTTACTTACATCAACATCCAAGTTTAGAGGAGTTATTGCACCGTTCGCAGATCGAGACCATTAGTACAGAAGAGCGAAAAAAAATACGGAAAGGTTTGTTAGATGCGTTGCATACAACCCCGGCCTACCAAAGCTCCGTCGTTCCCCGCTCGTTATTGACGTATTCTGTACTAATCAATCTGCTGCCTGACGCCCTGCTCACTACTGGAAAATCACAGGTAACTTAAGGGTTTACACCAAAGCGCATTCGTGGATTGGGACTGGCCGACAGGGTATCGGTCATGCCCCCCAGATACTGATAGTGTGCGGCCATCGCAATCATGGCCGCATTGTCAGTACAATATGCCAGCTTTGGAATGTATACCTCCCAGCCCTTTTGCCCGGCCAGCGCCTGAAGTTCGGCTCGTAGCCCCGAGTTGGCAGAAACCCCGCCGGCAATGGCAATTTCGCGGATTCCGGTTTGGGCTACCGCCATTTCCATTTTATTTAGCAACATCGTCACGAGTGTATGTTGCACACTGGCACAAATGTCAGCCAGGTTCTTCTCGATAAACTGAGCATCCTGCTTCATCTGGTCACGCAGAAAATAAAGTACGGCGGTTTTTATTCCACTAAAAGAAAAATCAAGGGCAGCAACAGATGTTGAAGGAAAAGTAAAGCGTGTTGCGTCTCCCTCCTGCGCATGGCGATCCAGATGAGGGCCACCGGGATATGGTAACCCAAGTAGTTTAGCAATTTTATCAAAGGCTTCGCCCACTGCATCATCAGTAGTTTCTCCGATCACCTGCATCTCCAGATAATCCCGCACCACCACCAGTTGGGTATGCCCGCCACTCACAGTAAGGCACAAAAATGGAAATTTGGGCATCGGTGGCTCAATAAAATGGGCTAAGATATGTGCCATCATGTGATTTACTGAGATCAGTGGAATTTGCAATCCCCACGCCAGTGACTTTATGAAAGAAGACCCCACCAGCAGTGCGCCCAACAATCCTGGCCCCTGGGTGTATGCCACTGCACTCAGCATAGTTTTTGTTATATTTGCACTTTGAAGCGCTTGGTGCACCACAGGTACAATATTTTGTTGGTGAGCCCGCGAGGCTAACTCCGGCACCACACCACCATAATTTTCGTGAACTGCTTGGGTAGCGACAATGTTACTTAGCACTTCCCCGTTTTTACTTATAGCGGCTGAGGTTTCGTCACAGGACGATTCCACCGCTAGTATGATCGGAGAGGATGATCTATGAGTGCCCCTTAGCATATCTTTACTCATTGAAAGCAGGTTGAAAGAAAAACGTCAACATAAAACACGCAATGTTACCAAAAAAATCGCAAAATCTTTTTTGTGGTTTTTAGTGGGATTGCTCCTCCTGTTAACACTGCTGGTTGGAGCAGTACAAACGCCTCAGGTTCAGACCAGAATTGTACAATATCTGGCAAAAAGTATTACTGAGCGTACCGGCTTCTTCACATCCATCGAGGGGGTTCATATTAAATGGTTTGATACCGCAGTGCTGGATAGCATTACCATCCTGGATGATGAGCAACGCCCCATGATTATTGCCAACCAGCTCACGGTTGACTTTGACATCCGTACGATTATAGACGATGGCAATATTTTACTAGACGAAGCCCGGGTGCAGGGCGGCTTGTTGAATCTCCGAAAAGAAGCCGTAGACTCTACGCTAAACGTTACCCGCTTTATTGATACGGTAAAGTCGCTTCTTCGCAAACCCCGCACCACCCGCAAGAAAGCACCGCCGGTTTTCACGATTAACGATGTCACTATTCGGGACGTAACATTCCAGTACTACGATGCCGGAAAAAACCTGATCCCCGATCGCTTCGACTATAACCACTTTACCTTGTACGACATCCATGCCGATGCCTCCAATTTCCGGGTGGTCTCAGATACGTTGCAGCTCGATGTTAAAAACCTAAGAGGCTACGAACCCGATTATGACTTTACCGTGCATGATTTTACTGGTTTTTACCGATTTACGGATCAGAACATGTCTTTCATAGACTTTGAACTACATGCTGGTAATTCTATTCTGAGAGATTCACTGGTTTTTAACTATCGGACCAAGGCCAGTTTGGGCTATTTTAATGATAGCGTTACCCTCGTAGCCAAAATCCGCAACTCTGAGCTTCACACCAAAGATCTGGCGCGCTTCGCTCCCACCCTGCTTGACTATAATGACTTTTACCAGGTTTCCGGCGATTTTGAGGGGCAGATCAGTAATTTTACGCTTCGGGATATGAACTTATCCTTCGGTGCCCAAAGCTTCCTTGCCGGAAAAGTAAGCTTTGATGGACTACCCGAGGTAAAGGAAACCTTTATTGATCTCCAGCTTCGTAACTCCCAGGTGGCCGCACCCGATGTTCGTCAGTATGTCAATGATGATGAGTCGTATCGAACCGTTGAGAAATTTGGTTCGGTGGCTTTCAATGCCGAATTTTTAGGTTTCCCCAATGACTTTGTGGCCAATGGGCAGTTCTCTACCCGTCTTGGTAACATCGTTTCTGACCTCAACCTAAAGCTCTTTGACACTCCGGTATATTCAGGAAACCTATCCTTGCAGGATTTTGATCTGGGTATGCTCACTGACCGCCCCGATCTGCTACAGAAAACCAGCTTTCGAGGATATGTGGAAGGCGAAGGCATCACCATGGATGAGGCACGATTTAACCTGGAAGCTGAGTTTGCCTATCTGGAATTGAACAACTACACCTATCAGAATATTTCTACTGATGCCCGTTTGGCGCGGTCCTTTTTCCAAGGCCATTTTGCTATTAATGATCCCAATCTGAAATTTCAGGCTGATGGAACACTCAACCTGCGGGAAGGTGAAGAACAGATCAAACTCAATGCACAACTCGATACCGCCCGTTTTCATGAATTAAACCTTTCCGATAAATACTTATTGATAAGCACGACGCTGAATGCCGATACTCGAGGGCTCAGGGTAGATGACCTCACGGGAACAGCAGAATTTGACGATCTGTTTATTGCTTATGACGACCGGCAGCTCTCCATTGATTCGCTCCGGTTTCAGTCTGAATTTGATAGCACTACCCGGCATGTGTCCGTACAAACCGAACGCCTGAAAGCCGAACTTGCCGGTGATTTCAAATTCACCACTCTGGTGAAAGATATGCAATCTCTTGTCAAAGAATATCAGCTCATTTTCAAAAATAATCAAGATGACCTCAATGCGTTTTATGCCAATCGTGATGTACACCCTATTCGGTACTATCAGGACAAATCTTACGAAATTGAGTATCAATTGAACCTGAGTAATGTCAACCCGGTGCTTCAACTGTTTGTGCCGGAAGTAGCCTTATCCCGGAATTTGCAAGCCAGCGGACGTATTACAGGTGGGTACACCAACATTCTCAGCTTTCAATCAACCTTTGATACACTTCAGTTTCGTGATCATTTTTTTTACGACAATGAGGTTGATTTTACTACTTCCAAAATCGTAGATAGCACCAATGTGCTGGCGATGTTGTATCTGCATTCGGCACAGCAGAATATCGCCACCAATAACCTTCAGGCCCCCATGGAAGATCTTTCTTTTGAGGCTATCTGGAGTGAGGATCACATTGATTTTCAGCAATATATTCGCCGGCAAAACACCGATAATTACGCTAACCTGCTCGGCGAATTAGAGTTTTTGGTTGACAGTACACTAATCCGCTTTCACCCCTCTGATTTACGAATTCTGGATCAGCAGTGGCAGTTTGCCGCCGACAACCAGATTCTTGTTTCTGGTCAGGAGGTGGTCTTCGATCAATTTAAATTGTTTAGTGAGCAAGAAGATCTCCGACAGGAAGTATCGGCCATCGGCACCCTTTCCAGCAATCCGAAAAAGCAACTGACGATCAATATTGACCGCTTTCAGATAGCAAACCTGAGCCCCCTGCTTGAAGAGGAATATCAGGGAGAAGTGAATGGGTTTGTGGATTTGATGGGCGTATTTTCAGAGCCTTCCGACACACTGAACCGGCTCATGCTGAATAGTGAGATTGCCATCCAGAACTTCACCATTAATACCTTCGAAGTAGGCAATATTATCGGCCTGGCAGATTGGAATAATCAGGAGCAAAGTTTGAATCTGGATGTGATGGTGAACCGCGACGGGAAGCGCATTGTCTCCGTTGAAGGCGAGTACGATCCTAATCAGCCGGAAGAACAGCTCGATATGAAGGCCAAACTACAGGGAGCTTACCTGAATGTGATTGAGCCATATATAGATAATTTTTTCACCGAACTGGGTGGTGTCATCAACGGTAGTATTGATATCAGCGGGCGCCTGGATTATCCTATTCTAAAGGGGAAAGGATCAATTGCTGATGGCCATTTTAAGATTAATTATTTAAATACTGATTATTCTTTCGCCGGCGGCATATTCTTCGATGCCAATACCATCGGGGTAGAAGAACTCATACTAAAAGATGAACGCAAACAAACTGCGGTTTTTAACGGCGGGGTTTTTCACGATGGATTCCGCAATTTTGTACTGGACCTCAATGGAAAACTGAATAATGTGAATGTCCTGAACACCTCGCTTCAGGATAATGATATGTTTTATGGACGGGGGTACGCAACCGGTACGGTTTCTCTCCTGGGTTCGATCAATAATCTGGATATTACGGCTCGGGCCAAAACTGAAAAAGGCACGAAAATTTATATTCCAGTAGGCGGCATTGAGGGAGTGGAACAATCTGACTTTATCAAGTTTGTGAGCCATCGGGACTCTTCGCTGGTGGCCGAAAGCACCATTGATAAAATTGATCTGACCGGCCTCAATCTGGATCTGGACATTGAAGTGACGCCCGATGCCTACGGTGAGATCATTTTTGATGTGAAGACCGGAGATATTATTCGCGGAAGAGGAAGCGGGCAGTTGCAGATGCTGATCAGTTCAGAAGGAGAGTTTAATATGTTTGGCGATCTTCGTTTTATTGAGGGTGGTTACAATTTCACGCTGTATAACATCATTAACAAGGAATTTAAGATTGAGCCGGGAAGTGGAATTGCCTGGCTGGGTGACCCTTACGGTGGAATTCTGGACATTCGAGCCACCTATTCGCAAGTAGCTTCGCTGGCACCACTGGTGGTAGATGCCAATCAGCGGGAAGACGACGAAGTCCGTCGTAAATATCCAACTGAAGTAGTACTGGAACTCACGGGTGATCTGATGTCACCTGAAATTGACTTTGATATTAATGTAACGAATTACCCTCAAAATAATTTATGGCTGAGAACCGCGGTAGAAACCCTGGAAAATGCCACGGCCTACGACAATGAGGAATTGAACCGACAAGTGTTTAGCCTGATTGTTCTGCGCCAGTTTTCCGAACAAGGCTCTTTTGATGTGAGCGGCTCGGTAGGTAGCAGTGTGAGTGAATTACTCTCCAATCAATTCAGCTACTGGTTAAGTCAGGTGGACGAGAACCTGGATATTGAAGTGGACCTCGGTACTTTTGATGACGACCAGTTCAACACTTTTCAGCTCCGGTTATCGTACTCTCTGTTTGATGGTCGACTGCGTATTACCCGCGACGGGGGTTTTACTGATCAAAACAATAACGCCAATGCCGCCACCGTTATTGGTGACGTAAGTGTGGAATATCTGCTGACCAATGACGGACGTTACCGGGTCAAAATGTACAACCGCAATAATTTCAATTCACTTACCAACCCGATTGTCCAGAATTTTAATACTACCCAGGGCATTAGCCTGATGTACATTCAAAGTTTTGACAAGCTCAGTGAGTTGCTGATTGATGCTCGACAACGTGCCATTGAAGAACGTGAAAGAAAAGAGAACCGGGTAAATACCGATTCTACAGTACGCTCTGAAACGATTAGCCAGTCGCCAAAGTCCCCTCCGATTACTGGTGAAGGGGACAATCCGCCCAAATAACTTTACTGATTTTGTAGTGCCTGATAGGCTAAGATACCTCCCTTAAGATTGTAAAGATTATCAAAATCAAAGTTGCTTTCCAGGTACTTCACCGCGTTGGCACTCCGACTGCCACTACGGCATTGCATAATTACCTTGCGGTCTTTTTTAACCTTTTCTACATTCTGGGGGATCTGACCCAATGGAATAAGTTCGCCTCCCATGTTAGCGTCCTCGTACTCATGCGGCTCGCGTACATCAATCAATTGATACGCCTCGCCCTGTTCTTGCATGGCCTTGAATTCTTCTACGGTAATTTCTTTCATATTCGTTTTCGTTTTGCAGCGATTCCTACTAAGTTTGACGATAAATTTTTTAAAAATTTTGTCAATAACCAACCAGAATGCAAATTAAAATAAAGAGACTGAATAACGCAGCGCATTTTGAAGCTACCAACGAAGAAGGGCGCTCTTTTCAAATGGATGGTTCACCGGATGTAGGCGGACAAAATATGGCGATGCGGCCCATGCAGGTGCTGTTATCGTCTCTGGGTGGCTGTAGTGCCATGGACATTATCAGCATTCTGAAAAAACAGCGGCAGCCGCTGGAAGATATTCAATTTACCCTGGATGGAACCAGGGAAGAAGGGAAAGTTCCCTCCTTGTTTACCAAGATTCATATCACTTATCATCTGTATGGGGCATTAGACGAAGCAAAAGTAAAACGTGCCATCGATCTCTCACTGGAGCAGTATTGCTCGGTGGCCAAGACGTTGGAAAAAACAGCCACCATTACCTCTTCTTTTCACATTCATCCTACTTCCTGATGTCTCAAGAAAAATATCATTTTGAAACCAATGCGATCCGCTCTCAAACAGCGCGGAGCCAGCATCGCGAACACAGTGTTCCCATATATGCTACCTCCAGTTTCATCTTTGATGATGCCGAGCAAGCCCGGGCCATGTTTGCCAACGAAATTGATGGAAATATTTATACCCGTTTTTCCAACCCTAACAATAATGAGTTTATTGAGAAGCTCTGCCTGCTGGAGAAAACTGAGGATGGAGTAGCCACGGCTTCTGGTATGGCCGCCATGTTTATCAGCATTGCTTCCTTTCTTAAAGCCGGAGATCATGTGGTGGCCTCTCGCTCGCTGTTTGGTTCCACCCATCAGATTCTTACCAGTCTGCTGCCCCGATGGAATATCAGTCATACCTACGTGGATATTCATGCTGATCTTTCCGAGTGGGAAAAGAGCATCCAGCCCAATACCAAGATGATTTTTATAGAAACCCCTTCCAACCCAGGATTGGATTTGCTGGACCTTGAAGCACTTGGTAAGCTTGCCAAGCAACATGGTTTACTCTTCAATGTAGACAATTGCTTTGCTACTCCTTACCTTCAAAACCCTGCGGACTGGGGCGCCGACCTGATCACCCATTCAGCCACAAAATTTATTGACGGGCAAGGCAGGACCATTGGTGGAGCTGTATTGGGTCGGAAAGAAGCGATTGAAGAAGTACGTTTTCTGGCGCGTCACACCGGTCCGGCGATGTCTCCATTCAATGGCTGGATTCTCTCTAAAAGTCTGGAAACACTATCAGTCAGAATGGAAAAGCATTGTGAAAATGCCCTGGCCCTGGCCAAGTTCCTGGAAGGGCAGTCTGAGGTTGCCAGCGTGAAATATCCATTTCTCCCGTCACATCCTCAATACGAACTCGCCCGACGACAAATGCGCTTAGGAGGCGGGCTACTTACTTTTGAGTTACTTGGCGGAGTAGAACGCGGAAGTAAGTTTTTAAATGCCCTGAAAATGCTTTCATTCACTGCCAATTTGGGTGATACTCGCAGTATCTGCACCCATCCGGCTTCTACAACACACTCCAAACTTTCTGAGGAAGAACGGGCGCTAGTGGGAATCACTCCCGGCATGATCCGCGTATCGGTCGGTTTAGAGCACCTGGAGGACATTCAATCTGATATCCTGCAGGCCATTGAAAAGAGTAAATAACGCCCAACAAAAGAAAAAGCCACTTAGAGGGGTGGCTTTTTTACTATGTGGCGGGTGTTTCTTTTAACCCATAGAGCTGATCAGCGTGCCCTCTGCACGAAGTTGCTTGATTAGCTCTGTAATTGCTTTCAACGCCTCCAGTAAGGAGATTTTATCGCCTTGAAAATCAATAAACTCAACTTTTTTTCCCAATACCAGTGAAGTGCGTTCTGCTGTTCCTTTTTTTAAGAACTCATGCAACGTGATTATTTGATAATCGGTCTCAGAGTGTTTGATGGCCACCTGAGCGATATTTGTGCCATTATTCATATTAAGCTTGATTAAGTATTTAATTCATTTCTTTCAATAGCTCGAGCAGTTCTTCGTCACTAACATCTTCCTCAGGATTGTCCTCTTCTTTCACATGGTATAACATAATACCGTTACGCTCCTCTTCTGGTGACACCCGAAGACCTATGGTTTTCTTCAGAAGATAAAACATCACATATCCGATCCCTCCAGCCCATACGAAACATACAAAAACACCGAGGGTTTGAATTCCTAACTGCATCAAGCGACCATGCGGTAATAATTCGGCTGGGGCAAAAAGAGCGACTGCCAGCGTGCCAAAGGCACCGCAAAAGCCATGCACAGGGATAGCCCCAACTGCATCATCGATCTTCCATTTCTTTGCCAAGAGGTCGAAACTCACATTGTGGATGATCCCGGCAAGTGCGCCAATGAGTAAAGATGTAAGCGGGGTCTGAATATGGGGTGATGCCGTAATCGCTACTAAGCCTCCCAATGCTCCACCAATCATCTTTTCGTAAATATTGGCTTTCTTCTGGAAGAAGTAAGAATGAAAGTAGGCAGCCAAAGCTCCCGCCGCTCCCGCTAAATTCGTGTTCAGAATAATGTAGCCGACGTCAGCTCCAAAGGCAAGTGTGCTACCGCCATTAAAACCCCACCAGCCAAACCACAGGATAAATACTCCCGACACTGCCATGGGAATGCTGTTAGGTTCAAATTCTTTTAGTTTACCCCGCTCATCGTAACGTCCTAATCGGGGACCAAGTAGTTTGAGTCCGGCCAGAGAAACCCAGGCGCCCACCGAATGCACCACAGTAGAACCGGCAAAGTCTACAAAACCAAGGTCGCCCAACCAGGCTGAGTTAGATTCGAAGAATAGATTTCCCCAAACCCAATGACCAAAAACCGGATAAATCACCAATGCGATGATAACCGAAGCAGTCAGATACGGCAAAAAGCCGGTTCTTTCAGACATAGATCCGGAAACAATGGTAATCGCTGTGCCAACAAACGCTAGTTGGAACATAAAAAATATTGCTCCGAGAGGATGGCTTCCTTCTGCCTGCCAGTCGGAAGGGAAAAAAAGATCAGTACCCAGGAAACCTCCGGTCGAGTGCCCAAACATAAGCCCAAAACCAACCACAAAGAAGATAATTGACCCAACGGTCCAGTCTACCATATTTTTCATGGCTACTGCCGCCACCTGATGTCTACGCACCATGCCCACTTCCAGGCTTTTAAACCCAACCTGCATCAGAAATACCAAAGCCGCTGCGAATAATACCCACAGTGCATCAGCATTGAAAATTGAAGCAGAAATAGCTTCAATGTTGTTTTCGTTTAAGGGATTTTCTGAATTCATGAATAATCACTTTTGTTCTTGACACAATTCTTTCAAGAATTAGTCAAAAGTGATTTTAAGCGTGATCCAGCGGGTTGAGAGGTTACATTGAAAAATGTACTTACTATATAAAAAGTCTAATTTTTATCACTAAAAGTGGGATAACAACTACTATATAGCCATCCATAACGATGTAGCTATTAAGAATTTTGCGGGGGCAATAAAATATCTCTGAGTAGAAACTTTATGATTTATCTGCACGCTTTTTAGATAATTGGAAATTTTTGAGCGTTACATGCCCTCTTCTAATAACAAAACGCTACTGATGGACCAAGTACCGATAAGTTCAGGTTTGTAATATTCACTAATTTCTTACCGGATGTGGTTTATCTAAAAAACATCAATTCCAGAAACCAATCCAAACTTCTAAAACAGCCGGATTGATCTTACAGAAAGGGATTTGGTGGTACTTTATTGCCCATTGATTAGGCGTACTGCACCATTCTTTCAACCACTGCGGGTAGCGAATTAGCAGTGCGCTCTCGAACTACATCTCCGATGACGATGATTGCCGGTGATCCCAACTTTTCTTCATCTGCCATTCTCTGCATGGTGCTGACGGTGGCAATACCAATCTTTTCTTCAGGCAAAGACCCATTCTGAATGATAGCCACCGGAGTATTCCCTTTACCATAGGCATCAAAGACTTCCTGAATTTTTTCAATCTGGCGCATTCCCATCAAAATCACCACGGTAGCGGTTGACTGAGCAGCCAATGCCACATCATGAGATAAGGTGCCGTGGCGGGTTGTGCCTGTAATCACCCAAAAACTCTCGCTAATTCCTCGTTTGGTTAATGGAATCGATTGCAAAGCAGGCACGGCATAAACTGAACTGATACCGGGTACAACCGTTACAGCCACTCCCCTTGCTTCAGCATACTCCTGTTCTTCGTGCCCACGCCCAAAGATATAGGGATCGCCACCTTTAAGGCGCACCACATGACCATGCTGATAAGCACAACGTACAATCAATTCGTTAATCTCGCCCTGAGTTTTGTAAGCACTGCCTCCCCGTTTACCCACGTAAATTTTAGGTACCTCCGATCGAACATGCTGCAACAGTTCTTCATTGGCCAGGGCATCGTAGAGTACAACATCCGCTTCTTCCAAAATCCTCACTCCTTTTAATGTAATCAACTCAGGGTCCCCCGGCCCGGCCCCTACTAATGTAAGTCGAGGCGGTTTCCGGAGGGGAAATAAAGCTCGCTTATCATTCATGAAGCCGAAACCGTAAGTTGTTCTTTCCGTATTTCCTGCACCTGTTGCAAAAACGCCCGGGCTTGTCTCAGATATGCCTCAGCAAACGCTTTATCAGGCTCGTTTTTATTGATTTGCATAACTGTATTCTCAAAACCACTCTCTAATTGCAGAAGGTCATGATTACCGAAATGCTCATCAAATAAATGAATAATGCTCATTTGCGTGTTGGTTTTTACATCGTTAGACAATAACAATGCCTTGGCACCAACTACAAAGGAATTATAAGCATGGTAAATCGCGTCAGCATAGTGCTGATCCTGGTAATTTTCCTGTGCCCAGCCCAGTTTCTCCTCTGCTTCATAAAACAGGGTTGCCACTAAATCTATGATGACTCCAGCGCACTCTCCTACTCCGGCTTCCACTTTAAAATCTTCTTCAGAATGCCCCCAGTCAAAATATTCATCCGCATCTACCTCATCTGTATCAGCCAATGGTTTCAGTAGATGGTAAAAGTACATTTTGCCCTGACGTAGATAATAGTCGGCAAAATACTCACCATCCAGTTGGTTTTCTTCGAAATCAGCCAGCAGATCCCGCAACACCTGAGGCGCTCGTTTGCTGGGCACTTTCACTACTTTTTCGGCAACACGTCCTACTCCATTTCCATCAACACCACCACCTAACAACACCTGTAAGGCGGGCACGACTCGCTTTTGTTTATCTTTCATAGAGCTTCCATGAAAGCCAATACTGGCAATACCGTGTTGTCCGCAGGAATTTGGGCATCCACTGATCTTAATTTTTATATCTTCATTCTTGATCAGATCAGGATACTCTTTAGTAATTACATCTTCTAGTACAGAGGAAACTCCGGTACTATTAGATATACCAAGATTGCAGGTATCCGTACCGGGGCAGGCAGTGATATCGGCAGTACTATCAAAGCCAGGAGAAGCCAGCCCAATATCGCGAAGAGCCTGAAACAAAGCAGGCAATGCTTTGGGATGCACATAACGCAGCAGCAGCCCCTGATTAATGGTGACGCGAATGTCGTCAGAAGCCAGCCAATCTACAATAGTCGCCAGCTTACGAGCCACTGAAGTGCTGATATCTCCTAAAGGCACTTTGATATGAACTCCGTAGAAGCCTTTTTGCTTTTGCTCAAACACATTGGTGGATTTCCACAGTGCGTAAGCCGCTTCGTCAGCTACTTTTACTTCCGCAAGGCTGACATCCTCCGGAAGAGTGTGTCCTGGTACAATTGTCGTATCTACCTGGTAGCTTTTTGTTTTCACTGCCTTACGCTCTTCATCTACCAGTTTCAGCAACTCTTCCAATCCCAAAGTATGCAAAAGGAATTTCATGCGAGCTTTACCTCGCTTGTTTCGTTCTCCATGTCGGTCGAAAACCCGCAATACTGCTTCAGTGAACGGAATTAACTGATCCTCTGGTAAGAATTCATACGCCACTTCTGCCATGCGAGGCTGAGCCCCCAGGCCGCCGCCCAGCATAATCTTAAATCCACGCTCTTCTTTACCATTGTTTTGGCGCACTTTTGGAATCGCTCCAATATCATGGATAAAAGTGAAAGCTGAATCCTCCTCGCTGGAAGAAAAAGCAATTTTAAACTTACGCCCCATTTCCTGGCACACCGGGTTCCGTAGGAAATACGCAAATGTTTCCTGAGCATAAGGAGAGACATCAAAAGGTTCGTTAGGGTCAATACCCGCTTTGGCCGAAGCAGTAACATTCCGTACGGTATTTCCACACGCCTCGCGTAAGGTGATTTTATCCTTTTCCAGTTGTGCCCAAAGCTCGGGAGTACGATCCAGACTGACATAATGAATCTGAATGTCCTGCCGGGTTGTCAGGTGTAAATTACCGCTGGCATACTCATCTGAGACATCGGCAATGCGTAGCAGTTGTTTGGGAGTGAGCCGACCAAAAGGAATTTTGATACGAACCATCTGCACTCCTTGTTGCCGCTGTCCGTAAACTCCCCGTGCCAGACGAAGGCTACGAAAACGATCGTCATCGATCTGTCCTTCCTGGAATAAGCGAATTTTTCGCTCCAGATCAATAATATCACGCTCTACAACGGGGTTTTCAATTTCGGTTCTAAAACTTTGCATGGTTTAGAGAATAAGTTCTTAAAAAAGATAAAGCCTTTCCGATGGCATCGGAAAGGCTTTGGGGTATTTGTAAATTTCAGTTAATACACGTAATGATGGCCATTACTCATGATACCTCGAAGCTTTTCCTACTGGGATATTGCTCGCGACAACACCAGAACCAACAGGCGCAACGCTGGGCTGCGGCTAATTTTTCGTTGGTGCTATGAATAAAGTGGATCATGAATAGTTTTTTATCATACAATGATACGCTTTGTTACGAACTTTTCAAAAATAATTCCCCGACATATCTCGGAAAATTAAGTTCAAAAACGTATCGTTCGTTTAATGATGAATTAACTAAACTAATTGGGCATCAAGCTTTTGAGATAGAATGCTTTTGTTTACCGCACCTACCTGCTTATCAACTACTTCGCCATTCTTAAAAACAAGCAAAGTAGGGATACTGCGAATACCAAATTTACCGGCTACTTCCGGATTAGAGTCAACATCAACTTTGCCAATAACAGCTTTCCCATCGTAATCGTTGGCCAGTTCTTCAACAACGGGAGCAATCATTTTACAGGGGCCGCACCATTCCGCCCAAAAATCTACGAGTACGGGTTTATCAGAATTTACAACTTCGTTGAAGTTGCTGTCAGTAATTTCAACTGGTTTGCTCATAGCGCTCTTTTATTTATTGTTTAAACATTAATTCTTTCTAATCTCTTTGCTTGTACGAAAAAAAACAAAAATGGATGTATTTATTTATATCCCCGTTTTATAAATTCTCTATGCGGCTGAAAGTCCGTTCGATTATTCTGTCAATGATTTTCATCGGATTCGAGGAAAATTTTCCACTGGGCCGATGGGCTAAAATAGCATTGAGGCTCAACATACGATGCTCCAAAAGGGTTCCTAAGGCATAATAACCCGCAGTTTCCATTTCCAGATTGGTCACCGCTTTTCCCGAAAACCGAAAATTCATCAGCGTTTGTAGCAGGTCATCCTGCCGCGGACTCAACCGAAGATGTCGCCCCTGGGGCGCATAAAACCCCGGACAGGTAAGTGTATTTCCTACTAGAAAATCCGGCTCAAAACGTGAGAGTAAATCAGAATCGCTTTCCGCTGCATAGGGTTCAAATGATAACTGGCATGCTGCTTTCATCTGCTGCGTGGCCTCCTGAAAATGGGGAGGGGTTGTATAATCGTAAAACTGCATCAGCGTATCCAGCCCAAAAGCTGTTTGACTGACCAGCATACTATCTACCGGAATATCAGGCTGCAATGACCCCGAAGTACCCAACCGAATGATCGTCAGCCGACGCGAGGTTTCATAAGGGAGGCGAGTATCATAATCAATATTGACCAGGGCATCGAGTTCGGTCATCAGTATTTCTACATTATCGGTACCCATTCCACTGCTTATAACCATCAATGCGCGCTTTCCAACCCGCCCAATATGGCTTACAAATTCCCGATGCGCGATTTTTTCTTCAATCACATCAAAATACCGGCTTACGAAAGGGACTCTTTCCGGGTCGCCTACCGTTAGAATAATATCAGGAATTTGGGCAGGTAATAGCCCCAAATGATAAGCCGCACCATCTTCCCGCAAGATCAAATCAGTCTTACTAATTCGTTCAGGCATCAGGAAACCGGCTTGGCAGGGTTCCCGAAAACAGTGGCACCCGCTTTTACTGGCTCAATTACCACTGATCCGGCACCTATTCTGGCTCCTTTCCCCACGGTTAAAGGTCCGGCAATGGTTACGCCGGCACCAATAAACACATCATCTTCCACCGTAGCACCGGCATGCACCACGCTCCCGGCCCCCAGATGCACGAAATCTCCTAATTGAGCCTCATAGTCCACCACGGAATGGCTATGCAGCATACAGCCCTGCCCGACTTTGGCAAAACTGCCGACCACCGCTCCCGCATTGGCAAAAATACCATAGGAAAAATAGGCATTACCCGAAACAGTTGCCTTTGGGTGAATCGCATTCGAGGGCATGATCTTGCGCTTCTCATTGAGCATTTTGAAGTACTTTTTACGTATTTCCCGCTCATTAATTGCCACAAAAGCATCACATTTTTTCCCGATCAGCTTTAAAAAACCATGGTCTTCCGTGTTTCCCATGATTGTTACTTCAGCAATATCGGTGTTGTGCAAATTTTCGTCATCGTCCAGAAAACAATACACCAGCACGTTATTTGACTGAAATATTTCTAAGGCGGCTTTACCCAGGCCACCAGCACCAAAAATAATAACTGGATTATCCATATATAGAATTTCGAAACTTTTAGTACAATTCTTGTACTTTACCCAATGGCTCGCAAAGATAAAAGGTTCTTATGAAATTCTATTTTCTGTTTATTAGTCTTCTCCTGCTCTCAATTTGGGCTCAGGCTCAAACAAATTCCAATTCCTTCATTCGAGTTTCCGTGGCTAATCAAATGTTATATCTGATTGATAATGGCGAAGTGATACACGAATACCCAATATCTACCTCGGTTTATGGTATTGGAAGTGAAGCGGGAAGCAACAAAACGCCCTTAGGTAAACATAAAATTCTCAAAAAATTTGGTGATAATGCTGCGCCAGGCACCATTTTCAAAAGTCGTATTAATACCGGCCGCATTGCTACAATTTATACCGATGATACCGATCTGGATGAGGATGATGTGACGACCCGCATTATGCGGCTTACCGGATTAGAACCCGGTAAAAACAAAGGTCCCGGCGTGGACTCCTACGCCCGCTATATCTATATTCATGGCACCCCGGAAGAGGGGTTGATTGGTCAACCAGCTTCACATGGTTGTATTCGCATGAAAAATGCCGATGTGATCCAACTTTACGACCTGGTAAAAGAAGGTGTACTCGTGATGATTGAGCCTTGATCAGCGGTTATCAAAAGTGCTGTATTTTCCTTTTTTAACTGCTTCTCTCCTGAAAAGTGGGGTAGAAACTATTTGATTTGTATCTTCGCCCCCCCTTTCGGATTTATCAAATTCTAAATACTGATCATACTCATTATGGATTTACAGATTGGAGATGCGGCCCCTGACTTTGAAGCATTAAATCAGGACGGTGTAACCGTTAAACTTTCAGATTTTCGTGGCAAAAAAGTCATATTATATTTTTATCCCAAAGACAATACTCCGGGGTGTACTGCTCAGGCCTGCAACCTACGGGATAATTATCAGGAGTTGTTAAAGGCGGGGTATGAGGTGATCGGGGTTAGCCCCGATGGAGTGAAATCTCATCAGAAGTTTATTGAAAAACAAAACCTCCCATTCACGCTGATTGCTGATGAAGACAAAGCCGTCAATGAAAAGTACGGGGTATGGCAAGAAAAGTCCATGTATGGTCGTAAATATATGGGAACCGTTCGTACCACATTCGTCATTGATGAGGAAGGAAACCTAGAAAACATCATTCAAAAAGTAAAAACCAAAGATCATACGTCACAAATTCTTATATGACCCAGTCTGGTACAGAATAAGTTCTGTCCACCCAGATTGCCTGCTTTTCGGAAGAAATCTGCGGGCTGTATGGGTGTGGCTGATAGTAAGCTGTCTGGTATCCTTTTCAGCTGTGGCCCAGGTACAGGTGCAGAAGCCACCGGACAAAACCCGCATTTTGTTTTTGCTGGATGCTTCGGGGAGCATGTTTGCCGAATGGGGCAACAGCCTGCGAATGGATGTCGCTAAGAATATGCTGATTGGCATGGTGGATTCACTGCGGGTAGATACCAACCTGGAATTAGCATTGCGGGTGTACGGTCACCAGTTTCACCGGCGCTTTCAGAATTGTGAAGACAGCAAACTCGAGGTAGGATTTTCGGCAAACAACCATAACCAGATTATCGGCAAATTACGGCAGTTGCAACCCTCCGGCGTCACTCCAATTGCCTACTCTCTGGAACAAACCGCCAACGATTTTCCGGCCGACCCCAATTATCGCAATGTGGTAATTATTCTTACCGATGGTTTGGAGTCCTGTGGGGGTGATCCTTGTGCCGTGTCACTGGCGTTGCAGGAAAAAAATATCTTCCTGAAACCTTTTGTAATCGGCCTGGGCATGAAAGAAAATTTTGAAGATGAGTTCGCCTGTGTAGGCCAATATTTTGATGCCAAAAACCAGAATGAATTCCGGCAGGTGCTCAACAAAATTCTGAAACAATCGCTGGAAACTACCACAGTCAGCGTTGAACTGCTGGATCAGGCCGGGCAGCCGACCGAATCGGATGTAAATGTGACCTTTGTAAACAATGTGACCAAAGCCGCACTGTATGACTTTGTGCATTTTCGGGACGCCCAGGGACGACCGGACTCAGTCATCGTCGACGCAGTTCTTTCCTACGATGTGGTGGTAAACACCATTCCCCCGGTGACCAAACGAAACGTGGCGTTCGAAGGGGGCAAACATAATGTACTACCCATACAGACGCCCCAGGGCACTATCGTGCTAAACCAACCGGGAAATTCCGAATATGCCAACGGAGTGCAAGCCTTGGTTCGCCGAAAGGACCGCCCTGAGATTATTAATATCCAGACGGTTCCTCAACCGGAAAAATACCTGGTGGGTAGCTACGATATGGAAGTGCTAACACTGCCCAAAACCTATTTTCAGGATGTCCGCGTAGCCCAGCGTGAAACTACAACCCTAACACTTCCCGGTCCGGGTTTGCTCAACGTGAATTTTGTAAAAAAAGGCATCGGCAGTTTGTATCAACGGAATGCTCAGGGCCGACAACGCTGGATCATGGATTTTGATGCGGCTCAAACCCGGGTGACTACTGCGATTCAACCGGGAAGTTATAAACTGGTTTTTCGGGCCGAAGATGCCTTTGGAAGTAAATATACTGAAGTTAAGGATTTTGAGGTAAAGACTGGTTCTACGGTAAACATCAAGTTTTTCTAGATCGACTCGGCCTCTGAAAAGGTTTTCAGCAGCATTGCTCGGAGTACATCCGGTTCAATCGGCTTAAATACCCAGTCGTTGATGCCTACTTGCTGCATTTTTAGCTGAATTTCATCCTCTACCGAAGCAGTTAAACCAACGATTGGAATCTCGGAATCCCAGGCTCTAATCTTTTGAGTTGCTTCAAATCCGTTCATCACTGGCATGTGCAAATCCATCAGTACCAAATCATAGGATTTTAACTTCACCATGGCAACTGCTTCTTCACCGTTCTGCGCGATATCGATGAGCACCCCCAGTTTCGCCAGATGTTTTTTGACAATCAGCACATTGATTGCATTATCTTCCGCAATCAGAATATGCTTTCCCTGGACATCTCCTACGTTTAATTGCTGTTCAAAGGAGGATGTTGTATTTTCTTCTGCCTGCTGTACCACCGGAAAAGAAAGCTCAAAATAAAAAGTTGAACCTACATTCTCTTCACTCTCCACCCTTATTTCACTATTGTGCAACTCAATAAGCCGTTTGGTGATGGCCAGGCCTAGGCCGGTACCACCATATCGTCGGGTGGTATCCGCATTAGCCTGGGTAAAGCTATCAAATATGATTTCCAGCTTATCGGACGGAATGCCAATACCTGTATCCATAATGGTGAAATGTAGATTGACGAACTCCTCCCTACACAATTGGCAATGTACATTCACTGTTACTTTACCTTCGTTGGTAAATTTGATTGCATTTCCTACGAGGTTATGCATCACCTGGGCCAAACGGGTTGGATCTCCCTGTAGTTTTTCAGGTATTGTAGGGTCTATTGTAAGTCCTAAGGAAATATTTTTTTCCCGGGCCTGTACGGCATGTGCTTGCTGAACACTCTCTAAAAGCACTTTGATATCAAATACCGCCTTCTCCAGTTCTATTTTCCCGGCTTCAATCTTATTAAAATCAAGAATATCGTTGACCAACGCCAATAGATTTGAGGTTGAGAATTTTAGAATATTAAGATTCTCTGCCTGATCGCTTCCGGATTGCTCTTCTGATAGCAGATGCGAAATGCCAACCACGGCATTCAACGGTGTGCGGATCTCATGAGACATTGTGGAAAGAAAATCTGATTTAATCTTAGCGGCCGATTCTGCCTCATGTTTGGCGTCCATCAACTCAAACTGCTTCTTATTCAACTCATTGACCAAGGCATCACGTTCGTCTAGTGTATTTTTTAATTCTGTTGCCAATCGTTTTTCAGAATTGACAAACTGTGAAGTTATATAGTGAAGAAACCCTAAACCTACACCAAGGATTATAGGTGCCTTAAGCAATTGTTGTTCTGTAAAATATTGCCCGCTTTCTACTAAAAAGCCATTAAAAGCTACATGAGACCAGACTAATACAACAATGAATACAAATAATGCAGACAGATATTGGACTGCTCTCTTTTGCCCACAGACCAGATACGCAACCAGATACTGTATGACAAACCAGATACCGGTAAAAGAAGTAATGACCCCTTCGGTCGCGATTAACACATTAGCACAGGTAGCCAGGAAATTGCCCCCTACAAAAACCAGACAGGCTAATTTTAGTTGATTAGTATATTTTACCACAAAAGGAACCAGGCCAGTGCAAAGCAATCCAAAACCGGATGTCATTAACTGGTAGGGGGTTAGTTCATACAAACCAATAAAGTGGGTTAAGAGTACTAAAATGAAATAAAAGAAGGCCAAAGTGATTAAGAAATTCGCCTTATAAATTTCAACTTCGGAAGTGGCGATCACCTCAAAATCTCGAACAAAAAATTCACGAACTGAAATCAGCTTTCTTTTTAAAATCTTCAAATAGGGCATCATTTCGCAGAATTCAATTGTATTGCATTTTAATCACAAAATATTTAATAATTTTAATAAAATAGATATTTTCCTTACTTACTCTGAAAGTCCTTTAATTAAAACTTTACCGATGTTGAAGGGTAAAATTGCGAGTTCCTCAAACCTACTCCCAACTTGGATGAATCGTACTGCCTTTCTGACGATCTCTTTCTATTTTGAGAAAAACGTCGATTTCATGCTGTAAATCCTCCACATGAGAAATGATCCCTACGATACGATTTTCTTTGCGAAGTGATTTTAATGTATCAAACACCACCCTCAACGATTCTTTGTCCAGAGACCCAAAACCTTCATCCAGAAAGAAAAAACTCTGATCTGCCTGATTCAATGATTTAACATTTTCGGCAAGTGCCAGCGCTAAACATAATGAAGCCTGAAATGTCTGCCCACCCGATAGCGTTTTGAGCAAACGGGTTTTACCATTATTTAAATAATCGCGCACCACAAACTCATTTTCATCATTCAGCTCCAGCCGCAAGCTGTTTTGGGTAAGCTTCATAAAGCGTTGGTTGGCTACCTGGCACAGGTTTTCTAACAAAACAGTAGAAGCATAATTAACAAAACCGCTGCCTCTGAATAAACTGAGGAGTTCTTTCAGATTAGTTTCCCGCAATTGCTGCGCTGACAGTTGCTTCTGAATAGTCGCTCCCCGCACCCGTCTCTCTTTCGCCTCCACAATACGCTGTCGAAGTAATGTTCCATCCTCCTGCAGTTGCTGAATTTCTTTTTTCAGGGCCTGTAATTCTTCCCTAAGTTCCTGATGCTCAACTTCAGCATACGTTCTTCCCTGCAACTCAACTTCCAGCTTATGTAGCGTTACTTCAGCGTTATGAAGTTGATTCCGATAGGATAATATCTTATCCTGCTCTGCGTCTGTATTCAGCTCTAAATCAATCAGTTGCTTCACTTCGTTTATGCTATCAAATTCTTTATCCTGGCACAGTGTTTGAATTTCATTGTTTAATGCTTCAGCCTTTTGGCCTAATTTATCATATCCCTCCTGAGCCACTTCTCTTCTTCCTTCTAATACGTTCAGCGCACTTTCAAATTCCTGCAATGTTTGCCTTGCCTTTTCGTAGGATTGTTCTACCGATAATAGTTTTTGTTGTTTAGCTTTATGTTGTTCCTGAATCTGATGCGAGGTCATTTCGGTAAAGTCAGCAGGATCGAGCAGCTTAATCATAGACTGATGCTGGCCTAAAGTTGCCTGCCAGCCGGCCTGCTCCTGAAGCAGGGTTTGTTCCTGCCGTACTACCTCTTCCAATTGTTGCTGCACTTCTCGCTGTTTTTTTAGATGCTGCTTTCGTGCTTGCTGAAGATCCTCAATGGTTTTATTTGCTCTACGCAAACTGTCCATCCGGGCACGAATTGTTTCAGAATCAACGGATTGATAATCTGGCCATAGGTGCTGCTGCTCATGCTGGGCGCATTTCTTTTCCAACATAGTATTCCGTTCATCAGCTTGTTGTATTGCGTGCTGAATGGTTTCAGTTTGGGCCGTAATTTTCTGGATGGTTTGTTGCAGTTCGGCAAACGATTTTTCTTCCTGGCGGTGTTCCTTTAAAGCCTGTTGCTTTTCTTCTAAGGCTTGCTTTACCGACGGGCTATGCGCAATATTCGGGTGTTCGGTAGAGCCGCACAACATACAAGGCTCACCTGCTTGTAACTGTCCGGCTATCTGGGCCAGCTTTTCCTGAACACGCAGTTCACTGATTTCTTTCTGTAAATGATCCTGCTGGGTATGTAACCGAGTTTGAAATGCTGCAAAATCTTGTATCAATGTCTCAGTTGTGCTACTTCCGGGCCAGTTATAGGATGTAAGAATGCTTTCTTTACGCTCCTGAAGCTGCGTTAATTCGCTTTTATAACCTTGCCACTGTGCTTTGCTTTGTTGGTTTTCCTGTTGTAATTCCTGGTAGCGTTGCATCCACAGGCTCACTTCCTGAATTTCCTGCCACTGCTTACGCTGCTCTTCGGTGCTTGATAGCTGGTTTTCACTGGCTTCCAACTCCTCTCGTTGCTCATTCAATATTTTTTCAGCTTGTTCTTTTTGTCTTTGTATCGCTGAAAGTTTTTCCGTAGTTCGCTGGTATTTTGGCTCAATAATGCTGATCTGATAAAGGTGCTGTAAATCCTGCGCTTGCTGGCGAATTTCTTCTCGCTGCTCGTATTCATACTGGCATTGGGCGGATTCTTGTTTAGCCACCTGTACTTTCTGTTTCCCTGTTGAAATACGGCTATCCAGCTTTTTCAACCCATCAAGTGTCTGCTGGTACTCGATGGTGGTTTCTTCCAGCAAGCGAAACTTTTCGTTGAAAAAGGTCTCTGCCTTCATATAGGCCCGCAGTTGTTTCTCCTTATTTTGATAAAAGTCTGCACGCTCCTGCAGTTGCTTCAACTCCTGGCCAGTGTCATTAATTTTATCCAATAGTTTTTTTAAAGCATCCAGTGCCTGACACTGCTGGTCTAATGTAGTCGCTTGCTGTTGTTGCCGGAGTAAAATAGCCTCTCCCTCAACCAATGCTTCCTTAAGGCTGACAATATCGTCTTCAGTTACCTGGCCAATTTCGAGTAATCGTGCTTCCAGGTCGGTAATCGTCAATTCAGTTTTTCGGAGAAGGTTAGCTGTTTTTGCTCCCAGGTCGAATCGGTGAAGCTGAAAAAGCTCCTTGAGCATCTGGGTACGTGCATTGGGCCGTTGATCAATAAACTCCCGGAATTTTCCCTGGGGGATGATTACTGTCTGCATAAAGTTTTCGTACGTCATCCCCAATACCGATGAAGCATCGCTATCGGCCATTGGCACCCAGTGATCCTCTTTCCATTCGTATTGCCCTCGCTCTTTCACTTCCACTTTTTCAAAATCCTTTTTTTTCCGCTGGGCTAAAAAATAAGCCCGGTACCGGGTTGGGCTCTGGGCACTGGCCCGGAAGATCAAATCAATCTCCATTTTACCAGATTGAAGATTGAGCATATTGTAATAGCGGTTGTCTCCGGACTTATTCAGCCGATCGCTACGGTCAAAGAGCACAAACATTATGGCCTCCAGTATGGCAGACTTTCCACTGCCTACCGGCCCAAAAATACCGAACAGCTGAGATGCTGTTAACTTCTCAAAGTCAATAGACTGGGTTTGCTGATAGGAGTATAAACCACTAAATTTTAACTGAACTGGAATCATGAATAGACAAAATGAAAAAATGCAGGATTATGGAATTCAATTTTCTTCAGACACAATAACCTCCTTTAGTAACTCCATCAGTTCTTCGTGCGGGGCCTGGCCGCGCCTATGTGTAAAGTAATTGGCAAAAAGTGTCTGAATATTTTCCTGTAAGTTAATCTTTGGTCGGTCAGAGACTTCGGGAAATTCTCGAACAATCTCCGGGATGATACTCACAATGCCTGAATGGGCATCGTATAGTGCTTTTTTTGTTTTGGCATCAATGTAGGTATCACTCACCAGCGTTAGCTCAATAAAGGTTTCGGGATGCGCATTTAACCAGGCAATGGCTGCTTCCATGTCGGAAAACTGCTTGCGTAATAACTTTCTCCCCTGTGTCAACGCTATTGGCTTCATGGACGCAGGCTGTCCGGGTTCCACCTCTACCAGCATAACATATTTTTTCTGGTTTGTCTCACTAAAACTGTAAGCAAGTGGAGTACCGCTGTACACAATCGGGCAGGGAGAATCACTGACGGTATGGTGACGATGCAAATGCCCTAAGGCCACATATTGCAATTGCTTTGGAAATGTCTCAGGAAAAACGGCAGAAATACCGCCAATATGCAGAATAGGCTTTTCATCCTCAGGTTCTTCCGGCGGCACTCCCTCGGGCGAAGCCACGTACAGATGGGCCATCAGTATATTAACTCCCTGTGTATCACAATGCGCATCACTAAGCTGCTTCCAGTGGTCCGTCAATACCTCGCGCAGTGCATCATCTTTTTTTGTACCCAAATAGCGCTTTAGGGTCATCTCATTCGCATAAGGGGTAGACAACAGGCGTAGCGGATAAGAAATAGCGGGAACCTGTATTTCCAGGAAGCCTGGAGAAGATTCTCTCACCGCTACCCCACCCCGGGTACTAAATAATGGCACTTGCTTCTCCGGATGCCCCTGAAAAATAATTCCGCAGGTTCGGGCTAAAAGATCCGTGGATTCTACCCGGTCGGGAGAGTCATGGTTTCCGGCGATGGCGATGACTGCCCGCTGCCCATGATTGGAGAGACGATGAACCGTACGATACAGTAATTCTGCCGCATCATTCCCGGGATGAAAAGTATCAAATAAATCTCCGGCAATGAGCACTACATCTACTTGTTCGCGCTCACTTATCTCACAAATTTCTTCCAGCACGGCCTCCTGCTCCTCCAATCGGCTATACTCACCCAGACGCTTTCCCAGATGCCAATCGGCAGTGTGTAGTATTTTCATTTTTTAAAAGTAGGAAAAGGCCCTGAGAAACGAAAAAAGCGCCGGTTGGCGCCTTTCATGGAATTGTTAGTTTTTAAGGATGGTAAACTCTACCCGGCGATTGATCTGCCAGTTTTCTTCACTATCGTTAGGCACTTCCGGTTTGCTTTCACCGTAACCTTCAGCGGTTACTCGATCTTCGCTAATCTTATTCTCTACCAAATACTGTCGTACCGCTTCGGCCCTGCCCTGAGATAACTCCTCGTTATATTGATCAGATCCCCGATTGTCTGTATGACCGCCAATCTCAATGTATAATTTCTTATTCACCTTCAATAGATCCACCACTTTATCTAATTCCTCAAAAGACTCGGAACGAAGCGTGGTTTTATTATAATCAAAGAAAATATTATTGAGTCGTACGGATAATCCTACTTCCAAAGGTTCCAGGAAAATATCCTTAAAGACTGTAGTATCAGCAGCCACTTCACCAACCCAGATACTGTCCGTTTTGGCTAAAAAGCCTTCAGCACTCACATGTAAGTGATAATATCCGGGGTTGGGTAAATGAGCCTCGTAATCCCCTTCTTCCAGGCTGGTTTGTTCAACTGTTAGCACTTCCTGACTAGTATTAATTTTTACCGCTGCCTCAACAAACTCCTTGGTTTTCTGATTCATTACCCAGCCCGCCAGGGTAATGACCGGCGGAAGCACGGGTTCTTTCTTTACTTTTTCCATCCCGTAAATATCCAAATGCCCCCCATCTGCCGACATGTCTGCACGGGTAGTAAATACCAAAGAATCGGCATTTCCCACCGCATAGTAGGCATCAAAGCCTTTGGTATTAATCGGTGCTCCAATATTTTCGGGTTTAGACCAACGCAGCCAGGTATCATCCTGACGGATAGTTTGGTACACATCTGCTCCCCCGTGGCCTCCGGGACGGTTACTGGCAAAATACATTGTTCGGTTATCCGGGGCTATATAAGGTCCAAATTCATCGGACCGGGTATTCAGACAGTCAATTTTAACCGGGGTAGTCCACCGACCAGGGGTCTGCTGATAACTGACGTACATATCACTGATTTTGCTGTCTTTCACTTCGCTGAAATACAGCAGCAAGGCTTTTTCATCGTAAGAGAGAAACCCACCGTTAAATCGTCCTCGGCACATACTGCCAAAACCTGGAATGTCCAGCGTTTCGGGTTTCTGCCAGACACCATTTGCCTTACGCACCATCGAGAACTCCCACTTTTTACTATCACCGCTTCGCACCAGCAAACTTTGCCCGTCGGTAGAAACGCTCATCACCTGGTTATACTGCTCCTGATTAAAAGGGGCTGTCATATGTTGAGAAGGTTTCCATTCCCCCGTTTCGCTACGCTCGGTATACCAGATATCCTGGCTACCATCCGTACCATCATTATTTTCGGGATGATTGGTAATTGTAAAGTAAAGCGTATTCCCATCTGGTGACAAAACAGGAGAAGATTCGTGGTAAATGCTGTTTACCTTACGTCCGAGATTTGCTAAGATGTATTCAGGTTCGTCGCTTTTTTGTTGTGCCCAGGCAGGCGATAAACAAAAGGATAATAACGAAATAATACCAATAAATCGCATAATTATACATTTTAATTATACAATTAAAGGTAGCGCATTGATAATAAAGGACTTAACGAGAATGGAGGTAAACCATGTCCCGTAAGAATAAAGTAAAAATTGTACTTTTCAATGTTACCCTTTAAAATTATTAGCATTCTATAAAATAGCAGAGGAATTATCGATGAGGCTTAAATTGTTATACCCTTAGTAAATAAGGATTTAAAAACTACCCAAGCATTTGATAGCCAATCAACTATAGGCAAATCACTTTCCAAAGCGAAGTGTGCAACAACTTAAAGCACACAAAAAACTTTGTTTTTTGCCAGTCTCTTATATCATCAAAAAATTAGTACTATTTTCATGAATCGTAGCTAGCTACTTCAATTCGATATGCGTCAACTCGATGGGGTCACCGGCCCAACGCTCGTTTGGAAAGGTTTCTTTTTGATTAGCCGAAAACAATACTGAGTCACCCATTTGAAAAGAATCAGGCAAATTGCAGGGAAAAAGTTGTTTGGAAGGGGGCAACAGAATGTAAACCCAATCAGATTCTTTGATTACCACTCCCGTGACAGTTTCTAACTGCTTCACTGTTTTTCTATTCTCCCAGCAATCATCGGACATACTACTAACGCTGTTTGGCCGCGTACATGCAATCAAACCCACAATAATCAACCATTTCATAAACGTAATTTGCTAAAGTGCTGCTTCATACTAATAACAACACCTTTCACAGGTTATTATTTTTCGCAATCATCATATTCAGAAGATCTTTTCTGGCAAAAAAAAAGCAGCGTTTCAGCTGCTTTTTTCAACATAATTTCATCTTCATTTCCGCAAATTCCTTCTTGATGTAGCAGATTCTGTGCGTTTTTTTAAGATAGCAAACAAGATAATTCCAAGTACCGTGACGAGCGGAATCAGGTGAACCAGAGAGGTCAGATAATGAAGGACTGAATGAGGATCAACCTGATTCGAACCATGCCCCGGATGCGCCACTGCCATGGTTGTCAGTGCCAGCAGAAAAAAAAGCATACTGAGAAACTTAGGAAATTTCATACAATTACAGGTTAGGTGGCCGTTACATTGGATAAGAAATATATCATTTAATTAACCAAATGCAAAACCTGCCAGAAAGTTCTATTCTAACCTTATTTATTGGTTTAAAGTACACACACGGTCTTTAACGTAAATTTTGTAGCCTCTCTCTACCATTTTGGCAGGCATACTTTTTAAGTATTTGTGCTCAATATTATTCGGTGATGTTAGAAGAAAAATTACATTTCTTTTGACGAAGTCGATAAAAGATATCCGGATATGGCACATGTATTGCAGATTCTAAGCTGTCTCAGGATGTTGAACAAATGGATAGATTACAGCAAGTGTGGGTAATAGATGACGATCCCATCAACAATATCGTCTTCAAAAAATTAGGAAACTTCATCAATTTATCTGATGAAATTTTAGATTTTGTGAGTGCAGTAGATGCATTGGATAAGCTTCAAATCATTGCAACCGGAGCAGATGACATTCCAGAAGCGATTTTCTTAGATATCCGAATGCCTATTGTCAGTGGATGGGATTTTCTTGATCGGTTCACAGGAATCAATTCTGCTAAACTAAATGCCATTCCTATCTATATGCTCACCAGTTCATCTGATCAGTCAGACATTCACCAGGCAAATAACCATCCTCGTGTTAAAGATTATATCGTTAAGCCCATTACGGTCGATAAATTAAAAGAACTCAAGCAGAAACATCAGCTGCTTCGCTCGAAAGAATAGCATAAGTGTGCTATAAAAAGGGGCGGTAATAAGGAAAATCAGCCAGGGCAAGCATTTCTTTATCTCCCCGACTATCGCCATAGGAGTAAACGTTTTGATAATTTTTGAGTAGAATATCCTGATGAATGCGCGCGGCTTTTTCTGGCCCGTAACAATTATTGCCCGCTAATTTTCCCGTCAGTTTACCACCTTTCACTTCTAATCGGGTAGCGATAAGTTGAATGCCTTTACGCTGGCACCAGGCTTTTAACCAGTTTTCCGGAGACGCAGAAACGAGAAACACCTCATGCCCCTGCTCCTGATGATTCTTAATGGCCTGAAGCGCCTTTGCGCGTACAATGTGGGGAATACGCTGTTCAGCATACTGATCACAACGTTGCTGAAATTCAGCTAATGGGACTCCTTTAAAGAAATATGTCAGCACCTTTTCTTTGGCTCGCCAGTTAGGAATCAGCTTTGCTTTATACGCCAACAACATGGGCAACAGCCACACAAAGCCCCGGTAAAAAGTCATCTTTCCGTGGTAAAAAGCAATAAAGTCCAGAAATGAATCCCGAGTAGTAACTGTGCCATCAAAATCAAAAAAAGCAATACATGGGCCTAGTGCCGAGGGCATTTCTGATGCTGCTTTCATAGCGGTGATGCTGTTCTTCAGAATATTAGTTTTAGCCTACGTAGATCAGCAAAAAGAAACTTAGAATCCAGCCTAGTAGTGTGATCTTGATGAAGGTATCCTTATACAATATCCTGGTGGGTGATCCACTATTATTTTCAACCAGGGTAATCTGAAAATAACGCATCATGGCAGCAATGACAAAAACAGAAGTATACACCAGATGTTGTCCCAAACGCATCACCACATCGTCAGAAATAGTATACATTAGATAAGCCACAATGATGATCCCGGCAATCATGGTCATGCAAGCATTGACAAACTCAAGATTATAGTTTTTTACCGATTTCCTGACTAAAATACCAGAACTTTTCCCGATAACCAGATCATCTCGTCGTTTGGCAATTGCCATGAATACTGCCAGCAGAAAAATCATGATGATTAACCACTGAGATATGGCAACATCCGCCACAATCCCGCCACTCACTGTGCGCAGCAGAAAACCAGAAGCTATAAGAAAGATATCCAGAATGCCTACGTGTTTCAGTCCAAAAGAATAGCCTATATTAATGATCGTATATGTCAGTAATACACCGAAAAACCAGGGGTTCAGTACAAATCCAGCTCCCAGCCCAATCGTAGCCATAATAATCATGGTGACTAACCCCAGATTCGCTGGAATGGCTCCTGAAGCCATGGGACGGTCACATTTTTCAGGATGTGCCCGGTCTGCTTCTATGTCCCGGTAATCATTGAGTATGTAAATGGCACTGGCCACAAAGCTAAAGGACAAAAACGCTACGCCTAGTTTCATAAGCGCATCGATATTAAAGAAATCACCCGCGAAGAAAATCGGAATGAAAATAAAAAGGTTTTTAGCCCACTGCTCTGGACGAAGGAGCTTCACCAGCGAATAAATAAGTGTCCTTTGCGAAATTGCTATTTGTTGCATAATTATTTTAGTCTAAATGCAAACAGTTAATCGGGTATTAGTATTAAGATATGGTACGTACGTAAGAATTTACGGCAAGATAATAATTTTTATGGTTCTATAAAAAAAATCATAAAAATTGTTTATATATTTTTATAAATATTTTTTAGACTATGGCTGACGCGGATATAAAAATTATTGAAACAGAAGATGACCGGAAACAATATATTGCCCATTTATTAAACGATGTTCAGGCTTTTGAAAAAATGCTGGAAGCGGATTATTTTGAAGCAGATATTCAACGGATTGGGGCCGAACAGGAAATGGTTTTCATGGACGAAGCCTTCCGCCCGGCCTTTATTGGACCAGAAGTAAAGCAGAAATTAAATAAAAAGTACATCACCACCGAGTATGCTCGTTTTAACATCGAGGTCAACCTTTCACCCTTGCTTTTCAAGGGCTCATGCATGCAAACGCTTAAAAAAGAGCTTGAAACCAGAATTAAGCAAATAGATAAAGTTGCCCAAGAACACAATGCCCAGGTGTTACTCACGGGTATTTTACCTACCATCCGTAAATCTGATACCTCCCCCGAGTCCATGACGCCCGAGCCCCGTTACCTGGCTTTACTGGAAAATGTGAACCGCATTCGGGGTAAACAGTACGAGTTTAATATTCAGGGCCTGGACGAACTGATTACTCGGGATAACCCATCTACCTTCGGTGGTTGTATGACCAGCTTACAGCTTCATTTTCAGGTTGATGCCGAAAGAATGGTAGACATGTATAACTGGGCCCAGTTGATCGCTGCTCCTACCCTGGCCTGTGCCACTTACTCTCCGGTATTTCTGGGTAAACGATTGTGGCATGAAACGAGAATTGCCTTGCTGCGTCAAACAACCGATACGAGAAAACCTTATTCCAACCTTATTAATGAAGAGGCGCGAGTCTCTTTCGGAAGCGATTGGTTAAAAAATTCTGTCGCCGAAATTTTTCACGATGATATTGCGGGATACAAAGCCTATCTCACTCGAACGTTCAAAGAAGATGCCCTGAAAGAACTGGAGCAGGGAAAAATCCCGAAACTGGAAGCACTGAACTTTCACAATGGCACTATCTACCGTTGGAATCGTATTTGCTATGGGGTTACGGAAGGCAAACCACACTTGCGGATTGAGAATCGGGTGCTTCCTTCCGGTCCTACTGTGGAAGATGAACTGGCAAACACCGCTTTCTGGCTGGGTTTGATGAATGCCCTACCGGAAAAGTATCAGCAGCTCTACGAAAAACTTCCTTTTGATGTGGTCAAAAGTAATTTTCTTAAAGCTGCTCGCCTGGGTATAGAAGTAGAATTTGAATGGCTTGACCATAAACTGATTACTGCCCGGGAACTTATCTTAGATGAACTACTCCCCATTGCTCACGAAGGGCTAAAAAAGGCTGCCATTGATGATGAAGACCGCATTCATTATCTGGACATTATTAAACAACGGACAGAAACGGAAAAAACCGGCTCACGCTGGATGCTAAACTCCTACCAGCACCTGATCAACCAAAGCACCACACCAGATGAGGCCTGGGTGGCCATTACCGCCGGTATGCTGGAGCGTCAGCATGAAGGAAAACCGGTGCATACCTGGGAGCTGGCCTCAGTACAGGAGGCTGGCGATTGGAAAAATCGCTTTTGGCGGGTAGAACAAGTGATGACCAGCACTGTGTATACCGTGCAGGAAGACGATATTGTTGATCTGGCGGCGCATATTATGAGTTGGAAGAAAATCGGGCATGTGCCTGTTGAAAAAAAGGGCAAACTTGTGGGTATTATTACCAAAGACGCTATTATTACATACTATGCCAATCATCCGGGGGAAGATTTTTCACAGATACCCATCCGCGAAGTAATGGTGACCGATCTGGTCACTGCCAAACCAGACATGCTGGTAGCCGATGCCATCGAGCTTATCATTAAAAGTGAGATCTCATGCCTGCCAGTGGTTCAGAAAGGAAAGTTAATCGGCATTATGACCGAACACGACTTTGTCCACATCTCACGTCATTTGTATCAGGAACTCATGGATAATGCTTAATCAGACCTCTCTAAAAAACCCCAAAACAACTTCCCGAATCATTGGTAAAATTGAAGGCGATGTTAACCAGCCAACGCTGGTTATTTTTGCCGGAGTGCATGGTAATGAGCCCAGTGGCTTAATTGCTGTAGAACGTGTATTAAAAAAAATACAAGCGCAGGACATCAAACTCAAAGGTTCTTTCTACGGTATCGCGGCTAATTTATGCGCCATTCATGATCAGGTAAGATACTGCGATGAAGACCTGAACCGCATTTTCCTGGAAGAAAGAATTCAAAATGTCCGGGATGGTGCACCTGCTCTCACGGTAGAAGAACGAGAACTCAGCAGCATTTTAGAGATCACCGATCAGATACGAGAAAGCACCCAGGGGGAAATTTATTTTATAGATTGTCATACCACTTCATCGGCCAGTATCCCGTACATCAGCCTGAATGAAGGGTATCAACCCAGCTATTTGTTTGCCAAAGACATTGCAGCCACTACAGTGATGGGAGTTGAGCGGGAGATCCAGGGTTGTTTAGCAGAATGGTTCAATAAAATCGGCTGGCATGGCTTCACGTTTGAAGCCGGACAGCACCTGGCCCCGGAGTCGGCTGATAGTCAGGAGGCCATGATCTGGCAGGGACTGGATCATGCCGGATGTCTTTCTGAGGACTACGATTCAGATATCCTTCACCAGGCCCATAAAATATTATACACCCATGGCGAATATCACAATACCTTCTATTCAGTGATCTCTTCTTACCGTATTCAGCCCGATGAAGTGTTTGTCATGAAACCCGGATATGTCAACTTGCAAAAGATACATGCGGGAGAATTACTAGCGACCAGTAACGGACAACCAGTAACTTCGCCAGCCAATGCCCATATACTCATGCCGCTGTATCAGAAACAAGGCTCATTCGGATTTTTTATTGCAGAAGAAGTTGATGAAGAGTATTTAGTTTTTAAAGAACGCCAAACACTTCAATAGGGAAAAACAGCTAAATCTCTAGTACGTCGCCCCGTAAAGATCTTCTATTCCAAAGTTAAGCATGCACCTAACTGCATAGCTGAATAACACACCAAATAAAAAAGCACTTACGATTTCTCATAAGTGCTTGATAATGAAGAGCCCCCTGTCGGATTCGAACCAACGACCTACTGATTACAAGTCAGTTGCTCTGGCCAGCTGAGCTAAGGAGGCCTTAAAAGACTGCAAATATATAGCTCTTTTGAGAAAATTCAAGTCCTTCTGCTTCTAATCTTCTCGAAGATTTTGCAAAACGTCTAACTGAGACTTAAGCTGCTCCAGTTCAGCACCAGCTTTCTCAATCTTTTGTTGTACCTCAGCAATAAGTTTGTCTGCCTGCTTGGAAGAAGCAAAAAACGTAATATTATTTTTCCACAACGAGATATCATCTTCTAAACGGCTGATCTGCCGACGTAGATTACCCTCCTTCTGGTTAATTTTCCGATAGGCTCCCGGACTATTTTTGATGTTCCCCAGCTCAATGTTCACCTGCACTTCCTGCTTCTGCGTATCATCCAGGGCCTTGGCATTTTTCAGAAACTTATCAACCGCCGCCTGATAACGCTCACTAATACTTTTCATCGCTCCCCGGGGAACAAAGCCAATCTCGCGATATTGCTCAGTAAGCTCATTCAGGGCATCCAGATCACTAGACTTTGCCTCTGCCAGTTGCTCAATCTGAGTGCAGATATCCTCCTTGATTTTCAGATTATTCTGATATTCCACTTCCGTTTCCTGGCTGTTAGCCCGCCGACGATTAAAGAAATGATCGCAGGCAGCTTTGAAGCGCTGGTAAATCGATTCACGGGACTTTTCGGGCACCGGACCTACCTCTTTCCATTCACGTTGTAATGCTTTTAGCTCATTGGAGGTATTTTTCCAGTCATCATTGTCTTTCAGACCTTCTGCTCTGGCGACCAGGGCTTCTTTCTTCTGAAGATTTTCTTCCCGCATGGCATCCAGGCGTTTGAAAAACTCACCTTTGTGGGCAAAGAAGTCTTTGAAATGGGACCAGAACTTCCGGTTCACTTCCTTAGCATGGGTGCGGGGCATACTTCCGATGGCATCCCAACGCTTCTGCAATTGCTGCAAGTCTTTGGTTTTCTTATTCCACTCTTTAATGCTATCACTCTCGAAATTGGCAAACTCCAACACCTCTTCTGCCAGCTTTTCTTTTTCAATGAGATTTTCCTTCAGTTGTTCTTTAAACGCCTCTACATTTTCCCGTCGGCGATCATGCACTTTATCGGAAGAAGCTTTGAAACGCTGCCACAGGGCTTCCTGCTCATCGCGGGGTACCGGTCCAATGTGCTTATATTCTTCGTGCAGTTCGTCTAATTCATCGGTGGCCTTTTTCAGGTCTGGCTCTTCTACTAACTGCTCAGCCCGATCGGCTATGGCACTCTTTGCTTCCAGGTTTTTCTTACGATCCAGCTCTTTCAGCTCGAAATAAATACTTCGATTATCATAAAACCGATCCAGCAACGCATTGTAATTAGCCCACAAACTACGGTTATGCTGAGAAGGCACTTCGCCTACTTCTCTCCAGTCTTTCTGTAATTCTTTAAGTTTATTGATACTTACCTGGGTTTCTTCACTATCTACAAATTCGCGCAGTTGGTTGAGAATGTCTTGTTTGGTTTCCAGGTTTTGCTGGCGTTCTTTTTCTCGTGAAGCGCGTTTTTGGGTGCGTTGCTCCCGTATCTTATGGAATGCCGCGTAGAACTGCTCATGCAGGGTATCTTTACGATACTCGAACCCGTCCTCTTCTCCACCTTCACGCACAAACTGCTGCAAAGCGTTTTCTCGTTCGCCTTCCTCAAGTTCGTCGAAGTGGGCTTTCAGCTGGCGGGCCTGAGGGTAGGTTGATTTAACTTCCTCAGCTTTCGCCAGTTTTTCTATCTCCTGAAAAAGCTCTTCCCGGGTCAGTTGGCTGTAATCAGGCGCTTCATGATGATCTTCATCCTCTTCATCAGTTTCACTTTCGCCACTTTCCTCAGTGGGAGTGGATTTAGTTTTTTCTTCTAGCGTAGCTTTGGCAGCTTCGCCCGACGTCTCGTCAGCCTCTGAAGAACTTTCACCTCCCTTCTTGGTTTCTTCTGCCAGTTTGTCCACTGGCATTGCGCTTTCACCGCCCATTTGGCTCACACTTTCCTCTTCCTGCCCGGTTACGGATACATCTGTTTTAGGAGTAGCGACATCGGGTACAGATGTGTCCTCAACAGGTGTATCCACCTCGGGTGTCGCCACACCGGGTGTCGCCACACCGGGTATTTCTGTACTGGATGCATCCTCATTGGATGTATCAGTACTTGTCGGTTCGGTGTCGAATTTTTCTCCAGAATCAACAATAGTAGTCTGATCAGGCTCAGTGGACTGAGTTTTCTTCTCAGACAAGTCATCCTGTGTAGAGATGGGTGTTTCCTCTTCGGTTGCAGGGTTAGGTGCTGCTTCCGAAGTAGGAGTATTCGATTGATCTTCAACCGGAGCATCATTCTCTGCTTCCGGCGAGGAAGATATCTCATTGCTCTCCAAGGTCGATTCAGTGGATTCATCTTGTGATTTCTCCTGTCTGATATTTTCTGAGGGCTTTTCTTCTTTCTGATTTTCAGGAGCTTCTGCCATAACGCGAACATTCTAAGTTAATGCTTTCTCTATTTCTATAGTATATTCAAAAAAAGAGATAAATGTTTTAATTAAGTCGAGGGTCAATTGGATAATTAGAAAACATCCGGTATTTCCCGCCCATACTTCTCAGTATCTCCTGCCAGAGCAGGTGGGTAGGAATGTCGAATATCTGTTGGGCGCTGGCATTTTTATAAACAATCCAGGAGTCTTCAGCCAATTCATCTTCCAGCTGGCCAGGTCCCCAGCCCGAGTATCCAACAAAAAACTTAATGTCGGTCGATACCAGTTGGCGGGTATTTATTAAAGAAAGTAACTGATCAAAATCACCTCCCCAGTAGATACTCTCCTGAATCTGTTCAGACTGATTGAGTGGAGGTTGTACCCGATGAACAAAGTGCAGCGTGTTATGCTGAACCGGTCCGCCCACATACAACACCTCTTCATAACCATCTACTTCATCTATGGCATCAGACAAACTCAGCTCCGACTGCTTGTTCAACACAAAACCAAACGAACCCTCGGTGTTATGTTCACACAACAGAATAACTGATCGCTCAAAGTTGGCATCAGCTAAGAAAGGTTCTGATAACAATAAATCCCCTTTGGCGGGTTTTACAACACGCTCACCCATAGTTTACTCATCTGTAATATTCAGGAAGATTCATTCATACTCTTCCTATATGTAAATAAACGAATTTAATCAGAAAGTTCTGTACAGCCCTACCATATGCGAAAAAAGTGAGAAATATCACAGTTTTTGCCTTTTTATCTGCCATTTGGTATCCTCTTCCGCTGATATGGGTGGCTAGTGACTGCCTTTATCGAAGTACGTTTCCAGATTCTTTGCTCATATATTACGCCTGCCTGATTAGAAAACTTCACAATTAGGAACATTATTTGATTAATACTCATGGTTCTTTGTCTGTTGTAGGGATTTTGCGAACATTGCGAGAAAAAGTATTGCGTAATGCGCCACTTTTGCAGTGATCAGGATGTAGCTTAAAAGAAAGTATCATATCAAAACTTATGAAGAGACTGCACCGCAGGCTTTTCAAAATGAAACAGCGATTTGACAAAACAGGTAAGAAATATGAAATATAAACCCCTTGCCATCGTCCTGGCGATCTTTCTGGGCGGGTTGGGTATTCATCGGTTTTATATTGGGCAGTCCCGCAAAGGATGGTGGTACGTAGCATTTTGCTGGACACTATTACCAGTGCTGATTGGCTGGATAGACGCAATCATCTTTGGTTTCATGGGATATGCTGAATTTAACCGCCGTTATAACCTGGGACATGAATTAACCAAGAAATTTTCTGATGATGAGGTGCTCCTTAGCGGTTTGGAGGTACTCTCTCACTTTTTCTTTTGAAGGCAGCTGCTCTATTTCCAATAGTAATTCCTGTTCACGAGATCTTTCAAAACTTGCCGCAAGTAGAACCTCATCATCAGAAAATTTATTGGTTAATTCATGTCCCAGGAT